>CAVROP010000054.1:0-164760 GCA_963722675.1 uncultured Acidobacteriota bacterium
GAGGCTGAAGTGGGTGACTGTCCCGGAATCAGGTCCTACGCTCCAGTTGATGGTGAGCTCATTCAAATCCGTATGGTCAAACCGGTTCTGAACGGGCAAAGTCAGAGGCTTCCCTGGCCCAGGATTGGCGACCGGACTATCACTGATATGGATGGGCGAGTATGCCTTTTTGGTGAGCCAGTATTCCGGCTTGGGCCTCCTCCATCCGTCCACAATGCCCCATTCCCCGTAACCTACGGGCGAGTCCGGCAGCATGAAAACCTCGTCAATCGCCCCCCAGATGGCGCCACCCAGGCAACCCTCCGAGGCGAAACAGTTATCCCAAAAGCGCCGGATGCTCTCGCCCCAGAAATCCCGCACGCCGGGGTCTCGCTTCAAGGTCTCAAGGTTGTAGCAGGAGACGTGTCCATACTCATCGTTCAATTTCGGCACGCCGGCGCTCTTCAAATCGCCATCGACTTTGGGATAGTGTTCACTCCAGATGTCGTAGCCGGCGGTTCCCGAGGGTACCGTTCCCGGATAACTGAAAATCACCGGCCGGCTTGGGTCCTCGCGCTTCGCATAGGCGTACTCCTCCGCGATGTTTGTTCCCCACCGGCTTTCATTCCCCAGCGACCACATGAGCACCGAGGGGTGACTCCGGTCCCGTTCAATCATCTCCGAGAACTGGGTCATGTATCGCGAAAGAAAATCGGGATCGGACTGGCTCCCTAGGCGCGACACGTTCCATTCAGCATCCACGAAGCAGACGGCAGTCTCTTCCTCGACGTACACGCCATAGCGATCGCAGGCCTCCAGAAACTTCTCCGAGGGCGGGTAGTGGGAAGTCCTGACGAAATTCAGGTTCGCATCGCGGAACAGCAGCGCGTCCCGCTCATCAAGCTCGGGAGTAGTCGACCTTCCTCGCAGCGGGTGGACGTCGTGCCGGCAGGCGCCGCGCAGTTTCACTTCCTTCCCGTTGACGTAGAGCTTGTTCCCGCGAATCTCGATCTTGCGGAAGCCGATCTTCCTTTCCAGGGTCTCAACCGCCACGCCATCCACCACCACCCTGGCTTCGAGCGTGTAAAGGTTTGGATGCTCGGCGTCCCATTTCCTGGGGGCGGGCACCGGAATGTCCAGACGAGCTTCGGTTTTCTCCGCTGTAAAGTCAATCGAGCCGGGCCGCAAGCCTACCTCATGGTTATCAGGGTCTTTCAATTGAAGTTTCAGGGTGGCCCTTCGGGCTCCATGAAAGGCGATCGCGGCAGTCACCTTGAGCGTTGCATCGCTATAGGCCGGGTCCAGGTCGGTTTCGAGTTGCAAGCGGGTGGCGTGGTTCGAGGGCAGGGCAACGAGTTTCACATCCCGCAAAATCCCGCCGATATAGTGCTTGGCGTAATTGCTGCCGTAGGAGATTTCATCCGACCGGTCCGTAACCCCCACGGTGATCCACGCGACCTGGCCGGGCGTCACATGGTTTGTTATATCGCAATCCCAGGAAGTGAAGCCTCCATGGTGTTCGCGCACCAAGACTCCGTTCACCCAGACCCGGGCGTAGCTGTAAACGCCATCGAAGCGCAAGATAATTCGTTTGCCCTTGAAGTCGGAGGGAATCAAAACCGACCGCTTATAAGGGTATTCCACGTCCCGGCTGATCCTGAAACCCTGCATCACCAGTTCCCCTGGCACGCTGACCTCTGGCCAGGCAGCGGGGTCCGAGCTGTTCAACCAGAATTCCGTGGGGGGAGAAAGGGTGAACTTCCAGGTCCCATTCAAGCTCAGCACGGCATTCGACACTCCCTGGACTTGCATGGGAAGGGGGACAAGTTGAGGCCTGGGCCATTCCTCTGCGGCCAATGCTGCCGAATAGGAAATCAGCCAGACCAAGAGGGCCCCCAGGCAGACCCGAATCCTGCCGGAAAGCTCTCTCCTCTTCATCAAGGCAGTCACTCTCTGAGCCGGCCGAGCCTCGCTGAGCGCCCCGATGAGCTCCTCGTACAGCCTCTCCGTGAACCGCTTCATATCGCGCCACCTCCCAGGGTGGGTGATTCTACCGCAGCGCGCTGCCGAGACCAATGGACCGGAAAGCGCCGGGATAAACCGGCAGGAAGCAGAGAATGAAAATTTCTCACGAGGAAGGATTAGCGATCCACTCGGCCCCGAGTTTTGCGCTGTGTGCCGCGAGGTGCGCAGTGAAGCGTAAACAGGGGAATAGGTGGGCTGGGTATTGAGCTTCGAAAATGTGCAATCAGGATGCCGACGCTGTCGGTCCGGCGGAAGGCAACATGGCTCAGGGGCGCTAGCGCGAGTCCCGGGGTCAGTCCTGCGTAGTCGAAGACCCCAGACACGCCTAGATACTTCCTGCACGAGAACCGGGAGACCTCGGGGACGACCGTCGGAGGAATCGACGGTCCGGCGGGCAAAGGCTTAGGCCGTACGGCCCGCGTGTACGTCCGCGAGGAGTCGGACAGTGGCATAGTACCGATGAATCATTCGAACAAAGAGGGCAAGTTATCGGCGGAGAATGAGGAGGGAAGGCCGCTGAACAAGGAGAACATCCCTCAGCCTAACACGCACCTGACGCAGAGCGGGGCGCGCGTGTCCCAGGGGTTGTGGGGTGTACGGAAAGCTGCGAAGGAACACCAGGGGATGAAGTTCACGGCTCTGCTTCACCATCTCACGGTCGATTTGCTGCGGGAGAGCTTCTACGCCCTGAAGCGGAAAGCGGCTCCTGGGGTAGACGGCATGAGTTGGCAGGAGTATGCGACCGGGCTGGAGGGTCGACTTGGTCGATCTGCACAGCCGGGTCCACCGCGGAGCGTACCGAGCCACACCCTCCCGAAGGGTCTACATCCCGAAAGCCGACGGGCGGCAACGTCCGTTGGGGGTGGCGGCACTGGAAGACAAGATTGTCCAACAGGCCGTGGTCACCATCCTCCAGGCGATTTACGAGGAGGACTTTCTGGGGTTTTCGTATGGCTTTCGGCCGGGGCGCAACCAGCACCAAGCGCTGGACGCGCTGTCGTATGCGCTGGAGCAGAAGAGAGTGAACTACGTGCTTGATGCTGACATTCGGGGATTTTTCGATACGATTTCCCACGAATGGATGCTCAAGTTCGTGCAACATCGCGTGGCCGACCGCCGGATACTGCGGCTGATCCAGAAATGGTTGAAGGCCGGGGTGATGGAGGAAGGCCAATGGTCGGGAACGGAGATGGGTACGCCGCAAGGGGCGGTGATCTCGCCGCTGCTTGCCAATATCTATCTGCATTACGTTTTTGACGTCTGGGTGCAGGTGTGGCGAAAGAAACGCGCCCAAGGCGCGGTGATCGTGGTGCGCTATGCCGACGACATCGTGCTGGGATTCCAAGAGCAAGCCGAAGCGGACTGCTTTCTGGAGGACTTCCGGGGGCGGCTGGGGAAGTTTGGCTTGGAATTGCACTCGGATAAGACGCGCCGGATCGAGTTCGGGCGAGAAGCCGAAGCGAACCGGAAACAGAGAGGAGAAGGGAAGCCGGAAACGTTCGACTTTCTGGGGTTCACGCATGTGAGCGGGAAGAACCGGAAGGGGTACTTTACGGTGAAGCGCCGGACCATGGCCAAGCGACTGCGGGGCAAGCTGCACGGGCTCAAGCAGCAACTCCAACGACGCCGGCATGACCCGGTCGCGGAAACCGGGAAGTGGCTCAGGTCGGTCGTGCAAGGCTACTTCAACTACCACGCGGTACCGGGGAACCTGGACAGGCTGTTTACCTTTCGGGTTCGGCTGACCCGTCTGTGGCACACGCAGCTGCGGCATCGCAGTCAACGCCACCGCTGGTCCTGGGCTCGGATGGGAAACTTGGCTGCCCGCTGGTTGCCCGTCCCGCGCGTGCTCCATCCCTGGCCGACGGAGCGGTTTGCCGCTATGCATCCCAGTTAAGAGCCGTATGGTGCAGTGAAGCTAGTCGATGTTCTAGCGGGTGCAAGTCCCGCCCGTGCAGATTGCCCAGTTGGCACGGTAGTGATACCCGGCGGCGGGGCGGGTGACCAAACCGTCGGAAGCCCGGAAGTAAACGCTCTCTCGATGGCTGGGTGCGAATCCGGTCTGCTCCGACAAGGAGAGCTAGCAAAACAACAGGTCGTAGCGCAAGCGAACCGTAGTTAAGCCCCGAAAACTTACCCCCTTACTCGGATCGGAGTGTGAGGGTGAAGGGAATGCCGAAACTGTCATACGGAGTTGAAGGCTAGGATCTTCGGCGAAGTACTGGGTACAAGCAGCCGAAGAGTTCCCCGTGGTCGTAGAGGACGACATGTTGCGAAAGAGCATCGATGAAAGCTCAGAACCACTCGCGGGTCGCCTAGGCCTGCACCAGGCAGGCACAGCGAAGATATTTCGTATAAACCGCAATGCGGCGAAGTCGGGATGTGCCGGCGAGTGGGGCGGATGGGGCCAGTTAAGTGAGGATGGGTCGGGACAGCATAACCCGGACCGGAGCGAGGGCCCCTGGGGTAGAGCGGGATACCGCTCGCGCGGAGGTGCCTGCCTGTCCCATCGTCCCTGACACGAGCAGGGAAATCCTGATGGAGGCCGCAAGCACGAAGGACGATGGCAAACCCGCCCGCGGGGAAGGCCTCGTCTGATAATCCGGCCTTTAAGCCGTACCGGGGAAAACCCGCCGTACGGAATTCTAGGGGAGGCAATGGAAACGTCGGCATCATTCGAAGCCCGGTCCGCGCCATTGCCTTACCCGACCGCTAATTAGCGCCCGTACGGATCCGTGCGGGGGGTGTGGGGTGACCCATATTCCTACCGCGACTGATAATTAGTCCGAGAGCCGCTGCGCTACTTTGCCACGCTCGAGACGCACTGCAAGGACGACAGATAGCCCTTCTGGAGAATGGGCGGTCCGCCCAGCGTATCGAGGTCAAACTGGACGGTTACCGGCTTGCCGCTCGGCGCGGTCACCGGCCTGCCGCCGGCGACGCGCAGCACCCACTCGATGTTGTAAGTGGACCCGGTTTGCTGCCACTTGTCGGCATCGGCAAAGAAGTGGAAGACCCCCCACGCTCCGTCGTAGCTCGGGAAGCCCAAATCCGAGCCGCCCGTGATCTTCACCGTCAGCGTCACACCCTGTGCGGTGGTGCCGGGCCAGGTAAACTGTTTGAAGTCGGCGTTGCCGGCGGAATAAGTGAGGGGCTGGCCATCGATGCTCATGGTAAGGCCGGCAACGGTGTCCGTGGGATGGGGGCGAAGCGCGTACTTGTAATGGATTTGTCCCGGTCCACCCGAGTACAGAGCTCGCTGGAGGTTCATCGCCCGGGTAAAGAAGTTGAGAAAGCCCGGGTTCACCGGCTGAGTGCCGGAAGGGTTGGGGATGTACTCATTTCCGTGGGGAAGCAGGAGGCTTTTCAAAGAGACATTGTAAAACTGGGTCAGCGCGCCGCTCGAGGAATCGAAGACTTGGGCAACTTCCTGAGTGGTGGCGTCCTGGGTGGACTTGGGATTAAAGGGGAACTTAGCCAGCAGGGGGTTCAACTGCGCGCACAAGCCGGCGCCGCTCACCGGCCCGGGACGCAAGGCCCCGGAGACATAGGTGATGGGAGCCAGCAGGAGGTTCTGAACGGTGTCGTCGATATGAGCTTCCCGGTCGGGTTTGAATGCCTGGCCCATCTGCCGGGCCGCCTGTTGGGCGGTCATGGACGGCGCCATGCACTGAGTCTTGGCGGCCTCTTTCTGCTCGGCCGGAGCGTTGTTCACCTGATCCAGGCAAGCCTGGATTCCGGCGAGGTTGGTGACGTAGCTGGCGTTCGGCTGGCCGATATACTGGTCCGAGCAATTGGGCGGAACTACGGCCTGAACGGGTTGAAAAGCCTTGGAGATGTCGGGCTGGTCCACGGCGGTGTTCTGGGCGGCCAGGCAGAAAAGGGCGAGCAGGGGCGACTGGTTGCTGGAGGTCTTGGCGAGTTTTTGCGAGGCGTCAGGGAGGCTATTGTAGTGGACTACATTGGCGCTCTTCAAAAAGACCCGCCACTGGTTGATGTAGTCCTGCTGGTAGCGGGTCTGCACGTCCTGCGCCAGCTTCGCGGTGTCCAGGTTTTGCGCCGTCTTGGGGCCCAGCACCCACTCTTCGCCGCTGAAATACTTGGGCAGGTTCTTGAACGCCCCCTGCATGAAGGCGAAGCCGGCTTTCGTAAAGGCGCCCTCCACTTCTTTCCCGTCCACAACCACTTCCGCAGAGCCCGGGTACTTGCGGTTGAAGTTGACGGAGGGGCTGGCTTTGGAAGCTTCCGCCACCATGAAGCGGTAAACTCGCTCGATGCCGGAGAATTGCGAAAGGTAATTGCGGGCGCGCGCCACCGCCAGCGTATCGTACTCCGAGGAGTAGGGATTCTCGTCCTTCAGTTGGTCGCTGTAGAAATCGAACTGCTTCTGGGCCAACTGCAACCGCGGCGTGTCAATGTCCCGGCCCGCCTGCCACGCCTTCATGAGCACCGGTGAGAGGAACAGGCGAGTGCTCTTGTCGTGATTGGAGGTGGTGATCAGATAAGCCTTCAGAGTATCGTAGGCCGGGCCGTATTGATCGTTCGGCCCCGGCGCGCCGGGAAGGCCGGAGAGCGTTTGCAGGAGCGCGGCCTGGGTCTGCGCGAAGAGAAGGGACCGGAAGTGTTGAAAGTAGATTCTGCGCACATCCGGATAGAGATCGTTCCCCGCATACAAGCCCCATCGCATTGCGTAGGGCGCGCCATCCTGGTTGTACTGGGCCAGCGTCTCAACCGACTGGCGGAGGGTCTCGAGCCGGGTCAGCGCATCCACCGTGGGGAGTTGTTGCCCCGTCAGTTGCACGGTGGAGATGCCCTGCGCCGCACTCACCACTTGCGATTCCAGGTCCTTGTTCTCGACGAAAGAGACGATGAATCCGATCATGACGATGAGCAGTAGGCCAATCGAAGTAGCCAGCAGCACTCGCCGCCACAAGCTGGTCTTCGAGCTCGAGGCGCTTTCGTTCAGCGCGGAAGAATCCCGCAGCAGGACGTCGTTGAAGAGGTGGGGAAGGAAGGTCCACTGCGGAACCCGGCGGCTCTCGCCGCCCTCCGCGACCACGGGGGCGCGCGCGGCTTGGGCGGCCATATTGCGGATATCGAAGATCCCTGTGGCGCGGATCGCTCCTTCGCCGGCCCCGGGTGTGATCGGCTGCTCTTTGATCAGCGCGGGCCCGGGAGCATTGATGACCACCGGGCGAACCCCGCTGAAGTAGAAGCCGCGCAGGAATGGTCCGGTCCTCAACTGGCTTGGCCGGCACAGGTCGACGAGCAACTGCACAAGCATCTGACGCAGTTTCCTGAACTCACGCGGAAACTCGTACACGGAGGGACGCTTGGCCATGTCAAATTCGCGTGGAAGATAGGTGAGGCGCTTGTCCGACAGGGAATAACCGAGTTCGTCGAAGGCGGCGGAAACGCGAGCCGTTTCCTGCTCGGCGTACACTTCTCCGGCATAAGAGACCATGGGGAATGTCGCGCCCAGCACCTGAGTGGCTTCTTCGTTGCTCAAATTACGGACGTACTCCTGGAAGAACTGAAGGCGGTCGGCGCGTGTAAAGAGCACGTAAACCGGCAGGCTGATCCCCAGGATGTGGGAAACCTCGCGCAGCCGCGTGCGCACCCGGTCCACGCTGGCGGCGATCGCCTCCGCCCCGCCGGGCTTCATGAAGGTCTCGCAGTCAACGCAAACCAGGGCCGCGCGCGGCGCCTGCGTTCCCTTGCCGAACACGGAGTGCAGACGTCCGGGAGCGAGCCTCTTGACGAACTTGGCCCATCGTGCAGGTTCGGAAAGGACCGGGCCGCCTGCTTCCGCCAGAATGAACTGGCGCGCGAACCAGAGGTTTGCAGCGCGGGTGGGCACGGGGACCTTCTCTTGCCCCGTATGCCCGGCCAGCAACTCTGCCTCGAGGCCGGAGTGCTGAACCACGCTGGTTTTTGCCGAGCCGCTCTCACCCAGCAGGAAGAGCGCTGGGAGATTGCCGAGCCTGGCATGGCGTCCCAGCGACGAGGCCTGCAAGCGCGATTCGGCTTCCCGCATCAGGACGTCGATTTCAGCAACTCCGGAGGCTCCTTGAGCGGTTTCCGCCGCGCGCTCTTTGTCCTGGGCTCTAAACCACCACACGATGGTAATGAACGCCGCAACGCCAATCACGGCCAGGACAATGCGCAGTATCCAAAGCTGGTTCCCCTGCAAATGCAGCCAGGAGGGGACAAACCAGGATAGAACCAGCCAGGCGATGAGGCCCAATGCTGCAAGCCAATACTTCAAGGTGTTTTTCACGGCAATCCTCTAGCGAGCAAGGGTGGAGGCGGTGGAGTGCAATACGGATGCCCCTGACATCAAACTGAACTTGAAACCGGCAAACAAGAGCAGAGCCAAGACGAGAAACCCGAGCGCCCCAAAGGCCAGCCGTCGCGCCCACGGGTCGTAAGCTTTGGTCCGCACCGCGTCCTGCGGGGGAGCCCAGTGCGGCGACAAAGGGCCGGGTCCGCCGCGAATTCGCTGCATCTTCTCCGCCATCGCGCTCAGAACCGGTCGAACGCCCTCTTGGCCGCTCAGGCTATATCGGCCCCGGTATCCCAGCTCCAGGCATAGGGCGAAGACCTCCATCACATCGGCGACCTGTGGAGAATCGCCGCGAGCCAGAAGGCGGTCGATGCAGTGAAAGAAGATCTCTCCCGCCGTGTGGCCGCCGAATAACTCTTCCTGCAAAGGCATCCGAGGCCAATCGGCGAAGACAGGATTACCCGAGTTGAGAATCGACTCGTCCAGGAATGCCACGACGGCAAAGGTGGCGAGACGAGTATCTTCCACAGGGTAGGCACTCGCCAGGGCCGCAGCCTCGGCGGCACGAATCGCGGCCTTCATCTGGTTTCGGAATACTCCTGCATCCGAGGCCACCTGGCGGTTGGAGCGGAAGCGCGTGACGGCCGTCAGCACCTCCTGGTAGATCAGGGCCAGATTCTCACGGCCTTGCGCGGGCCGGGGACTTTGCGGAAGCGCGGACTGGTTTCCACCCATGTTGGCAACCTCGTTGCTTATTCAGTTTCCAAGAGAACCAGAAGTTCGACCTGCGGGTTGGGAATGTCTCCCGGAACATAAACCCCTACGCGCCGCGTTTGGGCGATGTGATCCCAGCAGGGGCCCGTCCTGCTGATGGCGAAGTATTGACTTTCCACTCGCGGCGATAGCGCGGCAGGAGGCACGGGCAAATGCGTCAGCTCCATGCCCGGCAGAGCTCTCTTGACCAATTGCGGCACAAACTGGGCCGAACAGACTTTGACGACTTGCATCGTGCGAGTGATCAGTTCCGCGTCGCCGATCGCCGACTGAACGGCGAGGATCCAACGCGCCCGGTCCAAACACCGCTGATCGGTGACGTCGCCTTCGTAAAAGTAGTTGGCGACGGCGCGGAGCGGAATGGAAATGCAATTCGAAGGCGCCAGCAACTCGAGATGCGCCCGGATGTGCCGCTCGAGCTCGCCAAAGCAATTGTCGAGTGCAAGGTGATTGTAGAGAGGAAGATTCTGCGGATGGGAGTCCAGAGCGAAAGTACACAGCGCACCGCCCAACCGCAGCAGCTCCGTAAACAGCTCTGCCGGGTGCGCGCTGGGCGATACGAACATGTGGCGCAGCGGACCCAGGCTGGAGTTGACGGCGTGCAGGAACCAAAAGCGGCTGACTTCTTGGGCTGAAAGCCCCGTCCGGAACTTGCCGCGCCCCCGGCCATCCAGGGCGACCGTGGCGCTCTTCTCCTGGAGAATCTCAATCAAGCGGCGGGTCATCTTCATCAGGGTTTGACTGGCGCTGATCTGAAGGCAGGGCGGGATGAAGTTCTCATCGTAAACGTAGTTGCCCGATCCGTCCCTTTTGACGCGACCGATCGGCAAGGTTTGCATTTCTCCCGCATCTTCCGTTTCGAGGAGCAGACGAATGTTCTTTCGTCCCAGTTTCAGCGCCTTCTCATCGAGACCGGTATTATCGTCGGGCAGGGTTTTTTCTTCCGCAACGTATCTTGTGCGTCCCTTGTTTTGCTCCACGGTAAGAGCGCAATTCGCTTCCCCGAGCTTGTGGGGCGGGACTGTCAGGAACACCGTCAGGCTCTCGCTGGTGGGAGGAAACAGTTCGCTGATGCTGCGCGCCGCGGGAACCGGATCGCTCTCCGGGATGTTGAAGGTGAGCCCGTCCTGAAAAATGCCGCGCGCATGGACCAGCGCGACCGTCCCGTTCCGCAAAGCCTCGGCATCGAGTTCGAGACCGGCCAAGCCGTAGGGCTCAAACCACAAGTTGGAAATTTGAAAATGCGTGACTTCTTCAAAAAAACGCCCCTGCACTTGAAAGTGGTGCGGGCCCAGGTGCATGCCCTCCGACCAAACGACTTTGGACAGTTGCTTCATGGATTTGATCCGATAGATCGGGGTAAAGCCAATCTATCATCTAACCCCTTACTTTTTCAACAGAATTCCGGTGGCGATTTCGTGATAGAATGCACTTAAAAGGCGAATGGTGGGTCATCCATGGAATTTCAGGGACGTTACCAGTTACTGGAGCTGCTGAATGACGGTGAAGCGAAGACTTTCCGCGCGCGCCAGACTTCATCGGGACGCGCCGTGCTTGTTCACCAGCTTTGGACAGAGCGAACCCCTCCCAATCAACCCGATCTAGGCTCGATGTTTTTCAGCTTTCTTCGCCGCGCCAATGCCGAGGAGATGAAGGTCTTGATCGACATGGGCGAAGACGCCGGCCGGGTTTTTGTCGTGACCCAGGATCTGCCCATCTTTCTCGATCTTCGGCAATGGCTGCAATCGGTGTCAGGGGCTCGGGAAGCGGCGCCCGAGACCGAGCGCGCCTAAACCCGCCCCCAGCGTTGCACCCGCGCCTGCCAAACCGGCCGTTCGGTTATCACCGGAGGCGATTCGAGCAGGTGTGACATCCCTGGAAGCAACGCAAGCCGTGATCATGCCGAAAGTCGTTGCGCCCCCAACTCCTCCGCCTCCCAAAGCGCAGGAGGGGGCCGGTGAGTTTACCAAGGTTTTCTTCGGCAAAGAAATGACGAAGCCGCCCGCGCCTGCGCCCCCGCCGGCGCCGAAAGCAAAAGAGGAGGCGGGCGAGTTCACCAGGGTCTTCTTCGGCAAGGATATGCCGGCGCCCGCTGCGCCTGCTCCACCTGCACCTGAGAAGCTAACCGCACCGCCCGTTGCGCCCCCGCCGGCGCCGAAAGCGAAGGAACAGGCGGGCGAGTTCACCAGGGTGTTCTTTGGCAAGGAGATGCCTGCGCCCGCTGCGCCTGCTCCGCCTGCACCTGAGAAGCTAACCGCACCGCCCGTTGCGCCCCCGCCGGCGCCGAAAGCAAAGGAAGAGGGGGGCGAGTTCACGAGAGTGTTCTTTGGCAAGGAGATGCCTGCGCCTGTCTGTCCGCCTGCACCTCAGAAGCTAACCGTGCCCCCCGTTGCCCCGCCACCGGCACCGAAAGCAAAGGAAGAGGGGGGCGAGTTCACGAAAGTGTTCTTTGGCAAGGAGATGCCTGCGCCGCCAGTCACACCCGCAACCCAGAAAGCTGTTGCGCCCCCCGTTGCCCCGCCACCGGCACCGAAAGCAAAGCAGGAGGCGGGCGAATTCACCCGGGTTTTCTTCGGCAGCGAGACGCCCACGCCTCCCTCCGAGCCAAGGCGCGCGGCCCCCCCGGCGCCTGACCGGCCCCGTCCACCACAGGGACCGGGAGAGTTCACCAATATCTTTCGGCCTGATACAGTGAAAGCACCGGCCGCACCTGCGGCTGGAGCTACGCCGCGGCCGCCCTCGCCGTCTCCGATCCAGCCTGCTCAGCAAACGGCCCCTGGCGAGTTCACTCGCCTATTCCGTCCCACTCCTGAGGCGGGACGGCCGGCGGGACCCTCGGTCCTGCCTGGTTCGCCCCATTCGGCGGTCCCCTTACCCGGTTCCTCGAGCCAGCAAGGAGCCGGAGACTTCACCCGGTTGATTCAAGGTTACCAGCCAGGAAGAGGCGCGCCGACACCTCCGATCATGGAGCAACCGGCGCCTGCCTCTGTTCCCCCGCCGGCGAAGGTCGCGGGAACGGGGCCGGGCGAGTTTACGATGCTTTTCCGGCAGCCGCAGGACCAGGCGCCTGCCGTGCCAGCGCCGCCCCCCGTCGCGCAAACTCCACCCCCGGCGCCACAGCCAACTGAGCCGGATGAGTTCATGCGCATGTTTGAGCTTCCCAGCGGAGGCGCCGGTGGTTCGCCACAGGGCGCAACCTCTGGCCCGCCGCCGCCGGCGTCTCCGCAAGTTGCCGGTCGTGCGGTTCCGGTGATTCCGATACCATCCGTCGCGCCTCCTCCCGCTCCCGCCGTGCCGCGCGTTCAAGTTCCGGTGGCGCCCACGCCGGCGGTACCTCAGCCACCGCAGTACCGCGTCCCCGCGCCGCAGGTTCAACAGCCCGCGGCGCCTCCCGTGTTCACGATGCCGCCCCAACCCGCGATGCCGCAAATGCAGCCGGTGGCGGTTCCGGTGCCTGCACCTCCGCAGGCCGCTCTCCCTCAAGCCGGCAAACGCAAGTCCATTTTGCCACTCCTTATTCTGGGCGGACTATTAGTTATTGCCGTGGTCGTTGTGGTTGTCTTCGCGCTAAAGCACTAGTCGAGAGCCAAGGGTCGATCGTCGAATCTCCCGAATTGAGGTCTGGAGTTTGAGTGCATCGGTGCGTCAGGAGGACATCCTTGCCCAAAAGGATGCGCACGAACTGGAGCGCCTGGGCTATGCGCAGGAACTTCTCCGCGGCATGGGCGGCTTTTCCAACTTTGCCATCTCCTTTTCCATCATTTCAATTCTAACCGGCGCCGTCACCCTGTTCGACTACGGCCTGACGATGGGGGGGCCGCTGGAAATGACTCTCGGCTGGCCCTTAGCCACCGCAGGGACACTCTTGGTGGCGCTGAGTATGGCGGAATTATGCTCGGCGCTGCCCACCTCGGGAGGCATGTACCATTGGTCGGCGGAATTGGGCGGGCCCACCTGGGCGTGGTTTACAGCCTGGCTGAACATCGTCGGCTTAGTCACCGCCATCGCCGGGATTGACTACGGATGCGCGGAGTTTCTGGTCCCCTTGCTCGGACTCGGTTCGCGGCCCTCCACGCTCCTGCTGATTTACGGCCTGCTCCTGTTGACCCACGGGGCAATCAATCACTATGGGATCCGCTGGGTGGCCTACCTCAACGACCTCAGCGTCACGATCCACATCGCCGGGGTCGCGGTGTTGATGGGCGCCTTGTGGTTTCTTGCCCCCAAGCGGCCCTTGACTTTTCTGCTCTCCGGCCATTCCTCGAGCACAATTCGCGCCCCCTATTTCTGGCTCTTCTTGCTGGGGCTCCTCCAGGCTCAATGGACCTATACCGGCTTTGACGCCTCGGCGCACGTGGCCGAAGAAACCGTGGACCCACGTCGCCGCGCGCCCTGGGGGATGGTGATGTCCGTCTTAGTCTCGGGGTTTTTTGGCTATCTTCTCATTCTCTCGTTGACCTGGGTAATCCCTGACGTCGGCCACGTCCTCAACGCCCGCGACTCCAGCGGCCAGCCGCTTCCGGCGGTTCTGGCGATCGTCGAGGCGACGCTGGGTGAGTCGGCAGGCAAGGCGGTGCTTATCCTCACCGTGCTGGCCATGTGGTTTTGCGGCCTCTCTGCCGTGACTTCGATTTCGCGCACCTTCTATGCGTTTGCTCGTGACAAAGGAGTGCCGCTCTCCCAAGTCTGGAGCCGCATCAGCCCCCGCCACCAAACCCCCGCGGCGGCCATCTGGCTCTCCGTCGGGCTGGCCTTCGCGGCTCTGATTTATAGCGAAAGCTATTCCGTGGTGACTTCGCTCAGCGTCGTGGGGTTCTATCTTTCCTACATTATCCCGGTGTTTCTTGGTTGGTGGAGGAAGAGCCAATGGAGAGAGAAGCGCGGTCCATTTCACTTAGGATCATACAGCAATCTGACTAATATAGCGGCCGTTGTCTGGACGGTGTTGGTTTGCATCTTGATGGTGATGCCGCCCAATACGCGCGCGGGGCTGGCCATCCTGGGCGTGCTCGCCCTCCTGTTCGCGCTTCACCGGCTCACCAGTCCGCACGAAATCCGCAAACCGCTGTGGAATGCTGTGGAGGAAATCCCCGTTGATTCCATCAAGCCGGACGAGAGGGGATGAACTTTAGACAATGCTTAACGCGGAGCCCAAAGCCGCTGGCCCCCACTGCCGGTAAGGTGTGGAAAAACCAAATCAGCTCACGCAAAAGCGCAAAGTAGGCGAAGATCCGCAGAGTGGAATTCCGTTCTTTCCTTTGCGACCTTTGCGTGCTTTGCGCCTTGGCGTGAAACCGGGCCGTCCGATTGCCAATAAAGCCCCAGATTCAGGGTAGTGTCTGAAAAGTGCGTTGAGGCAGCGCGTGCCATTTCTGGGGCGTTGATTTCATTCTTCCAGCGTGGCGATTAAGCGGGCCTTTGAACCTGACTCCACGCTGATCTCACGCGACCAATCGGGGTGACCAGAGAGCTTGACGACAACGGTGTGCTTCCCGGGTTTCAACTTCAACACCGCCGGGCTATTTCCCACAAACTGGCCGTTGACGTAGACATCGGCACCATCGGGATTGGAGGTTACATTGACCGTACCGATTGCCGTCTCTTCGGTTGGTGATGCAGGCGGCTTTTCTTCCCCAGTTTGCGCTTCAGATGGCACCTTTGCGACGCTAGTCCGGGTCTTAGCATTCAAACCGGGGTCTTCACTTAATTCCCGGTTGACTTCATCAGTGACATCCGTTCCGGGTAGGAATTTCCGGTGCCAACCCTGCACGCAGTGACCATCCCACCTGTCAACACCACCGGGTCCGTAGGTTCCCATCATAGCTTGGCCCCCGAAACCGCCTTCGTCTTTCCATTTGCCGTTGGCGTATTCGATGCGGCTGACTGTCTGGCCACCCACTGCATTCTGCCCGCCGACCTCTAGACAAACGTTCCCACTGTCGGTGACGTAAGCGATGTGGACCTGCAAACTTGCGGGATTTGTGAGTTTCTTTTGATACTCTTTCACCGCTCTCAGCGCAAGAGCAACATTAGGGTCCAGAGGAGCATCGTCCTTGTCCTTGAGTTGGCTGTAGATTTGTGGCGTGCATTTGTCCACCGGGATGTAGTGCTTCGCACAGGTCTTATATTGATCTTCCAATGCTGTCGCGTTTTGACTTTGGCCGAAGGCCAGGGACGCCCATGTTGCTATCAGTACGAATGCTATCAGTACAGTCTGTCTTTTCATCGGGCACCTCGAATTCGCCCATGAAGGTACTCCACCCGCGCAAGGATGTAAAGAGCCCGATAGACACTTGTTTGGTTTGCAACTCGGTCTCCAACAGCACCGTCTTGGAAATCCAAATCTCGCGACTCCGAATCAGTTCCGCCGCACGAGCGGGCTGACCTGCATCGTCTCGCACCAGGAAACGAACCAGAACGTTAGTATCGACCGCGATCATGCCGCGCCCTCACGCCTTTCGCGATAGCTTTCTCCATTTGACGAAGAGTCTTTGGCCGGCCGGTATACTTCAGGCACCCGTATACCTCTGCGATGCTAGTCGGCGGGAAGGGGCGCAACGGCCGCAGCAGAATCCCGTCAGAAGTTTCATCCACCGTGAACTCAGTGCCGGGCTTCCAACTCCGCGCCTCGCGCACCGATTTTGGCAAGACTATCTGACCCTTCGAAGAGAGTCTGGTCGTTTCCATGTGCAATCCTCATCCGTGATGGGTAAGATTCAAGTAAGACATTGTACCGCCACCAGTCCGTACTTTCAACCGCTCGCCATTGCGGTAGTGTCCCAATTTGATGGATCCCGTAGGGGGATTTCATTCCGAGCCCACATGGATCTGCGGCCCACCCATAGAGATGAAAGTGGCTGTCATCCTGAGCGAAGCGAAGGATCTGCAGTTCCGGTCCGAAACGAACTAATGCAGATTCTTCGCTTCGCTCAGAGCGTGTGACTTTTTTGAATTTAACTGAAAAGTGGCACTGATAACAAAAGAGTTAAGTGCCCTTAAACGGCCAAAAAACCAAAAAAGTCACAAGCTCTCAGAATGACATCATTAGGGAAACCAGCCAAATTAGGACACTTCCCAGATTTCGCATGATCATTGGGCCCGGCAACGGCATTCTTATTTCAGGATCGGCAGGGAAGCGGCAGATTCGGGAGTAGGTTGGGCGATGATTTCTTTTGGTGCAGTATCAATTCCGGCTGTCTTGTCCGCCACGAATCGCTCGATTTCTTCCAGCAAGGCGGGAACGATCTCTTCTTCGCTGACTCGCCGGATGGCTTTGCCTTCCCGGTAAATCATACCGTTGCCACGCCCCGCAGCCACGCCGAGATCTGCTTCCCGGGCTTCTCCCGGCCCATTCACGGCACAGCCCATGACGGCCAGGCTTAGAGGCATCTTAATGTGCGCGGTGGCCTTCTCGATTTCGCCGGCGATTTTGAACAGGTCAACTTCCAGGCGTCCACAGGTGGGGCAGGCAATTACCACCGGTCCGCGGCTGCGCAACTCCAGCGACTTCAGCATCTCGTAGGCGACGCGGACTTCCTCGACGGGGTCAGTGGCGAGGGAAACGCGAATCGTATCACCGATTCCGTCCGCCAGAAGCATCCCCATGCCGACACACGATTTGACCGTCCCGGTGAACTGGGTTCCGGCCTCCGTAATTCCGAGGTGGAAGGGATAATCAACCTGTTTGGCAAGCAGGCGGTAGGCGGCAACGCAGAGTCGTACGTTCGAGGCTTTCAAAGAGATAATCGTATCCGTGAATCCGAGTTCTTCGAGAATGCCGATATGATAGAGAGCGCTTTCAACCATAGCTTCCGGCGTCGGATAACCATACTTCTCGAGCAGCCGGCGCTCCAGCGACCCCGCATTCACGCCGATGCGGATGGGTACCTTCCGCTCCTGCGCGCGGCGCACCACCAGGCGAACTTTATCCGCCTCGCCGATGTTCCCGGGATTAATTCGCAACTTGTCCACTCCGGCATCTAGCGCCATCAGAGCGAACTTATACTGAAAGTGAATATCCGAGACGAGGATCGAGTCGGGGCAGCGCTTACGAATCTCAGGCAAGGCCTTTGCCGCTTCCAGGTCAGGGACCGCAAGGCGCACGATCTCGCAGCCCGCCGCCTCCATCTGCTGGATTTGCTCGACGGTCTTTGCAACCTCGCGCGTATCCGTCTTGGTCATCGACTGCACGACAATGGCAGCGTCGCCACCGATGGTAAGGCGGCCGACCCGCACGGCGCGCGTCTTTCGCCGAGGAGGGAAATGTTCGGTATCGCTGAAATTCATAAACGCCTCTCACGAAGGGACCAGGGATTAGGGATTAGGGGTTAGGCATGAGACAGGAGATCCTAATCGGGTTTTTCTATTGGCGATTCACTGTCGATCGTTGCCCTGCGCCAGCCCTAATCCCTAACCCCTAATCCCCAATCCCTGCTAGTACGGCCTCAGCGTTCTCATGATGTCATTGCACATGAGAAACACCACCAGCAACAACAAGAAGACGAAACCGACCTGCAGGAACCTCTCTTTCACCTTGACGCTCAGGTCGTGGCGAATCAGACCCTCGACGAGCAGCAGGAGGATCACACCGCCGTCCATGATCGGAATGGGGAGCAAGTTGAAGATACCCAACTGCAGACTGATGAATGAGATCAACATGAGGAGTTCGGGGAACCCCGCGCGGTAGGCTTCTCCCGAGGCTTGCGCGATCCCGATGGGTCCGGCCAGAGTGCGCGGTGAGAGACGGCGGGTCAGGATCTTGCCGAGCACGTCGAAAGTCTCCAGACAATCCCGCGAATTATCCTGGACGGCTGCCGCCAACGCACTCCCCCAGGCCAGTTTCTTCACCATCATGTCGCTATGAAAAGTAACGCCGACACGCCAACGTTTCTCTCCCATCACATCGGTAAGAACCGGCTTCAACGTGGTCGAGAATTCCCGGCCGCCACGGAGAATTGAAAGCTGGACAGGCTTCCCCTTGCTGGACTGAATGAGAAAGGCGACGCGGGGCCAATACAGGACCGTTTTCCCGTCTACGCCGACTATTCGGTCCCCGGACAAAAGCCCCGCTTTGCCTGCCGGAAGCCCCGGTTCGACCTTGTCGATAACTCCAGGCGCGTAGGGGTACAAACCTGCATCTCCGACTCGATCCGGCCCCGAGGGACGCGGCGTAAGCGCCATACTCAAGGTCTTGCCGTCCCGCTCGACCTCGATAGGCATCGCCTCGCCCACCGTCGTCAGGATCTTAATCTGGAGTTCTTCCCAGTGAGGGTTCTGAAGGTTGTCAAGGCGAACCACAAGATCGCCGGGTTTTACGCCGATCTGGCTGGCCGGTGAGTCGGCTTCCACGTCCCCCACGCGTGCGGGCTGCTCTTCGAACGCGGGTTTCTGGAAGTGGAACTTGTAGAGCCCTGCCAGGACGATTACGGCCAACAAGATGTTCATGGTCGGCCCCATGACCACCACCACGAACCTCTGCCAGCGAGGCTTGGCGAGAAACTCCCAGGGCTCGCCCGTCCGTTCCGCGGAGGGATCGTCCCCAGCCATCCTCACGTAACCACCGAAAGGCAGGGCGCTGATGCGGTAATCGGTATCGCCCTTTGTCCAATGCAGCAGCCGTTTGCCGAAACCCAATGAAAAAACCAGCACCCGGACGCCAAAGAACTTAGCCGCCAGGAAGTGGCCGAGCTCGTGAACGAAGATCATGAGCCCCAGAACCAGCAACACCACCACTACATCTGTTATGAAGCTTCCCGCCATATTGCCGTTCACTCTTCCTCGACGAGGCCTGCGAAGAACCGCCTAAATTCTCGTTCCGAACGAAGCCAGGAATCTTGCCCACGTCCGGTTCCCGCGCTCCGTTCGACGCACAGCCGGATGCCTCGCGTCGTCTGGAATGACAGCGCCGACGGAGGCTAGTCAGAGCCTCGCCGGCGCGCAAGCCTGGTCACAACTTCCCGCGCACGATCCCGCGCTTCGTGGTCACAACTCAGGACATCTTCTAGAGAACTGAATGCGCCCGCCTGAGTTGTCTGCTCCAAAACCCTCTCGATCACTCGAGGAATATCCGAAAAACGCAGCCGCTCGGCCAGGAAAGCTTCGACTGCGATTTCATCAGCAGCATTCAGTGCGCAGGGCATGGAGCCCCCACTGCGCAGAGCCTGGCGTGCCAAATCCAGACAGGGGAAGCGCCGCGTATCCGGCGCTGCAAACCGCATTCTGCTGAGCACGTTCAGGTCCAAGCGCGGCAATTCACCGTCCATGGCCAGCCGATCCGGATAATTCAGCGCATACGAAATCGGCAGCCGCATGTCAGGAACCGACATTTGGGCCATGACTGACCCATCCCTAAATTCTATCATGGAATGGACCGCTGATTCGGGGTGAATAACCACGTCGATCTGATCGCACGGGAAGCCAAATAACCAATGGGCCTCAATGATTTCCAACCCCTTGTTCATCAAGGTGGCAGAGTCGATAGTGATGCGTCCGCCCATCTTCCAGATTGGATGCCGCAAGGCCTCTACGGGAGTTACGCGGTCGAGGTATTTTCGCGGAGTTTTCAGAAAAGGGCCTCCCGACGCAGTCAAAATGAGGCGGCGGACTTCCTCGTGGCGACCTGACCGAAGACATTGATGGATGGCACAATGTTCGCTGTCTATAGGGAGGAGTTCTGCCCCCCGCTCTTGCACGGTGCGTCTCACCAGTTCTCCGGCGGTGACAAGAACCTCTTTGTTCGCCAGTCCGATGCGTTTTCCCGCCCGGATCGCCTCGTAGGTTGCGACCAGCCCGGTGGTTCCATGCGAGGCTGAAACTAGGATGTCAACCTCAGGGTGTGTCGCGGCCTCAATTTGTCCGTTAACTCCGGAGGCTAGCTTAACGGTCCGGGCAACCCCCAGGCGTTCGAGCCACCCTCGCAGAGGCTCGATGTGATCAGAATCCGCAACGACAACTAGTTTTGGCCCGAATTCAAGGACCTGCTGGGCGAGCAACTCAAGATTCTTACCCGCGCAGAGGGCGGTGACGCGGAATCGGTCAGCCGATTTCCTGACGACGGACAGACTCTGGCGTCCAATCGAACCCGTAGCGCCCAAAATGCACAAACCCTTCTTCATCGCCAGAGATCCCATATCGCCAGGCTGAGCCATAGAACCGCCGCACCGAACAACAGGCTGTCCACCCTGTCGAGCAAACCGCCGTGACCCGGTAAGACCGACCCCGAGTCCTTCACGCTGGCGCCCCGTTTGATCGCCGACTCCGCCAGGTCCCCGATCTGCCCGAACAACGCTACTATGCCTGCCAACAGCATAACTTTTTTCCAGCTCGCTGTCTGCCAGAACAGGCTCGTAAACCCCCAGGCGACCAGCAGGCTGCCCGCCAGCCCCGCCGACCGAGCCTTCCAAGGTCTTCTTGGGAGAGATCGAGGGAAACAGCCTGTTCCGTCCTATCGTGCGCCCGACAAGATAGGCAAAAGTATCATCGGCCCAGATCACCAGGAACAATAGCAGGAGGAGATTCCGGCCTCCCGCCGGATCTGCCGCTCCGGGGACGCGAAGGACTCCCTGGCTCAACTGCGAAAACCTCAGAGGAATGACACAAGACAGCGTGAGCCCTATATACATCACTCCGAAAATGGTTGTGGCGGCCGTGCCCAGGTAAGTTTTCAAGTCTCGGCTGGTCACCAGCGCCGCCGTGAGAGTGGTCAGGACCAAAGCAATCAGCAGCAGAAAAGAGTACGACGTGCTTCCACCGGCTTCCACCGCTTGCGCCGCGCAAATCCCCGCGCCTGCCAGATATCCCAAAGTCGACAGCGGCTTAAATTCCGCGTGTCGGCAGAGCTGGAAAAACTCGTAGAGGCACAACTCAACCACCGCGATCACTGCGGCCAGCAGGAGCCATTTGGGTGACCAGCCGATCAGGTATATTACGGGGGGAATTAATAGTAAGGCGGTGAGAAATCGGAGTTTCATTGAGAACGGGTTACGATCCCAGCCCTATTCCTCCGTAGCGGCGCTCCCTTTTCTGATAGTCGATGATCGCCTGAAACAAATGCGCTTGGGTAAAGTCGGGCCAAAGGGTTTCCGTCACCCAAAGCTCCGAATAGGCGACCTGCCAGAGGAGGAAGTTGCTCAAACGCAATTCTCCGCTGGTGCGGATCAGCAGGTCCGGATCGGGCAGATCGCGGGTGTAAAGGTGGCTGCTCAGAGTGGGTTCGTCAACGACCACGTCCCCATTGCGCCTGGCCAATTCAACCAGTTCGCGCACCCCATCCACCAGTTCAGCGCGCGCGCCATAATTGAGCGCCAGGGTTAACCGCAGCCCGGTGTTCTGCTTTGTATTTTCCAGCGCCGTCTCGAGATCGCGTTGTACCGGCTTGGCCAGTTCGTGGATTCTGCCGATGACGGCAAGGCGAATATTCTGCCGGTTGAGTTCGGAAATCTCCTTCTTGAGATACTCACGCAACAACCTCATGAGGAGCGTGGTCTCGGTATGGGGACGCTTCCAGTTCTCAACGGAAAAGGCGTACAAGGTCAAATAAGGCACGCCCAGCCGGGCACAAGCCTCCACCGACTGGCGGACTGCCCTGATTCCCGCCCGATGCCCCGCAATGCGCGGCAGTCGGCGCTTCTTCGCCCATCGTCCGTTGCCATCCATGATAATGGCGACGTGGCGAGGCAGGCGGTCAAGATCGATTTGGGCCAGAAGGCGCGATTCAGAAGATTCTATCGTCACGGGGGCCTGCAAGCGTGAGTGCACGCTCGGAACTCAAAAAACGTAACACAGCGGAGGGAGAACTGCAAGAGCAGGTGACGCGCCTACAGCGCGTCTCATGGGGCAAACGCCGCGATGCCCGCCGTCGCAGGGGCGGCCTTATCACCGTTCCGGTAAACAAGGAGACGTGGCCATGAGCCCCAGCCTCTAGCTGTCCCTGCACCTGGCAACGATGAGCGTAATGTCGTCGTGCTGTTCTTGGGGGCTGAAGCTCCGAACGGCGCCGACGATCGCTTCGAGCAGGTCCTGGGCGGGCATCTCAGAATAGCTTTGCAGCGCCGCACACAGACGTTGTTCTCCAAACTCCTCGCCGGTGTCGCTGAACGATTCCGTTATGCCATCCGTGTAGAGAGCCAGTGTGTCTCCAGGAAGGAGCCGGCATTCCGCCAGCGCACACTCCCACTCTTTGAACAATCCCAGGACCGTGCAAGTGGAACTGAGCCGTTCGAGAGCGCCGTTGCTCCGGAGCAGAAGCCCTGAGACGTGCCCGCAGTTCGCATAGCGCAAACGCCGCGCCGCATCACAGTACTCAGCAAAGAAGAGCGTGGCGTAGGCGCTATCGATCGAATTCTCGTAAAAAAGTTGGTTGGCCGAACGCAGGAAACGCTCCACCTGATCCGACGCCATGACGCACTGGCTGCGCAAATTGGCTTGTAGGTTGGCCATCAAGAGCGCGGCGGCGATACCTTTTCCTGCCACGTCCCCAACCACCAGCCCCAGCCGGTCCCGGCCGAGATCGAGGAAATCGTAGTAATCGCCTCCTACAGGGTGAGCCTGGAGGCAGACACCCGCGTATTCGAGACTTCGAAGGGTCGGCAGAGATTGGGGAAAAAGCCTGGCTTGCACCTGCTTGGCAATTTCCATTTCCTGGGCCGCGCGGCGTTCGGACTCGAGCTGCTCGGCTCGGGCGCGACGCTGCGCTTCAATTTCCCGGCTCACCTCGTCGAAGCTTACGAGGGAAAAGGAATTCCCATCCGGATCCTTGAAACGTGTGAAGATTCCGCCCCAGATGGGAGCCTCTTGCAGGCTCGGCGAGCCGCTTGCCGCCACTGTCACGCGATGGCGCAGGCGTCTTAAGCGTGGCGTGGACAGAAACTCGACGCCGCGCCTGCGCCATTCGCGGAACTTGGCAACCACGTCGTCGGTGACAAACGCGACCTGGGTGGCCCGTCCTATGAGCTTACACTCTGCCGAGTCGGGTTCGGGCACGCGCAGCACGCAGGGTTGCACGGCCGTCCGGAGGGGCTACCGCCACCCAGGGGCGCACGGTTTGGGATCGGGCATCAAAGACCAGACTGAATCCTAGCTGGCCCACGTAGAAAGGCAGGCTCCGATCCAGGTTGCGCACGAAAATCGTCACGGACTGAATGCGCAAATACGCGCTGTGCGCTTCCTGGCGCGGAGCGGAGTCTTCTGTATTATGCGGCGAAGGAGAACTGGACATCGATTCATTATACTGCGCAGTGGGCGCACATATCGGCTCTTATATGATGCGCTGTCCTGCGGCTGTCATTCTGAGCGAAGCGAAGAATCGCCGCAGTTCGGCGCGTTGTTGGGAGGCCAAGGACAACTGCCGGGATTCTTCGGCCCGAAGAACGGGCCTCAGAATGACAAGCGCAACGTGGTTCTGTCCGATGGAGCAATGGGTCAATGAACCAACGGCTCAATGACCCAATGGCTCAATTTCCGTGCTTCAGCATGGCGGCGGCGTGTTTAAGCACGGCGTCGGTGATCTGACTGCCGGAGAGCATGCGGGCTAACTCACCGCGCGCGGTCTTTTTCGGTGGCGAGATGCGTCACGGAGGTCAGGGTGCGGCCGGCGCGTTCGAATTTCTCGACATAATAGTGCTGATCGGCGAAGCAGGCGATTTGCGCCAGGTGCGTGACGCACAGCACCTGCCCGTCGCGCGCCAGACGCTTCAGCCGCTGCCCGACGGATTCGGCCACTCGCCCGCCAATCCCGGAATCGACCTCGTCGAAAATGAAGGTGCGAGCGGTGCGCCGGGCGGCGCCGGCGCCGGGCCGATTGGTCCCCACCACGGTTTTGAGCGCCAGCATGAGGCGCGAGATTTCCCCGCCGGAAGCAATTTTCTCCAGCGGCCGCAGTTCTTCGCCGGGATTCGGCGAAATTCGAAACTCCACTTCGTCGAGGCCGCGCGGCCCCGCGCGCCCTTCCAAGAGGCTTTCGAAATGAACTTCCAGACGGGTTTTCTCCATGCCGAGTTGCGCCAATTCTTCGCGCACCAGCCGGGTGAGTTTGCGAGCCGCCTCTCGCCGCTTGGTGGAAAGCGCCTCCCCCGCCTTGCGGTAATCGGCCGTCGCCTTTTCCAGCTCCCGCTGGATTGTTTCGCGGCGCTCGTCGGCATGTTCCATTTTCGCCAGCTCTTGGCGGGTCTTTTCTCCGTAGGCAAGGATCTCCTCAAGCGTCTGCCCGTATTTGCGTTTGAGCCGATCGAGCAGGGCCAGCCGATCCTCGATTTCCTCCAGCCGCTGTGGATTGGCTTCCAGCTTACCCACGTAATTGCGCAGGTAGTCAGACGCGTCCTCGATCGTGGCACGAGCGGCCGCCAGCGATTCGACGTAAGGCTCAACGGCCGGCTCGTAGCGCCGCAGGTCTTCGAATTGGTACATGGCCGCCGCAAGGCGCGAGTAGGCAGCGCCCTCGTCTTCATAAAGTGTGGAGAAGGCTGCCGCCGCGGCAGCGCGGACTCGCTCGAGATTTGCCAGGACGCGTTTCTCGTCCCCGAGGCGCGCGTCCTCCCCGGGCTCGATCTTGGCGTGCTCGAGTTCCTGCACCTGAAAGCTCAGCAAGTCGATGGTGCGTAGCCGCTCCTGCTCGTTTTGGCTGAGGCTCTCGAACTCAGACTCCAGTTCCTTCCGCCTTACATGCAACCCCCGGACTCGCTGCAGCTCCTCGTCCACGCCTGCAAACTGGTCGAGCAAATCGAGTTGGGCGTCGCGGGCAAACAGCGCCACGTGCTCGTTCTGCCCGTGCATCTCGACGAGCAGGCCGGCCAGCGACTTCACCGCCGCCAAGGTGACGGGCTGATCGTTCACCAGCATGCGGCTCTTGCCGCTCGCCAGTATTTCCCGCCGGAGGATAAGCTCCTCCTCCTGTGCCAGGCCGCATTCTTCCAGCCAGGTTGACCAGGGCGGCCGTCCTTCGGCGCGGAACACCGCCGTGACTTGCGCCCGCTCCTGCCCGGAGCGAATGACTTCCGCCGAAGCTCTTCCCCCAAGGGCCAGGCCCAGAGCATCCACCAGAATGGATTTTCCCGAGCCGGTTTCTCCCGAGAGCAGATTAAGCCCTGGAGCAAATTCGACTTTGAGCGAGTCGATCACGGCATAATTCTGAACGTGGATTTCATGGAGCATAGGCAGTTGTCAGTGGTCCGTTGTCCGTAGTGCGTTGTCCGTCGAACTTGATCCGCCGCATTCGGTTCGCGTTACAGCGATTATACGCCACGTTGCGTCCTCCAGTTGCAATGGGAATTAAGGTCGCGTAGTCTATGCGCGGGTAGCACAGAGACATTCCAAGGAGGCTCATACGAAAACAACGAATCGAAGGCGTTTCTTGCGGACAGGAATTGCGGCGGGAGCCGTAACGGCCGCGGCGGTCCCAGCCGTCGCGAAGGAGAAACCGACCAAAAAAGTACTGGTCAACAACTCCAAGAACGGAAAGACTCCACTGTTCAACAGCGTGGTCGCTTACGGCAACCTGGTCTTCATCGCCGGCGTCGGTTACCATGAGGCTGGTGATATCAAAGTGCATACCAAGGGAGTCCTTGACCAGATCCAGCAGGAGCTTGAGAAGGTCGGATCCTCGATGGATAAGGTCCTCAAATGCAACGTTTACCTTGCCGACCTGAAGGACTACGCGGGCATGAATGAGGTCTTTCAAGGGCGCTTCGGCACGGAACCTCCAGTGCGCACCACCATCGCCGCCGCCGGAGTCCCAGGCAATTCGCTGGTGGAGATCGATGTGATCGCCTATATCTGACTCGGCTCGGATTGCGCGAACGGAAATCGCGGTTTCACGAGAAGACGCAAAGTGCGCCAAGGCCGCAAAGCGGTCCCACGACTTGACTTTGTGGCTCTGCGCGGCTTTGCGACTTCGCGTGAGCTGTGTTGATCCTTCTACGATCTCGCCGAAGACCGTTCGTCCTGGATAACCTCCCGGCCAGATGGGGCAAATTCGCGTTTTTGCTCTCCCGTTGATACCCGAGCTAACCGAACTACGCCCCAAGCCCGCAACAGGAGGCGTTTCATTGACTGCCCCAAAAGTGCTATGTTACGTTGAGGACTTGAAGGACTGGGCAGTTCATGGTTTGTGAAGGAGGCGCATTGCTCCCTGCACTACTGGCGCAGTTACAGGGTTTCTACCAAGGCGAAGTCTGGCAGTTGCTGTCGAACACGGGGCTCGTAGCCCGGATTGTCCTATTGCTGCTGGCGGGATTTTCAGTCCTATCCTGGGCGATTATTATTAACAAGTTTAGGAACTTCAAAGCGGCTCGCCGGGAGTCGCAGGAGTTCTTGAAAGTTTTCCGCCAAAGCAAGCGGCTTTCGGAGATTCGTACCTTCTCCCGAGGTCTCAAGTCCACCCCGCTATCGGAGGTTTTCCAGGCGGGATATCGTGAAATTGAAAGCCAGGCGGTGGTGAATGAGAACCCGGGCAAGCCCCACATCCGAAGCCTGGAAGCTGTGCAAAGGGCCTTGCAGATGACCTCCTCCAGCGAACTGACGCGCATGGAGCAATGGCTCACCTGGCTAGCCACCACGGGGGCCGTGACGCCGTTCGTCGGGCTGTTTGGAACGGTCTGGGGAATCATCGACGCTTTTCATGGTATGGGAACGGCGGGCACCGCGTCGCTGCGCAGCGTCGCGCCCGGAATTTCCGAAGCCCTGGTCACCACTGCGGCCGGCCTTTTTGCGGCCATCCCCGCGGTGATTGCCTATAACCAGTTTGTGCAGCGTATCAAGGAATTTGGCTCGATGATGGACGATTTCGGGCTGGAATTCCTTAACTTGACAGAGCGGTTCTTCACCTAGCCCGTTGTCCGTAGTCCATGGTCAGTTGCAGCGGCCCAATTCGCTCCGCCTTATGCAACGGACGACGGACAACGGACCACGGACAGAACGAGGTACCCCATGGCATTCACCACCCTCAAGGGTCGAACGCGTACATCGCTGGCGGAGATTAACATCACGCCGTTCGTGGACGTGGTCCTGGTGCTGCTGATTATCTTCATGTTGACAGCCCCCATTCTCGAATCGGGGATTGAAGTTGACCTGCCGAAGACCCACACGGTGAAAGCGATTTCCGAGGAGAAGATCGTGGTGACCATCGACAAACACCAGAATATTTATGTTGGGAACGATCCGGTGAACATTCACAAGTTGGGGGGCTACGTTTTGACTCATCTGAAGGGCGCCGGCGGGACTCCGGTGTTTATTCGCTGCAGCCAAACGGCGCCTTTCGGCACGTTTGCAACGGTGGTGGACGCCTTGAAACAGGCCCAGATGACCAACATCAACGTGGTGACGGAACCGCTGGAAACGAAGTGACGAGTGAAAAGTGACGAGTGACGAGCACAAAGACTCAGCCGGAATTACGTCCTCCCGCGAATACTCCGTCATTCCCGCGCAAGCGGGAATCCATCGTATATGGTCCGGCACGGGTTCCAGACTGCGCGGGGGCGACGACGATTATTGGTGCTGAACGCTGAGAGCTGAAAGTTGAAGGCTAAGATGAGCGGTCAGGCCGTTTCCATTCTGGTTACGCACGAGCGGCGCGAGACGCTGGGCGGCACGCTGGCGGCTTCCGCCGCGATGCACGTGGTGCTTTTCGTGCTGTTGATCGGCTACACGAGCTTGGGCTCGTCGTTCGGAGGCGGCTGGGGAAAGAACTGGGGCGGAGGCAACGCGACGCGGATTGGGGCGGTTGCCTCCCTGCCGGGCGTGCCGCTGCCTGCCCCGATGCTATCCACGCACAATACTTTGGCCAGTGAAAATCCAGGGCTGCATCAAACGGAACCTGCGCCTAAGGCCCCGCCGGAGCCGCAGGCTATCCCGATTCCCAAGTTTAAAGAGGCCGTGAAGCCGGAGAAGGCCGAGCGCGTCAATACCCACATTCAAAAAGACAAACCCGTGCAGGCGGACAATGCCGTACCCTACGGACTGGGCGGCCAGCCTTCTATGAATTACACGCAGATGGTCAGCGCGGGGGGGCAAGGCGGTCTCAGCTTTGGCGAGGGCGGGGATTTTGGTCAGCGCTACGGTTGGTACGTCGCTTCCGTCCGAAGCCGCATCAGCGGCAACTGGCTGCTCTCCACGGTCAGCCCGAATATCGTGAGCGCTCCACGCCTCTATATGACTTTTACTATTCTGCGTGATGGCAATGTTACCGATGTTGAGATCACGCAGTCCAGCGGTATGCCGGAAGTGGATCGTTCCGCCCTGCGGGCCGTTTTGGCCTCGAACCCGCTTCCCCCACTCCCTCCCGACTATTCAGGAAACAAGGTCAAAGTGAACCTCTACTTTGACTTTCACCGGTAGCGGGAAAGGGCCAAGGCTGATGCCGCTTTGGGGCTCGTGGACCTTCAGATAATATGTCACACCGCGAGACATCTATGCGGATGGGTGCACGCATCTAAAAACTACGGGAGTTGAAATCCAGACATGCGCTTTTGCTTGCGGCGAATCCAACTGTGCAGTTTGTTCTTTGTTATTACCCTCTCGCTGCTGTTGATAGCTTTTAACACCGGTTGGGGTCAAGACTGGTTCAGCATCGGGATCAATCTTGGCGCGGCCAGAATCAAACTGGCCGTCTCTGACTTTACCGCCGCTTCGGGCGAGCAGAACCTCGCTCCGCTCACCCAGGAATTCAACCAGGTCCTGTGGCACGACCTCCAGCAGGCGGGTATTTTCGATCTGGCCAGCAAGAGCTTCTACCCGACCACTCCGCTGCGTGAGCCGGCGGATGTGGACTTCAAAACTTGGAGTTCGCCGCCGATTTCCGCGCAGATGCTTGGCTTCGGAAAGACCGAAGTGACCAATTCCAATCTGGTGGTTACCGCCCGGCTGTTTGATCTGGGCAACACCGCCAATCCGAGCGTTATTGCCAAGCGGTATGTGGCCGCCTTGAACGAGATCTCAGCGCGCGAAGCCGCGCACCGCTTTGCGAACGAGATTATTCAGACCCTGGGGGGTGGCCTGCGCGGCGATTGCCTGACCAAAATTGCGTTCGTGAGGGGCGGCGGGGGCCGCTCTGAAATCTGGGTCATGGATTACGACGGCTTTAACCAGCACGCGTTGACCAATTACGGTTCGCTCTCCACAACCCCGCGCTGGTCGCCGGACAACACGAAGCTTGCGTTCACGAGTTACGCCTCCGGCAATCCGGAAATCTACATCCTCTCTCTCGAAACGAATCACCGGGCTTTCTTCCCCGGTTACAAAGGACTCAACACCACCCCTGCCTGGTCGCCCGATGGAAAGAAGATTGCCTTTTGTTCCAGCATGAGCGGCGATCCGGAGATTTATGACTCGGACGTCAACGGCACGAATCTTCAGCGGCTGAGCTTTTCTCGGGGAGTGGATATTTCGCCGGCCTGGAACCCCAAGACGGGAACCGAAATGGCTTTTGTATCCGACCGCAGCGGAACACCCCAGGTTTACATCATGTCGGGCGACGGCACCAACCTGCGGCGCGTCACCACGGCGGGCGGAGGCGGTGATGCCAGCGGGCCCGCCTGGTCTCCCAACGGATTGTTTCTGGCTTTCCATTGGAGGCTTTCGGAAACCGGGACCTATGATATTTACCTCATGGAAATTGCCACGGGAAGGATTGTCCAGTTGACGCACGACGCGGGACGCAACGAGCATCCCTCCTGGTCGCCCGACGGCCGCCACCTGGCTTTCGAATCCACTCGTTCCGGCACTCGCCAGGTCTGGACCATGCTCGCCAATGGAACCGAACCAGTGCAGCTTACCCGCACCGGAAACAACTGGAACCCGAATTGGTCGAATTAGTTTTTAGAGTCGCAAGAGAAGGTGTCGATTTGATCCCCGTATTCACTGAACGCCTGCTGAGTTTTTTCCGAAGTGTGACCCCGGAATGAATATCGCGGCGCGATCTTTTGACGGGTAGCTGTTGACGGGTAGCTTTTGACGGGTAGCTTGTGTTTTTTCTTGCTTTGATGTTAGTATGCACGGTTTCGAAAAGCACGAACCCCACTGGCGCGGGTAATTCTGAGGCACTTGTCCTGCTCCAGGGGGCATTCCAAGACATATTGGCCTATCCAAGGAATCGCAAGATTCCTTTCTTTCCGACCAAGGAGGATGAAGAAATGCAACAGCAGAAACGCAGTCTTGCGCTTCTCGCCGGTTTACTGGGAATGGTTCTTTTAGCAGGTGCGTGTCACAAGAAGCAGGTCGCCACAGCGCCGCCCGCAGCGCCGCCCGCCCCAACCCCGGCGCCAACCGTACACTTGACGGCCGAGCCGAGCACAATTGAAAGAGGCCAGTCCGTCACGTTGAGCTGGAGTTCCCAAAACGCCACTGACCTTACCCTCGACCCAGGCGTGGGGAAAGTACAAGCGCAGGGCTCCACGACCGTTACCCCTCAGGAATCCATAACCTATACTCTGACAGCCACCGGCCCGGGCGGTTCAGTAACCGAGACCGCCAGAGTGACCGTAACTGCTCCGCCGCCGGCAGCGCCGCCCGAGGCGCCCAAAGCCGAGGTGAGCGAAGAAGAAATATTCGGACAGAGTATCAAAGACGCCTTCTTCGACTACGACAAGTCGGATATTCGTCCCGACGCACAGCAGGCTCTGACCTCCGACGCCGACTTCCTGAAGGCTCATCCGAATGTCAAGTTTACGATCGAAGGCCACTGCGATGAACGAGGGAGCGAAGAGTATAACCTCGGTCTGGGCGACCGCCGCGCTACCGCAGCTAAGAGTTTCCTGGTCAATCTGGGTATCAACGGCGACCTTATCAACGCCATATCGTACGGCAAGGATCGGCCTTCTTGTACGGATCACGACGAAACCTGCTGGCAGCAGAATCGTCGCGCTCACTTCCACTACGGTACGGAGGCAAAGTAATGCGGACCGGCCGGGACCCTTGCGGCACCCGGCCTGCCTTCCCTCTCGAGTTCCACACTGGCAGGGGGAACCGGCGCAGCACAAGGGAGAACTGTGCCCATGTCCGCGGGGCAGGAGACCCGACCCGGCCTGAATCACAGCGCCGGCCTTTAGCGGGTGGATGAAGAACCCTTTTGGCGTGTCACTCCGAGGAGGCGTGGGCGAAGAGGCGTCTCGCGGCGCGCAGGCAAGAACACCGCGCCGCTAGGCGGCGTGAGGCCGCCGCTTCCACTGTTTGCATCTGCTACCGCCAGTTGACCCAAACATAGAGGGCAGGGTACACTGGCGTGTGTTCACTTTAAACAACGAGGGTGACTCCCCTTGAAAAAGCATGCCTTACTGATTCTTCCTGTCCTGGGCCTTCTGGTTACCGGAGCACAGCCCTTTTACGCGGTCAGCAAAGAGACGCTCCAAATGATGCAACAACTCGACGCGTTGCAGCAGGCCGTCCAGAACCTTCAAAAGACCGTCGATACGCAAGGCGCAGTGTTGCGGACCTTGATCGAACAGGCCAGTGACAACGTCAACAAGATCAAATCCGACATGAATGATTTGCGGGACGCCACGCAAAAGAACCTGGCGACATCCAACGCGCGCCTCGATTCCATGACCAGCCAGATCCAGGCGCTCGGCGAGAGCCTCGATGAGGCCAAGGCGCGCATAGGCAAGCTGGGCGAGCAATTGGCGCAGACGCAGAATATTATCCAGACTATAACCGCTCCCCCGCAACAACCTGCGGCTTCTGCGACAGGCACCGGGGCTCCTGGAGCCCCAGGCGCGCCGGGCGGCGAGGCGGCGCCCCCCAAGCCGACCATTCCCGATCCCGACAGCCTCTATAATTCCGGCCTGACAGACTACAACGGCGGGCAGTACGACCTTGCCATTCAGGCCTTTCTACAATACCTGCAGTACTACGGCGAGACGGACCGGGCCTCTAACGCCGAGTTCTATATCGGGGAGATTTACTCCTCCCAGAAGAAATATAACAACGCGATCGCGGAATACGATAAGTGCATTGAACGAGGGGGCAACAAGGCCGCGGCCGCGCAGCTCAAGAAGGGATTTGCGTTGCTCGAGCTCGGGGAGAAAAGCGCAGGGGCCAGAGAATTGCGTTCCCTGATTCAGCAGAGCCCGAATTCTCGTGAGGCGGACCTGGCCCGCCAGAGACTCAGAAAGCTCGGTTATTCTGTGTCAGGTCCGCGCCGTTGACGGACCTCGCACTCACGGCTGATGAATTTGTTCCCCGTTGGGGGAGCGGCCGGGTGGGGGAGGGAGGTTCCTATGTCTGGCTCGGTCAACAAAGTGATCCTTGTCGGTCGCCTGGGGCGGGACCCGGAAGTGAAATACACGCCTAGCGGGGCGCCTGTAGCCAAGTTCAGTGTGGCCACGGACGAAGTTTTCAAAGACCGGAGTGGCGAGCAGCAGAAGCGCACGGAATGGCATAACATCGTCGCTTGGAATAAGCTGGCTGAAATTTGCGGACAGTACCTGACCAAAGGCAAGCAAGTCTATATCGAGGGAAGCATTCGAAGCCGGCAATGGGAAGACCAGACGGGAAATAAGCGCACGTCCTACGAAATCATAGCCAGTCGAATGCAGATGCTGGGTTCAAGGGCGGATAATGAGCGCGCCGCGGCAGCCCCTTCGCCCACGGCGGAGCGAAGCTCAGCGCCGACGGCGGAACACGCTTCCTTCGACCGGCCGCCTGCACCCGAGCCACCCCCCGAAGCTCCCGAAATCACGGATGAAGACGTGCCGTTTTGATCTGTGGGTCGGCCGCGCGAAGCGCCTTGGAGGGCACCGAACTCAGCGGCTGAAGTGTTTTCTTCTCTCATCCCAGCGGCGCACCAGCTCATCGAACTTCTGGGTTTGCTGCGGCGTCAGGATCTGCCGAATCTGGTTGCGGGTTTCCTGGCGGATGGCATTGAGCTGGGCATCCGACTGCTGCTGAGCGGCTCTGAATCGGCTGGTGGAGCCTTCCAGGATCTGTTCGAGTTGAGGGACTTGCGAATCTGAAAGGTTGAGTTCGCCCTTGACGCGTTGGACGAAGCTTTGCCGGTTGAAGGGGCGGCGAAAGTGCCCCGTGCTCCAGGCGTAGTAATAGACGGAAGCTCCGCCAACGACCACACCCAGCAGAAATGTCAAGGCGAAATAGAGGTAGGCTCTTCGGCTCATGGCTTTCTCTAGCCGACTAGGATTACTGCGTCGGCCCTCCCGGAATCAAGTCGTGTGTATCACCGAGGTCGCCCCCCACGACGTCGGGCTGCGACATCTGATTGTGGCTCTGCAAACCGAGGAAATCGGCCCCGGCCACACCCCGCACCGGGCCGCTGGTGGGCAGCGCCAAGCTGAGCAGCAAGGCCAGCGTGAGGGCAAGCGTGGCATATACGAAACGCCGCCCAACGGTCTCAAAGAACTCGCTCCGTGCGCCTGTCGCCTCCCACTCTTGCAGCCGTCGAACCAGCCGCGAGGCGAAGCCAAACGACGCCTCCGGCGGCGTCTCCTCTGCTAAGGCTCGGAAGCCTGCCTGGAGGAAGCGGGTGTTGCGCCAATACACTTCGCAGCCCGCGCACTTGCTGATGTGCTCTCGCGCCTCCGCAGGCAATTCCTCGCCCCAGCGCTCCCCGACCAGATCACGAATCTCTTTGCAATCCATGGCCTATTTTCCTTCTTGGCGCCAACGCTCCAGGTCTTCGAGCATTCGCTTCCTGGCGCGGTGGAGACGCACTTTGACGGTGCTGGTTTTCAGTTTCAGCAGGTCAGCGATTTCTTCCACAGAATAGTCTTGCAGCTCCTTGAGAGTGAGAATCAGGCGATCATCTTCCGGCGCGCGTTCGAGAAGCCTGCCAACGAAATCCCTCAGGGCTAGCTTCTCGCCGTGATCCATGCCTTGTGGCGGCGGGCTCTCCGCCTTTCGTTCCAATTCGTGCGCGCTTTCTTCCGTCATCTCCGAGTAGTAGCTGAGGTGCGAGGCGCGCACTTTGCGCAAGTAATCGTAGCAATGGTTCACGGCAATTCGGGACAACCATGTGGCGAACGAAGATTGAAAGTTGTAACTTCGAATGGCCCGAAAAGCTTTGAAAAACACCTCTTGAGCAAGGTCCTCGACTTCGTCCCGGCGGCGAACAAGATGGAAGACGATGGAGAAAATACGCTGCTGGTACTTTTCCACCAGCAGGCCGAAGGTTTCACCGTCCCCTTTCTGGACACGGCGGATGTACTCAACTTCCTGGCTGACATCAAACTCCGAGCGTGCCATTCGGGTTCCATCTCTGGGCTTCCCTCTGTAGCAGGGACGAGGGAGGTTGCCAATTGGTTACAGACCGCCGTCCAGATATCTCTCCGCCATTCCTATATTAATAGTTGACGGTCTTGATACTTTGTGGAAGAATGTCCCCCATGGTCATCGGAACACGTCTTAAAAAGTTAAGAGAAGATAAGTCACTATCACAGGGTGATATTGAAAAGCGTACCGGACTCTTGCGCTGTTACATCTCCCGGGTCGAGAACGGCCACACTGTACCGTCTCTCGAAACCCTGGAGCGGCTCGCGGCGGCACTGGAAATCCCCCTCCATCAGCTTTTCTATGAAGGAGACGGGGAACCGGTTCTGCCCAACCTGAGCAAGCTGCAGAGCACGGAAGAGTTGGTACTCGATGCCGAGCAGGAAAAGGAAGTGCGTTTCTTTGAAAAAGTGAAACGCCTTCTCGACAAGATTGACGAGAAAGACCGGCAACTCCTGCTCTACATGGCCCAGAAACTGGCAAGTCGATAACCCTGTAATCTTGTCCTGTCTCAAGCTGCCTCGGCGGCGGCCGGGGTGAGTTTATTCCCATTCGATTGTCCCCGGCGGCTTCGAGGTAATGTCGAATACTACGCGATTAACGCCTTTGACCTCATTGACAATCCTGGTAGCCATCCGTTGCAGAAGGGGCGCGGGAAGGTTCGCCCAGTCAGCCGTCATCCCGTCTTCGGATTCCACGGCTCGAACGGCGATGGTCGAGGCGTAGGTTCGCGCGTCACCCATCACGCCCACGCTCGAGACCGGAAGCAGGACGGCGAACGCCTGCCACAAGCGCTTGGCCAACCCCGCCGCTTCGACCTCTTCCCTCACCACCGCGTCCGCATTCCGGACCATTTCGAGGCGCTCTTCCGTGACCGCGCCCAGGATCCGTACCGCCAGACCCGGGCCGGGGAATGGCTGCCGGTCGATCAACCGGTCATCCAACCCCAATTCCCGGCCTACTCTGCGCACCTCGTCCTTGAAAAGCTCGCGCAGAGGTTCGATAAGCCGGAACTTCAAATCTTGCGGCAACCCACCCACATTGTGATGGCTCTTGATGGTTGCGGCCGGACCCTTCACGGAAACCGACTCGATCACGTCCGGGATACAGCGTCCCCTGCACCAGAAAGGGTATGTCCCCAAGCCGGCTAGCCTCCTCTTCGAAAACCCGGATGAATTCTTCTCCGATGATTTTGCGCTTTCTCTCCGGGTCGGTGACTCCCTCCAAGCGGGTCAGGAAACGAGCCGAAGCGTCTACCGTGCGCACGTTCAGGTGGGCTTGCTCGCGCAGCATGCCGGCCACCTGCTCGAACTCGTTCTTGCGAAGCAGGCCGTTGTCGACAAACAGACAGGTCAGCCGGTCGCCGATGGCTCTTCCCACCAGCGTCGCAGCGACCGCGGAATCCACCCCGCCCGACAGTGCGCACAACGCGCGCTTCGTCCCTTAACTTCCCGCCGCACTCGGTCCACCGTTTCCTCGATGAAGGAGCGCGGGAACCAATTCGGCTGGATGCCCGCCACGTCCCGCACGAATCGGCTCAGGATTTCCGAACCGTGTGCGGTGTGGCGAACTTCCGGATGGAACTCCAGCGCGTAGATTCCGGCCGCGGGATTCTCGATCACCGAAATGGCGTTCTCCGTGCGCCCCGTAATGCTGAAACCGGGCGGAACCTCCGCCACGTGGTCGCCGTGGCTGTTCCAGACGCGCAGCGGCGACTCGATGCCCTTGAGGAGTGTCGTGGAGGGGTAAATCTCCAGTTGGGCGAATCCGTATTCCCGGCGCTGGGCGGGCTCAACCTTTCCCCCCAGCGTTCTGCGACATCCATTGCAGCCCATAACAGACGCCCAGAACCGGGATGTTCATCTTCAACACCCGCTCGTCGCACACCGGCGCGGACGGGTCGTAGACAGACGACGGGCCGCCGGAAAGCACCAGCGCCTGCGGGTGCATCCGCTGCCAGGTCATCAAAGGGCTGTATGACACGGAACGATCACCGCATAGACCTGCATTTCGCGAATGCGGCGCGCGATCAATTGCGTGTATTGAGAACCAAAATCGAGAATGACAACAGGCCGAGTATGTTCCATATTGAGTGCCGGGCTCATTTCTCCTGGATTACGCGAACGGCAGTCAATACATAGTCGAGTCTCGTGACGATAGCCCTCTCCCCGGGAGAGGTCTGCGACGGCGCTTTCTCCAGCCGCCGCCGGCGTGACTGGTCGAGCCACTTCTACTTCGCCACAATATTGATCAGCTTCTGCGGCACAACGATGACCTTCACCATCTGCTTGCCCGTGAGGTGCTGAAGCCACCTTTTCCTCCGCCTGCGCTCGAGCCAGAATTTCTTCCTCGCCCGCGTCCACCGCCACCCGGATCCGCGCCCGCAATTTGCCATTCACCTGGACCGGGAATTTCCAGTTCGTCCTCGGCGGCAAGTTCGGTTGTCAAAGCGCGGCCAGGGAACTCGCAAGCAGCGGTCTCGGAGTGGCCCAGGCCTTCCCAGAGTTCATCGGCGATATGCGGCGCAAAGAGCGAAAGCAGATGACCAGCAGTTCCAGAACCGCCTTATGTACTTCGGGCCGAACCTTGCCGGCCTCGATCGCGCCCTCGATGATCCGTCAATTCGTTAATCAGTTCCATGCACAGGGCCATGTCGGTGTTGAAATGCCAGCGGCCTTCCATGTCTTCCGTAACGTGGCGAAGCGTCTGGTGCGCCTTTCGAAGCAGGCTCCGCTCCTCGTCTGTAAATCTGAAATTTTGAATTCGGAATCGCGCTGTCTGCGAAAGTGCCTGCACACTGCGGAGACTTATCCGCATGCTTTGAAACCAGCCGATAGACCTTGCCCAGAAAGCGCGCCGCGCCTTCAATGTCCCTGTCGCTCCAGTCAAAGTCTTTCTCGGGAGGCGCGGCGAACATCATATAAGTCCGCACGGTATCGGCGCCGTATTTCGCGCACATTTCCACGGGATCCACCACGTTGCCTTTTGACTTCGACATCGCGGAGCCATCTTTGAGCACCATGCCTTGGGTGAACAGGCGCGCCACCGGCTCCGCGAACTCCACCAGGCCGATATCCCGCATCACCTTGGTGAAAAATCGCATGTAGATCAGGTGCAGGATGGCATGCTCGATTCCGCCGATGTACTGGTCCACCGGGAACCAGTATTTCACGGCCTCCTTATCCACCGGCGCAGCGTCGAAGTGGGGCGCGGTGTAACGGTAGAAATACCAGCGAGGAGTCCACGAACGTGTCCATGGTGTCCGTCTCGCGCCGCGCCGCGTCCCGAGCATTTGGGGCACGTCGTGTTGACGAACTCGGGAACGTCGGCGAGCGGCGAGTGTCCCCGGCCGGTCAATTTGATGTTCGGCGGCAAGACGACCGGCAACTCTTCTTCGGGAACCGGCACCACCCCGCACTGGTCGCAGTAAATGATGGGAATGGGCGTCCCCCAGTACCGCTGGCGTGAGATTCCCCAGTCCTTCAGGCGGTACTGCACGGTGAGTCGTCCGAAGCCTTTCTCCTCTGCGTCCTGAGTCATCCTCAGGATGGCCTGAGTGGAAGAGAAATGGCTGTAGTCGCCGGAATTCACCAGCTTGCCGTACTCGACGTAGGCCTCTTTGGGCGGAGAAGCGGGGACGCGCCCGCGGAGTCCGCCGGAACGATCACGGTGCGAATGGGAAGCCCGTATTCGGTGCAGAACTCAAAGTCCCGCTGGTCGTGCGCGGGCACCGCCATCACCGCGCCCGTTCCGTAATCCATCAGAACAAAGTTGGCAATCCAGATGGGAACGGTCTCGCCGTTGAACGGATTCCGCGCCCGGAACCCAGTGTCGACTCCGACTTTCTTCAGATCACTTCCACGCGCGCCCGCGCGGCGGAAGCCTTGATCCGCTCCACCTCCTGGCGCAGTTTCTCCGGCGAGCTCGAGTGCGCAATAAGCTTCTCCACCAGCGGGTGCTCCGCGGCCAGGAAAACCGCGGTGCAGCCGAAGATCGTGTCCACGCGCGTGGTAAAGACGCGCAGCGGCTCGCCCAGTTCGGGCACGCCAAAGTCCACTTCCGTACCCGTGGACTTGCCGATCCAGTTCTGCTGCATGGCCAGCACGCGTTCCGGCCAGCGCACCAGTTCCTTCATGTCGTCGAGCAGTTGCTCGGCGTAGGCGGTGGTTTTCCAGAACCACTGCTCGAGTTCGCGCTGCTCCACCGGCGTGCCCTCGTGCCGCCAGCAACAGCCGTTCACCACTTGCTCGTTGGCCAGCACCGTTTCGCACTGCGGGCACCAGTTCACCCGGCTCTTCTTGCGGTAGGCCAGGCCGCGCTCGTACATCTTGAGGAAGAACCACTGGTTCCAGCGGTAATACTCCGGAACGCAGGTGGCAATTTCGCGCCGCCAGTCGTAGCTGAAACCCAGGCGCTTCAACTGCTCGCGCATGTTGCCGATGTGATTGAAGGTGAATTCCGACGGATGCCGCTGGCGCTTGATGGCCGCGTTTTCCGCCGGCAGGCCGAACGCGTCCCAGCCGATGGGATGAAGCACGTTGTAGCCCTTCATCCACATGTAGCGCGCCAGCGCATCCCCGATCGAGTAATTGCGCACGTGCCCCATGTGGATGTCGCCGGAAGGGTAGGGCAGCATCTCCAGCACGTAATACTTCTGCGCGCGCGGCGTCCGCTTCGGCGTCGAAAACCTTCGCTTCAGCCCAGCGCTTTTGCCATTTCGCTTCGATCTGTTGTGGGTCGTAGTCCATAAGTATAGTCGAGAGTCGAGAGTCTAAAGTCTAAAACCAAAAATCGAAATTCGAAACTGAAGCCCTCTCCCCCTTGGGGGAGAGGGTGGACCGCAGCCGGCGTTTTCATCAGCCGGGGCGGGCCGGGTGAGGGTGCTTTGTGAGACCTCCATACCTGATTTAGGGACAGGCAAGAGTGCCTGTCCCACGTCTGCTGATCGCTGACGGCTGAGAGCTGACCGCTAATTCTCCCGCCAGCTTCCTCATCATGCGGAGATTCCTCCGGTCGTCCCCCGGCTTGTCAATCGGCGTCTCACAGATGAAGGGAATCGCCTGGAGCTTGGGATGACAGACGATGCGGCGGAATCCCTCCTTGCCGATCTGCCCTTTACCGATGTGGTCGTGCCGGTCGGCGTGCGAGCCAAAAGCCGTCTTCGAGTCGTTGGCGTGAATCACGCACACCTTCGCGAGTCCGACCGTCGACTCGAGTCTCTCCACGGTCTCGGCCAGGCCGGCCTGGGTGTGAACGGCGTAGCCCGCTTCGAAACAATGCGCCGTATCGATGCATGCGCCCATCGGCAGGTCCCTAGCGGTCCCGGCTAAGATTTCCGCCACTTCCTCGAACGTGCGCCCGGTCGACGAGCCTTGCCCGGCCGTGTTCTCAATGAGAATCCGCAGGCCATCGAGCTTCAAACCCTTTGCGGCTTGCCGCACCGACTCGATGCAAGTTTTGATTCCCGCCGTCGCCGTGCCGCCCTTGGCGCTCCCGGGATGCGTAACCAGATAATCCGCGCCCAAGGCCACGGCGCGCTCGAGTTCTTTTCTGAACGCCGCGATGGACATCTGGCGGATCAAAGAATCCGTCGAGGCGAGGTTGATCAAATAGTTGTCATGGATCACCAGCGGCGCGAGGCCGTAACCAGCGCGCGCGGCGCGGAGCCGCTCGCACGCTTCCGGGGTCGGATCCTGCCCCTTCCACCCGCGCGGATTGGCCGAGAACATCTGAAACGTGTCGCAGCCGATCTCCTGGGCGCGATGCGCCGCGTTCTCGAGCCCCCCGGCTATGGAAGTATGAACACCCACTCTCACGCGAGTTTCTCCCGGCCGTTGATCGTTCATGTTAACAGAGCCGTCCGAATAGGGTCAAATGAAGCGGGGCTGGGGGGCAGGGGCTGGGGACTAGGAGTTAGGGATCAGGGGTTAGGGATTAGGGACTAAATGCCTCACTTCGCTTGGCGGCCTTGGCGTGCTTTGCGTCTTGGCGTGAAACCGGCAAGGGCAGTCTCAGGGCATCCCTCCGCAGAGGCCATGAAAGGCCCAAGCTTGTCTAGTTGAACTTATTGTCACTTGTCCGGCCTTGCCATTAGGGTTAGAAATTTCGGTTCGTTTCCGCAAAATGTGCTGCTTTGGCTCCATTAGGGCTCAAATTCGTGCTAATTTGCGCGCAAAACGCACGTGAATTGCACACTAGAAAAAGTGATTTTCCTTTGTTCTCAAGTACTTCTTAGCTTCGTTCCCACTATTATTCATTTTTTGTAGTTCCCTACATTTCCCCATAGCCGGGCCCCGTCCGCTTTCCCTTGCCCCTCGGCGCGCCCCGGCCTCCGCCTGCGACAATGTGTCCACAAAATGACCACCATGATAGGCTATCACACGTCCGCGAGATTGTCAAGCAGAAAATCCAAGAAAGCAGGGACTTCGCTGGGTTGGCTGTCCTGCCCGGCCAGACCGGGAAATATGTCTGCGCTTAGGTATCGTTTCGCAGGGGGCCAGTGGCCGGAAGCCGCGCGCCTGCCTCTTCCCACAAAACTGGGATATAATCAGCATTCTCAAATGCGACCTCGGTGACGCGGCGGCGTTACGGCCAGCGTTATACGAATAAAGTTGACCCGTAACGGGGGTAGCCGAGAAAACGTGCCGTGCAGTGCCCCGGTCAATCAGCGTCATACCTGATTTCCAGTTTGGGGGAGGTGCTCATGCCTAGCGTGTTCTTCTTGATGGAAGATGGAGTACCCGACCCGATGAAAACGGTACGCGTCAAGGACGAAACCAAAGAGCTACAAGATATCCTCGAACACAATCACAACCTTCTGCCAGGTGAGCAGATCGATCCTGTCGACCCGTGCCGTTGGCTGCTGGTCAAGAGGGAGATGCCCGTTCCAGATCCATCTGGCGGGGGTGACCGATGGAACATCGATTTCTTTTTCGTCGATCAAAACGCGACTCCTACCTTCGTTGAGTGCAAACGGTTTGGTGACACTGGTTCTCGCCGGAAAGTAGTTGGCCAGGTTCTGGAGTATGCTGCGAATGGCGACTTTTATTGGAACAAGAAAATGATTCGCGAATACGCCGAAGAGTCCGCGGTGAAGAGAGGTTCTTCGCTCGACGAGGCTTGGCGGGCGATCCGGCCCAAGAAGGCGGACTCCGTCGATAGCTTTCTTGACGACGTGGAATCAAAGTTGAGGCTGGGCGAAATACGAATTATGTTTTTTATGGAAGAAGCCCCGCGCGAGCTAAAGAGTATAGTGGACTTTCTTAACAAGCAAATGAACCGCACGGAAGTGTTGCTCGTGGAGGCACGTCGATACTCTGGCCATGGTGTGACCGTGATAGTGCCAACTCTTTTTGGGTTCACCGAGGAAGCAAGGTTGGTAAAGCGTAATGTGACCGTTACTCCAAGAGGGGCCGAGAGCTGGGATTGGGATCGTTTCTTCGCCGACGCCAGGGACAAAAACGTGGCCGAACCTACCATCGCGGCTATGGAGAAACTATATGACGGTTTTAAAGCCCTCTCTGCTGATATTGTATGGGGCTCGGGTAGAGTGTCGGCCTCCTTCAATCCGAAATGGGCCTCCGTTTGTTCCGCGACGGTTTTCCAAGTTTGGTCCTCGGGTAGCCTCTCTATCAATTTTTACTTGCTAGACGGATCTGAAACGGCCACGTCTTTTCGAGACAAGCTGAAGGAGAAGGTTGAACAAGAGCTCAAATTCAGTGTTCCACCGGACTATAAGAAAAAACAGCCCAGCTACAAGGATTCCCTGTGGGTACCGAAGGTGGATCTGCTTCTCCAGGCATTAAAGGAGCTCGTCCCGCAACAGCAACAAACAGGTGTCTGACTTCTTCCAATGGCGATGCTCCATTCGTCCTGGGCGCAGCTGCGAACGCAGAAGTATCCTTGGGCTCGTGGTTCGTCCTCCCGTGACAACCACAAGTGCCCCGGCAGGTCGGGGCACTTCGAGTCAAATCGGGACACGACCCTTACGGTGCGCTTTGATATCGGCTCTGCTGGTGTGATATCATTGCAACGTAGACAGGGAGTTCTGTTATGGCGGCAATTGTCGTGCGCAATATTTCCGAGGAGACTCACCGCGCCCTGCGCGTCAGGGCGAGGCGGCACGGGCGCAGCACGGAAGCGGAGGTTCGCGCCATCCTCGATGGCGCCGTGCGGCCTGACCAGCGCGTGAGGCTGGGCTCTGCACTCGCTGCGCTTGCGAAGCCCTACGGGGGCTTGGAACTCGAGATCAGGCGGGACAAGGCGCCCGCGAGAGCTGCGGACTTCTCGTGATTCTGCTTGATACGAACGTCGTCTCCGAGGCGATGCGGCCCAAGCCTGACCGCAACGTTCTCGAGTGGCTCGACGCCCAGGCGGCCCAGACGCTTTTACCTCTCGGCGGTCAGCCTGGCGGAGTTGCTGCTCGGCATCGAGAGCCTGCCCACCGCCAAACGGCGCAGAGCACTGGCCGCTGCCCTTGCTGAACAGGTCGTCGCCCTTTTCGCCGAGCGGATCGTGCCTTTCGATCTTGCCGCGGCCCAATCCTACTCTCGAAATCGTCATACGCGCCCGCCGATCCGGCCATGCGATCGCCGTGGCGGATGCACAGATCGCAGCCATTGCCGCATCTCGCCACTTCAGCGTGGCAACGGGGGACGAGGCGCCTTTCCGGGCGGCCGGCGTGGAGGTCCTGAACCCCTGGGAGATTATTCCGCCCGGTTGAACGGCCAAGGTGGAGCTGTGACGGGGGGGCTAACCTGGATTTCTCACCAACGCGAGCCGGTTGGCCCGGAGCACCGGAAGGGCGGGGCTTTAGCCCCGCCGCAATCGCGGACGCCCCTCCTCGTCTCGCCTCGCCTCCCGCACAGCTTGCGGCCGCAAGCTGTGCGGGAGGCGAGGGAGGGGGACAATGAGCGGGCCTTGTAACGGCGGGGCTAAAGCCCCGCCCTTCCCTGCCGTGGTGAGAAATCCGGGATAGCTCTCTCTAATTCCAACGCCGTGGCTCTCACCTTAGGGAACACTTGACACTCAGTGTGCGGCGCACATAGACTGACCCACCTGATTTGAGAGAGTGAGCAGGGGCGCCGCTGGTGGGCGCCCAGGGCGGCCACAAGCGCCGCCCCTGCAAGATAGCAGCGGTCAGGATGGCCGCCCTAACGATTGAGGGACTTACCAATGAGAATGATTACCTTGAGCTTGCTGTCGATTCTGGCACTGTGTTTATCCGGCCACGCCACGGACGTCCGCGAGGAGAAGCAGACGATCAAGACCTATCCCTTCTCCGGCCCGAACCCCATCGCTGTACGGGCCCGGGGAGGCGTGATGCAGAAGATTTATCCGTATTATTCCTCTGACGACCTGGCGTACGAAGGCGCCCCCCAAATCTGGAATGTGATTCACCTCGAGAACCCGTATATTGACGCGTTCGTTTTGCCGGCTACGGGTGGAAAGCTGATCGGCGCGGTCGAGAAGAGCACGCAGAAGGACTTCATCTACTATAACCACGTGGAGAAGTTTCGCAGCATCGCCATGCGCGGGCCGTGGACTTCGGGCGGAATCGAAGCCAACTTCGGGCTGATCGGCCACGCGCCCTCGACCGCTTCGCCCGTGGATTACCTGATCCGCAAGAACCCGGACGGCAGCGTGAGCTGCATTGTGGGGACCATGGATCTTCCCTCGCGCACGGAGTGGCGAGTCGAGTACAGGATTCCTGCCGACAAGGCTTACGTCGAGGCGCGTTCCCTCTGGTACAATCCGCAGCCTTTCAACCAGTCCTACTACGTGTGGATGAACGTGGCCCAGAAGCTGCGCGACGACCTCGAATTCGTTCTGCCCGGAGACAAGTACATTACGCACAACTACGCAGTTCCTTCCGCGCCGTGGCCGATCACCCAGGACGGCCGGAACATGGCCCTCAACCGCAACCGGAAAGACAACGATGACGATAGCCTCTTCGTGCATGGCAAGCTTCAGGATTTCTCCGGCGGATACTGGCACGATTGGCAATTCGGGTATGGCCATTGGGCCCGGCATGAGGAAGTGCCCGGCCAGAAGCTGTTTCTCTGGTCGATGTCTCGCGCCGGAGCCATCTGGCAGGACCTGCTGACGGACAGCGACGGGCCGTACCTCGAGGCTCAGACCGGCCGCCTGCTCGACCAAAGCGACCACGAGTTCTTCGCGCCGGGTTCTACCGACCACTGGCGGGAATTTTATTTTCCTTACAAGAAAATCGGTCCGATGGTGAAGGCCACGCCCTATGGCGCCTTGAACGTTCGCAACCATGGTGATTCCCTGACCGTGAGCTTCTGCGCTCTCCAAAGCCTTGCGGAAGACCTGACTGTCTCCGCAGAGGGCAAGACGGTTGCCCGCGATCGAATCGTCCTCAAACCCATGGAGGTCTACCAGAAAACCTTTGCCGTCTCCGTCCCGACCGGCCAACTCCAGGTGGATGTGGGTGACAAACTCTCGTACACGGACGACCCCAACGCGGACCTTTTGAAGCGCCCGTTCCACTTTCACAATGCCGACGAGAGCAGTGTGGAGGGGCTTTACCAATCGGCCGAGCGCGAGGAGAAAGAGCGGAACTACCAGTCGGCTTTGCGCAAGTATCAATCCGTGGTGGAGCGCGAACCGCTGCACGTGGCGGCGCTGACGCGCCTCGCCGAACTTTATTGTCGCCGGGCTCAGTACGACCCAGCGCTCGATTACGCGCGCAAAGCGCTGGACATTGCCATGTACGATGCGGACGCCAATTATATCTACGGCATCATTGCCGCCCGGCGGGGCGACCTGGCGGACGCCAAAGAGACGCTGGGATGGGCGGCCCGCTCGATGAAGTATCGCTCCGCGGCTTATAGCGATCTGGGCGGCATTTATCTCCAGGAACGCAATTTCGACCTGGCGCAGGACTACCTCCACCAGTCTCTTTCTTACGATGCCTATAACATCAGAAGCTACCAGCTTCTGGCTACCGCTCTCCGGTTGCACAAGCAGCCTGATAAGGCGCGCGAAACTCTGAGCAGAATTCTCGATATCGACCCGTTAAATCATCTGGCCCGCTTCGAGCAATACCTGCTCGACCCGAGTCCTGCGGCGCTCGCTGATTTCAAATCCCTGATCCGCAGCGAATTCCCGCAGGAGACTTATCTCGAGATCGCGGCCTACTACGCCAACCTGAAGCTCGACGACGACGCGCTGAAGGTGCTGGAAGCCGCTCCCGAGCAGGCCACGGTGCGGTTTTGGCAGGCCTACCTGTTGCGCAACAAATCTCCGGAGCGCAGCCGGAAAGTTCTGGAGCGCGCGGCCGCCCTTTCGCCTTACCTGGTGTTTCCCTTCCGCGAGGAGTCGATTCCGGTGTTTCTGTGGGCTGCGACGGAGCTGCCGAACGATTGGAAGCCGAAGTATTACCTGGGATTGATCTATTGGGGAATGCAGCGTGACGAGGACGCGCTGAAGACGTGGGCCGAGTGCGGCGAGCGGCCTGACTATGCGCCGGCCTATATCTCTCGCGCCATTCTCGAGCAGGGTATCAATCCTCAGCAGGCCCAGGCTGACTTCGAGCGGGCCTATTCCATCGACAAAAAAGAGTGGAGAACCTGGTACCACTTGGCGGATTATTATTTACGGGCCGGAATGAACGAGAAGGCGTTGCAGTTGGCCGTTGGCGCTTCCGAACAGTTCCCCAAGGAGGACGCGCTTCGAATTCTGCTGGCCAGGACGTATTTGAATAGCGGCAAGTATGCGGACTGCTACACCGTGCTGGCAAAGGCGTCCACTCTGCCTTACGAAGGCCAGAGCGACGTACACCGATTGTGGGTGGAAAGCTTGGTCACCCAGGCGCTGGCTGAAATGAAGAAGGGCGATTATCAGGGGGCGGTCGGGCGTCTCGAAGCTTCGCGCGAATACCCGGAGCGGCTGGGCACGGGCAAGCCCGATGATCCCGATTACAGGATTCAGGATTACCTGGAGAGCATCTGCTACGAAAAGCTGAAGATGACGAGCAGGGCCGAAGAACCTCGCGCGAGAATCAAGGCTTGGCATGCTCGTCACGGGGAAGGGAACGCGGAAATCGAGAGCCAGCGGGTATCGGCGTGGTACAATACGGCGCTCGGCACGGAGAGTGAACTTAAAGCATTACAATCACTTGCGAGGCTATTGCGAAGTGAAACTTGAGGTTCCGAACACGATGGATGATTCCACCCGGCGACGCTTTCTCAGAGACTTGAGTCTCGGTGCGGCTGCCTTCTCGGCGTCTGCGCAAGGCGCCCAGACAAATCAAATGCCGGGACGACCCCCTTCCGGGGATGCTCCTCCGCAAGCCTCTCACCCCGCGAGCATCATGGCAATCGCGGCACACCCCGGCGATGCTTTCTTCGCCATGGGTCTTGCCGTGGCGCTCCAGGTACATCTCGGCGGCCAAGGCGTCCTTGTGAGTTTGTCACTCGGCGAGCGCGGCTCGGCGCGGATTGCTCCGGCGCAATACGGAATTCTCCAGCGGCAAGCGGCGGAAAGCGCGGCGCAGACGCTCGGCGCGAGGGCGGAATTCCTCACCTATCCCGATGGAGAGATTTCGGTTTCTGAGGAAGCCAAGTTTGCGGTGTGCGATTTCATTCGGCAATACCGGCCCGGCATCATCGTGACGCACTGGCGGGGGAGTTGGCACAAGGATCACGAAGCGTGTTACAAGATCGTGAATGACGCTTTGTTCTACGCCGGCTTGCCTGCTCTCGACCGAAAGGAACCGCCTCACGAGGTTGGAAAGCTATTCTTCGCAGATAATTGGGAAGATGCAAACGGTTTTATGCCGGATATTTATCTCGATATTACTACGGTCTTCGAACGCTGGCAGGAAGCCTGCGCCGCATTCCCCATGTGGCGGGGCGAAAACGGCTTCCGCTACAACGACTATTACGGGAGCCTGGCCGTGACCCGCGGCTGCCTGAGCGGCTGCAAGCACGCCGTCGCCCTGATGTCGCCTCCCGAACAGCTCACCCGCCGAGTGAAGGCACTGTAATGCTTAATTGGACAAATAAGCGGACTTATTGACGGTCCTCGGAAGGGCGGGGCTTCAGCCCCGCCGTCTGAAGAAGGTGGGCTGAAGGGGCCTTTAGGCCCTGAAGCCATGGTTGCTTCAGGGGCTAAAGCCCCTAGCTTCTGTCCGAAATCAGCGGCGGGGCTAAAGCCCCGCCCTTCCAGTCCCGACAAATAAAACCTGAGGGTCAGCGCGGAAAGGCGAAGCCTTTCCGCAAGACGCGGCGGCAAAGCCGCCAACCGCGAGGTCATTGCTCCACACGGCCCCGCAGCACAGTGACGGATGCTTTAGGAAGCGTGAAAATCGCCCCTTCTCCGCCAGAGACCGCCGTTCCCACCGGAGGGCCATCCGGGTCAGCGTAGCTATTGGGGCCTTGATCCTTCCACACGTATTGTTCGCTGCCAAAGCTCACCTGCGTTACCAGGTCTCGGAAGGATGCTGCCCGCTGGCTTGACGAATCCTCGAAGAGCACGCGCACAGTATACGGCCGGTTCTGATCGCGATTCACCAGCATCACGGACCAGTTGCCGTCAGGACGATGCACCGCATACGAGGTGACGAGCACGTTCCCCTCGGTGTCCTTGATGTCAGTCGAGGAAGGGAACATCTGATGCACGCCGGAGCGGTGCTGCACCCACTCAAGGTTGAGCATGTGGGCGGCGTAATAGAACGACGTGTAGCCTTTGATGTTGAAGTCCCGGTCCGCGACAAAATTCGACCATGAACCCGGGCCGAGGCAACTATGCTCGACGGGCTGAGGTTGGATCGGGGAATGATAATACGCCGCGCCGCCGGCCTCAAGAAACGAGCCGATGCTATCCGAGAGCCAGAGCGCGGCGAAGATCTGGCTCATCGGTCCGGTAAGTTCGCCAGGAAATGCTGCTCTCGGTGACCATCAGCGGCACGTCTTTGGGAACGCCATCCTCTCTCCAGACCTGAAGGATATGCTTGATCAATTGCGGCTCGCGGTAGAGCGTCTTCCAGGTGATTTCGCAAGGCTCGAAGGGGTAATGCTCGAAAGAGACAAAGGCGAGGTCGCCGAGCCGGTCGTGCGCCCTCAGGTAGTCAATGAAGCGGCCCAGCCACGATGTTCGGCCCTGAGCGTCCGGCCACACGCGGATGTCCTCGCCCACACCTTCGAAGATCGGTCCGCCGAGCTTGAGTTTGGGATCGACCTTGTGAATCGCCGCGGCCCACTGGATGTAGAGCGCGCCGTAGTCTTCCGGCATCGCGTGCTTGCCGTCCGGCTCCTCTCCCATCTCGACGTAAGCTATGGGGTAGCCCCGCTTCTCGAGGTAGGCGATCTCGGCGGCAGCGTCGTCAGGCGTGCCGTAGAGCAGAGTGACGGGAATCATCGCCGGCAGGTTGTTGGTGATTCCGCTGGTGAAGAAAAGGTCGAAGCCGGTGTGCTGGTAGCGCCCGCCGGTATTGACGTCCGCTGCCGAGTGCCAGGGATCGATGGATGACGAACAATAGGTGGGCTTCTGTCGACCGCTTGCATCCTTGACGCCATCCACGAAATCGCCGCTCCCGTTCACGACCCCCGCAGTGAGGGATTGGATCGCGTATCCGACGCAGTTGCGCACATCGCCCGATCCGTGCAGATCGCAGGTGTCGGAAGACTCGGTCATCCAGACGCGCACGTAGCGCGTCGACACGGGCGGCTTCCCGAATTTCAACGTGACCGTGCCGCCGCGCCCGTTTTTCACAGCGCCTGCGGGAAAAGTCTTCCACTCGCCTTGCGGGCCTTCGTCGAAATTAAGGGCGTCCTTTCCAACCCAATATTCCACCTGATAAGTTCTGGCGAAGGGATCGGCCCAGGCGATGCGCAAAGCGTTTACCGCATACGCCTTTTGCAAATCCATAACCACCCATTGCGGGTGGGCGGCGTCACTCTCGCCGGTGAACTTGCTGGTGAGATACGGATTACTTTTCCAATAGCTGAGATTGGGACCTTGCAGCGGCCGGTCGCCGCTCGTGGAGAAACCGCGGTGCGGCAAAGCGTAGGCGAGAATGTAACGGATGGGATCTTTGAGTTCCGTACTGCCGGTAAAGTATCCGCTCTTATGGGCCGAATCGCTCCAGTTCCCGTTCTCAGTCCAGTGCCATGCGGCCATGCGCAGCTCGGTGTTATTACGATAGGTGATGGGACCCCACCCCGCCGACAGCGATTCCTCGAGGATGTGCGGGGTGTAGATCCTGTCGATTTCGGTGTGAGACAGGACATCGACCGAGCTGCCGAGTGCGCGATCGGGATCGAAGGAATTGAGCAGGTGGCTGGGGGTGACGTCGACGCGCACCGTCCCCGTAGCCTCAGTCGTTTGAGCAGAAGCAGGTACAAAAACCCACAGCAGCACGGCCAGACTTCCAGCCGCAACAACGCCTCGTCGCATGAGCGATTCTCCTCGCCAGGATGGATTGCGAGGCAGGATTATAGCATGCGCCGGGCTGTAGCGGCGGCGCTTGTGACTGCCCTGGGGCATGTAGCGGCGAGTTTACCTCGCCAAATGGCGGCCTAAAGCCGCCTCTACCCATCGAGTCTAAAGGCCACTGTAATCGTCGTCACCACCTCGACGGGTTCGCCGTTCAAAAGTGTGGGTGTGTACTTCCATTGACGGACGGCGTCCATGGCGGCTTTGGTCAGCGCCGCATCCGCGTCGTTGAAGGGTGAAAGGGAGAGAATCTGGCCGCTGGTTCCGATGACGGCACGTAAGATCACGTCTCCTTCGACTCCGTGCTTCTGGGCTTCCTCGGGGTAGTCAGGCTTCACTTGAAAGGTCAGCTTAGCCGCCTGGACATTGCCGCCGACGCGGATGCGGTGCGGCACCGGCCGCGGTGAAGGAGGGTTTTCCGCCATCTTCCGGCCGTGCACCACGACCTCTTGCAATACTTCCCCAACGTCCATCGTGATGTCCTGGTGCAGGTCGCCCGACGGCTTCAGATCAAGGTCCGCGCTCTTGGTGTAAGCGAATCCGGGCCTGGTGATTTCAAGCCGATAGCCGCCGGGAGGTATCGCCGCGAATTTGAATGTGCCATCCGCGCCGGAGCGACCCTCGATCTTGACCTTTTGCTCAACGTTGACCAGAGTGACGTTCGCGTTGGGAATCACGGCGCCGCTCGGGTCGCGAACCGTGCCTGAAATGCTTCCCGAGGCGCCTTCGGCTGCCACGCGCAGGGCGGCCACGGGAAGCAGCAACAACGCCGCAAGTGCGGTAACCAGCGAGGCTCGACTTGCCGCCAAAGGCTGGTGATTTAGTTTGGGATCAAGCAACGCTTTCATTCGAGCCTCCAATTGAGAAGATTGGGCCATGGCAACGCTCGTTGACCATGCCCCATTCGAATGTTGCAGGGAACGGCTCAGCACGAGAAGGAACTCGGCGTAATCCGCTGCCGGATGGCCAAGACTCAATAAGATGTCGTCGCATGCCCGTTCTCTTTCTTTACGCATGGCGAACGCGGCAAGCCAAACCAGCGGATGAAACCAGAACAGACCGCAAGCGAATTGAGCGGCCATCTGGGTCAAATAATCATTCCGGCGCACATGGGCCAATTCGTGGGCAAGCGCCCACTCGAGCTGCTGGCGGGACCACTGCGGGGCTTCCGCCGGCAGAAGTACAGACGGACGCAACCACCCGCGGGTGAAGGGGACGACGATCTCAGCGCTGGTTCGAAGCCAGACCGCGCGAGACAAGCGAAATGATGAGCAGACGCTTTCGAGCACGGCTTTTGCCTGTGGCGTCTCGAAAGGCAGGGAGCGCCTTGCAATTCGCAGGACACGCCACTCCCCTACGGCAAGTCGCGCCGCCAAAAGCGACGAACCGATCGCCCACAAGAATAGAATCCAACCGGCTCGGAAAGGATGGTCTGCCGTAGCGACAGCCGCGGGCGACACTCGCGCGGTGTCGTCGCCATTGATTTGACTCCGGAAAACCGGCGAATCCTCCTTCGTAGCATTCCTCCTGCTTGCGGTACCGGAAAGCCATGTCGTGATGACGGGCACGTCCCAGGCCGGCAGCGTCAGAGAAATGAACGGTAGAGCCAGCATGGCGCCCAGCCCCAGGCTCCAAACCAGGTGCCGCGCCGCTGCCGACGCGCGCCGCAGAGTTAAAACCAACACTCCGCAGAGCAGGAGAAGACCAGTGCCCCTGAAGACGGTGCCGAGGAGAAGTGCCAGGCTCTTCCCCGATAAGCCGTGGAGAGAATGCAGTGCCTGGAGAAGGGACAAGACCAGGGCCGCCATCATGCGCCTCCTTTCCGGGCCTTCGCGATTAATTCGGAAATGCGATCCAGTTCGCTCTCGGACATGCGCGCCGTTGAGGGCTCGAGCAGGGTTGCGACGGTTTGCGCAGCGGAGCCATCGAAGAAGGTCTCAACCAGATGCCGGAGGGCCGCGCGCCGCACGCGCCGGCGGGACACGGTCGGAAAGTAGACGTAGCGTAGGTCTTTTTCCGCGTGCCGGATGTGCCCTTTTTCTTCCAGGATGCGCAGCAGCGCGCGAACCGCGGAGTAGCTGGGAGGACTGGCCAAGGACTCGCGAATCTCCGCTGCGGACGCCCGCTGGCGCTGATAGAGCACATCCATAATCTGGCGTTCGCGGCGGCTCAGGTTGTGTTCTGCGGGTTCGGCCATGGGTTGATCTCCTGCTAATTCTTAAGCACTATGCTAAATTCTTAGCATAGTATTTCCGAATGTCAAGCTTTTTTTCGGCGGCCGCCTCGAGTCGCAGGGGAGCGCAGATTGTCCGGAGCCCCTGATTGCGGTTGCGGTAACGCCTCGCCTCGCCGCCCGTCGAAGCACGTTGCGTCTTGACGGCGAGTCCGCATAGAATGCAAAGGTTCGGCTTGCGAGGTAGAACCGGTTGCATTTCTTCAATTCGCTTTCCTCGAGGATCGGACATGCGCTTGCCCTTTACGGCGGGGGCCTCTTCGTTTTGTCGTTCCTGGATTCCTCATTCATGCCGCTTCCGGGCCTGAACGATGTAGCACTGATTGTTCTGGCCAGCAAGCACCCTGCCCGGTCGCCCTTTTATGCATTGTTGAGCATCCTCGGCTCGCTTCTGGGGTGCTTTGTCATGTACGGAATCGCGCGCGGAGGAGGACGGTTGGCCGGCGGCGGCAAGCGCGCCTCGACAAAAACGAATCGAGCCCACCGTTGGCTGGAGCAGAACGAGTTTGTGTCCATGCTGGTGATGGCTTTGTTGCCTCCGCCCGCTCCCCTGAAATTCTTCGTGATCGCCGCCGGGGCGCTGCGGATGAATATGGTGAACTTCGGAGTTGCCTTGCTGGTCGGACGCAGTCTGAGGTTCGCTGCTATTGCCTGGCTGGGAGCCCATTACGGCGCTCAGGCAGAAGCGTACTTGAAGAAAAACCTGACGTGGGCTTCTCTGTTGACGATCGTCCTGGTTATCGTATTGACGCTGATTTTCCGCTGGTGGAAGGCCAGGCAGCCTGCCACGGATGACTCAGCCTAGGTTTCATCGGGCAGTCTCATCTCTCCTCCGCCCGAATTGGCGGGGCGCGGAAGCTGAAAGATTCCGACCGCACTCGCAGGGCGTTATCCAGTTCAATCTCCGCAAGAAAACCTCCGCCTCCACTGCTTGTTGCGAAGCGCAGATCGCGAATCTGCACGTCGAAACCCTCCTCGCTTTGCTCAGTCTGGGCCCAGGGGAACCGGGCGAAATCCATGAATATCCGGCCCGTGCGCGATTTCAGTGCACTGTCGAGAGCGGGCGAGTCCGGGGGCTTATGAAATTGCTGCGCGGACCGGGGATCCACGTCGTTTTCGAGGGCACTCGCAGGCAGGACCTCGTAGGTGGTATCGGTCTCGACCACACCGGTCCACTCGAACGGGTTGATGGGGGAGGGGAAGGCCCCTACGTGGAGCGGGTTTTGATCCGAGTAAGTGTGCCCTTCGAGGAGCCCCAGAACACGACGGTGGGCGACATCGCGCAGGCCCCAAAGAAAGACAAGTGCACAGAGTGAGAAAATGGCGCCCCACGCCGGGCGTGTCTTGCGGCCCCCGACTTCTTCTGAAACCATCCGTAGTAGCGCCGGTAGGCCAAGGCCGAGGCAAAGCAGGAGAAGCAACAACGGGTCGAAGATAAACATGATGTCCCAGGCGTACCACCGCGCGCTGAAAGGTAGAAACGGCCTGACGCCGTAGGAGTTCGTGAAGTCCATGAGAAGATGGCTGGCCGTTCCAATCCACGCCAAAATCAGCAGCCAGACCAGATTGGGTGGCGGTCCGGATTTGGGCTTCGCCTTGCTCCCCAGAAAATAGACGGTCCACCCTACCATCAAGGCGAGCAGGCTGACTCCCAGAATCGAATGGGTGAGGCCGCGGTGGTATTTGAGGTAGGTGGCGCTTCCCCAGAATCCGGAGATGATATCTATATCCGGCAGGTTCGCAGCGACGATCAACGTCAGCGTGGCAAAGCGGGTTTTGCGGTGCAACCCGGCATGGCTAAGGGCAACGGCGGTGAGGGTGTGCGTGAGATTGTCCAAGCGAACCTCGAAACTGGAAAATGGAAACTGGAAATTGGAAACTGGAATGTTGAAACTGGAATTCGTTTGCTGTATTAGAGGCTAGCCTCACAGGGTACGGTCTCGCGTTCCGCTGCCCAGGTTCTGGCGTGAAGGCCTGAATTCTCCTCTACCATTTCCCAATTTCTATTTCCCAATTTCCATTTTCGATTTGCGGACTCACGGAACGAGCAGTGTTAGCGCGTCAGGCACGATCTCGAACGTTGCCGGGAGTGTGCCCGCCAACTCACCGTCGAGTTCGAAGCGGATAATATCCCTGGCGGCCAGGGCAGCGCAGCAGAGCTTGCGTGCTTCCACAAGTTCCACATCTTCAAGCCGAAAGTGCTGGCGCGCCAGGACCAGTGCGGCATACAAGAAGTAGCGCGCGCGATTCATGCTCTTGAAAAGACACAAATTGAAGCGGTCATGAAAGTAGCGAGCGTTGGGAGTGAGGTGAAGCCACCCTCCGTAATTGCGTGCTCGCTGAGCGGCGGCAAAAGTGGCAAACCGCTCCGGGCCATCGTCCGTGCGGCAGGAGAACCCTTGGAAGGGGTAGCGGAAGGCTTGCCGTAGCGCCTCCAGGATGTATCCTGCAACTCCCCATGATAACTTCATTTTAAGCGAGAGCTTATAGACGACGTGAGCGTCATACCCAACGCCCGCTACGCTTATGAAGTAGCGGGTCGATGACCCGTTTTGAGACGGTGCTCCGTTTGGCGAGACGCCGTCCGTCCGCCATGTGGCTTTCCCCAAGGGAATCCTCTGCGGCGACCACCGGGCAAACTGCGCGGCGGCGCGAACCGGGTCGAGCGGAAGTCCGACTTCCCTTGCCAGGATGTTGGCAGTGCCCCCCGGCAGAATCCCCAAGGGTACCTTGCGGTTGGCGAGGCCATTAAGAACCTCATTGATGGTGCCGTCGCCCCCGCAAGCGAGAATGAAATCGGCGCCGTTCGCAGCCGCCTGCTCCGCCAGTTCGTGCGCCATGGCGGGCCCTGCGGTGGGAGTCAACTCGATCTCCAGTCCCGCCGCTCGCAACACGGCAGCCGCTTTGCGAATCTCGCGCTGTCGCGCCGCCGGGCGCCGTCCCGCAATCGGATTGTAAATGAGGGTGCCTTTTTTCAAAGGGAGGCCCACGACCGAGGAAGGGAATTGACCTTCACGCGTGGGTGTGATCCTGTCACCTTATAACCCAGACGAACCGTACTGACAAGCTAACAGACTACATGACGGAAGCCCCGCTGACAACTTTCCGGGCGATCGAGTCGCCGGTTTTCTTGTCCAGGTGAGCATCCACCCACACCTTGTCGCCCACTTTCACGGAATCGAGCGAACTGCCTTTGCCGTCATGGATAAACTTGGTCTTCTTGTTGAGCTTGAATGCCTCGTCCAGGCCTGAAGCAGTCTTGGTCAAAACCACCTCGCTTGGACTTACTGACTTGACCACGCCGTAACGAAAGTCCGCGTAGTTGTTCCCGGCGGTACCCTTGCCTGCAGGACCAGCGGGCAGCGAGTTGTCCCCCACTTCGCTGGCAGCATGCCCGCTCCGTTGCGCGATGGACGGTGAGGCGATACCTAATAGAAACAGGACTAGCACCAATAGGACTGTTCGTGGTACTTTCACGTCCGACTACCCCTACGAATATCTGACTCCAGGATAACACTACCAGCCGTGATGCAGCCGTGTCAAGGTTGGGTCTGGTAACGGGTGTACGAGATAAAAGTGGGATTTGGCTTTTTGGCTTGATTTTACCTCGTATATTGTAGTATGCATACTACAATATGCGAAAAGCCTCCGCCGATTACCCTACTCTCGAGCAGCATCGCCAGCACCTTCTCCAGGAACTCTCCGGCTTGCCAGAAATAAGGCGCGGCTCGCTCACCGAGCAATTTCTCACGGTTAAACGGAAGGACGGTTCGCGCGTCAAGCGTGGACCTTATCCGCTCTTGACGCGTAAGCAGGGTCAGAAAACCGTCTCCCAGCGCCTGACCGATCCCGCCCTGGTGCCCGTGTATCGGCAACAGATTCAAGCCATGCGACAATTCGAAACGGTGGTGGACGGCTTAGTGCAAGTGGGGGAGCAACTCAGTGATTTAGCGGTGGCCGAGGTGGTGCAAAAAAAAACTGCTGGTGGAACTGGAACAAGCCGCCGAGGTGCATCGCCTCGCCGCCGCTCTGGGCACCCGACAGACACCGGATTTTGAAGCGTGGGAGGGCCTCCTGCTGCAAGCCGCCCGCCAAGGCGGGGCGGGGGTCCTGCGAGCTTTGCTGAGTCACTGGCAGCGGCATGCTCCTCGTCAGGCGATCCTCTGCCCGTGTGGCCAGCGCATGAGCAGTCGCGGCCGACGCCGCAAAGGATTGTTAACCACGCTCGGCCGGGTACCTTTCGCGCGCTCTTTCTATATCTGCGAACTCTGTTGCCAGAGACGCTTTCCCGATGACGAGCTTTTGGACATCGTCCACACCACCTATTCGCCCGGCGTGCGCCGACTCATGGCGCGTGCCGGTAGCCAATCCCAGTTTGAGCAGTCCGCCGAAGATTTGCGCTGCTACGCGGGACTAACCGTCGAAGCTCGGGAAGTCGAGCGGGTGGCCGAAGAGGTGGGCCACCAAGTCGAGCAGTGGCTGGCGAGGGAACAGGAACGGAGATTGCAAGCCCTCCGCACCCCGTCCCCCCAGCCGCCTCCTCCCAGGCCAAGTTCTATATCAGCTTCGACGGCACCGGAGTCCCCATGCGCAGGAACGAACTGGTAGGACGGCGCGGCAAACAAGCGGATGGCTCGGCCCGCACCCGGGAAGCCAAGTTGGGCTGTGTGTTCACCCAAGTGGGCCTGGACCGCAAGGGCCGTCCGCAACGCGATCCCGATTCCACCACCTATGTTGGGGCTATTGAAGCGAGCACTCTGTTCGGCTGGCGCATCTATGCCGAGGCTCTGCGGCGGGGTCTGGAACAGGCCCAGACCGTCATCGTGCTGACTGACGGGGCGCGATATAACCACACCATTGTCCAAACCCATTTCCCCCAGGCCGTGCATATCGTCGATTTGTTCCACGCCTATGAGCACTTGACCACTATGGCGCAGATCCTCTGGGGTCCGGAGGCTAAGGCTCCGAAAACCTGGCGGGATTGGTTGGAAGCGGGCAACATCCGCCGGCTGCTTCGCCAAGTCGGCAAACAACTGCCTGCCTCCGCTCCCAGCAAAAAAACGATGCTCAAACAATTGTGCTACTTCGAAAACAATGCCCCGCAGATGCGCTACGCCGAATACCGGGAAAAGAACTTCTTTGTGGGCTCTGGGGTGGTCGAGGCTGGCTGTCGCACGGTCATCGGTGAGCGTCTCAAACTATCCGGAATGCGCTGGTCCGTACGCGGAGCCAATGCCATCATTGCCCTGCGCTGTTGCATTCTCTCCGGTCGATTTGAAGACTTTTGGGCCTCGCGTACTCCATAGCCCCCACTTTTATCTCGTACACCCTCTGGTAACTTCTCTGCCTGGCCTAGCCGATGGTCGCGCAACCTCTGGGTTATAATTCCCAAAGGCAGCAAAAAGCCGAAACGGCGTGCCGGGAGCATTGCCTGCCCACGCCGGGCTGGGGGAGAGCGTGGCCAAAGATATTGAAAAGGAAATTGAAAAGCTGCGAAATGAGATCCGCCACCATGAACATCGGTACTACGTTCTGGATGACCCCGAGATCTCCGACCTTGAGTTTGACAAGCTGATGAAGCGGCTCCAGGAGTTGGAGGAGCGGAATCCCGGGCTGGTCACCCCGGATTCTCCCACCCACCGGGTGGGCGGCGCGCCTGCGGCGGAATTCCCCAAGGTGCGCCATTCCACGCCCATGCTAAGCCTGGATAACACCTACTCGGTTGATGAACTGCAGGGCTTTGACCGGCGGGTGCGAGAACTTTCGGGCCGCTCGACGGTTGAATACGTCGGGGAGTTGAAGCTCGACGGCTTGTCCATGGCCTTGACGTATGAAGACGGTTTGCTGAAACACGGCGTTACGCGCGGTGACGGCGTGACGGGCGAAGACGTCACGGCCAACGTAAAAACCATCCGCTCATTGCCCCTCCGCATTGACCACAAAAAGCTGGAAGTGATCGACAATCCAATGCGTTTTGAAGTTCGCGGGGAAGTCATCATGCCCCTCAAGGCGTTCGAGCGGACGAATGCGCAGCGAGAGGCGGCCGGAGAGCCGCGCTTCGCCAACCCGCGCAACTCTGCGGCGGGCTCCATGCGCCAGCTTGACTCCCGCATCGTGGCCAAGCGCAAGCTCGATATTTTCCTCTACTACCTGCTGGTGGAAAACCGCGAGCCGTTCAGCGAGCACTGGCAGAACCTTGAAGCGCTGGACAAGATGCACTTCAAGGTAAATCCCCATCGGCGGCTGTGCAAGTCGTTCGACGACTTGCTGGCCTTTATTCAGGAATGGGACTCGAAACGCGACAGCTTGGATTACGAAATCGACGGCATCGTCGTAAAGGTGAACGACATCCGCCTGTGGGACGAACTGGGCACGACGGCGAAATCCCCGCGCTGGGCCATCGCTTATAAATACGCCGCGCGGCAGGCCAAAACCCGCGTGGTGGCGATTCGCGCGCAAGTAGGCCGCACCGGAACCCTTACTCCGGTGGCGGACCTCGAGCCGGTGGACGTGGGCGGAGTCACGGTAAGCCACGCCACGCTACACAATATGGATGAGGTTAACCGCCTGGGCGTGAAGGTCGGCGATACAGTGGTCATCCAGCGGGCTGGCGAGGTTATCCCGCAGGTCGTCAAGGTGGAAGTTCATGCTGAGAACGGCGTCGAATTCAATATGCCCAAGCACTGCCCCGTGTGTGGCGGCGAGGTGCACCGCGCCGAAGGTGAAGTCGCCTACCGCTGCGTGAATTCCGCTTGCCCGGCCAGGCTTCGAGAGTCGCTCCTCTTTTTCGCCGGTCGCCGCGCCATGAACATCGATGGCTTGGGAGAAGCCTTGGTGGACCAACTGGTGGAAAAGGGGCTGGTCCACGACGTCGCTGATCTTTATAGCCTCACTCACGAACAGTTGGCAAATCTGGAACGGATGGGAGACAAGTCTGCAAGCAACCTGCTCTCAGAAATCGAGAACAGTAAGAAAGCGAGCGTGGCTCGCCTGATCTTCGCCTTGGGCATTCGCTTCGTGGGCGAGCGCACCGGCCAGCTCTTGGCCGATCACTTTTCGTCCTTGGACAAACTCGCCAAGGCTACCGAAGCTGAACTTTTTGAGGTTGAGGAAGTGGGCCCGCGGGTAGCCGAATGCATCCGTGAGTTTTTTGCAGAACCACGCAATCTCGAGGTCATCAAGAAACTCCGCCAAGCAGGCTTGCAGTTCGAACAGGAGAGAGTCCACAAGGCCGAAGGTCACTTGACGGGGAAGCAGTTTGTGCTCACCGGCACCCTGGCTCACCATTCTCGCGACGAAGCCAAGGCGTTGATTGAAGCGGCGGGCGGGCGCGTCGTCGGCTCGGTCAGCAAGAAGACGGATTACGTGGTGGTGGGCGCCGATCCCGGCTCGAAGCTCGAAAAAGCCCGAACGCTGGGCATTTCGACCGTTGGCGAAGATGAACTTCTGAAGTTATTGGGCCGCTAGCGTCCTGCCACGGGCCGCTTAGAGTGCAGTAGCCCCGTCTACCGTCGTTCCCTTTGGATTCTAAGTCGGCAGCTCCGCCGCTGCGTTCCAAGGCGCTTCGCGCATTCTCGTACCCTATTGTGCCGATCCTGAATTCGCGGTACCTTATCACCCGGCCGATCGGTCGTAATTCAGGCCCGCGCTGAAGCCTTGCCTCGTCGGTGGTGGCACATGAAGAAACGCAGCGTCCGACTCATAGTCTTATCGTTCTCATTATGCCTTCCAGGTTTTGCAGTGGACAAGCAGGACTTATCAGAACGCTATAAAGGCAAGTACCTGCTTGTGCTTCGAGAAGGTCTGGCAGTGGGCATGTGTGAGGGCCGTCCCGAGGTCCCATCGGGAACCGCGCTCGATGTAAGAATCACGGATGATACGGCGGAGTTCGGCCGCCAAGCCAGTGCGGGCACAGGGATGACGGGATGTGGCGAGATTATCCCTGAACCGTTGCACAAAGGGGAGATTGTCTTTGCCAAGTACACTTGGTTTCGGCGGTTAAAAGGCGGATACTTCACGATCACGGTCGAAACCGTGGCGCCACACCAGGTAAGGCGGAGTGAACGCGCCTCCAGGCATGAGCGTTTGAAATTTGGCAAGGCCGACCTGATCTTTGAGACGAGCGATGCCAAGGACTACGACGCTGTGGCTTCACTGGTCGAAACGTGGCTGAGGCCTTTTGACACGCGTTCGGAGGCCGCTCAATACGGGAACACCGCCAGCGGCGTGTACGTAAAAGAAGTGAAGCTGGGCATGACCTTCGCGGAGGTCGAGGCGGCGCTCGGCCCGCCCCAGACCCGCGCCGACTTGGGCGAAAAGGTCCTCTACAAGTACAAAGACATGACGGTCGAGTTCCACAATGGAAAGGTCACCGACGTAAAATAAGGAGGCAACTGACATGGCAACGAAAACCGGGAAACCTGTAGCGCGTCCCAAACGCACAAAGGCCGAAATCGAAGAGGAATTCGCCGAGATTCGCGAGGAGGCCACGGCCGCTAGGGAGATGAGTGACAAGAAGACTGAAGAAACCGCGAAGCTGCGGGAAATGGAGATCCGCCAGGCGGTGGAGGGCATTTCGGTCGAGGAGGTAGTGAAAGGCCTCTCTGACCTGGGGCTCGATTTATCCAAGGCGCTCTCGGGGCTCTCGGAGAAACTTGTTCAGGAAGTGAATCGCCTCTCCGCCGCCCGCGAGGCGGTGGAATTGGAACGGAAAGAAATTGAGAGACTGCACAAGATCGATGTTGCTTCCACTGCGCTAGATCAGCTCGTCCAGGACTATGCGCGAAGGAAAGAGGAGTTGGAATCCGAAATCGCCGCCCAGCGGGTGTCCTGGGACGAGGAACTGAAACGAACCGAGCGCGACCGGAAGGAGCAGGACGAAAACCTGCGGAAGCAGCGACAACGTGAAATCGACGAGTACGAATACAAGAAGGCGCTGGAGCGCAAGAAGGCCCAGGATAAGTACGAAGAAGAGATGAAACTGCTGGAGAAACAGAACCGGGAGAAGCAGGAAGCCCTGGAGAAGAGTTGGCATCAGCGTGAGGCGGCGCTGAAAGCTCAGGAGGAAGAAGGCGCACGTCTCAAGAGCGAAGCCGAAGGTTTCCCGGCCAAGCTCGATAAGGCCGGCGCGCAGGCGGCGACTGAGGCTACCCGTGCGACAACTCAAAAGTTCGAACAGCAGCTTCTTCTCCTGAAGAAAGAGAGTGAAGCCGAAAAGCGGCTCGCAGAGCTTCAGATCAAGACCCTAGAGGATACCCTGGCGCGGCAGTCGGCCCAGATGGCGGCCCTCCAGAAGCAGCTTGATGAAGCCAAGCAGCAGGTTCAGGAAATTGCTGTGAAGGCCATCGAGGGAGCGTCCGGGGCCAAAGCCCTCTCCCATATAAACCAGATTGCCATGGAGCAAGCCAAGCACCACACGCCGCAAGGGTAGGGAGTCAGGAGTCCACGGCCTACGAAAGAGCCGCGGACCCCAAACCCGGGGTTCCGCGCTACCCCTTTTCGGTTAGCGTGACTTCAGCCAACCCAACAGTGCGTCGGCCTGCGCTGCGGGGACGCCTTCCGCCCAGAGGCAGTCGGAGTCGTTACGGAGCATCACGACCTGCCCGTTGTTCGCCCTGCCGATGAAAAGATCGCTCGTGGAGCGTGGGTCGGGTACAAGTTCGGGGTACTTGTGCGCCAGGATGGAATGGTAATCGCGAAAGAAAGCTTGAGCGGACTCGGCACTCGACCAGCGGGTTTGCGAAACCAGGATGTATTGCTTTTTTCCCTGCCCGCCATCACTCTTTTCGTAAAGCAGATAGCGGTCGGCAAGCCAGTTTGGGGTTACTGACTTTGCCTCGTCCTCGGAAACAAGCTGCCCGAGCAACGCGTAGTAGCCCATCTGGCCCATGATGTTTTCGGCCATAAAATTCACCCCATGAACTCCCGCGAGCGCCGCCGGTTGGGGCAGAGAAATCTTGGGCAAAGGTTGCTTGTCAAAATACACCTCGGGCTGGAAAATCTCTTTGGTCGTATTGGGCGGGTCGTCGAATAACGAGTTGAGCCGTTTCCATCCGCCCGCCTGGAGCCCGTGCTGCATAAAGCCGATGCCTTCGATGTAGGGAAAGAGGGCCTGAAAGCGAAAGAAAAACGGAGCCTTGGTGAAGGCAGGAAATTCTTCGAGTTGCTGCTGGATGATGGGGGCCATCAGCGGCTCGAGCGAGGGCATGACCTCCAATTTCATCGGCGCAATCATCTCCTGAATCATGGCGGCGGTGGCGTGGCCTTCCACCACGGCCTCACGAGCGGCTGAGGCGTCATCATCTTCACGGGCAGCTTTGAGAAATTTCTCGAGGTCGTAGCTTTGGTCCTGGAGCGCGTGGGTCAGTTCGTGGGCCAGTACCATGCGCTGCATGTCCGGTTCGACCCAGTCGGCGATGAACATGGTCTTGCGGAGAGGATCGTAGAACCCCGCAGCCTGCTCGGTGTAAAAGCTGATCAGGAACTTTTCGAGATTGAAATCCGGCGGGACAAGGCCGAATGCCTGAAGCGTTGCCTCCTGGATGTGAATCTCTTGCGGCGTCATTTCCGAATGCAGAGTTTCCGCAATATACTTCGACACTTCCGGCCGGCTGATGACCTGCTTCTTGAGCGAGGACTTGATGGGTAGGCCGGTGAGTTCGCTCATCTGCTGAAAAACTGAGTCGGCTTGGGAGAGGAGGTCAGGCGGGGCCTGCGCGGCAGTCACAACCCAGGCTGTCGATGCCGCATAAGCCGAAAGCAGAAAAACGAAGACAGCCAGCATCTTCCACATCAGCCGGCGTCTTGGACTTGTCTTGCAGGCGTTATTCATGATGCCTTGATGGCCTCCATCAATAATTGATTCGCTCCCAATTTGAAGGGTTCCTTGCTCGGCGACGCGTAGCTTTCTACGTGGGCAAAGCCCGCCTCCTCGAGCATCCGGCAGATCTCGCGATAGGTGTAAATCCGGTGCGACCCGGTGCGCTTTTCCTCTTTGCCGCCACGAATGAACGTGTAGTGGGTAATCATCCGTCCCTGGGCGTGGTCGTACTCGTTCTCTTCTAGAAAAAGAATATCAGCAATTCTGTTCCATTCTCGCTGGCAGAAGTTGGGCAAGCGCGACTCCGCGTTGCTGCTGGCGTCGAGCACTAGCCGTCCGCCCGGCCTGAGTGCGCGCGCCAGTGACTGCAGCAGTCCGGCATTTCCCGCGTCGTCGAAAAAGCCGAAGCTGTTCCCCCAGCAAATTGCCGCGTCGAACTCCCCCCTGAAACTCAGTGAGCGCACATCTGCCAGCTCGAGGTCCATCGTGAGGTTGCGTTGTTTCGCCGCGGCTCGCGCCGCGGCCAGGAATTCTTCCGCAATGTCTACGCCCACCAGTTGGTAGCCCTTCGCGGCAAGTTCCCGAGCTATGCGCCCTTCGCCACACGGGGCGTCCAGAATGCGGGTGCCCGGCGGCAGGTGAAGAAGGTTGTTAATAAACTCGGCCTCAACTTTCGTATACTCCGGCGGGATGGCCTGCTGCCACATGTCCAGAACGACGCCGGAGAAAAACGTCTGCCACCAGTCAGTTGCCACAATCGCTCCCATTCTAGCGGCGAGCCTGCCTCGGCAGGGTCGCCCAAGGGCGGCGCGAAGCCGCCTCCACAACTGCCGAACCGAGGTCAGGATTGGTTTGACCCCACGCTAATCACAAGACTATCATGAATCTGCGCGAGCAAGCCGGGTGATCGCTGCCTCGCCCGAGCGCCCCGATTTATCGGGGCAAGCATGGGCGGGGGAGAGGAAAGTCCGAACTCCGCAGGGCAGTGTGCTCGCTAACGGCGAGGGTTGGAGGAGGATCCCTGATGCAGGGGCGTACGCCTCCAATACGGAAAGTGCCACAGAAAATATACCGCCCCGATTTATCGGGGTAAGGGTGAAAAGGTGCGGCCCCGTTGGCTCGGGGCTTAAAGTAAGAGCGCACCGCTCCGGTGGTAACGCCGGAGGCATGGTAAACCCCACACGGAGCAAGACCAAATAGGGGAGGAGGAGCTGCCCGCTCCGTCACAACTCCCGGGTAGGTCGCTTGACCCCGCCAGCAATGCCGGGGCTAGAGGAATGATCGCCACCCCGCCTCCGCGGGACACAGAATTCGGCTTACAGGCTTGCTCGCGCGAAGCTCTGCGCCTCCGCGGATAGCACGCGGCGGGCGCAGCCTTGCGATCCGCCTTCCCTCAAGATGCTATGCCTGAGAATCGCATAGCTTCGCTATGCGCCAGCCCCGCTGACTGCGGCGGGTGCATGGGAGCCGCGAACGGGAAGGGTCTGGGGGACACGAATGCGACGAAAAGTAGCTTAACAGGGTGTGGGAAAACGTCTGGAGATTGTCATTCTGAGCGAAGCGAATGGGCTCAGGATGACAGCCCGACGGGATTTTTCCGCAGCCTGCCAGGGCTCATTGCGGGGGCAATTGATTCATGGTATGTTCGTCGCTCCAGCGGGAACCGTAATGCCTTGCGGCTGGTGCCTCACTGAGGGTGGGTGTTGTTTGCCGGCCGGCTCCCGCTGAGCCGAATTGTTGAAACATGAAAAAATCGATCATGGCATGTTTGGTTCTTTTTGTGGCGCTTCCGTTACGCGCGCAATACGACGCTTACGGTGGTTGGGTTGAATTGCAGGGAAAGAAGACCGGGTTCTTTCATACCCAGCAGATTGACGGCGTATGGTGGCTGGTGACACCCGATGGGAACGTTTTTATTTCCAAAGGGGTTTGCGAGGTCGAACCGCTCCGGCGGCGCAACGCTCCAGCCATGTCTCGTGAAGAACGGGAGAAGTGGGCCAAACAGACAGTGGAGCAGCTCAAGGGTTGGCATTTCAATACCGTTTCACTCGACGGCGTCGGCGGGAAACTGCCCGGAATGGCTTACACAGTTATCCTGAACCTCGCCGCTTCTCAAGGGCCGAACATCTGGCGAGACGGCGTGGTTCTCGACTACTTCAGTCCGGAGTTCAAGGAAGCGGTCGAGCGCGAGGCAGCCAGACTTTGCCGTCCCTTGGCAAACGATCCCTGGCTGATCGGCTACTATCCCGACAGCGAGTTGAAATGGTTCCCTGACATCCGCGGAGCCGACACGGTGCTCCAGAGCTTTCTGAAGAAGCCGACAACCTCACCGGGCTATCAGCGGGCTTTGGCCTTCCTCAAAGAACGCGGGCGCACACCGGATACCGTGACCGAGGAAGATAAGCTGGCTTTCCTCGAGCTCGCGGCCGCGCAGTATGGCAAGGTGTGCACCGCCGCAATCCGGCGCAACGATCCGAGCCATTTGATCCTCGGCATGCGCTTCAACGAGCACGTTCCGATTCCATTGTCGCGCGGGCTTGGTCCCTACTTCGACGTTCTTTCACTCGACATCTACGAGTACCGTGCGCCGCTCTACAAGCTGGGTGAAATGAACCGCCTCACCGGCAAGCCCACCCTCATCACCGAGTTCAGCTTCAAAGCCATGGACAGCGGAAATCCCAACACGGTTGGAGCGGGCGAGCCGGTCATGTCCCAGCAGGACAGAGCCGACTTGTTTGGCGCGTACGTCGAGGATTTGGCAAGCCTGCCCCATTGTGTCGGCTACCATTGGTTTGAATACCGCGACCAACCCAAGCAATCCAGCGGTAGCAGCCCGGGCGGATTCGGCGCCGAGAATAGTAATTACGGCCTAGTGCAAATCGATGGCACACCTTGGCCTCAACTGACCAGGCGCATGACCGATGAGAACGGCGCAGTGGAGGCACTGCATGCCAAGAGCCGCTCGCGGCAATGAGACGGGAGGTTTGAATGACGTCAAAAGAACGCTGGCACGCGGTCCTCGCTGGTCAACAGCCAGATCGCATCCCTTGCGATTATTCCGCCACCGACGAAGTCACGGCGCGGCTACTCAAAGACCTCGGCTGCACTTCGGAGTATGACCTTTGCGAGCGCCTGGGCATTGACAGGTTGATACGCCTGGGCGCCAAGCATCCAGGCGCCCAGGAAGACACCTGGCACATGCAGTCGCTTTGGAGTGTCTGGCGCATTAAAGTAGCAAAGATCTCTTATGGCGAGAGTCTGGGCACTTACGAAGAGGTGGTCGCCAGCCCTCTTGCCAAAGCCGAGACGGCTGCGGATATCGAACAATTCGACTGGCCAGACCCCATGGCATGGGACGTGAGCCGCCTGCGGGCGGAGTGTGACCAGTGGCCCTCCTACCCCATCCTGGGCGGTTGCTACGAGCCCTTCTACCTTTATTGCCGCATGCGCGGCATGGAGCAGGCGCTCACGGATTTGACTGAGAATCCGGCGCTCGCCGAGGCTGCCATGGAGCGCATCCATTACATTCACGATTCGGTCATTCGCCGCAGCCTCGAGGCCGCCAAGGGCTTGGTGGATTTCATCTATGTGGCGGAGGACCTCGGCACGCAGAACGCTCTCCTGATGAGCCCCGCGACTTTCCGGCGCTTCATCAAGCCTTGGCTGCGGAAGATGATCGATCTCGCTCACTCGTTTGGCGTCAAGGTTCTCCACCACGATGACGGAGCGATCCGGCCTCTCCTGCCGGAACTCATCGAGATCGGTATCAACGTCCTGAACCCGGTGCAATGGCGCTGCGCGGGAATGGATCGGGAATGCCTGGCGCGGGATTTCGGAAAGTCGATTGTGTTTCATGGCGCGATTGATAACCAGCAAACGCTTCCCTTCGGCACGCCGGAAGACGTGAAGCGGGAGGTGGCGGAGAACATCCGAATATTCAGGCAAGGCAAGGGGTACATCGTCGCTCCCTGCCATAACCTCCAGCCCAATACGAGCACCGCCAATATCGTGGCGCTGTACGAGGCTGTGCGGGAATTCGGGCCGACCAACTGAAACCGAGAGTTCGAAGGATCGGCCCTTGTGGTCGCCCACTGGACCGCGGCGCTGAAACAGGTTTCACGCAAAGGCGCAAAGTACGCCAAGCCCGCAAAGAAGAAACGCTGACGAGGTAGAAATGAGCAAAACACATCTGGCAATCATCGCGTTTATCCTCACCGCGCAGGCCGCGTGGGCTGCATCAGCCGCGCCTGTCACGCAAAGCAGCCACGGTTGGACGGTCACCGCAGACGGCGAACACGGAGTGCTGGCCGTCAGCCGCGACGGCCTGGGCACGATCTTGAACGAAGTTCACCTCAATTTGCAGGACGAGCATGGACTCAGACGGTTGAAGAACTGGTCGGCGGAGAAGCAAGGCGAGGATCGAATTTCAATTCGAAGCTCGGAACCCCGCACGGCCTGGGTGCTCGAATTGAGCCCGCAGGCGCTCAGGATTTCGACGACATCTCCAGAAGGCTTGCTGACCGCGGAAGCCCCGGCCCCGCCGGATCGCATTGTGGCGCGCCTGATGGACCCGCATGGGACGCCGGTAAATTGGATGATGACGCCGGAAACCAAAGGCGGTTACGGGGGAACCGAGTTCAGCGCTCCTTCGTTTCTGCCCAGGCACAATCCCGACGTGATGTACTTCGCACTCGGGCAGGTGGCGGGCAGTCAATTTGCACAGCCTCTTCGATATCAAGACGGACACGGTGATCGAATTCTCAGAGCAGACCGTAATGCAGCGCAAGCCCCAGAATGCAGGTCTCCTGGAGGTTTCAATCCCGGTGCCGGGTAACACCCTGGTGCGGCTCGTCCCCGACTATTTCACCAGGGTTTTGGGCGCTCCAACCTACGTTCCGTTTGACGACAGTTATTTCAGCCGCGCGCCCATGGTTTGGGATAGCTGGAGCAGCTACTACGAAGCTGTGCGCGAGGAGGACGTGGTCCGCAATGCGGATTGGATTGCCGCTCACCTGAAGGCCTACGGATATCAATTCGTGCAGCTTGATGACGGCTACGACCGAGGGCCCAAAGGCGAGCACTACTGGATTGAGAAGTGGAGCCCGGAGAAGTTCCCGCACGGGCCGAAATGGCTCGCCGATTACGTCAAATCAAAAGGCCTGCGCGCCGGCGTCTGGCTTGTGCCCAGCGCCTATGCGGGAGCCGTCGAGCAGCATCCCGGACTGGTATTTGCGTTACAAGAAGAACGGAGCAATTATTCTGGACTACGATACTCCCACCTTGGATTCCACCAACCCGGAAGTTCTCGACCTTCTCAAAAAGGAATTCACCACGCTGGACGATTGGGGATTTGACTACTACAAGTTTGATGGCGAGCACGACTTCCTGAAATACGTCCCGGGAGTAGACCTCGATAAAATCGCGGACAAGAGCGTGGACCCCATCGTGGCTTATCGGAACCGCCTGAAGCTGATCCGGGAAACGATCGGCCCGCACCGGTTCATCGAAGGGTGCCCTGCGGGAACGCCGCTGGACGGAATCGGGTATTTCAATTCCGCCTTTACCGGAGAAGATCCCTACAACAGTTGGCAGGGGATGTACTCGGTTTTCAGTTCGATCAATGCCAATGCCTTCATGAGCCACTTGGTGCTCTACGTCATGCCCGGTGAATCGGATGTCGAGCCTCCCATGAGCGTTGCGGAGGCCATGAAGCGGAGACCACCGTCGGTGGTCGAGGCAGAGCGCACCCGCGAAGAGCCGCTGAAAGGCTTCGGCATGACGTTGGCCGAAGCGCGCACGGTGGTAAGCCACATTGCGCTGAGCGGGGTTGTCTATTCGCTCGATAGCGTGCTGTCCGAACTGCCGGAAGAGCGCGTCAAGCTCCTGAAGATGACTCTCCCCACCATGCCCATCTTTCCCATTGACTTGTTCAGCCGCGGCACTGACATGCCCATGTGGGACATCTTCAAGCACACCACGCCCGACGACTACATCCACAATTATCCGGAGATTCTTAGACTTGAAAGTGAACGCGCCGGCGGGTGTTTACGATGTCGCGGCCGTGACCAACTGGCGAAGTTGGACCACCACCCGGCCGCTCTCATTCGCGGATAAATTGGGGTTGAGTTCGCAATCTTCCTATGTCGTATTCGATTTCTGGTCGCAGAAGCTCCTGGGCGTGTTCAAAGGCAAAATGGACGTCACCGTCGAGCCGCACGATACGCGGGTCCTGCTCATCCATCCCCTCTTGCCCAGGCCGCAATTAGTGGGGACTTCCCGCCACATCTCCGGCGCGTATTCCATCCAGGACGTGGCGTGGGAAGGCGCCAAGAATCGCCTTCACGGCACCTCGGAGACTGTTCAGGGTGATGACTATACACTTTGGTTGTATGTCCCACAGGGTGTTACGGTCACCCATGTCCACGTATTGGCAGCCAATCAGGAAATCCCGGCTCGGCATGAATTGACGGGGAATTCGCTCCGGGTCAGTTTCCCCGGGCAGCGGGAAGCGGTGAGCTGGGAAATCGTGTTCTCGGGAAGATCAAACGAGTGAAGTGGCAAGCTTGTGGATGCTGCTGGCCATGCGACCTACGCACTGCGGCAACGCAATTCACCACAGAGGGCGCTGAGACCGCAGAGACCACGGAAGAAGTCGCCGCGGCTCTTCTCTGTGGACTCCGTACCCTCCGTGGTGAAGAGTTTTTTCTTTCTTAGACAGGTCTACCAGTTAAATCAGGACACTACCGGTGCGTTACAGAGGTGGACTCGAATCCTCGAATCTGGGATAATTGCCCCATTGCGAGTAGAAAATGTTCAAATCCTGGGTGCGCTTCGACTGGCTTCGCCGCTTGTCGCGGGCCAGTTCGATAAAGAGGCGGCTTGGCGTCAGCCGGCGATTCAATGACAGGTCCCACGGACTTGTGATCATCCTAACCAACCTATTGAGTGGAGAGCTTATGCGTCGCATCCTCTGGGCAAGTTTCTTCGCAGTCTTGGCTTTCAGCGCGGCGGGGTCGGCGAATTCCGGCCCGCTGCTTCTCCAAGGTCCTACGCTCAGCAAGACTCAAATCGTTTTTGCTTATGGTGGAGACATTTGGATCGTCAGCCGCGCGGGCGGCGATGCCCAGCGCCTGGTCACCGGCACGGGCATGCTGATGGGCCCGCACTTCTCGCCGGACGGCTCCATGGTTGCCTACACCGGCGATTACGAGGGCAATCTCGATGTGTACGTGGTCCCCGCCGGCGGGGGTCAGCCGAAGCGGCTGACGTATCACCCCGGGCCGGATATCGCGGTTGGCTGGACTCCCGACGGCAAGTCCGTGCTCTTCCATTCGCATCGACTCAGTTACGCTGATTCGGATCAGCTTTTCACCGTCCCCATCGACGGTGTATTCCCGACGCCGTTGCCGCTTTCGCAGGCCGAGGAGGGAGCCTTTTCTCCTGACGGTTCGCATATTGCTTACGTTCCATACTTCCAATGGGAGCCCAATTGGAAGCACTACCGGGGCGGGCAGACCACGCCCGTCTGGATTGCGGACCTCGCCGATTCCAGTATCGTCAAAGTCCCCCGTGACGGCTCCAACGACCACAACCCGCTTTGGATTGGCGACAAAGTCTACTTCCTCTCAGACCGGAACGGCCCCGTGACCCTTTTCGAGTATGACTCGAGATCGCAACAGGTGAAGCAACTCATCAAGAACGACGGCCTCGACATCAAGTCGGCCTCGGCGGGGCCGGGCGCCATCGCCTACGAGCAGTTCGGCGCCATCTTTCTCTACGATCTGCACTCCGGCAAATCCAAGCGCCTGAACATCACGGTGAACGGCGATATGCCGCAGGTCCGGCCGCGCTTTGACAAGGTTGACAAGCATATTGAGAACGCCCAGATTTCCCCCACCGGCGCGCGTGCGGTTTTCGAAGCGCACGGTGAAATCTTCACCGTTCCCGCGGAAAAAGGCGACGTTCGCAATATCACCAATTCTCCCGCCGTTGCCGACCGCGATCCCAGTTGGTCTCCCGACGGCAAATCGATCGCCTTCTTCTCAGACGAATCCGGCGAGTACGCCCTTCACATCAGCCCACAGAACGGCCTCGGACCGGTCACCAAGATCGATCTCGGCAAGCCTCCGACGTTCTTCTATTCGCCCAGCTGGTCGCCGGACAGCAAGAAGATCACCTACTTCGACAAGCGGCTGAATCTCTGGTACGTCGACCTCGAGAAAAAGACACCGGTCCATGTGGACACCGATCTTTTCGACGGCCCGAGCTTCAGCACCGTGTGGTCCCCGGACAGCAAATGGCTGGCCTACACGAAGCAACTCGATAGTCGCATGCATGCGATATTCGTTTATTCTCTCGAGACCGCCAAATGCACTCAGATCACCGACGGCATGAGCGACGCGCAATTACCGGATTTCGACAAGAGCGGCAAATACCTCTACTTTACTGCCAGCACGGATATGGGCTTGGTGGCGGGTGGTGACATGTCGGCCTTCGATCGACCTGTATCGCGTTCCGTTTACGTCGTAGTGCTCAAGAAGGGTGTCGCTTCGCCGCTGGCCCCCGAGAGCGACGAGGAAAACAAGAAAACGGACGCTGATGCCTCCAAGGAAGGCTCCGCCGACAAGACTGCGGCGGACAAGTCCAAGGAATCCGCGGAGGCTAAAGATAAAGACAAGGGAAAGCCGAAGGAGCCCGTTAAGGTCGAGATTGACGTTGACAGGATCAACCAGCGCATCCTGGCCATGCCGATCCCCGCCAAAAACTATTTCGGCCTGATCGCCGGAAAAGAAGGCGAGATTTTCCTGGTGGAAGGCCCTCCAACTGTCAACTTTGAAGGGCCTCCCAGCCTGACCGCCTCGAAGTTCACGCTCAAGACTCGCAAGACGGACATGCTTGTGGCGGGGATATCAGCATTTGGTACTTCCTTCGACGGCGAAAAGATGCTCTACAAGCAAGGGCAGGCCTGGTTCATCAACCCTGCCGACAAGCCGCCCGAACCAGGCAAAGGCAATTTGAAGACGGCGGACATGGAAGTGCGTGTGGATCCGCGTGCCGAGTGGAAGCAGATCTATCACGAGGTTTGGCGGATCGAGCGGGATTTCTTTTATGACCCGCACCATCACGGCCTTGACCTCGATCAGGCCGAGAAAACCTTCGCGCCCTACCTCGATAACGTCGCCAGCCGCGGAGACCTTAACTTCCTCTTCCGCGAGATGCTGAGCTACATGTCCGTCGGCCACATGTTCGTGGGTGGCGGCACCGAACCGGAGATCCCCAAGGTCAAAGTCGGGCTGCTCGGCGCCGACTACAAGATCGAGAATGGCCGTTACCGCTTCACGCACGTTTACGACGGCGAGAATTGGAACCCCAAGCTTCAGGCGCCGCTCACCCAGCCGGGCGTGGATGTGAGGGAAGGTGAGTACTTGCTTGCTGTGAACGGCCGTGAGCTGCACGGCACGGAGAACATTTTCAGCTTTTTCCTGGAGACCGCCGGACAGCAGGTGGTTCTTAAGGTCGGGCCGAATCCGAACGATACCGGCTCGCGGCAGGTCACGGTTATCCCGGTTGACAACGAAGAGAACTTGCGCAACCTGTATTGGATCGAAAGCAATCGGCGCAAGGTTGACGAGATGACCGGCGGCAAGGTGGCGTACGTTTATGTGCCGGACACCGGCCAGGGCGGGTATTCGAATTTCAACCGCTATTTCTTCGCGCAGGTCGGCAAGCAGGCAGCCATCATTGACGAGCGCTTCAATCACGGAGGGAACCTCGCGGACTTCATCGTCGATTACCTCCGCCGTCCGATTCTGAACAAGGTGATGACTCGCGAGGGTAAGGAATGGTGCGAGCCTGCCGGCGCGATCTATGGGCCCAAGGTCATGATCGTAAATCAGTTCGCGGGGTCGGGCGGTGATGCTTTGCCTTGGTATTTCCGCAAGCTGGGCATCGGCCCTATCGTCGGGGAGAGAACCTGGGGCGGGCTCATCGGCATCGGAGGCTATCCCTCCTTGCTGGACGGCGGCTACGTCATGGCGCCTCGCATGGCCATCTACGGGCTGAGAGGAGAGTGGGAAGTCGAGAACCACGGCATTAAGCCGGACATTGAAGTGTCCATGGACCCCAAGGCGGTGCGCGAAGGCCACGATCCCCAACTCGAAAAGGCAGTCGAGACGGTGATGGACTTGCTTAAGCAGCATCCCATTCCCGACTACGCCAAGCCCGCGTACCCCGACTACCATCCCGTGATGCCGTCGTTGCCGTGAGGTCTTACTTTACCGTCAACTCGCAGGGGCGGACCTTGTGTCCGCCCCTAAGCTGCGACGCTGTCCTGTTCGCCTTTTCTCGCATTTTTCGCTTGACAAGCCCACGAGTCTGTGATAGCCTACCATGGTGGTCTTTTTGTGGACACATTGTCGCAAGATAGCACCGGGGCGCGTCGAGATGCAGGGGAAAGCGGAAGGGTCGCGAATATCGGGGAATGTAAGGAACTACAAAAAATGAAAAATAGTGGAAACGAAGCTAAGGAGTACTTGAAAACAAAGGACATCACTTTTTTGAATGCTGCAAATTTCGCGCGTTTTGCGCGCAAATTAACACCAATCTGACCCCAAAAGGAGCAGAAACCACCACATTTTGCGAAAACGAACCTAAGCTTCCGGGTCGCTCAGTGAGGCCGGGATAGTGACAAACAGTCGGCTACACCACGTCATCGTGATCGGCGGCGGGCCGGCGGGCGCTATGTCCGCCGAAAAGCTCGCTCGCGCCGGTTGGCGCGTCAGTGTCTTCGAGGAGAAGCTTGGCTGGGAGAAGCCCTGTGGCGGCGGCGTGACGCATAAGGCGCTCGCCCGCTACCCTTTCTTGTCGCCCGGCGCGGAGGAAGCTAAACTGGTGCGGGAAGTTGAATTCCTGGCTGCCAATCATGCCTCGCTTCGATTCCAGCTCCGTAAGCCTTTAGCCATCTACCCCCGCTGCGGCCTGAACGGATTGTTGCTTCGCCGCGCCCAATCGGCAGGTGCGGAAGTTGTGGAAGACCGGATCATTGAACTGCGGCTGGCCGGCTCAGGCTGGGAGTTGCTGGGCAAGCGCGGCCATTACAGGGCCGATTTTCTCATCGTCGCGGCGGGAGCGCGAACCCGCCTGCGGTCCCAGTTGACAGAGGACTTTGGGCCGCGCGATTTCATGCTCACGTTTGGCTATTACGTGCCCGGCCGGGATGACTTGTTGCGGGTGCAATTCTTCGAAGACTTCGAGGGCTACGCGTGGGCGTTTCCGCGCCCGGCCCACCTCTCGGTGGGCATTTGCGGGAAAGTGGGCGAGGATCGGATGGCGGGCTTGCGGGAACGGCTTCATGACTTTATGCGCCGGTTCGGATACTCTTGCGAGGGCGCCGGAATCTACAGCCACCTGCTTCCCGCGCTGAGCGTGGATACATGGGCAGGCCTGCGGTTGGCCGGTCCGGGGTGGGCGCTGGCGGGGGATGCCGGCGGGCTGGTTGACCCCGTCACAGGGGAGGGTATCTATTACGCGATGCGCTCCGGCGAATTGTTGGCGCAGTCGCTGCTGGAAGGACTGCCGGAGCTGTACCCGGAGCGGGTGCACGAAGAGTTTGGCAAGTCGCTGGCGCTCGGCGCGCGGCTGGCCCGCACTTTCTATTACGGAGAATTCCTGGGTGGTGCAGTCCCCTCGCGCATGGTCGAGTTCGGTGCGCGCAGCCCCAGATTCCTGGAGGTCATTCAGGATATGCTCGAGGGATCGCAGTCCTATTTGAAGCTGGCGGCAAAGTTCTATGTCGGCATGGCCACGGCGCTTTGGGATATTGGCCCACTCCGGCAGAGGTTTGCCAGCGCCCGTAGCGCCGACCTTTAGAGCCTGCCTTGAGCGGAGCGAAGGGTCGGCAGATGCTGGCTCACGGCCGGCACTGCGAGAGAAATCTTATGCCAACTAAATCCCAAGAACTTTTTCAAAAGGCCCTGAAGTTGATGCCTGGGGGAGTGAACTCACCGGTTCGCGCCTTCCGTGCGGTGGGCGGCGACCCGGTGTTTATTGCCGGCGGCAAGGGCTCTTCCATTATTGACGTGGACGGCCGGAGTTACATCGATTATGTCTTGTCCTGGGGGCCCTTGATTCTTGGTCACTCCCACCCGGAAGTCGTTGGAGCATTGGCCAAGGCCCTCGAGCGGGGAACGAGCTTCGGCGCTTGTACCGAGGGCGAGATCGAGCTCGCAGAGCGTATTTGCGACGCTTTTCCCTCCATCGAGCGCGTGCGCCTGGTGAATTCAGGGACGGAGGCTACGCTTTCTGCCCTGCGCGTGGCGCGCGCCGCCACGGGCCGGGAGCGAATTCTCAAGTTCGAGGGTTGTTACCACGGCCATGGCGACAGTTTGCTGGTGAAGGCCGGTTCAGGCGTGGCCACACTGGGCTTGCCCGACAGCCCCGGAGTGCCTCGGGCGCTCGCGGAACTTACGGTCACTGTGCCCTTCAATAATCCGGCGGCGCTCGAGGAGGCGTTCCGGATCCATGCCAATCAGCTCGCGGCTGTAATCCTCGAGCCCGTGGTAGGTAACGCGGGCTGCATATCGCCCCAGGCCGGGTTCCTCGAGAAACTTCGCAGACTGACGGCGGGGCAGGGAACTGTGCTCATCTTCGATGAAGTGATGACGGGATTTCGCGTGGCTTACGGAGGCGCGCAGGAGCTGTTCAAAATTCAGCCGGACCTTACCACCCTTGGCAAGGTTATCGGAGGCGGGTTGCCGGTGGGAGCCTATGGCGGGAAGGCTTCGCTGATGGATTGGGTTGCGCCCGCGGGTCCTGTTTATCAGGCTGGAACGCTCTCCGGAAATCCGCTCGCGGTTACGGCGGGCCTCAAGACCCTAGAGATTCTCCGCCGCCCAGGCACTTACGAGCGCCTCGAAGGGGTTTCGAACCACCTTGCCGGCGGGTTAGCAACCGCGGCGGCGAAGGCCGGCGTGCCGCTCACTGTTAACCGAGTGGGGTCGATGTTCACCTGCTTCTTCACGAACGATTCGGTGGCGGATTATGCCTCGGCCAAGAAGGCGGACACCGACAGATTCGCTCGCTTCTTCCGCTCACTCCTCGGTCGGGGTGTTTACTTCCCGCCCTCGCAGTTTGAAGCAGCCTTTGTTTCCACCGCTCATCATGAGAGTGACGTCGCCAGAACAGTGGAAGCGGCCACAAAGGCTTTCGAGGAAATCTGGTAATATGGGTTAGAGGTCAAGCGATGAGAGATTATGTCGAAAAGCGCGACGGAGGCTACTGGATAACGGGTAGCCGTATCTCACTGGATTCCGTTGTATACGCGTTCCTGCGGGGCGCGTCGCCGGAAGGCATCGCCCACTCTTTCCCTCTGATTGGTTTAGAAGACGTTTACGGCGCCATCGCTTTCTACCTGGCCCACCAAACGGAGATTGACGATTATCTGCGTCAGGGTGAGGCAGAATTTGACGCGCTCCGCCAACAGACTCGCCAAGCTAATCCGCTTCTCTTCAAGAAGCTCGAGGAAGCGCGCCAACTGACGCAGGCGCCCCCCTCGTGAAAATTCGGTTCCAGGCCGACGCTGATTTCAACGAGGATATCGTAGCCGGCATCCTGCGCCGCGAGCCGCGGGTGGACTTCCGAACCGCAGGGCAAGCTGGTCTGCGCGGCCTTGATGATTTCCAAGCCTTGGCCATGGCTGCCAAGGAGGGCCGCGAGCGAGGCGGAAGAATGGGTCGATACGATATGCACAATTCCAGTCGGCTAACGGAGTGAACTATGGAGATCTATCCGGGAGCTTACCGCATTCAGTCGCTGTTCGGCGATCGGAGCCTTTTTCAGTACCTGTTGGTCAGTGAGAATGTGGTCTTGGTGGACACCGGTATCGCGACTACTCCCGAAGCGGTCATATTTCCGTATCTGGACTCGCTCGGACTGGCCCCCGCTCGCCTTACGTTGGCCATAACCACTCACTCCGACGTGGACCATCAGGGTGGCAACCATGCCATCAAACGGCTCTCGCCGGGTACCTGGCTGGCTTGCGGCGAAGCCGACCGGGCGTTGGTTGAGGACCCGCGCACTCTCTACGATGTGCGTTACAATTTCATGCGGGAAGAACACGGAGTCGGTTTTGAGGCGGACCCGCCGCCCGATGCAGGGAAGGCGCGAAAGATGGATGTCACCTTCTCCGGTGGCGAAAAGATTCGCCTGCGCGACGACTGGGCGCTGGAGGTGCTCCACGTGCCGGGGCATTCTCATGGTCACCTGACGCTCTACGACCGGAAGCATCGCGCCGCATTCGTCGGCGACGCCATCCACGGGCGCGGGTGTCCGAAAGCCGAGGGCGGCCTTTCTATACCTGTTACTTATTATTACGTGGATATCTATCTTTCGACGTTGCGATATTTTGAATGCCTGGACTTGGAAGTTCTTCATTCCGGACATTGGCCGACTATGCGCGGGGAAGAGATACGGGATTTCATTGCCGAGTCGCGGCAAACTGTCGAGTTGTTCGACCGGGTTATTCTGGGAAGCCTGGCGAAAGTCCACTCGGGCCTTACCATGAGAGAGTTGATTGACGCAGTTTCGAGCGCGGTCGGAGATTGGCCCAGGGAGACCTGGCAGTTGGCCATGTTTCCCGTCAGGGGGCACATGGATCGCCTCGAGGAGCAGGGCAAAGTCCGCCCGGTTGCAGGCGCAAAACCCTTCAGGTGGCAATTGGCATGAGAAGGAGTCGCCGACAATGAACTCACGCGAGCGAGTGAATCTGGCGCTTCAACACAAGGAACCCGACCGAGTCCCCTTAGACCTCGGTGCAACGACGGTGACAGGCATGCATGTCAGCGCTGTTTACAAGCTTCGCCAGGCGCTTGCACTCGACCCACCCGGCACGCCGGTGAAAGTCATCGAGCCGCTTCAGATGTTGGGTGAGATCAAGTTGGACATTGTCGCGGCCTTGGGAATTGACACCGTCCGGCTGGCAGGCACGGGCACTTCCTTTGGATTTAAGTTGGAAGGGTGGAAGGAGTGGAGAACCTTTGACGGAACTCCCGTCCTGGTGCCGGAGGGATTCAACACCACTCCCGAACCGGACGGCGATCTCCTCATGTACCCGCAAGGAGACCGCTCTGCTCAACCCAGTGGAAGGATGCCGAAGGGGGGACTCTACTTTGATCCAATTTTCCGGCAGCACCCTATTGACGAAAGCAATCTCAAAGTCGAAGACAACCTGGAAGAGTTCGGTCCATTCTCTGACGCGGAACTCGAACATCTCGACCGCGAGTCCCTGAGGCTCCATGCCGAGACGGACAAAGCGATTGTTGTGAACCTCGGCATGCTCAGCTTGGGCGACATTGCCAAGGTCCCGGGCCAAATGCTCAAGGACCCCAAGGGTATTCGCAGCGCTGAAGAGTGGTACATCAGCTTGAGCGCCCGGCCGGGCTATATCTACAAGATCTTTGAACGTCAGACTGAGATTAATCTGGCAAACCTGGAGAGAATTCATCGAGCCGTCGGCGACCGGCCTTCCGTGGCCTATGTTACGGGCACGGACTTCGGTACGCAGAACGGCCCGCTTCTGGCGCCCAAAGCATACCGTCAACTGTTCCTGCCTTTTCACAAGCAAACCAACGACTGGATTCATAAGCACACCACGTGGAAGATATTCCTCCATTCCTGCGGGTCGGTCTTTGACCTGATTGAGGATTTCATCGGCGCGGGATTCGATATTCTCAATCCGGTTCAAACTTCGGCCGATCGCATGGATCCCGGCGAACTGAAGAGGAAGTTTGGCGGCCGAGTCGCGTTCTGGGGTGGAGGAGCGGATACTCAACATGCCTTGCCTTTTGGTTCAGCCGAAGACGTTCGCAAGGAAGTGGGCGCGCGCCTTAAGCTTTTTGGCCCCGGCGGCGGCTTTGTCTTTAACGCCATCCATAACATCCAGGCCCAGGTGCCGGTGGCCAACGTCCTGGCCATGTATGACACCGCGCGCCAATGCGGCTGTTATCCGCTGTAGGAATGAGTCGATAAGGACTATTTAGATAGATAATACCAAGTATACGACAAGTAAGAATGGCGTCCCATCCTGAGCTCGCCGGTTTGTTCGGCGGGTGAAGGATCCCGGCAGTTGCTCAGAACCTTCAGGGTGAACTCAACACAGGAGTCAAAGATGAAAAGCTTCTTGGCAGGCGTAATTGTCACCCTGGTTTGCATTGCCGGCGGAGTGTACGCCTACTTCTCACACGGTTCGGCGCCGGCGGCTACCAGCGCGCGTCCGATGCCGTTTGAAAGGAGGCTGGCGCATATGGCGCTGGATGCGAGATTGCAAAAGGAGATGCCGAGGACCGTTCCGATTGAAGCCAGCGAAGCCAACTACCTTGCCGGCGCGCGGCAGTATCTAACCCATTGCGCGGTGTGTCACGGTGTTCCGGGCAAGGAGCCGACGGCGATTGCTCGCGGGGAGTTTCCGAGGCCGCCCGAGCTGTTGAAGGGAAAAGGCGTTACCGACGATCCCCCCGGCGAGACCTATTGGAAAGTGGCGAATGGAATCCGCCTGACGGGAATGCCGGGTTACAGTCAGAGCCTGTCCCCCACCGAGATGTGGCAGATCTCACTGATGGCGGCAAATGCCGACAAGCTGCCTCCTTCCGTCACGGCGGTGTTGGAAGGGCGCGCCGGCGCGCCGAATCGCTGAAAGAGTCCCTCAAGGAGCGATGCACGTGCCCAGGCGGCTGAGCGCGCGAAGCTCACGAAGGTGAGAGGAGATCGTTACTTGCTCCGACTTTCTTGGGTCTGCAAAAACTCCGTGAGCGCTCGCAGTTGCTCATCGGTGAGATTCTTGAAGGGCGGCATCACCGAACCATGCACATAAGCGGGCGGGTCCTTGAAGTGGCCAACCAGCCATTCGGCGGTGCGGCCGCGCGTGCCCTCCGTGGTCAGGTCAGGGCCGACCTTGCCGCCCTCGCCATTGAGCCGGTGACACGTGAAGCAGCCTTCTTGCCTGTATAGTGTTTTCCCGTACTTGACCAACGCAGCGTCAGCGTTCTGAGTTGCCTGTTGAGTTTGCAGAGCGGCAACTGGAGCAGGCGGGACGGCATTGAGGCGTGGAAGGCCGTGGATGAATCGCACAAGCTTCCAGGTGTCCGTCTCGGAAATGCTGGATTGCCAGGAGGGCATTCCGGTGAGGCGAACGCCGTTCTGAATGATCCAGAACAGATCGGCGTCACTCCAGTGCTGCACATGCGGCGAGTTCATGTCCATCGCCGGAGGATACATGTTTCGCCCTACATACGTTTCACCACGACCGTCAGTCCCGTGGCAGATGGCGCACGATTGAACGAATAATTCGCGGCCTTGGTTCAGCACGTCCTGCGAGTCAGGGAGCGGGTTTTTCTTATCCTCAGCCTCAATCGGAATAACGACGTCCTTCGCCATGTTGGCGAGAGTGGTTTCGACTCGAGAGGGTTGCCTGTGCGCGGTACACCCGAGCATCAGTAATCCCAGCGTTGCGCCGAGCAGTCGAAGCATCAACCTTAGTTTGTACGGAACCATGCGACGGCCTCCACTCACGCACCGACTCAAACCGCAGCTTTCAAGAGCCGGCTACACGCGCCGATCAGCTCGATATGCATTCACCAATTACTCGACGAATTGCCAGCGCGAAGTTCTGCGTTGAGAATCTTCCATCGACGCTGGCGCGAGCTTCCGCTCTTCATCTGCATCAGCAGCCCGCTATCGTGGACGAACTGCTGAATACGCTCGGCCAGAGCCGCCGAGTTCCCGGGAGGAAAGAGATAGCCATTCACCCCGTCGCGGACGACTTCCGGAATTCCCCCAACGTTTGAGCCGATGACGGGAATCCCCAGTTGCATCGCCTCGATGGCCACCATCGGGAGCCCTTCACTAACCGTAGAAGGGATTACGATGACATCGCCGACACGGTAGAGTGGGTTTGGATCCTCCTGGTAACCGGCCCAGGAGATTTGGTTATCCAAACCCGAGTTCCTGACAAACGACTTCAGAGAGGTTAGGTAGGAATCGTCGTCGGGGCTGTGTGGGTCCGGGGCACCGACGAGGATGACGCGCGCTCTCTAGCCGCGCCGGGCAAGTTCCAAGGCAACATCGAGCACCACGTGCTGTCCCTTTTGCGCCGTAATTCGGCCCACAACGCCCACGACGAAGGCTCTGCCGTCCGGCGTATCGGCACTTAACCCGCCGGTTAGCGGCGAACCAGGCTTGGCGTCGCAGGGCAAGCGCACCGGGTTGTAAATGACCTGCAAGATGCTCTTGAGTTCCGGATGGCTTGCCAGCAATACTGCTGCCGTGGTCTCGGAGCAAGCTAGGATCTTGGCCATGTGCCTTGCCGCTCTGGCCACGACCAAGATATCGGTCTTACGGGTCATGGTGAGGTGCAGGTGAAACACCGCAGGTGTGCCCGTTAGGCGCGCCGCGAGCGTCCCGGCGATGAGGGAACGCGGGCCGTTGATCTAGACCAATCTGATTCCTCTGCGGCGAATAATGCGTGCCAGCAGCCATCCGCAATAAACGCTCCGCAGCGGCAGCCTGGCCATGTCAGCAACCGACTCTCGGCCGGAGCTATAGCGACCGAGCGGGTAGAGAAATGTTTCGATGCCGCGGCGCTTGATCTCCCCCACAAATGGTCCATCCTCAGGGAAACCCACGATGGGCAGATAATCCGGCTCAACGGCGTGCAACACCTCGCCGAGAACGCGCTGGGCGCCCGCGCGATGGGCCTGCTGTTCGAGGAACAGAATCGGTATTGGCGCGGTTGGACTGCCAGTCATCAATTGTACCTAACGGCGCGCGGTTCGGATGCGCTCCCATTGGATCGACGCCCACTCGTACTGAGCCGCAGCGATCACATGATGTGACAGGCGCCGAGCCACATAGGTGATTTGTTTCGAGACCGCCGTGATGCGCGCAGAAATGCCGGGATTCGGCCCACCGCCGGTGCGGTTTGGCCGGTGTAGAGGGAAGAGTCGTCTTCTTCGGATCTCCCGCCAGGTCGCGTCATCCGGAACAAACTCTCGGTAGAGCAGGAGGCTGTACTTGTTGCCTGTGAAATTGGCCAGGGCTGAGTCGCAGCCATAACGGTTTACCCAGAGACGCAACGGATGGCGCATATTGCGAAGAACGCCGGCATCGATCGTGGCTGGAATGGGCGCGCCAAACAAGCGGGCAGCGAGCGAGAAAACCACGCCAGCCATCTCCGGCAATCGAGGGCTAACACAGGGATTTACGCCCAGTCCGTTGAAGAGTCCGAGCGGCGCACCATGATCAAATTGGAAGAGTTAATGTTCTCTAATGTTCCCACTTTAGGGGGATCCCCTGCAGGTGGGTCTAAGCTAATTAATTGAAAAACAGCCAGTTAAGTTGGCTGGGAGGCAGGGATTCGAACCCCGATACGCAGATCCAGAGTCTGCAGTCCTACCGTTAGACGACCTCCCAGGATCAATGAGTTACATTACCATAGCTGGTGTTTGGAGTCTATTTCAACGCTTGCGAGTCAGCGTCCTGACAGCAAAGTCCGGGGAACTGGGTGGCTTGATTCAGACTGCCGAATGCGTAGAGCAGATTCTGACTGGAACTGTTGACTGTCAACTGTTCTTCAGAACTGTCGACTGTCAACTTTTGACCGTCAACTGTTCGTCAGAACAAGCGGAAGCTGACCTCCACAATCACGCGCACTGGAACTGGCGAGGCGTTACGCATCGCCGGCTTGAATTTCCAGGTTCGCACGGTGTCCGTGGCCTTTTCATCGAGCCCCAAGCCCAGCGGCCTCACCACCTTACAGTCGGTAACATTGCCCTGGGCGTCCACGACGATCATCAGTACCACGGTGCCCTGATACTTGGCCTTACGGGCTTCCTCGGAGTAAGGGGGTTCAGGTTTGAAGATCGGGATAGGCGCGCTGACACCGCCACCGACGCTATAGATCCCGCCGCCAGTCCCGCCGCCCTCTCCAGGACCCAACCCGGCGCCTTTGCCGGACCCGATGCCGGTCCCTTCACCGGAACCTATGCCGCCGCCCGTTCCAGGCCCGTTGGAAGGCGGGCCTGCAACACCCTGCGGATCGCCCCAGTTGGGCAAATTGGAAGCCATCTGTGGGAGTTTCAACTCGGGCGGGCCCAACAAGGTTGGCGCGACCTGCAGGATGGGGTGAAGATTTCGAATTACCGCCATTGGGGGAGCAACTTGTGTCCTCGAAAACCTGGGAACTGCGCCCTTCGACGCCGGGGTCGGCGAGCGGTCGCCTCCTCCGCCACCCCCTCCAGCCTTTTTGCCGGCCGCCTCGATTTCGGCCAAGTAGGGCGAAATGTCTATCACTTCGCTCTTTGCGGACACTTTGGTCGGCGTATTGACTTGGGAGATAAGAAATGGAAGCAAGATGATCGCTATTCCCACGACGTGAACCAGCAGAGAATTCATCCACGAGCCCGACTGGGGCTGATAGTCCTGCCACATGTTGGGCACGTCGACGGGGTGGGAGGTAATGGGGATCGAGGGGGGCTTCGGTTTCTCGAATAAGGCCCTTATCTGGTTTGGGATGTCGAGGATCCAGGGGCGCATATCCGTGGCGGGCAGATCCATCTCGCCCCGGTAATATTCGCTTCCGATATTGTTTTTCGGCTTCTCAAACAACGACTTTAGTTGTTTGGGGAAATCAAAGATCCAAGGGCGCAAGTCCGTGGCGGGCAAAGCGACCTTTCCGCGGTAATACTCTTTCGGAACGGTGTTTTTCGGCTCGTGCAGCGACTGCCAGATCTGGCGAAAGAGAGAAACAGGCGGAAGCGCGGAATCCACAAAAGTCAAGTGATACTCGGGTTCGGGCTTAGGGGCGCTGCCGTGTGGGCTGCCCCCCGCGTTGGCGCCAACCTGGGTATCACTCGTTGCCGTCACACTCATGTCGTGTCCCTCGGGCGTTTTCGAAAAACTCTCCAGCGGTTCTCCTGGCCCTAAATTTAATGATGGCTGCAACGCCCTCCGAAGTTGCATGCGAAAGCAATTATTCCTTTGTTTTCTTCTCAAACTCATTCTACCACAGCCTGGCCACTACCAACTCGCCAGAAGTTGTCTCTCCACTGTGGGCGTGCATTGTCTCGCGTCCCGACGCCGTAAGTTCCGGCGTTTGCGCCGATGACGTGGCTTGGGCCAAAGTAGTTGACGCATGAAAACCGCTGGAAGTTGCATCTGAGCTAGACACCCTCTTTACACGTTCTCTATAATACTGGCTGGCTCACTCAGCGGAGGACGAATGCAGAAGACGCTCGACCTGAAACACACTCTTAACCTTCCCAAAACCCATTTTTCAATGAAGGCCAATCTCCCTCAAAATGAGCCCAGATGGCTGGCCGAGTGGGCGAAGGGCGATCTCTACGGTCAGATTAGAGCCGCACGGAAGGACGCACCAATCTTCACCTTGCACGATGGGCCCCCCTATGCCAATGGCCGCATTCACCTGGGGACGGCACTCAACAAGATCCTGAAGGATTTCATCGTCAAGTCCAAGACCTTGGAGGGCTTCAACGCTCCTTATGTGCCGGGCTGGGATTGCCACGGGTTGCCGATTGAAATCTACGTTGACAAAGAGCTTGGGGGACGGAAGGCACAGATGAGCGTGGTGGAAGTCCGGCAGGCTTGCCGGCGCTACGCAGCAAAGTACGTGGATATTCAGCGTCAGGACTTCATGCGCTTGGGAGTCTTCGGCGAGTGGGAAAAGCCTTACCTCACCATGAACTTCGAGTACGAGGCGGAAATTGCGGAGGCCTTCCTGAAGTTCCTGGCGGGCGGCTATGTCTACCGCGGCCGAAAACCGGTGTACTGGTGCATTTCCTGCAAGACGGCCTTGGCAGAAGCGGAGGTGGAGTACGAAGACCACCGCAGCCGCTCGATCTATGTGCGATACCCGGTGTTGACGGACCCCGCCAGCCTGGATCCCGCCCTTGCCGGCCGCAGACTCTACGTCATCATCTGGACCACGACGCCGTGGACGCTTCCTGCCAGCATGGCGGTGGCGTTTCACCCCGAGTTCGAGTACGTCGCGGTGGCGGAAGACGGCGGTGATGCGTACCTGATCGAAAGCCGGCGGCATGATCCGGTCATGCAAGAAACGGGGCTCAACGCCACCAAAGTCCTGGCTAGAATTCCCGGGCGAAGGCTGGATCGCCTGGAATTGCAGCACCCGTTTCTGGACCGTAAGATCCTGGGTGTGCTGGCCAATTACGTAACGGCGGAAGATGGGACCGGATGTGTCCACACCGCTCCCGGCCACGGGCGGGAGGACTACCTCACCGGTGTGCAGTACGGACTGGATACGTACTGCCCGGTTGGGGACGGGGGAGAATTCACCGAAGGCCTTCCGGAGTATCTTGGCAAGAAAGTTTTCGACGCGAACGAGCCGATCGTGGAGTTGCTGAAAAGCCGGGGAATGCTTGTAGGGCCGGCGGGGTGGCTGAGTCACGCCTACCCGCACTGCTGGCGCTGTCACAACCCCGTGATTTTCCGGGCCAACGAGCAATGGTTCATTAACATCGACCACCGCGAATTGCGCGAGAAAGCCCTTGAAGAGATCAAGAAGGTGCATTGGCTGCCGACCTGGGGAGAAGAACGCATCGCCAACATGATTGCCGAGCGTCCGGACTGGTGCATTTCGCGGCAGCGCATGTGGGGCGTTCCCATCACCGTCTTCCACTGCGAAACCTGCAAGAAGCCCTTGTTGGATCCGAAGTTGGCGGAACATGCGGTGGAGTTGTTTCGAAAGGAAGGTGCGGACGCCTGGTACGCTCACAGCGTGGAAGAACTTCTGCCGCAGGGGGCCAAGTGTCCGGAGTGCGGCGGCACGCGGCTACGAAAGGAGACGGATATCCTGGATGTCTGGTTTGATTCCGGCTCCAGCCATTACGTGGTGCTGGGTCATCGGCCGGACCTGCCCTGGCCCGCGGACGTCTACCTGGAAGCCGGGGACCAATACCGCGGCTGGTTTCACAGTTCGCTCCTGGTCGCCCTGGGCACACACGGCATGGCGCCGTATCGCGCGGTCCTCACTCACGGCTGGGTTCTCGACGCCGAGCGCCGGGCCATGTCCAAGTCGCTGGGAAACGTGATTGATCCCAACGAAGTCATCAAGACCCATGGGGCTGAAATCCTGCGCCTCTGGGTGGCCTCAGTCGAGTTCGGTGAGGACGTGACCATCTCAGCCGATATGCTGGCCCGCCTCTCCGAGGCCTATCGTAAATTGCGAAACACGTTTCGATATGGTTTGAGCAATCTCTATGACTTCGACCCGCAGAAGGACTCCGTAGAGAGCTCGCAACTCGAGGAGTTGGATGCCTGGGCGCTGGTGCGCACGGCGGAATTGCTGGAGCGAGTCCAGGCTGCCTATCAGGAGTACGCTTTCCATAAGGTGTATAGGGCAATTTACGATTTCGCCACCGTGGACCTGAGCGCGTTTTACTTTGATATTCTTAAAGACCGCCTCTATACCGCCCCCGCCCGTTCCACTCGGCGACGCTCCGCCCAGACAGCGATCTCTTACATCGCAGAGGCCTTGGTTCGGGCGCTTGCTCCTCTGATGCCGTTTACGGCCGAGGAGGTGTGGACGAATCTTCCGGGACTTCAGGGGCGCGAAAAGAGCGTGCATCTCACCCAATTCCTCCGGCCGGAAACGCTCCGCAAGCTAGTTCCAGATGAGTATTCCGGGCGCCTGGAAAAGTGGCCGCGCTTGATCGAAGTCCGCAATGCAGTCCTCAAGGCGCTCGAAGTGGCGCGGCAAGAGAAGTTCATCGGCGGCTCGCTGGAGGCCCGGACTCGCCTCTGGGCAGACGGCGACCTTAAGAGTCTGCTCGAGGAGTATCAGAAGGCGCTTCCCACGATCTTTATTGTTTCGCAGGTCGAGCTCTGCGCCAGTCCTGCGGGGGACGCGCTGGAAACTGGGATCCCGGGACTCAGGATCAGGATCGAAAAGGCCTTGGGCCACAAATGCGAACGCTGCTGGAATTATTCCGAGCAGGTGGGTAAAGACAGTCGCTACCCGACGGTGTGCGAGAGGTGCTCGCAGGCGCTGCTTGAGATAGAAAGTAGTAGTCAGTAATCAGTCGTCAGTTGTCAGTCCTCAGTTCTGAGAACTGAAAACTGACGACTGAAGACTGATCTATGCCAACTCGTGTCCATCGCTTCTCACGCGCCGTTTGGGCGGTTATCGCCTCGGCAATATTTGTCGCGGACCAGGTGACCAAAGCCGCGGTAGAGGGCTCAATTCCGGAACACACCACGGTTCCTGTGGTCCCCCACTTTCTCAACCTCGTTTACACCAAGAATGCCGGGGCCGCCTTTGGTTTGTTCTCGGAATCGCCATCGGCCTGGAGGACGGTGCTGCTCATCGTCGTCTCAAGCTTGCTGCTAGCCATGGTCATCGGCGTCGTCTGGCGGAATCAGCAGCTTCGTCGCGTGGCGGGCGTGGGGCTTGCTCTTATCCTCGGCGGGGCGCTCTCAAATCTCTTCGATCGCATCCGCTTCGGCCGAGTTGTAGATTTTGTTGATCTTTACTATAGAGGGTACCACTGGTACACCTTCAATCTTGCTGATGCTTCCATCGTAGTTGGGGCCGGGTTCCTTGTGTTTGAGCTGCTATTTTTGGATTGACGGCTCGAGGTGTAGCCGGACAACCGCAGATTTCCTGTGTGTCATTCTGAGCGAAGCGAAGAATCCCCGCAGTCTGTAAGAACCGGGGGCTGCCGAGGTGCCGCGCACAGAATGACCAGCCGTGGTTTCAAGAGATGCCCGAAGAGCGTGAATACTTAGCCGGGACAGAAGATGCCGGTGAACGGCTGGACATCTTTCTCGCCCGGCAAATGCCTGATTGGAGCCGCAGTCAGATCCAGCGGCTGATTCGCTCCGGATTGGTTCGGGTTTGCGAGCGTCACGCCCGGAAGGGCGGGGAATCGGTCCGAGCCGGCGATATCATCTCGGTGCGCGCCGAGCGGGAAGAGTTGGCGGCCACGCCGGAGGCTTTGCCTCTCTGCGTTGTCTTCGAGGATGAGGATCTGCTCGTGGTAAACAAGCCTGCGGGAATGGTTGTGCACGTCGGGGCAGGCGTGAAATCAGGCACGCTGGTTAATGCCTTGCTCCATCACGTTGGGGCCCTTTCTGCGGGCGGCGATGTGTCGCGTCCGGGCATCGTGCATCGCCTCGATAAAATGACCTCGGGGCTGGTCTTAGTGGCCAAGAACGATGCCGCGCACCGGCGGCTGGCAGAGCAATTCAAATCGCGCACCGTCCACAAGACCTATGCTCTTTTAGTTCACGGGAAGGTCAGCGGCGACCAGGGCCAAATCTCGAAGCCCGTGGGACGCGATCCAGTCCGGCGCACCCGCATGAAGGCTGGCGGACTGCGACCGCGCGAGGCGCTTACCCGATATGAAGTCGTGCGGCGATTCCGCGATTTCACACTTCTCGCGGCCCACCCCGAAACCGGCAGAACGCACCAGATCCGGGTCCACTTCGCAGCCCTTGGCCACCCCATTGTCGGCGACACAACTTACGGCGCGCCGGGCAAGTTGCGCGTCGCAGGTCGTGAGTTGCCGACGCTTTGGCGCACCTTTCTGCATGCAGGCTCGCTGGAGTTCGAGCACCCGCGCCTGCACCACGCGATGAGCTTGTCGGCGCCGCTCCCTCCCGAGTTGGCGGAGTTCCTTCGAGACCTGGGCGCGTAACGCGGATTCTAAGTCCGGATTCCATCCGCCCACGCGCCTCAAACTCCGAACGCTGTAAACCAATTCTGCGAAGAAAATTCGGTGAGGCGCGGCCTCTCGCTGTATAATTGTGCCCAGGATCCAAAAAACAAGGAGGGAAAATGAAACGACTTCTGATGGGGGTTCTGGCACTGGGATTGCTCGCAATTACGGTGGAGAGCGCACTTGCACAACGCAACTCGCGCGGAACATCGCAGATCAGCGTGGCTGGCAAGACGGTCTCGGTGGAATACGGACGTCCTTCGCTGAAAGGACGAAAAGTATCCGAGTTGCTCGACCAGTTGAAACCTGGAGACTTCTGGCGGCTCGGGGCCGACAAGTCCACCACATTTTCGACTGCGGCTGATCTGCAGTTTGGCGACGCGACGGTTCCGAGCGGAGAGTACAGCCTTTGGGTAGAGCGAGCGGAGGGCAATTCGTGGAAGCTGGTGTTCAACAAGCAGCACGGCCAGTGGGGAACCGACCACGCCGCCGCCCAGGATCTCGCTTCCGCGCCGCTCAAAGAGACGAAGGCTTCCAATTCTGCGGAAATGGTCACGATTAACCTCACGAAATCGGGACCGGGCGGCATGATTACGATTCAGTGGGGCGATATGAAGTTGACAGCGAGTTTTAAAGCGAAATAGAAGGGTAAGGTCATTCCGAGCGCGGCGACGAATCCCGCTCTGGCTCTTTTCGCGGTGCGGCTCGAACCCGAGCGGGACTCCTCGCTGCGCTCGGAATGATAGGGTTTCGAAGATGTTTTGGAACAATTCGCCAGAAAGTGTGTCTGTGTAAGTAGAGAAAACATTGGAGGATAAGTGTCATCACGGTAATTATCGTACTCGTAGGTGGACTTTTTGCAGGCGCAGCGGTTTTTGCAGCTCTAAAGAACACGAGTAAGGCAAGAGAATCAAAGGTTACCAAGCTGGATATTGCATAGTCTGGGAAGCACGTCAACTTGCAGGCCACAGGTCGCCTCCTAAACGGATGATCCCTGCGACAACTTGGGTTGGTCGTCAGGCTTAGGCGCACACGTGGAGGTGTGCCTGCGACTTGGGGTTGGGGATGCGGAAATACTAGACGCCCGACGCTTAAGCTCCCCCAAGGGGGTGACAAGCGGCCCACTGACAGTCTCCTTTCAGCGTCTTCGACCGGTTTGCCTGGCGTGCGAGTTCCCAGCCCCGGCGCTACTGGCCGCTGGCGGCGGCCGCCGTCGTTGTGGTATTCAGCTTCGGAGCATAGTAGCCGGGCCGCGTGCGGACGGCCAGCTTCGCGTGATTGCCACTGGAAAAGGCATCGACGCGAACATTGCGGAAGGTTCCGTCTTTTCTGGCATTGGTGGGATAGTAAGCGAGAGTATACTGGTTGCGAATGTCGTGCGCGATCTGCTCGCAGGTGGCCTGAACGTCATCGAGAGATCTCGGAAAGTAGGCTTCTCCGCCGCTGACGTCGGCAAGCTTCTCGAGAATCTTGGCGGCGCGATGCGCGCTGCCGCCGTGGATTTTGAACAAGCCGCCGGGTTCTTCCGACCCCAAAAGCCCAATCGTATAGATAACGGCGTCGGATTTCTGTGCGTAGCGCAGTAGTTCGTCGATCGTGTAGCGGCTGGCGTTATCCTCACCGTCCGTAATGACGAGCAGGGTCTTCTTATCGCGGTTGCCGAGCTTTACATGGTCAAGTGAAGCGTATACGGCATCATAGAGCGCCGTCCCGCCTCGGGAATCAATCTTCTCCAAAGCACTCTTCAGATCTTCGATGTTGCTGGCAAAATCTCCGGGCGTATCGAGGTAATAGACGTCATTAAAATTGACCACGAACGCCTGGTCCTGAGGGTTCGAAGTTTTGACAAAAGTCAAGGCGGCAGCATTCACCGCCTGCCGCTTTTCGCGCATGCTCCCACTGTCGTCGATCACAATGCCCATAGTCACTGGGACGTCGGCATGGCTGAACACCGAGAGCTTCTGCAGCGTGCCGTCCTCGTACACCTGAAAGTCCTGGGACTTCAGATCGTTGACCATTCGCCCCTTTTTATCGACGACGGTGGCGTGAAGGACCACGAGGTTAACGTCAACATTGATGGTGTATTCGCGTCCCTTCTTCTCAGCCGGCGGAGTCTGTGGATTGGCAGGCTGGGGAGCTTGGGCGAGAAGGCAGTTGCAGAAAGTGAGCGCCAAGCAAAGTGGGGCTAAACCGCGAGACTTCTTTCTGATCCTGAAACTCATACTATTGTGTTGGTGCATAGTAGCCAGTGCGTGCGTAAACCTGGAGCGGAGGCAACCCCCGGGGAGGATCGAGCTTTACCTTAATTCGTCTCCAGCGACCGTCGCGAACAAGGTTCGAGGGGTGATACCCGATTACATACTGGTTCCTCAGCTCAATGGAGATTTTCTCGGCGATGTCGGGCAGTTCGTTCGCATCCTCGACACTGAACATTCGGCCTCCCGACACTTCCGCCAAGTCGGCCAGCAGGCCCGGTCCACCTGCTTCCTCGGGCGTACGTCCTCGCGAGTTTAGCGGCTCGAATATACCAACCGCATAGATCTGCACATCGGACTCTCGGACCGCACGCTTGATGTCATTCTCCGTATACCTGCTGTGATTGTCGCCGCCGTCCGAAATCACCAGCAACGCTCTCCGGTTGGTCGTGGCTTTCTTCATTTCGCTCAGTCCCAGGTAAATGGCGTCAAGCAACGCAGTTCTCCCGCCCGCTTTCACAAATAGCAACCGGTCCTGAATATTCTCGAACTTCGAGGTGAAGCCCGTGATCAGGTTAGGCCGGTCGCTAAAATTGATGAGCATGAACTCATCTTGGGGGTTAGATGTCTTGAAAAACTGCAAGGCTGCCTCTTTGGATTTCTGAATCTTATCACTCATGGAGCCGCTGCTGTCAAAAACCAAGCCGACCGCGATGGGCGCGTCTTCCGTGGAAAAAGATTCAATCTTCTGTTCAACTTTCTCGTCGAACACCTGAAAGTTGTTCTGTTCGAGACCGGTCACGATCCGGTCGAACGGATCGGTTACCGTCACATTGACGACCACCAAATTCACATCCACAAGAAAAGGCGCAACATGGATATCGGGTTTGCGGACAGTGACTTGGCTCGATTCAGAGTCACCAGGCGATTTCACCGGGGTTTGCTTATCAGCCGCTGGTGCAGGCGCGAGGTCCGGTTGCTGGGTTCCCTGCGCAGCCGCCTGCTTGACTGCGACTACGCCCAGCGTGCTCCCCACCATTAGGCTCAGGATCCAGAGTCGGGAAACTCGGTGCGTCGATAGTGCGTTCATCCTCGCGGCCCCTGCCCTGGCAAGCAAGTGGGAGGCACGCCCCCGGCCTGCCCCTAGGCTTGCAGCCCTTCTTTGCTCATTGATTCATCTTAGCACAGTTCGAATTTGCCGTCCGTAGTCAGTTGCCGCTAGGAGTAGCGGCGCGTTTGCCACCCCGAGTTATGGAAAGCCGGAAATGATGGGAAAGAACAGGAAGTCTGCCACCCGCCACGGCGATGGGTCAGTCCGCCCAGCATGGCGGAGCTTGATATCTTCACGCCTGCGGACGCATTGCGGAACCAGGATTACGGCCCTTGGGATTTTATCGTGGGAATTTATCGTGGGAATTTATCGTGGGAATTTATCGTTGACAAACCACTGCCTCGCCCGGATAATTGACCGTACCGATTCCTTCCGAGAACGTCCAATTCGGTACAAAAGACCTGGCTGGGTATCTCGAGGCTGCAAGACGCCTTGGGATCTATCGCGCATAGGTCGCAAAACCTCCAGCCCATTAGACATTGCCAAGGAGGATCATGGGTGCAAAGTACATCTTCGTCACCGGTGGTGTAGTCAGTTCGCTGGGCAAAGGTTTGGCTTCAGCTTCGATGGGCTGTTTGCTCGAGGCGCGCGGGCTTAGGGTCACTTTTCTGAAACTGGACCCCTACTTGAACGTTGATCCGGGAACGATGAGTCCGTTTCAGCACGGTGAAGTCTTTGTCACTGACGACGGAGCCGAAACCGACCTTGACCTCGGTCATTACGAGCGCTTCAGCCATGCCAGGATGAGTCAGGACAATAATTGTACCGCCGGACGTATTTACGAGATCATCATCACCAAGGAACGGCGTGGCGACTATTTGGGGAAAACCGTGCAAGTCATTCCTCACGTTACCAACGAGATCAAAGCCGCTATCCAAAAAATCGCGCACGACGTGGACGTGGTCATCGTGGAAGTGGGAGGCACGGTGGGAGATATCGAGTCGTTGCCCTTCCTCGAGGCCATTCGCCAGATGCGGCAGGAAATGGGCAGAGAGAATGTGCTGTTCGTGCATTTGACGCTCGTCCCCTACATCCAGACCTCGGGCGAACAGAAGACCAAGCCCACCCAGCATTCCGTGAAGGAATTGCGCGAAATCGGTATTCAGCCTGACATCCTGCTTTGCCGCACGGACCGCTATCTCTCGCATGACATCAAGGCCAAGATCGCTCTTTTCTGTAGTGTCGCAGAAGACGCCGTCATCACCGCCAAGGATGTGGAGAACATTTATGAAGTTCCGTTGATCCTCGGGAAAGAGGGCTTGGACTCGCAGATTCTGCGCTGCCTGAAACTGGACCCGGGCGAGCGCAACGTCCAGCCATGGATTGAGCTGGTAGAGCGCGTCCAGCATCCGCAGGATGAGGTCACGATCGGAATCGTGGGGAAATATGTAGGCTATCAGGACTCGTACAAAAGTCTGAATGAAGCCCTGGTTCACGGCAGCATCGCTCACGACTTGAAGCTCAACAAGGTTTGGGTTGAAGCGGAAGATCTGGAGAGTCAGGACGGGGAAGGGCATTTGGCCGAACTGGATGGCATCCTGGTTCCGGGAGGGTTTGGGCAACGGGGAATCCTTGGGATGGTGCGGGCCATCGAGTTCGCGCGGCTGCGCAAGGTCCCCTATTTCGGCATTTGCCTCGGCATGCAGTGCGCGGTCATTGAGTTCGCCCGCAACGCCTGCGGCTTGACGGACGCCAACAGTTCGGAGTTTGATCCCTCCACAACTCACCGCGTCATCTACAAACTGCGCGAATTGCGCGGCATTGATGAGTTGGGTGGCACAATGCGCCTGGGCTCTTGGGCCGCCCGGCTCAAGGCCGGTTCTTTTGCTCACCAAGCTTACGGTCAGCTCGAAATCTCCGAGCGCCATCGCCATCGCTACGAATTCAATCGCGAGTACGAGGAGATCCTGGTTAGCAAAGGGTTGGACCTGGTGGGCGCGACTCCGGACGGAACTTACGTGGAGATCGTCGAAATTCGCGACCACCCCTGGTTCTTGGGTTGCCAGTTTCATCCGGAATTCAAATCGCGGCCCCTCGAGCCACACCCCCTGTTCAAGGCCTTCATCGGCGCCGCGTACCAATATCGCCGCAAACGGTTGGGGGCGTTTCCGAGCGCGTTGTTGGCTGACGAGGCCAAGGTGGCCGCGTCAACGTAACAGAAGACGGAAATTGGAAACTGCAGGCTAGAAACTGGAAAATGGAAACTGGAAAATGACCCCCCTCCTCATCGGGAGGAGGGGCAGGGGGTGGTGGGTGGCGTCGTCAACGGACGGGGACCAGTCCTAACCCCTCCTTAACCACGGGGGGGATTGTTTTCATGACAAGTGGCGGGCCGAAGGATCATGACGTCTTGGTTCAGAATGACAGCGCCGCAGCCTGCTGGGTGTAGCCTCGGCCACGACTTTCCAGGCGCCAGTTTCCAGTTTCTAATTTCCAGTTTCCATTTTCACTTCACGAGCGAACAATGAGTCATGTGGTTCCAGTTGGAAGAATGAAGCTAGGAGCCGGTCATCCGCTATTTGTGATTGCGGGGCCGTGCGTCATCGAGAGTGAACGACATACGTTGAAGATGGCTGAACGCTTGTCCGGCGTTGCGCGCGCCCTGCGCGTTCCTTACATTTTCAAGGCCTCTTTCGACAAAGCCAACCGCACTTCACTGCATTCTTATCGCGGCCCCGGCCTCGAACGCGGCCTTCAGATTCTGGCGCGCGTCAAAAGGGAAATCGGCGTCGCCGTCCTGACCGACGTACACGAGCCATCACAGGTTGGGCCTGCGGCGGAAGTCTGCGACGTGATCCAGATCCCGGCTTTCCTATGCCGCCAGACCGATCTTCTGCTCGAGGCCAGCCGTTCGCGCGCAGTGGTTAATATCAAGAAAGGTCAATTCCTCTCGCCTTGGGATATTCGCCACGTCATTGAAAAAGTCCAAAGCCAGGGCAACCAACATATCCTTGTGACCGAACGCGGCAGCACCTTCGGCTATAACAATCTGGTGGTTGACATTCGCGGCCTCGCCATCATGAGGGGTTTCGGATTTCCGCTCATCCTCGACGTGACCCACGCTTTGCAGCTTCCCGGCGGTGAAGGCGACAAGAGCGGCGGCCAACCGCAGTTCATCAACACTCTGGCCCGGGCGGGGGTGGCCGCGGGCGTGGACGGCGTCTTCATGGAAGTCCACGACCGCCCTGAACAAGCCCTCTCTGACGGCGCCAACTCGCTGCCGCTTCGCCAGTTCGAACCTCTGCTCAGGAACCTCCGCGACCTGGGGAAGTGGGTACGAACGGCGAAGCTAATATAGGGGCGCCGTTTGTGGTCGCCCAGCGGCCATCTTCTCGGCCATCCCTGCTTAATCTGACAAGGTGCTTGCCAGAACCGCAAAACCCCGCTAGTCTTTAATTCCGCCAGCCTAAGTAGGGGGTATTGATGCATGCAAATCTCGCGCAGAGGTAGGTTCTTGGCCGGTTTACTGTTCTGCGGTGCCGCGCTGTCAGTTCTGATTGCCCGAGTTGCGGCAGAACCGGCTCTTAAAACGGTCAACTTCCGAGATAACTTCTCTTCCGGCAAGCTTGACGCCTGGCAGTTCCCGTTTGCTCAGGACTGGGTGGTGAAGCAAGAGGGCCCGCTCCATTACCTGCACATGCTGCGTAGCCGTGACCCGCTGGTTCCGCGTCGCCCCCAGCAATTTGGGTTGGTGAAGGGCGTCACGGTTGGGAGCTTCACACTCGAAACGCGCGTCCGGCGTGAGGGCAGCTCGATGATGATTGTTTTCAGCTATGTCGACTCCCTGCACTTCTACTACACGCACTTATCCGAAGATCCCGGCCGCAAGATCGATGTTCATAACGGGATCTTTCTGGTGGATGGCGCGCCGCGCCGGCGCATCGCAGGACTCGAGGCGGACCCGGTGCTTCCTGACACGAATTGGCACAAGGTTCGCGTCGAGCGCGATGTTGCTTCGGGTGCAATCAGGGTGTTTGTCGGCGCTGAGCCGCAACCGCGTTTTTCGGTGGTCGACAAGACCTTCAAGTGCGGACAGATCGGCCTGGGATCATTCGATGAGACCGGCGACTACACCGACGTCAAGCTCTCATCCAAAGACGCCGGCTGCCAGCCGTAAAGGGCAGGGGTTAGTGGATAGTGGCTAGTGCCGAGTTCGAAGTTCGGCAGTTTTGCGTTGCTATCCAGGAACCTGCGCGGATCTTCGTGCAAGGATGGCCCATTTTTGCGAGCTTGCACTTCAATACTCGAGGGGTATAATGTTTGCGGGGCTAACTGAAAGTCGTGCGAGAACCCAGCTAGCGGATTGGGCACGGCCGGTGGTACTCGGTACTAGCCACTAGCCACTAGCTACTGCTTCTACGAAGGAGTCGCCATGAGCAAAGATGTTTCGAGAAGGAAATTCCTGGAGAAGATTGCTATTGGGGGAGCGGCGGGCGCCAGCCTTCCCTTGTGGACGAATCTTGCCGGCGCCAAGGCACGACTGCCGCAGCGTACCCTTGGCCACACGGGCGCCAAAGTATCTATTCTGGCTTTTGGGTGTGGCAGCCGCTTTCTGATGTACAAGGACGACGACGAAGCCGTGAAAGTCCTCAACCACGCTCTTGACCTGGGCATTACCTACGTTGATACCGCCTACCTTTACGGCGACGGCAAGAGCGAGACGCGTGTTGGCAAAGTCATGGCTACACGCCGCAAGGAAGTCTGGCTGGCAACCAAAATCCCCGACCGTACACGCGACGGCTTCATGAGCCGCCTCGAGGGCAGCCTGAAGCGCCTCCAGACCGACCACGTAGACTTGGTGCACCTTCACGACCTGCGCCATGCCGATGACCTGGAGAAAATCGAAGCCCCGGATGGCGCTCTCAAGGGGTTACTTGAAGCCAAGGAACAGAAGATGGCGCGCTTTATCGGCATGAGCTGCCACACCGACGGCGCAATTCTGGCCCAGGCCATCGAAAGGCATCCGCTTGACTGCACACAGATGGCGCTGAACCCTACCGGCACGGGCGAGTTTGAGAAGACCGCCCTCGTCGCCGCCAACAAGAAGGGCCTGGGAGTTATCGCCATGAAGGTTTACGGCCAGGAATTCCTGATCGGCACGGAAGGCGGCAAGACGGATCCGGACACCCTCCTGCACTTCGCCATGAGCTTGCCGGTCACCACCGCCGTCACCGGTATGCCCAAAGTCGAGATGCTCGAGCACAACGTCGAACTGGCTCGCAACTTCTCTCCCTTTAGCGCCGACAAGATGGACGACTTGCGCCGCAGTATGGCGGCCCTCCACGACGATATGCAACATCACCTCGTCGGGCATCTGGATGGCCCTACCGGACACGGAGATGTGTTCTGGGCGTAGCGTCCGTCAGTGGACTTGCTTCTCGCCAACCCAAAGCAGCTCCACGGGCTGGTGTTTGGAAAGTCGCCACAATTCCCGGTCGCCCGTTACCAAGATAGCGTTCTGCTCGCGGGCTGTTTCCACGGCGAATGTGTCTGCGTAGGAGATGGGGTACCTGCTCTTCAGTCGGGCGGCATTCAGGACTAATCTGCGGTCAGGAAGCAGAGGCTGAATCGGCATCGTTGCGAGATCAGCAAGGAAGCGTTCCGCGAGTGCGGCTCCTTGTCGTTTCGCGATCAAGTAAAAGACTTCGCCGGCGTTGATCAAAGAGATGAAGAGCCTGGTTTCGCTGCGCCCGCCTGACTCGAGAAGTTGGTGCACCTCAGAGCTGGCCGGTTCTTCGCCCTGGAGCCAGGCGATCACCGCCCAGGAGTCAAGAACGTTTGCGCTCACGGGCTAACTCCTGCCGCCGATTTCGAGCCAGATCACCCAAGAGATCGGAGCCTTTGAAGCGTCCCTCCCAATCCCTCCAACTTCCGATCAGAGCTTTCCGCAGGATTACCTCATCACCCTCAACTCTCACCGTCAGGAAACTGCCCTCGCCCAAGCCCAATTGGTCCCGGACCTCTTTGGGGAGTGCTAGCTGTCCTCTTGAGGATAAACGAGCTTTCAACATGGTTGTCGCCTCACGTCTTATTCAATAGTAAGACAGACTTGAGATCAAGACAGTTCAGGGCGGCGGAGTCGCCTGCGTATCCGGCATCTCAACCGCTCCCACGGACCCGTCCGGCGTGAATTCGAGTGTGGGTGCGTAGAGGCCCAACATCTTGCGCCTCCACCAGAGACCCTCCTCCCGCTTGACCTTTAAATCGGTAAACCAGTACTGCCACAGCACGGCGCGCACTCCACGCGGGGGCTTGCCGGGGAACGCGTTTCCTGCGAAAAGCGAGAGGACGCTAGGGCTGCCGCGAAGAAGTTGCACTTCTGTGCGCACGACAAACGGGTACTCTCTCCATCCGCCCAGGGATGCGAACCAGAGGTTCCAATCGAAGCGCGGCTGATAGGGAGCGTAGAGGCGCGGCGCTTCGTTCGGGTTCTGCGGCTTGTAACGAAAGGGATAAACAACCCAGGTTTGCCCGTCATTGGAGCCCTGAAATTCGATTTCGTAGCGCGCTCGCGTCATCACCGCAAAGAGGCCGTACTGGTTGGAAATCCGAAACGGCTCGAGCCATAGCATGGGCGAAGTGGGGAGAGGCAAGGCCGGCAAAAGCATCAACAGTAGAAGTGCGGTGGTGTTGTAAGCAATCCAGGAAAGCATCAGGGCAGAAGTGGCCAGGGATGTGCGCGTGAGATACATGCGGAACCTGTGTAGGGGCGGCCCTTGTGGCCGCCCACCGTCAATGGGAAGAGTCTCATCCACGGGTGCCTGCAGGGACGGCTTTTGCGGTTGCCGGAAGACCGCCCATAGAGTTGTGCGTACGCGACTCAGGAACTCGTCGTCCAAAAGCAACACCCCCAGGCAGAGCACCAGGTAGTTGAGAAACGCCAGGTTCGCGGTGAGGATGATGCCGATTTGGAATATCGTCACGATGAAAAAGCCAAGATGGCGAAGGCGCCGCGGCAGGAAAAGCATCCACACCAAGCCGAGTTCGACGACGAGGGTGGCGACGGTTAGTGAAGCCTGGAACCGGTGCGGGAGTTGCTGTGCGTACCAGCCAATCCAATCGGGCAGGGGACCGTTCTCATAGTAATGATCGAGGGCCGTCAGATTTCGCCATTGAGGGTCGTGACTCGCCAGTTTGACGATCCCGGACTCGAAATAGATGCGGAACCATTCCCAACGCAGGAGGAAAAGGCTGGCGCGGGAGGGTGGGCAGGCGTCACCCAGGTGCGGCCGCCAGCCGGGCGGGGCAAAGAACAAGCTGATGAATCCCGCCTCAAGCAGCATCCCGTCCGATTGATAGGAAGAGAAATCCTGGGCCGCGGCGACAAAAGAAAGATACATCAGCAGGCAGACGGCAATCATCCCACGAGGCCAGAAGTTGATCACGAGAAGGAGAGAGGCGGCCAGCCCCATCCAGGCCAACGCCATCAGCGCATGGTTGCCGCTGCCTAACCACAGCAGGCTCGGAACATACCAATACGAAAGCGCTCCAACCTGCTCCCGCACACCTCTCAGATAAGGGCCCGCGGGAAGAATTCCATCCGGCCCGATCAGCCCGCGGATCTGAAAAAGCAGGGAAAAGAAAGCTGAAAAGAAGATCAGCCCCAGCGTCCGCAACCAAAGCCAGCGCGGCAGGAGGTGACTGCGCTTCGACGGCACTTCCGGCCCGAACAGGAAAAAGAACAGGGATTTGAGACGGAGCATCATGCAACCGTTATCCCGCAACGAACTGGATGATGGTGCCGGTCATTCCCGCGAGAGCGGGAATCCAGCCGGCAAGCCCTCGTGGGTCGCCTCGCGAACCCCACCTACATTCTACAGCGTAGCGCTGAAAAGGATCATGTCTTCGTCGCGGAGTTCACCCAGGGTGCGTGCTACGCAGCTCGGCTTGGACCAGCAGCGGCGAGTTTAGCCAGCCATGTGAACGCGCAATGCAGCCTCTGCACCAAACTTGGACTTCACCAATCATGGACTTCACCAATCAGAGCGATGCCAGAAAAATCCTGTTACAATAGGCGACGCTTTGAAAGACATTTTCATTTGCGAAAAAGAGGAACAAGCTATGAGCGAGCAAATCAACCGACGTGATTTTATCAGGCGTGCAGCGGCAAGCGGCGCCGGGCTTAGCTTGGCGATGTCCGGCGCCAGCACGGGCAGAGTGTTGGGCGCCAACGACAGAATCCGCCTGGGGCTGATCGGATGCGGGCGCCAGGGCCGGGACAACATGGGGAACTTCAGAGACCAGAAAGTGGAAATTGCTGCGGTGTGCGACGTTTACGAGCCTAATTTGCAGAAGGCGCTCCACCATGCCGGCGGACCGGCGAAGGCACTGAAAGACTTTCGCCAAGTCCTCGACGACAAGGAGATTGACGTGGTCATCGTTGCCACGCCCGACCATTGGCATCCTCTCCCGACCGTCATGGCCTGCCAGGCAGGCAAGGACGTTTACGTTGAGAAGCCCGTCTGCGTTGCCGTCGAGGAAGGCAAAAAGATGGTGGAGGCGGCGCGTAAATACAAGCGAATTGTGCAAGTGGGGTTGTGGCAGCGCTCGAACGTACATTTCCAGAAGGCCGTGCAACTGGTTCAGGACGGCCTGATCGGAAAAGTCACTTATGTGCGCACCTGGAACTACTCCAACATCTACCCCGAGGGCATCGGCAACCCTCCGGATTCCGATCCGCCTTCGGACCTCGACTGGGACATGTGGCTTGGCCCGGCTCCGAAGGTGCCCTTTAACTGGAACCGCTTCGGGGTGGGCGACCGCTGGTCGACCTTCCGCTACTTCTACGATTACGCCAACGGGTGGCCCGGCGATTGGATGATCCATCTGATGGATATTGTGCAGTGGGCGATGAAAGTCGACGGTCCGCATACCGTCAGCGCACTGGGGCGGAAGTTTTACCTCGAGGACAACAGCGACACGCCCGATACGCTCCAGATCACGCTCGAGTACCCCGAATTTGTCGCCACCTACGAAAACCGGCTGTGCAATGACGCGCGGCAGGGAGAGCACGGTTACGGAATCGAGTTTTACGGCACGGACGGTACCATGTTTGTGGACCGCGATATCTTCCAAGTCTTCCCGCAGGGCAAAGGGTTCGAGGGAAAGCGGGTAGGGATGACTGCTGAAATGAAGATGGAAGTGGAGGACGACGGCCTGGCAAACCACGTGGCCAACATGCTGGAGTGCATGCGGACTCGCAAGATGCCGCATAGCGACATTGAATTCGGCTACCACTCAACCAGCGCCTGCTTGCTGGGGAACGTCGCACTACGCAGTAAAGAGCGGATTGAATGGGACGTGGCCAGCCAGCGGTTGACGAAAGGCGGGCCGGCGGCGCAAAAGCTGATCTCGCGCGAATATCGCGCCCCGTGGAAGCTGGAGATCAGTTAGAAGTCGAAAGTCGAAAGTCAAAAGTCGAGAAGTCAAGGAGTCGAGGACTCTAGGAGTGGAAGAGTGCAGTAGTCGGCGTGTCGAGAGCTTGACTTTCGACTCTCGACTCTCGACTGCTCTTATGGAATTGACGCGACGTAGATGGCTGACCCGCCCCCGGCGGCGCCGGGTGCGATGAAGGCCGTCGTCTGTTGCGAGTCCCCGACCAGCGAGAGAATTGGCTTGCCGGGCGCGGTTTGGACTACGGGCGCGAAGTCATCCGCGGAAGTCAGGCGCGCCACCTGGCCCCCGCAGAAGCAATAGAGCCCAAGATCGTCGGGCGAATCCAGGGAAGTTGCGGCAAAGATGATATTGCCTTGCGCGGAAGTCGTCTGACCTTCCACCTGTCCCACGGATTTTATCTCAGGTGCGTCCGCAACATGCCTGGCCATCACCGGCTGGGAAGGATCGCCGGGCAGAAGCGCGGTCTGCACGTTCTCGCCTTCCATGATGACGAGAACTAATTGCACCGGCGCTTGGCCGGCTCGCGGAGCGAGAAGTTGCACGGTGTCCGCCGGATCAGGCGCAGGCGCGATCTCCTGAAAGCTGCGGATGGCGACCGCCCTGAAGAATTGCTCGATCGCGGCGGCCCCTGGAGTGCCGCGGAGCGCCAGCGCCGCCTCATCGTGGCCGAAGAAGATCGGCTCAAAGATGTCTTTGGGCGTGGGCGCGACACCCGCCGGAAAGTCCAACCGCTGCAGTTTGCGCGCCGTCCAGAGGAACAAACCCGTGCCCGGTTTCTTCCCGCCCCAGCGCGCTCCGAACAGAATGTTTCCCTGAGAGTTGATTAAAGGCGCTGAAAACTCGAGGAAATTCGCGTCCGGCGTTCCCGGAAGGCTGTCCGTACTGGTCACCAGGGCCCTGGTGCCGCTACCCTCCACGCGGATAATCGCGCTGCTCGGATTGCCCTCCGTGTCCTTCAATTCAGCCGCAAAGCAGATCACTCCCGCGTCATTGATACTCGGAGCACTAAAGGAATCATACGACGTCTTCGGGATCGGCGTCTGAAGGCCCTGAAAGGCCACGACCGAAAAGCTCACACCGCTGGACACGACCACAGCCCGCAGCTCATTGCGCGGGCTCCGCAAAGAAGACAGGAAGGCAATCTGCCGGTTATCGTTCATCGCCAAGTCGGAGAACGGGCCAAAGGCTATGCCCGAGTGTCCCGGAACGCCGGAACCGGCCGACAGCAGCAGACGGGTATTCGATTGGGCAGACAATCGCGAAGGCGTGGCCAGCAGAAAACAGAGAGCTGCGAGGGACAATGCCAGACTTCGTTCGACTCGGGTCATCAGGATTCGGTCGGATTGACGGCTGCCTTTCTCCCGCGGGGCTTTGTCGCCGCCTCAGGAGGGGCGTCAGACGTGGCCGCCTCGACTTCATTCACCTTGGCCACGGCGGCCGCTTCGTTCGGAGCAATGACGAAGAACTGCGAAAGCTTAACGTCATCCAGGATCTTTCGAACGTGAATGTTTATATTCGATAAAACCATCCGCACAGAAGCGTTTTGAGCCGTCACACGTGTCCCGGCAAGAAAGCCCAATCCCGTGGAGTCAATGTACGGGACTTCGGCAAAATCGATAATGAGTTTTTTCGTCCCTGCGTCAATGAAATCCTTGACCTTTTGCCGCAGGTAGGGTCCATCACTCCCCGCCAGGAATTTTCCGCTCAGGCTTACGATGGCAATATCTTCGGCGAAACGGGCCGTAATTCTCACTGTTACACCTCTTTGAAGAGCCGGTTAGAACTAGGTATGAAAGGCTATGCTAAGGGACGGAGCGAAGGGTTGTCAAGCTGCCTGCTTGCCGGTGCCGGGCACTGTCCTGGTTTGGGACGAGACTCTTTACCCCACCAAGTGTCTGGCAAAGCTGCCTCGGTCTCGGACTGGATGGTCCTTCAAATGTGCCCATACGAGGCCAACATCATGGGCAACGGCCTCAACTGGCGCTTGAAGGGATCGAGCATAAAACCCAAAACCTCGAGCGAAATACTGCCGAGCAGGACGCTATCACCCGTTTCGCCGAAGATCACCGGAGAGGTGCCCTCCTCCCCATTAATGCGAAACCGCGCCTCTCCGAGAGAGCGCTTGATCTCGCTGCCATCAGCGAGAAAGAACGTCTTGGTTCTGACTGGCTTGATGCCCAGGCGTCGCAACACTGGCGCGGGAACCACGGAATACTTGCGCTCCCGAATCGACCAAGAACTTGAGTCGTGTACTACGGCGAGGCTGGGCGGGGTTGGCAATGCTGGCTTGGACGTACGTGAGACCCATCCGTGTCCTCCTAGTGATGAGTGTAGGTTTTGGGCGGGGGCGAGTCAAGCCACTTGCCGCGCCTCCAGTCTTTTCTCTTTACCGCAACAGCGGGCCTGTTTATCATGCCCCCATTCGCGGGGAACGAGGAGACCTACCGATGCGTGAACTGAGAACACTCGAAGACCGGGATCGCCGGGAATTCCTGCAACTCTTAGGCGTCGGCGCGCTGGGCCTGGCCCTGCCGGGCTGGAAGATTCTCGCCCGCGAAGCTCTGGGTTCCAAACCCTTGCGCGGTATCTTCCCTGTCGCGCAGACACCGTTTACGGAGTCGAACAAGTTGGATTTGGACTCACTGATTGCAGAAGTCCGGTTCATCGACAGAGGGGGAGTGCACGGGTTCGTCTGGCCGCAAATGGCCAGCGAGTGGATGACCCTGAGCGAGGCAGAGCGCCTGGAGGGAAACGAAGCCATTGCTTCCACCGGCAAGAAATTGCGCCCGGCGATCGTCATCGGTGTGCAGGCGCAGAATGTGGCCACTGCCGTCAAATATGCCAAGCACGCGGAGAAGGTGGGAGCGGATGCGATCATTTCACTTCCTCCGTCCGAGAATAGTGATCCGAAAACCGATCTCGAGTATTACCAGGCCGTGGGCGCTGGGACTTCACTGCCCCTGTTTGTTCAAGCGGTGGGCAACATGAGCGTCGACTTGCTCGTTGCCATGTATAAGGCCATCCCCACATTTCGCTATGTCAAGGACGAGGCGGGAGCGCCCTTGATGACCGTCGCGCCGCTTCGTGGAGAGAAGCTCGGACCAACTCAAGATATTCTCCGGAAGTCACGGACGGGATTTGATCGATGAGATGCGCCGTGGCTTCAGCGGCTGCATGCCGGCCGCTCCGTTTGCTGACCTCTACGCCCAGACGTGGGATCTCTGGCATGAGGGTAAGCACGACGAAGCCTTGGCAATGCACGCCAGGACTCTGCTGATCCTTACCGAAATGCTGAGCCACGGCCCCGAATCGGTGAAGTACGTTCTGTGCCTGCGCGGAGTTTTTAAGACCTATGGGCTTCGCACAAGGCAATCGCCGGGATTTGCTTCCGCTGCCAAAGTCGCCACCGGGGGCGATCAGCCGGAAGCACATCTCGATGAGGAAGGGAAGCAGGCTCTTCGAGATACGTTGAATTACTTGAAGCCTTACCTTAAGGCGTAGGGCGGCACTCGAAAACCGAAAATCGAAAACTCGAAATTGGAAAATCGAAAATCGAAACTCGAAATTGGAAGTTCGATCCACGGGAATTTGGAGCGGAGCTGGCACTTAGGAATCTGATTCGTGGCGCAGTTTTTGGAATCTGAAATCTCAAATCTGAAATTTCAGATGCGGAAGGGAAGGTCGTATGTCAACCGGTATCGTCTCGCGTCGTGACTTCATAACCGCCACCACCGGGAGCGCCTTGGCGAGTGCCGGGGCGTTCGGAGTGGCTGATCCGGGCGGCGCTGCTGCACAGGCGGCGGGGATCAAGCGCGGAGACTTGCCCGACCTTACGATCAAAGAGGTCAAAGCGTATGTCGTCGGCCCAGGCAAGGCGGAACGAGCCGGCGCAGAAAGTGTGAGCCGCATTGCCGCAATCGTGACCGAGGGCGGCATCGAGGGCAACTACACGCTGGCCGAGCGCTATTGGCACCCTAACTGGAGCAATCTGGGATGGCTCGAGTATGCCAAGAGCCTGCTGCCGGGCAAGAGTGTACTGGAGCTTCCAGCGCTCACTTCTCAGTGGGAGCCCAGCAAACGCCGGGTGGGGCAGTTGTCTTACGCATCTGCCATCGATAACTGTCTGTGGGACATCCTTGGCAAGGCCGTTAGCCTTCCCGTGTACCAACTCCTCGGCGCCTACAAAGATCGCGTCCGGGCCTATGCGAGTTCGCAGCACCTCAAAACGGTGGGTGAGTTTGTGACGGATCTCCAGCACGCCAAGGGTGAAGGATTCACTGCCTACAAGATTCACCCTCCGGAACTGCCCGATGGCGGCGCCGATTACAAGCTCGATATCGAGGTCGCGAAGGCGGTGCGCCAATCCGCTGGAGACAAATTCACGCTCCTCTTCGATTCCGTCGGCGTCTATACGCGCCCCGAAGCGATGAAAGTGGGCCGTGTGCTGGATCAGTTGGGCTTCGTCTCCTTCGAAGACCCCATACCGACCACCGACATTGAAGGCCTCGCGCAATTGGCTCAGGCGTTGGACGTGCCCGTCACCATCGGGGAATTCATCTTTTCACCTTACGACTACGCCGAATATATACGCCGCGGAGCCTGTGATGTCGTGCGCTTTGTGGTCGACAACATCGGCGGGATCACGGGCGGGATGAAGGTCTCGCGGTTGGCGGAGTGTTTCGGCATGGAATGCCAGCCGCACAATTGGGGCACCGCGCTCGACCATGCCGTTCACTTCCATTGCGAACTGGCCACGCCGAACTCCGTTTGGTTTGAAATGACCCAGCCTCAGGGCACCACCGACCGGCCGTATTTCAAGGACAAAATCCGCATCGATAAAGATGGATACGTACCTGCGCCCACCAAGCCCGGCCTCGGCTACGAGATTGACCGCAACGTACTGGACAACCTGACGGTGAAAATCGAGCGCTAGTCTCCGGGGGGCTGCAGGGGCTGTGTGAGAACTCGATTAGCCTGTCATTCCGAGGAGCCACAGGCGACGAGAAATCTTGCACTGCCCCGAAAATCCTGGCGCGGGCGGGACGCCCACACCACGTCCGTCCACCGGGGGACGGCAAGCCGTCCCCCTACAAACGCGCTGTTAGGGCTTGCCCTACCCGACTCATGATCGGCTGATTATCATGGGTTCCGGGTGCCCGTCAGTCGAGGGGCATGAACGACTGCCCTGAAAACGAGTAGGGGGGCGTAGGGGCGGTTCGCGAACCGCCCCTACAAAGGCGACGGATAAAAAAGAGTTGACAAGCCATGTTCTATATATGTAGAGTTCGGCTATGAAAACTCCTCGCATCTCGCCCGAGACTTTGCGCGTACTCGAAAGCTTCCTCGAGCGACCCACCGGCTGGCACTACGGTTACGAGTTGAGCCGTGAGACCAAGCTCAAGTCTGGGACGCTCTACCCCATTCTCATGCGCTTGGAAAAACACAAGCTGCTGGAGGCGCGCTGGGTGGCGACACAGGACGGCGTGCCGCCCCGCCACACCTACCGTCTGACGCCGGATGGATTGGAGTTGGCCCGGACCCAGTTGCAAGAGGCACGCTCGCGTTGGATGGTTCAACAGCCTGCCTTGAGCAGAGGTTGAGACCTATGCAGGAAATGCCCCTCCGTCAGGCCGCCGCACTCCTCCTGGAATACGCCATTCGCATCGCGCCGGCTGACACGCGCGAATGGGGCGAAGCCATGCGCGGCGAACTGAGCTTCGTAGAGGGCCATTGGGCGGCGCTCGCGTGGGCCTTCGGCGGGGCGCGCGTGATGGCGAAGCACGCCTTGATCTCCCTCCTCATTCCGGGACGCCGGGGTCAGGCGATTCTGTTTGACGGAGGGCTCTTTGCCCGGAATGTCTCCGTGCGCAAAGCGCTGCAGGTGACCGCCGCGGGCCTGACTCTGGCATCGCTGCTTTTCTTTACCGCCCCGCCATTCCGGCAGGCGATCAGCGTTTCATTGGCGGGTTGGAATGAGTGGTTGCATGTTACAGGGCGGAGTGGCCAGAGCCGGCTACAAGCCCTCGCGAATCAGGCGGAGATGAACCGCGACCCGGAAGGGTTGGTGTTTGCAGCCGCAAGGCTATCGGATGCCCGCGAGAGTTCGCGCTTGGTAAGGGAAGCTGTCCAACTCGACCCTGATTTTGATTGGGCCTACGCGGTTGTCGCGGTTCGCCATCCGCATATCCCCGAAATCCTCGAGTGGATGCCGCAACTCGCCCGCCGGGATCCACAGAATGCTCTGCTGCATTTTATTACCGCGGAGTCGACCCATATCGCCGAGGTTGCCAAATCTTCCGGCCGACCGTATCGGCAACCCGAGGAAGTCAACCCGGCTTGGCAAAGCGCCATGGCCGCCGCATTCGCTTCTCCGAAATTTGAGGATTATCTCGACCGTCTGAGAGCGCTGGATGCTGGTGTACTGCGCCGGTACGGCTTCAACGATCCCTACTCGGTATTGGCCGGCGAGGAAGAGGGCTTGCCAAGCAACGCGTTCTCGGACTTTCAGAGATTCGCAGCGTCGATTTTACAGTCGGGGAAGAACTTGGAGGCGCGCGGCGACCGCAACGGAGCGGTGGAGAAGTACTGGAGCGTGGCGCGCTTCGGGCAACTCATCGACTCCCAAGCCCACACTGATTCTGAGCACTTCTTGGGTTTGAGGCTGCAAGCCGGAGCTTACAATGAACTATGGAACTTCTCAAAGAAAGGGGGCAACGCTAACGAGGCTGCACTTTTCGCCTACCTGGCAGCAACCTTCGAGCAGTCCATGAAATCGTTGCGTCTCGGGAGAACTTCAATCCAGCCGGGGGCTACCGGGCATGGGGTGTCCGGCAAGAACGCCGTATCTGGAGGCCTCGCGAAGCCCGGCGAGCGGTGGGTGTTTGGTGCGTATGTCTCAGGACGGAACGCCCTCGTGCTCCAGGTTTCCAGTTTGATCATGGTGATTCTGTGCGCGCTTTTGCTCGTCGCCGCATCGGTGCTGATCGCAGGAATTCGTCAGGGTGGGAGTTCCGGTGCTGCGCGCAATCATCCCTGGGCGACCGTACTGGTATTGATCTCCGCGGTGGGCCTTTTGCTCTCCTCCGCTACGATTTATCTAACTTATCGGCCCTATTGGTATATTTTCCAGCGCGCCATCCTGGCCGGTGACAGGAGTCAGGCTTGGGACCTGCGCGAATTCCTGTCGGCCGTCCGAATGCCGCCTGGATTCGATCTGGGCACAAATCCGAGATTCAACGTTCCGGTATATTTCTGGGCTGGAGTGACGCTGCTCGCCGTCGCCGGTCTCGCCCTCATCATTCTGCGACACCTCCCGGGCCGCGCGGGAACACAGAAACTTCAGAACCATCCTCGAGTGCTATAGATCGTATTGGGTAGCCAAAGCTGCGGCTACGACGACGGGGCGTACGTGTGTGCGATTTACGAGAAGGCAGAAGGTAGAAAGCAGAAAGCAGAAAGCAGAAAGCAGAAAACTTCGAAGCGCCCGGTTCTAGACGAGCGCAGATCGACGGGTGGACCATGAAGAGACTCATCGCGACAATTGCTTCAATGCTCATGGCACCGGTTTTGTTGCCGGCGCAGAACGCAAATCCTCGCTATGCCGGACAAGGTTACATAGTCTTTGGTTTCGGTACAGGCACTGGCGTCTACACGCATCCTCTCATGTGGCAGGTGGGTGGCGGTGGCGAGGGGTTTCTGTACAAAGGATTGGGCGTGGGCGCCGAGGCGGGAATTGTGTTCTGGACAGGCGGCGCTTGGCCCGACGATGCCGTGACGGCTTCCGGGAGATCTTTCCTATCACTTTGGCCGCCACGCCCGCCGTGGCAAGCTCGATCCCTTCGCGCTCGGGGGCCTCTCTTTTGTGGGTCCCACAGAGAAAGGAGGAGGGCGAGGCACACCCGCGCTCAGCTTCGGAGGCGGAGCAACCGTCTGGCTCGCGGATCATGCCGGATTGCGTTTGGAGTTCAGGGACATCGCCGGCGCCACTACTGGAATTTCGATCACTACGTCTCGTGGCGAATCGGCATGACGTTCAGGTAGGAGAGGTCAGCATTCGACAGAAGGCAAAACAACAAACGCTTCACCACAAAGCCCAGAGAGATCACAGAGAAAGAACTCCGTTCAGTCCGCTCCGTGAACTTTGTCCTACTATTCTCGAATTTCTTCGCGGCGCGCCTACTCTTTGCCGCTCGAAATCGCGGCTTGCGTCTGCTGAGTCTGCACTGTCTGTTTAGCCATTGCAAAGGCGCTCGCGGCATCGCCGCTGGCACTATAACGAGAGACGATCGGCAAGGCAACCAGGAAAGAGGCCAGCGCACCAGCCGCTACTCCCGAAAGAACCGGAATCAGACCGCCTTTTGGCGCCATGGCGATATACGCGAAGATGCTTCCCGGCGCGGGCGTGGCCACCAGGCCCGCGTGCATCATGACAAAGGTCGCCGTCGCCGACATTCCTCCGGCAATCATGGCGAGCACGCTGAGCGGATTCATCAAAACATACGGGAAATAGATTTCGTGAATTCCGCCCAGAAAGTGAATCACGATAGCTCCGGGAGAAGACAGCTTTACATCCCCTTTGCCGCACACCCAATACGCCATGAGCAGCCCCAGGCCCGGCCCGGGATTAGTCTCGAGCAGAAAGAAGATGGACTTGCCGGCTTGCTTTGCCTCGGCGATCCCGAGCGGCGCCAGGACGCCGTGGTTGATAGCGCCATTCATGAATAACACTTTTCCCGGCTCGATGAGCAGGGAAATCAAGGGTAGGACTCCCGCTCGCGTAATTCTTGTCGCGCCGCTCCCCAGGGTGACGGTCAAGGCCTCGATGCAGGGGCCGGCCGCAGCATAGGCTAGTAACGTCAGGCACAAGCCCACCAGGCCGGCGGAGAAATTTGACACCAGGACTTCCAGACTCTCGGGAGTTCGCTTCTCCAGCACCTGGTCAATCTTTTTGATCGTCCATCCGCCCAGCGGGCCCATCACCATGGCGCCTAGGAACATCGGCACGCTGCTGCCGACGGCGACTCCCATCGTTGCCAGCGCGCCCACCACTCCGCCGCGCATGCCATAAACCAGCCGGCCTCCCGTGAACCCGATCAACACCGGCAGCAAGTACATGATCAGCGGAGACACCAGCTTGGCTAGGTGCTCGTTCGGAATCCAGCCTCGCGGAATAAACAGCGCGGTGATCAGGCCCCAGGCGATCAGGGCGGCAATGTTAGGGATCACCATGCCTGCTAAGAAAGCGCCGAGCTGTTGAAGCTTTTCTCGCACCACGCCATAACCTCCAGACGAGCCTGAATTTAGCATAAAGGCTAAAGTGTAAAGGCTAAAGGCTGGACCCCACAGTTTAAAACTCCGGTTGCGCACTTTTTAACCTTCACCCTTTTCACTTTAACCTTTAATCGCTGCCTTCCGAAAACGACGGTGGCGCGTCCTCGGGCTTTCTGCCCCAATCTTTGTTGGGGAGGCTGCCGAGCTTGAATCGCAGCGTAGCGCCTCGGCTTAGCAGTTCGTAGGGCAGCCAGGTTTTTTCGTAGGGTTGCCCGTTAACGCTCAGGCTGAGGACATAGGGGTTTTGAGCGGCGGCGTTCTCGGCTTCAATCTCGACGCGGCTGCCGTTTCCGAGCTGAATTGTGGCTGCGGGGAATAGTGGGCTGTTGAGGGCCAAGCCGCCCACGCCCGGGATGGCTGGGTAGGCGCCCAGCGCCGCGAAGACATACCACGCGGACATAGCTCCCAGGTCGTCGTTTCCAGGCTCGCCGTCCGGACGCGCCGAGGACAATTCCAGTTCAACCCGCCGAGCTACGGACTGCGTTCCCCAAGGAGCTCCGGCGAAATCGTATGCCCAGGGTATAGCAAAGCTAGGCTCGTTCCCGACCCAGGCAAAAGGCTTGGTGTCAGTCGCGTTCAGTTGGGTGAAGAACTTATCCAGCCTCTCCACCACTTTGGCGTTTCCACCCATGAGGTCGAACAACCCTCGCAGGTTGTAAGGCACCATCCAACTGTATTCCGCGGCAAAATATACCGTGTATTTGTTCTGTTTCATGCCACAAAAACGGCCGCTGGAAACGCTTCCCGTAATGCTGTGGTCGCCCGCAATGTCAATTGAAGCGCTTTCCACGCCGTTGCCGTTGCGGCCCACGTTAAAGAGCAAGCCAGAGGAAGCGGAAGCAGGAAATGCAAAGCTGCCGATACCTGCCCTCGTCGTCACCGCAAGTTGAACCTTGGTCCCGTTGTCGAGAGCCACCGAGTAGTACCCCGGCGAAGCTTGCTCATGGGAATGGGAAAACTTGGCCGCGTAGCGTTCCGGGTCCGCCCTTGGTGAAGTGGTGATCGGCCCGGGGACGGGAGTGATGAGCACATCTCCCATGATCTGGCAGCCGGGGCCGCTCAAGTGCGTGAGGCTGAATCCGCGGATGGCGTTGTCGCTATACAAGTAGCTTCCCGCGTGCCTGCGGTCAAATCCGTGCGGCGTATCCGGACTCCACTGAATCATGCCGAAGCGCAGGGCCGCTCCGGGAAAGGTGTTTCCCATGTCGGCCCCGGCGCTCCCGACGTAGGTATTCACGTATTGCGTGAGGTCAGTGTCAGCCGCGGAAACCACCGCAGGCGCGGCGATGCCGCTTCTCCCCCGGGCGAAGAGGATTCGTGCACCGGGCCGCGTCGCGCTGCCGGAAAGCAGCAATGAAGCGGCAAGCAACCAAGCCAGCGAGGCCTTGTTTGGGCTACGCATTAATTCCTCTCGAGTCTCGTAATAGGCTAGAATAGTCCCTCATCCTTCACCCTTTGCTCAAATCCTCGACGTGCACCTCAGGCAGCAGCCGTTTGATGGCTGCCCAATCGGCGAACTTCGTGCCTTCCAGGGTCACGGAGGCGGCGCTTGCGGCCATGGCGAGGCGGAACGACTCGCGAAACGAAAGGTGGGTGATTTCCCCATAAGCGAACGCCGCCACCATCGCGTCTCCAGCCCCGGTGCTGCTCCGCACCGCCACCTTGGGAGGGAGCGCGGCCAGCAGTTCCCGTCCGCTGGCTGCCACGGCGCCCTCCGCCCCGAGCGAGATGAGGGCCATTTCAGCGCCCATCTCGAGCAACTTGCGGGCTGCCTCGGCCAGATCATGTCCGGTCCGCAAGGAACATTCAAGTAGTTCTTCAACTTCTGCCCGATTGGGCTTGACAAAAATAGGCTTGGCCTCGATCCCAGAAGTCAGTGCCGCGCCGCCAGTATCCAGCATACATTTTGACCCTAAAGCCTGGGCGATCCTCATGAGTTCTGCGTACGTCTCGGGCGTGGCGCCGGGCGGCAGGCTTCCCGAGAAGGTCATCACCTCACAGCGCGGGGCGTGTTCTCTGATTATTTCCTTCATCGCATCGAGATGGGTCGGAAGCACCTGGAACCCGGGCTCGTTAAGCTCGGTTTCCGTGCGATGGATGGGATCGCGAATTTTCAGGTTGACGCGCGTTTCACCCGGGACGCCGACGAAGACCGCCGGGATCCCGCTCGACGCGAGCGCTTCGAGGATGAAGTGGCCGTTGCTTCCCGCCATGAAGCCCAGCGCGCACACCTCTGCGCCGAATTGCTTCAACGCCATGGCGACGTTGATTCCTTTGCCGCTCGCATCGGTTCGCCCGACTTCTCCGCGGTTAGTCTTGCCAACCTCGAAGCGGAGAACCGTTAGACTCTTGTCAATTGCCGGATTCAGCGTGACGGTAGCGATCATGTGACCTGCTGTCGGGGGCTTGTTACTTGCCGCACTTACTTCCAGCGGGCGATTTTACCCGAACTGGCAGGGCATTGGGAGAGTAAAGTCCACTCGGGTAGTGCCCTAACCTGCTGCTCATTTGCCGGATTTGAGAGGCGGTGCGTGTGTTGACCCAGTTAACGGTAATGGTGTCTCTGCCAGATAGCCTCTATCCACATTAGGCAAAACCCACAAAACCCGATGCCAGAGGCCGGGCACTTTCGCGGCGCATATGTCCGGGGCAATCGCCCAAAAGTGTTGTAGTTGTCAACATGCTTCCCTGATTTTGAAATTCCATTTGGCCTACAGGTTGCTCGGCTACGTCCGTGGTGTGCTCCGTGTCAAAGTCCACTCGGTTGCCCTAGGCACGGAGGCGCTAGCCAGACAAATAGAAACCCTTGCCTCCAGGAGGCTTGATTCCCATGGCACAAGACCTTCCCCGAATTTCGGCGAACGTCATCATATCCAAACCGGCTTTACAGAAGGTCTTTGACAATCTCCGTGCTTCCGGCTTCAGCTTGATGGGCCCAACAGTGCGTGACGGGGCGGTGGTGCTCGATGAGATTGCGGCGATCGAGGACCTTCCGGTCGGTTGGACGGCGGAACAAGGCCCGGGCAAGTATCGCTTGAAGCAAACCCAGTCTCAGGAATATTTCGGTTACGGTGTAACTCCGCAAAGTTGGAAAAGGTTTCTTCATCTGCCCAATTTGAAGCTGTTCTCGGTGGAGAAGACGGACGGGAAGTGGGTGTTCAAGCCGGCGGAGGAGACAATTCCGTTGCGGGCTTTCATTGGGGTTCGAGCCTGCGAGTTGAGCGCCATCGCTATCCAAGATCGCGTTTTCCTGGCGGGCGAATTCCGCGACCCGCATTACGCGCGCCAGCGGGAGCGTATTTTCATTCTGGCGGCCCACTGCGGACGCGCCTACTTCCACCTGCTTCTGCACTTCGATGAAGACCGGTCCTAAAGCCACTGAAGGGTTCGACCTGGCGTTGACCGAATTGCCGGATGCTTTCGTCACGGAAGTGGGTTCGGAAATGGGCTCGGAGATGTTGCGCAATACCTCCTGGGAGCGCGCCTCCGCGTTCGATCTGGGCCGCGCCGCGCAAGCCATTCAGAAGGCCGAACGATCCATTGAGAAACAGCTTAGAACCGAAGACTTGCCCAAGTTGCTTTACGACAATCTCGAATCCCCGCAGTGGGACAAGGTGGGAGCGCGATGTTTGAGCTGTGCGAACTGCACGAGTGTTTGCCCCACCTGCTTCTGCGTCACCGTGGAAGACACTTGTAACTTGAAGGCCACGGCCGCGGAGCGGACCCGCCTCTGGGATTCGTGTTTTGTCCGGGAGTTTTCTCATGTGCACGGCGGCAACATTCGCCCCACCATTCGGGCGCGTTACCGCCAGTGGTTAACCCATAAACTGGCTTCCTGGGTTGACCAGTTCGGGACCTCAGGGTGCGTGGGTTGCGGCCGATGCATCACCTGGTGCCCCGTGGGAATCGACTTGACCGAAGAAGTTAAAGCCATTCGCGAGAAGGTCCAACGATGAGCTTAGCCCCAACCGCAGTAGAATTGCGTATGATGCCGGATCCGATGGTGCCTCTATCGGCTGTGATCGAGGACGATCCAACCCGAGGCCTACGGTATCTCAACATTTTCCATGGTCTTCATGAACACGGCCCAGTCCGCGACGTATCACTTCGCGCCCGGCCAGTTCAACATGATCTACCTGCCGGGGTTCGGAGAAGTCGCCATCTCGATCAGTTCCGATCCCGGTACACCCCACGTGATGGGCCACACCATTCGTTATGCGGGCAGCGTCACGCGCGCCATTGGGCGTCTCAAAGCGGGTGATATGGTCGGTCTTCGGGGACCGTATGGCAGTTCGTGGCCGATCGAGAAAGCGCGCGGCAAGAACCTGGTGTTGGTCTCCGGAGGTATCGGGTTGGCGCCGCTGCGCCCCGTGGTGTTCTCCATCTTGCGCCACCGTGAAGACTTCGGCAGAGTGGTGTTGCTTTACGGCGCGCGCACGCCTGCCGATCTCCTCTACACCGCGGAGTTCGAACGCTGGCAGGCCGGCGGCATCGAGGTCCACACGACCGTCGACTTGGCCGACGAGAACTGGCACGGGCTGGTGGGTGTGGTTCCCGCCCTGTTTTACCGCATCCGGGTTGACCCCAAGCAAACCGTGGTCATGACCTGCGGCCCGGAGATCATGATGCGCTTCGTGATCTACGAGGCCTTGGCGCGCCGCATCCCGAAGGAATCCATCTTCCTCTCCATGGAGCGGAATATGAAATGTGCCATCGGGTTCTGCGGCCACTGCCAGTTCGGCCCCACGTTTATCTGTAAAGAAGGCCCCGTGCTGAACTTTGCGGCGATCGAACCTTTCTTCGGCAAGGAGGACTTTTAAGATGCCTGCCAGTACTCTTCCTAAGGTTGCAGTCTACAAATTCTCCTCCTGCGATGGCTGCCAGTTGGGCCTGCTGAACCTCGAGGACGATTTGCTAGCCCTCGTGGGCGAAGTCGAGGTTGCGTACTTCCTGGAAGCTCGATCGCAAATTGTGCGCGGTCCCTACGACGTTGCATTGGTGGAAGGATCGATTACCACCGCCGAAGACGAAGAGCGCATCCAGAAGGTACGCCAGGAATCGAAGTTTCTGGTCACTATCGGCGCTTGCGCGACCGCAGGGGGAATTCAGGCCTTGCGGAACTGGGGGGATGTGAAGGAATTCACCAGGGCCGTCTACGCCACGCCGGATTACATCCACACCCTGGATCTGTCTACGCCCATCTCCACCCACGTGCCGGTGGATTTCGAGTTGAACGGCTGCCCGATCAATAAGCTGCAACTTCTGGATGTCATTACCCAGTTGCTGGTGGGGCGGGTACCTCACGTGCCCACGCACACGGTCTGCGTGGAGTGCAAGAGGCGCGGCACTGTCTGCGTGATGGTCGCGCATGGCACGCCTTGCCTGGGGCCGCTGACTCAAACCGGTTGCGGCGCTATCTGCCCCGCTTACAATCGTGGTTGCTACGGTTGTTTTGGGCCTCTGCCGGCTGCAAACGCGGATTCATTGAGCCAACAACTCCTGAAAGAGGGCATGCACCGGGCCGACTTGGTGCGGCTGCTTCGCGGTTTCACTGGATACGCGGAAGTGTTTCGGTCCGCGAGCGACAAGGTAGAAAAGGCCGCGTAGGTTCATAGCAACTACCCCCGGCCCCTCCTTATCAAGGAGGGGTGTTCGGCTCCGCTCTGAGAAGGGGTGGTGAGGCGGCGACGAGTTCAGGCTTGCGGGACCTGAATCCCGAATCCTGGATCCTGAATCCTGTCTGAACGAGGTTAACCGACATGGCGAATGGGAAAACGAACGGGGAAAAGGCTGTCAAGATCGACTACCTGACCCGCGTTGAAGGCGAAGGCGGAGTTTACGTCAGGTCGGAGGGCGGGGAACTGCGCGAAGTCAAGATCAACATTTTCGAGCCGCCGCGCTTCTTCGAGGCGTTGCTGCGCGGGCGCTATTTCCAGGAAGTGCCTGATATCACCGCCCGGATTTGCGGAATCTGCCCCGTGGCCTACCAGATGAGCGCCGCGCACGCGCTCGAGGCCGCGCTGGGGGTCACGCCTCCACCAGAGATTCGCGCCTTGCGCCGCCTGCTCTATTGTGCAGAATGGATTGAGAGCCACGCGCTGCACATCTACATGTTGAACGCTCCGGATTTTCTAGGATACGAGAGCGTCATCAGCATGGCGGCGGATCACCCCCAAGCAGTTGAACGGGCTCTCCGCCTGAAGAAGATCGGCAACCAACTGCTCGCCGTCCTGGGCGGCCGTTCGGTTCATCCGATTTCCGTTTGCGTGGGCGGCTTCTATAAGGCGCCGCGCCGCAAGGATCTGGAGTGCTTGCTCTCGGAGCTGCACTGGGCGCTGGAGGCGTCGCAAGAGACGCTGAAGTTCGCTCTCACGCTTTCATATCCCGACTACACACCCGACTACGAATTCGTGTCGGTCTCGCACCCCAACGAATATCCCATGAACGAGCGGCGCATCGTCTCCTCGAAGGGCGTGGATATCGAGCCGCAGGATTTCGAGCATGTCTATCTCGAGGAGCACATTGCGCACTCGACCGCGCTTCATTCTTCCCGCGCTGACAGCGGCTCGAGCTACTTCGTCGGACCGCTGGCCAGGATTAACTTAAACCTCGATAAGCTGATGCCCAAAGCGCTCGAAGCTGCCCGCACCTGCGGCGTCTCGTGGCCCTGCCGCAATCCTTATATGGGCATTATTGCCCGCGCTATCGAGCTGATCCACTCTTGCGAAGAAGCGATCGCGCTCATCGAGGCCTATCGCGAGCCCGCCGCAAGCCGGGTGGAGCTGAAAGTCCGCGCCGGGGAAGGCTGCGCCGCCACCGAAGCCCCGCGCGGGCTGCTTTATCATCGTTATCGCATTAACGACCAGGGGCTGGTGGAGTTTGCCAGAATCGTTCCTCCCACCGCGCAGAATTACCATCGCATGGAGGATGACCTCAAAGCGATTCTCCCCGGCGTGCTCAACCAATCCGAAGCTGAGATTGCCCAGGTCTGCGAAAAGCTCATCCGCACCTACGATCCTTGCATCTCCTGCTCGACGCACTTTGTGAAACTCAAGCTGGATCGAAGGTAGCTCTCAGCCTTCAGTTATCAGCCTTCAGTATTCCTGCTTTGAAAATAGCCGTTGTAGGGGCGGCCCTTGTGGCCGCCCTCGGGCAACCACAAGGGTTGCCCCTACGTGCGGGCAACGACGTTTATGGATTCCGGGTGCCCGTTATCCGACCGGCATCGGCGACTGCTGTGAATTGTAGTGTCCTAAATGTGGGTCGGTCATTGCCTGTGATCTCTTAGCCCTGAAAGGGCGGCCAGCAAAGCCCAGGCCAACGGCCCATAAGCGTTAACTTTAGCGTTTGGGCTTGAAGTGCCCCGGTAACTTCCCAGAACCCCGTTTCTGGGAATGATCGCTTTCCAAGCAGGTCCAGGAGCAGATTTCCGAGCAGAGTTGGAGTTAGGAAGCGGGCAGTGATATAGTTCTTCGCTAGCCATGACCTGCTCTGCCTGCGGAAGTGAAATCCCTGGCGCGGCGCGCTTTTGCCCTTCCTGCGGCAGAGAAGTGGTTCTCGGCTCCGAGCCCACGCTGGCGACTGAAGCCACTCCCCGTACCCCCGGTTCGCCCGGAGCTTCTCCGCGCAAGCGGGACCCCTCTCCGAGTGGCAGGATTTCCTCTTCCTCCGGCTCCTTCGATGGCGCGCGATTCACTCCGGGCACCGTCCTTGAGGACCGCTACCGCATCGTGGCCATGGCCGGACGCGGCGGCATGGGCGAAGTCTATCGCGCCGAAGACCTCAAGCTCAGCCAAACGGTGGCGCTGAAATTCCTACCGGAATCCATCGCCCAGGATGGCGCGGCCATGGCGCGCTTCCACCGCGAAGTCCGCATCGCCCGCCAAGTATCCCATCCCAACGTCTGTCGCGTCTTTGACATCGGCCAAACCGACGGCCTCCAGTTCCTCACCATGGAGTACGTGGACGGCGAAGACCTGGCCACCCTGCTTCGCCGGATCGGGCACTTGCCATCGGCGAAGGCCCTCGAGATTGCTCGCCAAATGTGCGCCGGGCTTGCCGCCGCCCACGAGCACGGCGTCATTCACCGCGACTTGAAGCCCGCCAACGTCATGATCGACGGCCGCGGCAAGGTGCGCATCACCGATTTCGGCGTCGCCGGTGTGGCCGGCACCTTTGGCGCTGAAGAACGGTTAGCCGGAACGCCCGCTTACATGGCGCCGGAGCAACTGGCGGGCAGGGACGCCAGCATCCAGAGCGACATCTACGCACTGGGCCTGGTGCTCTATGAAGTTTTCACGGGAAAGCGCGCCTTTGAGGCCACCACGCTCGCCGAGCTGCGCCGGGCGCATGAACAGCCGTCCCCGACGAATCCCTCGCTGCTGGTGAAGGACATCGATCCCATCGCCGAGCGTGTGATCCTGCGCTGCCTGGAAAAGGACCCGGCCAAGCGGCCGGCAACAGCATTGCAAGTCGCAGCCGCGCTGCCGGGAGGCGACCCGCTGGCCGCGGCGCTCGCGGCAGGCGAGACACCGTCGCCCGAGATGGTCGCCGCTTCAGGAGAAACCGAAGGCCTGCGTCCCGTGGTGGCTTGGGGTTTGCTGGCAGGAGTCATGTTGTTAGTCAGCGCGGCGATTCTGATGAGTGCGGAAGCCAAGCTCTACCGGCGCGTGCCACTCGAAACACCGCCGGACGCGCTTGCCCAACGCGCGCGGGATATTCTGCAGCGTGCCGGCTATTCCGAGCCGCCGGTGGACACGGCGATGGGGCTCTACAGGGGGAACGAGTTTCTGCGCTATATCGCGGAACACGACAAGCGGAAGACGCGTTGGAACAACCTCGAGACAGGGGCGGTGGTGTTTTGGTATCGCGGCAGCCCTCGGCCGCTCAGGGGTGGGAACATCTTCTCGGATGCACCCCCAGGGGGAACAGTATGGACGGACAACCCACCGCTGGATGTGTCCGGGATGACGCTGGTCAGGCTCAACCCGCTCGGCCGCCTGACTCAGCTCGTCGTGGTTCCTCCGCAGGTTGAAAAGCCGGCTGGCGCTGCGTCGTCACCACCTGACTGGGCGCCGTTATTCTCTGCCGCCGGTCTCGATCCCTCGAAATGGCCGCCAACGCAGCCGATGTGGACGCCTCCTGTCTATAGCGACGCGCGCGCTGCGTGGACAGGGACGCTCGCCGAGCGCCCCGATATCCCGATGCGGATCGAGGCTGCGGCATACCGGGGTAAGCCCGTTTACTTCGAATTGATTGGCCCGTGGACGCGTCCCGAACGCATGCAGCCGTACCAGCCGACCGCGGGCCAACGGGCATTTGCTGTGATTGGCATCGGTCTCGTGCTTTCGATATTGGTGGTCGGCGCAATGCTTGCCCGGCGGAACCTGCGCCTGGGCCGTGGCGATCGTCGCGGAGCTTTTCGTCTGGCAGCTTTTGTTTTTGCGCCTTTTATGGTGGGGTGGCTCTTTGCCGCGCATCACGTCCCGACTCTTGACGAATTCGGGCTCTTATTGAACGGTTTAATGGCCGGGCTTTTCGTCTCCTGTTTCTTCTGGGTTCTCTACATTGCCATGGAACCCTATGTGCGCCGCCGCTGGCCCGCCACGCTGGTCTCCTGGAGCCGCTTGCTGGCGGGAGGCTTTCGGGATCCACTGGTCGGACGCGATGTGCTTGCCGGTTGTCTTTGGGGGGCGGTTGTCGAAGATCTTGCGATACTGTGGTGGTTTATCCCCTCCTGGTTTGGCTATCCTCCGCCGCGACCACTTGCAGGCTCAGACTGGCTGTTTCCTGAGAGCGCGCGTGCGACCATCGCTTTCATATCGAACAACCTGATCTTCGGTGAGCTTCTTGTCGCGCTTGCGGCTCTGTTTCTCCTGTTCCTTTTCCGGGCCTTGTTGCGCAAGGAGTGGGCGGCAAGCCTCGCATGGGTTCTATTCGTCTCGGTCTTCTTCGCAGTGGGGAGCCAGTATTTTCTCCTTGCGCTGGTGCGGACTCTGATCTTCACTGTTGTCACTGTGTTTCTGCTGAGACGCCTCGGCTTGCTGTGGTTGGTGGTTGCATTCGTCTTCGCCGATTTCCTGTCGATCTTTCCCCTGACGACCCAAGGGTCTGCGTGGTATGCGGGCATCAGCCTGGCCGGGATTCTGCTGATGGCCGGGCTGACGTTCTACGGCTTCTATACCTCACTCGGGGGCCGGCCGGTTTTCGGAGGCGCCGCGTTCGAGGAGTGAGCTTGTTGCCGTTCATGCGCCCGCCCCGCCGCGCAGCAGCCACATTTGGGAAGCAGTGATTAACTACCGCGCCAGCCATCACATGCCCTGCCTGTGAAAGCGATAAGGCCAGAACAGCCCCATGGTGATTAGACTGGCAGATTCGCGAATGCTTGAAGCAAATTGTCCCCATCGCTCCCGATAGGTCCGCTTCGGGGAAGTTATGGTGCCGGCTTGCGGCCACTTGGATGTGTCGGCTAACCGTGGAAGCGACCTTGGCGAAGCAACCAGGATTCTGGTGGGAAAGGCAGGGTGGCATTTTCCGGCATCACGCGGGCCACTCGACGACATCTTGACCGAGTCGAACGTAACGCCGTAGTCTGGCCGGGCCGGGCGGCGGGATTCGGGAGCGTCCGCTGCTTTTTTGCATTTTTCACTTGACAAATCCGGGGGCATATGCTAGCCTATAATTGTGGTCGTTTTGTGGACACAATGTCGTGGGCGGGCTTCGAACCGCGAGGAGAAGCGCAATAGTCCCTGTAATCGGGAGAACCGGGACCCGAAAATAACAAAAAATAATACGAACGAAGCCAGTATGTTATTGAAAACAAACGATGGAATTTTGAAACGAACTCAAAACGAACTCAAAACGAACTCAGAATTGATCGTACAATGCGCGCCTTAAACACAGAATTCGAGCTTTTTGATGCGACACGCGTCCCGGCTGGGGTCTGGGATGCGGGAATGCGGCCAGGTTGGAGATTGCCCGGCTGGCGGAGATCCGGAGGCTCGCGAGAAAATACAAAAACAGTGGAAACGAAGCTAAGAAGTACTTGAAAACAAAGGAGATAACTTTTTTGGATGCTGCAAATTGCGCGCGTTTTGCGCGCAAATCAGCACAAATCAGAGCTTGAGAGGAGCAAAAGCAGCACAATTTGCGCAAACGAAGTCAAGGGTTCCGAGCGGCAAGGCGGGGCTGGCCAAATGACAATAAGTCGGCTACAGAGGACCGCCAACCACCAACCGACGGGTGAGGGGGCAGTTTATCCCGAACCGACACCTCTTTGGCGTGATCGTCTGACAGGGCAAGCTTATTTCAGCGCCGCCGCAATTCGTCGCGGCCTGGTGGGGCACGGTGAAAGTTATGGTTGCCTTAGTTAGCAGAACAGAGCCGGTGGGGAACGGAAGCAACCCCTCACCCGGCCCGCGACGGCTGATGAAAGCGCCGTCTCGGTCCACCCTCTCCCCCGGGAGAGGGCTTTGTTTCACTGGTGAATTGAGGAAACAAAGCGAGAATGTCTATGAAAACAAGGAGTCGAGGAGTTGTGAAGCCAAGTCACGAGGTGAGGCGAGCAGATGCCGACGGTTTGTCGCTCCTCAACCCTCGACTCTCGACTTCTCGACTTAAATTGACTGCAACCCTCGGGCAACCTACAATAACCATGGCGAATTATCATGCCTGATCCGTTTCTTTCCATCACCGAGCCTCCTCCGCCTTCCGAGCCAACTCCACCGCAGGTGAGCAGCCGCAAGGTTTTCGGGCAATTTGTATTTCTGATTCTGCTTCTGCTGGCGGCCGGGGTAGGGGCGCTGGCCGGACTGGTCTTTGTCTATTCGTCCGACCTGCCGCAGATTCGCGAGTTGGAAGATTACCGGCCGGACGTGATGACGGACCTTTACGCGGACGACGGTTCGATCATCGGCAGTTTCGCCCTGGAGCGGCGCGTCATTGTGACCTACAACCAGATCCCGCCGGTGCTCCGGGAGGCGGTCATCTCCATCGAGGACCGCCATTTCGAGAGCCACTGGGGCATCGATGTCCTGCGCATCGTGCGGGCCGCGGTCACGGACTTCGCCGAGTGGCGTCGAGCTCAGGGGGCCAGCACCCTCACCCAGCAGCTCAGCAGAAAGCTCTTCCTGACGCCCGAGAAGAGCTTCCGGCGCAAAATCCAGGAAGCCTTGATGGCCATCCAGATCGAGCGCTACTTCACCAAGTCTCAGATCTTCACCCTGTACGCAAACCAGGTGGATCTGGGGCATGGGAATTTCGGTTACGAAGCTGCCGCGCAATTCTTCTTTGGCAAGCACATCTGGCAGTTGAGCCTGCCGGAGGCCGCGCTGCTGGCGGGGATCCCCAAGTCACCCACCGCCTATTCGCCTCTCTCCCACCCCGAGGCCGCTCGCCGGCGGCGCAACCAGGTCCTGATGGCGATGCTGGAAAATGGGAAGATCTCCAACCAGGACTACCGGGCTGCATCCGCCACCCCGCTCGGGCTGAATATCCAGAAATGGAACTACACCGTGGCGCCTTACTTTGTGGAAGAGGTGCGCCAGTTCCTCGAGAAGAAATATGGACCGGAAGCGGTGGACGAGCGCGGGCTGCGCGTCTACACGACGCTCGACCCGAAGATACAGAAGCTGGCTCAAGCAGCCCTGCGGCAAGGCCTGCGCGACGATGACAAGCGCCGAGGCTGGCGCGGCCCCGAGAGGAATATCCTGAAGAATCATGTAACCCTCGCGAATGGCTTGCCTGCCACGCTCGAGACCTACACGGACAACGACTGGAAGCAGGCCTTCCAGCCGGGCGATTTGGTGCACGGATTGGTGATGCAGGTGAGCGGGGAATATGCCTTCGCGCGATTTGGCGACTACACCGCACGCCTCGCCCCTGCTGACTTCGCCTGGACCCGGAAGACCCTGGCCACGGAGCTGTTTTCTCCCGGCGATGTTGACCTCTTTCAAATCAAGGAAATCAAGGGAACGAAGCTCGTCGTCACGGTTGACCAGCATCCCAACGTCCAGGGGGCCATCCTGGTGATTGACAATCCGACCGGCGCCGTCAAGGCGATGGTGGGCGGCTACGACTGGAACGAGAGCAAGTATAACCGGGCGGTGCAGGCGGAACGGCAGGTGGGGTCTTCGTTCAAGGTCTATGTTTACTCCCAGGCGATGCTCGACGGCACGTCGCCCTTTGACACGATTGTGGACGCGCCGGTGGGCTACAGCACTTCCTCCGGCTGGTGGGCCCCGCACAATTATGACGAAAAATACGAAGGGACCATCACCCTGCTGCACGCCCTGGCGGAATCGCGCAACGTGCCCGCCGTCAAGCTCTTGGCCAAGGTCGGGGTGGACAGCGTCATTCGCTTGTGCCGCAAATTCGGCATCACTTCACGGCTGGTTCCAAACCTGCCCCTGGCCCTGGGCGCCTCGGACCTGACCCTGCTCGAGCACACTTCCGCCTTCACCACTTTCCCCAACGACGGCGTCCACATCACGCCGCGCACGGTCTACCGCGTCACCAACTATGACGGGCGGGTGATCGACGATTTTCAGCCGGAAGTCACCGACGTCCTTCCCGCCGCCGTCGCCCGGATCATGGTTTCGATGTTGCGGGAGGTCTTCAACTCGGGAACCGCCGTGCACGCCAGGCCCCTGGCCCAGAAATACCCCCTGGCGGGCAAGACCGGCACGACGAACGAATTCTCCGACGCTTGGTTTCTCGGATTCACACCCTCCCTTACCTGCGGCGTTTACGTGGGGTTTGATGATCACCAGACTCTGGGCGATAAGGAAGAAGGCGCGCGCGTGGCGCTGCCCATCTGGGAGCAGTTCATGAGCGAGTATCTGAAAGGCCGGCCCCTCGAGGAGTTCCCACACTCGCCGCTGCTTACCAATCCCGATCAGGTGAAGCAGATCCTCGCCAGCGCCGGGCCGGAGCTCCTGCTGGGAGGTAAGCCTTCATATGTAGCCCAGCCAGGCGCTCGGCCCTCGTCAGGAGCGGCCGGGGCGGCGGCCGCCAACCCGGCGCCCAGGGCCGCTGCTTCGGCAGCACAGCCTGGGGTGAGCTCCTCTGTTCATCCCGCCGGTGTAGCCCAGCCACCCTCCGCGCCCGCCGCCGGAGGATCGGCGCTTCCGGTCAAAGTGAAAACCAAAGCTGTGCCCGAACCTGCGCCCGCCAAGGCGCCTTCCCCTTCAGATGGCATCAAGTCCGAGCCCAGTCCCGGCGCGGGCGCATCAAAGAGTGCGAATCCTGCTGCGCCGTAAGCTGCCGCTCATCCTGGGTCGAAACAATCGGCGCCCTCTCCCTTGGGGAGAGGGTGGCGAGAGCAGCGAGCCGGGTGGGGGGTTTCTTCCCATCGAGCTTCGCAACTTCGGAATCCGGGATTACGGCCGGCCTCGATGCGATCTAAAATGATCCCACCCGGCCGGCGCCAGGCTCAGGACTTTGCCTTCGGGTGTGACTAGCCGGACGCCGCTTGCGGCTTCAATCTCTCCAATTCGGTAAAGGGGCTGCCCTCGAAATCTCGACGGAAGGCGCGAAGCGGCTAGTTGGGGGACCGTGAACAGCAGTTGATAATCTTCGCCCCCGTCGAGCGCCAGTTGGAGTGAATCCGCAGCCTCGGGTAAAGCCGGGCTGGGGATCTTGGCAGCCCACAATCGCGCGCCTACTCGGCTCGCGGCGCAAAGGCGGTCGAGGTCCGTGGAAAGCCCGTCGCTCACATCGATCAGCGCCGAGGCCAAACCCCGCGAGGAGAGGAATTGCCCCAGGGCGCAACGAGGCTCTGGGTAAAGGTGAGCCTGCACGGCTTCCCTGGCGATCGAGGCGGGCACTTTTTCCCGTGCTGGGCGGTGCAGTCCCGCCGGCTTGGGCGCGGGGCGGGCCGCCTTCGAGAATCTGCTTCGCAGCACGCGCAGGCCGAGTGCCGACAACCCCAACCGCCCGCTTACAAATATCAGGTCGCCCGCGTCAGCGCCCGACCGCCGCAGCGCTTTCCCTCGCGGCACCTCGCCCGCGACGAGCACGTCAATGAAAATCGCGCCCGGGACCATGGCGGTGTCCCCCCCGATGAGGCGAACGCCGAAACGGTGGGCCAACGCCTGCAATCCGCCGTAAAAGCCCGAAATCCAAGCCCGCCTCGTTTGTTCCGTAATCGCCAACGACACCAGGGCATAACGGGGGACGCCGCCCATCGCAGCCACATCGCTCAGGGAACGGGCTAGGGCACGGTGGCCGACGGCGCGAGCTTTGTGCAATTCACGGGTGAAGTGAACATTCTCGACCGACATGTCCGTGGTCAGGATAAGTTCGCATCCACTCCTGACATCGACCAGCGCCGCATCGTCGCCAATCCCGAGTTTCACCCTTCCCGCCGGCCTCGCAGCCCGGTCGTGCCCCCTTTCGCGGGAGACGGCCAAGGACTGAAGCCAATGCACCAATTCGTTCTCAGTTCTGAACATGATGACTTCGCGTTGTGCCCTCCGCAGCTTCGGCGTGAGCTGTCGCCCCGCGCTTCCCAAGGACGGTTGCTCAAGCGGCAAGCTCGTAGAAATGATCTTAGTCCAATCAGTCTAATTACCTGCTGTCTCCCGATGATCCCCGATAAGTCGAGGTTGTACAGGGGCAAGGCAGGACGGACGGGAGCGAAATTAGCGCTTGACACATCCGTCATCTTCTCTTAACATTCCCTTCGCCAGCCCAGTAAGAGTTTTCAAATTGGTCCGTCTCCGAAATCCTAGCCGTGAACCGCTAGGGAATTCATAGCACGAAATAATATTCCGACGGGAGAATTTATAGATGCAGAAGAAGTTTTATGCCTTCCTTATATTTCCCGGCGCCCACGGCAGGCTCCACAAGATTCAACTGCCATTCTACCTTATTCATATGCTTCTGGCTCTCAGCGCGGTAGGAATCATGACCGTCGCGGCACTCGCCAACAGTTATGCCAGAATGCTCCTCAAGGTCTCGAATTACAACAACGTTCGCAGTGAGCGGGAAGCCCTAAAGACCCAATATCGGACGCTGGAGAGCGCCGTAACCAGTACCAACGCGAAGTTGGACTCCCTGCAATCGCTGGCGGCGGAAGTGGCGCTGACTTACGGTTTTGGCGATGAGCGCCGTCCACGCTTTCCGTCCGCGGTTCTCGCTCTGGCAACTCAAACCAATGCCTCCGTGGACTCCAGTTTCCGCGCCTCGCTGTATGCATTTAACCTGATCCGCAGAGCTTCCCTCGATCCGGACGGTAACGACTTGGGGAGGGGAATGTTCTCGAATCCCCTCATCGCCCGCACCGGCCGTTCCTTCCATCTGGCCCGTGCGAGGGCAGATCACCGCGGGGTTCGGGCAACGCATGGATCCATTTAGTGGCGAGGGTGCTTTCCACGCCGGCGTTGACATTTCGGTTCCGTTCGGCACCCGGGTGGAGTGCTGCGGCTGATGGAATCGTTCTGGAAGCTGGGCCGGAGTCGGGTTATGGCAACGAAATCCTGATCGACCACGGCTACGGGTTGACAACCAAGTACGGACACTTAAGCAGGATCTTTGTAGTGGTCGGCCAAGTCCTCAAACGCGGGCAGGTCATCGGCGCGGTGGGAATGACCGGCAAAACGACAGGACCACACCTTCATTACGAGGTACACGTTAAGGATACCCCGGTGAACCCAACAAAATACCTGCACGGCTGAACCTACCTCAGAAAATTTTTCCTTGCAATTCTGAGTCCGCTCAGGTACAATTGTTTGGTTTGCGCGGCTGGCGTAGCTCAGCCGGTAGAGCATCTGATTTGTAATCAGAGGGTCGGGGGTTCGAATCCCTTCGCCAGCTCCAGCTTGAGCGCGCAGAGCCACGAGAATAACCGGCGGGCGGTGGTCGAAGCATCTGGAGCGGTTTTATCAAATCTGAAAATACTCAGCCTTGCGCGGGAGTCGGGGTGTGCCCGCGTCCAACCCCAGACACGAACTACTTGGCTCAAACTGACGGGACCCGAACACGGAGCGAAAGGGTGTGATTGTCCTTGCCGGCGCGCGCGGAAACGAATTGCGGACAGGTGGCTGAGTGGTCAAAAGCAGCAGACTGTAAATCTGCCGACCCTTGCGGTCTACGGAGGTTCGAACCCTCCCCTGTCCACCAGAAAGCAGTGACGAGAGATCGAAGTGACGAGTGAACGAGCAAAACAAGAGCGTGCGGACTTTCTTCCTCTTCACCCGTCGCTGAAGCAGGGCGGGAGTAACTCAATGGTAGAGTCACAGCCTTCCAAGCTGTTGGTCGCGGGTTCGATTCCCGTCTCCCGCTCCAAGGAGCTTTCAGCCATCGAGCTATCGAGCACTCGAGCTTTTGCTGTCTGGTTTCTGAGTTTCGACTTGCTCGATGCATCGTGGGCCGATGTAGCTCAGTTGGTAGAGCACGTCCTTGGTAAGGACGGGGTCAGCGGTTCAATTCCGCTCATCGGCTCCAGAGTTTAGAGGTTCTGAGTAGGTGGAAACCCAGCGACGCAACCTATTGGAGGCTCGCATCCCGGAATCTGTGCAAGCGCGAGGCATGAGCTTTCGGGCTTGAACAACGGAGCAGAGAACTATGGCCAAGGAAAAATTCGATCAGATCAAAGCCGCACATGAACATCGGGACGATTGGGCACATCGATCACGGGAAGACGACGCTGACGGCGGCGATCACGAAGGTGCTGGCGAGGGCGAACCCGAAGGTGAAGTTTCGGCCCTTTGACTCGATTGACAACGCGCCGGAAGAGAAGGCGCGGGGGATCACGATCGCGATCGCGCACGTGGAGTACGAGACCAAGAACCGGCACTATGCGCACGTGGACTGTCCGGGGCACGCGGACTACATCAAGAACATGATCACGGGCGCGGCGCAGATGGACGGGGCGGTGCTGGTGGTGGCGGCGACGGACGGGCCGATGCCGCAGACGCGGGAGCACGTGCTGTTGGCGCGGCAGGTGAACGTGCCGTACATCGTGGTGTACATGAACAAGTGCGATGCGGTGGACGATCCGGAGTTGCTGGACCTGGTGGAGATGGAGGTGCGGGAGTTGCTGACCAAGTATCAGTTTCCCGGGGACAAGATTCCGGTGATGCGGGGCAGTGCGCTGAAGGCCCTGGAAGGGGACGCGAACTGGGAGAAGTCGATCTTCGAGTTGATGGAGGCGGTGGACAGTTACATTCCGATGCCGCCGCGGGAGATTGGACAAGCCGTTCCTGATGCCGGTGGAGGACATCTTCTCGATCTCGGGGCGCGGGACGGTGGTGACGGGACGGGTGGAGCGGGGGAAGGTGAAGATCCAGGAGGAAGTGGAGATCGTGGGGTTGCGTCCGGAGTCGTTCAAGCGGGTGGTGACGGGCGTGGAGATGTTCAAGAAGCTGCTGGACGAAGGGCAGGCGGGGGACAACATCGGGGTGTTGTTGCGTGGCACGGAGAAGGAAGACGTGGAGCGTGGGATGGTGCTGGCGAAGCCGGGGTCGATCACGCCGCACACGAAGTTCAAGTCGCGCGGTGTACATCTTGACGAAGGAAGAGGGAGGGCGGCACACGCCGTTCTTCAACGGGTACCGGCCGCAGTTTTACTTCCGCACGACGGACGTGACGGGGGTGGCGACGCTGCCGGAAGGGACGGAGATGGTGATGCCGGGCGACAACGTGAACCTGGAGATCGAGTTGATCACGCCCATCGCCATGGAGAAAGGTCTGCGCTTCGCCATCCGGGAAGGCGGCCACACGGTGGGCGCCGGAAGCGTGACGGAGATTATCCAGTAGCTGAGAGCTGAAAGCTGAGGGCTGAGAGCCGGGTTTATGCGCGAGATTATTACATTACAGTGCGGTGACTGCAAAAACCGCAATTACACGACGACGAAGAACAAGAAGAAACAGCAGGACCGGCTGGAGCTGAAGAAATTCTGCCCCACTTGCCGGCACCATACGGTCCATAAGGAAGTGAAGTAGGCAGGACTAGGGGCTAGGGACTAGGGCTGGGAAGAGCAGAAAGGTACGGCGCGCTTTTCCCTGTCCTAGTCGCCAGACCCGCCACTGCTCTGTTGCAGGGGCGTCAGATTAACGGCTAATCTGCCGGTCTCCAAAACCGGTCATGGGGGTTCAAATCCCTCCGCCCCTGCCAGAGTTCTCGGCCGAAGCTGGTTTTCTTGGAAGGCAAAGGGAATTATGGGCGAGCCGGTCAGCATTGAGAAGAGCACTTGGGTGCAGGTTCGTGACTATTTCTCCGATGTGCGCACGGAGATGAAACGCGTAACCTGGCCGAACAAGCAGGAAATCTACGGCACCACGGTCATGGTGCTTATCACCACGTTTCTTTTCGGGTTTTATTTCTGGGTTTGCGACCAGGCATTCATGGCTTCTGTTTCCAGGATATTGCGGCACTTCCTGCATGGCGGGTAGGGGTTCCACAGGCTACGGCATTCGACATCGGAGGCCCGCGCTCGGGCTGGCGGAAAGCGGCGGAGAGCGGGCCGCATGTGATTCCTTAGAGCGAATAAAACAGGCATGGACAAGAACTGGTACATCATTCACACCTATTCGGGTTTTGAGAAGAAAGTGGCGGAAACCCTGAAAAGCCGCATTGAGGCCGCCGGGCTGGTCGGGCAGTTCGGGGAGATCATGGTTCCTACCGAGGATATCCTCGAAACGCGGCAGGGCAAGAAGGTGGTGACGCCCAAGCTCTTCTTTCCTGGCTATGTGCTGGTGGAGATGGAGATGAACGACGACACCTGGCACATGGTGCGCGAAACGCCCCGAGTGACCGGATTCGTCGGCTCCGGACAGAGGCCCAGCCCCCTGTCGGCGGAGGAAGTGGACCGGATCGTTCACAAGGTTGAGGTGGCTGCGGAGCACCCGAAACCCAGGCTTAAGTACGACAAGGGCGAGAGCGTGAAGATCACCGACGGCCCCTTCAAGGACTTCAATGGCGTCGTCGACGAGATCCATGATGAGCGCTCCACGCTTCGAGTCATGGTCACGATCTTCGGCCGTTCGACGCCGGTGGAGTTGGATTTTTATCAAGTGGAGAAAATCTGAGTTTGGAAACTAGAAATTGGAAAATGGAAACTGGGAATTCGGAATTCGAAACTCGAAATTCGAAACTCGCCGGACGACACTCGCTGAACCTCACAATCCCGGCGCCCGGCCAGTTTCCAGTTTCCATTTTCCAGCTTCTAGTTTGCAGTCCAGGAGATTGATATGGCGAAGAAAGTTCAGGCGATGGTGAAGCTGCAACTTCCGGCGGGGAAAGCTACTCCGGCTCCTCCAGCAGGCCCGGCGTTGGGACAGCACGGCGTGAACATCATGGAGTTCTGCAAGGCGTTCAACGCGAAGACGTCCGGGCGCGATCAGGAAGGGCTCATCATCCCCGTCGTAATTACTGTCTTCAGCGACCGAAGCTTCACCTTCGTTACCAAGACGCCACCGGCCTCAATTCTGCTAAAACGGGCTGCCGGGATCGCTAAGGGCTCGGGTGAGCCGAACCGCAACAAAGTAGGCAAGGTAACGGAGAAGCAGGTGGAAGAGATCGCCAAGCTGAAGATGCCGGACCTGAATGCCCGCGAGATTGCGGCCGCCGTTGAGACGGTGAAGGGAACTGCGCGCAGCATGGGAATCGAGGTCGTTGCGGCAAAAGGTAACGAAAAGAACTGGAAAGGATGGAAGTTGAATTTTGATTCGAATTTCGACAGGAGTTACCGATGGCAAAGGCAGGAAAGAAGTTCACGGCGGCCGTTAAACTGGTTACAAAACCGGCTTACACCGTGGCGGAGGCGATGCCGATTGTGAAGCAGGCGGCTTTCGCCAAGTTTGACGAAACCGTGGAAGTAGCGATGTGCCTGGGGGTAGATCCGAAGCACGCAGACCAGATGGTCCGAGGCACGGTCGTTCTCCCGCACGGTTTGGGGAAGAGCAAGAAAGTGATCGTGGTCGCCTCGGGGGATAAGGTCCGTGAGGCGCGCGAGGCGGGAGCGGATGAGGTGGGCGGCGACGATATCGTGCAAAGGATTCAGGGTGGATGGGTTGATTTCGACGCCGTCATTGCCACGCCTGACATGATGAAGTCGGTGGGCCGCCTGGGCAAGATTCTGGGCCCGCGCGGGTTGATGCCTAATCCCAAGACGGGAACCGTTACGATGGATGTGGAGAAGGCGGTAAGAGAAGTGAAGGCCGGGAAGGTGGAATTCCGAGTAGACAAGACGGGGATCATTCACTGCCCGGTTGGCAAGGTCTCATTTGATGCTCAGAAACTGGCCGAGAACGCCAGCACGCTGATTTCGAGCGTCATTAAGGCCAAGCCCGCTACCGCCAAGGGGCGTTACGTGCGGAGCATCGCCATCTCGTCCACCATGGGCCCTGGACTGAACATCGATCTGGCGTCGGTGGAAGCTGCTTAGGCGTGGGGCGGGCGAGACGCCCGCGTTACAAAGGAACGAGCATGAAAAAAGACGAGAAGAAACAGAAAGCTGACGCATTGCATCAGGAACTGGAAAAGTCGCACACGGTTATTCTCTCGGGTTTTGAGGGGATTACCGTGGCCCAGGATTTCGAGCTTCGGCGCAAGATTGCGCAGGTTGGCGCAAAGTACAAGGTGGTCAAGAACAGCCTCATCGAGAGGGCATCTCAAGGCACCCCGCTGGAGCCGGCGGCCAAGGCCCTGAAGGGGACCACGTCTGTGGCCTACACTGAACTGGACGCCGTGGCTTTGGCCAAGGCCTTGACTGCCTATGCCAAAGAAAACCCTGTACTTAAGTTTAAGTCGGGGGTCGTGGAGGGTCGCGTGGTCCCCATGGCCGACCTCGGCATCGTTGCTAACTTGCCCGCCAAGGAGGAGCTGCTTGCGAAGGCGCTCTTCCTGATGAAGGCCCCGGCACGCAACGTGGCGGTGGCAATCGCCGGAGTGGGACGCAAGTTGGCGGTAGTGATTCAGCAGGCCGTCAAGGAGAACAAATTCAGAGAGGCGTAGCGGAGACCCGAGTGTTGGGTCCCTAGTTCTTAGTTAAACCGCCGGCGCTACAGGCAGCGGCAGAGCGGGATTCTAGAGGAGGATACAAGCAAATGTCGGAACGGATCGATAAGATTGTGGAAGAGATCAAAGGGCTATCATTGCTGGAAGCTTCCGAACTCGTAGAGAAGCTGGAAGAGGTGCTGGGAGTTTCTGCCGCAGCGGCGGCGCCTGTAATGGTGGCAGCCGCAGGCGCGGTGCCGGCCGGAGGCGCAGCACCTGTCGAGGAGCAGACCGAATTCTCAGTCATCCTCACGACGGTGGGCGCGAACAAGATCAACGTCATTAAGGCTGTGCGTGAAGTCACCAGCCTGGGTCTCAAAGAAGCGAAGGATCTTGTGGATGGCGCGCCCAAGCCAATCAAGGAGGGCATCACGAAAGACGAGGCCGAAGCTCTCAAGAAAAAGTTCACCGAAGCCGGCGCTACCGTCGAAGTAAAATAGAAGCCTCTCATCAGGGGCCGGCAGGTCTTCTACCGTCTCTCGAGCGGCGGTTCGGGAGACGACGTCCTCGCGTTCAGGAAACAGGAACCGCCCAGTGGAGCGTTGGGTCGTGCGCAAAACAGTGCGGCATCCTCAAGCCCTCTTCATGCATCACTCTAGTAAGGGTGTTGTGTCAACATTGTCCGGCAAGGTTTTGAAATCTCAGGCAAGGAGCAACGCGAATGCTTAACGGCGGCAATGGCGCTGTCCGGCAGCGCATCAATTTCTCCAAAATACCGACAGTCATAAAGATCCCGAATCTCATTGAGGTTCAGCGGCGATCCTACGAGCGATTTCTGCAGATGAATCTGCTTCCCTCGGAACGGGAGGACGCGGGACTGCAAGCCGTCTTCAATTCCGTCTTTCCGATTACGGATTTTCGCGGCATCGCGCAGTTGGATTTCGTGGACTATTCGATCGGCAACTGGGAATGCAAGTGCGGCAGCCTCAAGGGACTCCACCACTTGCGCAGCACCTGCCGGAATTGCGGCCATACGGTGATCACCGATCCCTTCAAAGTGGGAGACGTGCTCTGCACGCGTTGCGGAACATTCAATAAGAACGTGGTGACCTTCTGCAACAAGTGCGGCGACCCCGTCGCTCTACAGCTCAAATACGACGTCACCGAGTGCCAAGAGCGCGGCATGACTTTCGCGGCGCCCCTCAAGGTCACTATCCGTCTCACCCTCTACGACAAGGATAGCGACACCGGCCACAAGAGTATTCGGGACATCAAGGAACAAGAGGTCTATTTCGGCGAAATCCCCTTGATGACCGAAAACGGCACCTTCATCATCAACGGCACGGAACGCGTCATTGTGAGCCAGCTTCATCGTTCGCCGGGGGTGTTCTTTGAGGCCACGCCTCAGCGCACGTATTTCCTCGGCAAGGTAATTCCGTACCGCGGCTCTTGGGTAGAGTTCGAGTATGACACCAAGAACATCTTGTACGTCCGCATCGACCGGAAGCGGAAGTTCCTGGCCACGATTTTCCTGCGCGCTTTGGGCTTGAAGAACGATTCCGAAATCATCAAGGCGTTCTACTCGTCGCAAAAGCTTTTGCTGAAGGACCGGAAACTCTTCCTGGAAGTGTCTCCGGGCCTGATGGGAATAAAACTCTCCAAAAATGTCGAGAGTCCGCGAACCCACGAGACGGTGGTCAATGCCGGCAGAAAGGTGACGGAGTCGGTTTACAAGGAAATTCAGAAGGCTCGCATCACGCAAGTCGAAGTCGTGGGCCAGGATTTGGAAAGCGCCTTCGCTGCCGCTGACGTTGTGAATCCGTCGACCGGGGAAGTGATGCTCGAGGCGAACAACGAGCTTACCTCCAGCGCCCTGAACTCCATCCAGGAGGCCGGCCTCACGGAAATCCAGGTGTTCTTCCCGGAGCGCGATGAAACCGGAGTGGTGATCAGCCAGACCTTGCGGCGCGATGCCTTGAAAACTCCCCAGGAAGCGCTCATCGAGATGTATCGCAAGATGCGCCCGGGAGATCCGCCCACCTTGGATACCGCCACCGCGCTCTTCAACGGCATGTTCTTCGACCCGCGCAAATACGATTTCTCGCGCGTGGGCCGTTTGAAGTTCAACATTAAACTGGGCTACTTCACCAAACTCAAGAACCGTATTAACGACAAGGCTACCGAACTGGAACTCGAAGACGCCCGCAGCTTCCCCTCCGCCAATTTTTACGCGGTCGTCGACCAGGAGAAGATGTTCGTCGGGAAGCGCGAAGAGCACATCTGTTCGGAGGTCGTGCGGGCCTGCGAAGGCACGATGGCGACGGAGCACTCCGAGCATACTCCCATTCAACTTCCGCTCGACAAGCGTACCCTCGAGCCCGAGGATTTCTACGCAGTCATCCGTTATCTGCTCAAACTGCACAAGAATGTGGGCGGCAGTTTCACCGTGGATGACATCGATCACCTGGGGAACCGCCGCGTCCGTGCCGTGGGTGAATTGCTCGAAAACCAGTTCCGCTTGGGCTTGGTTCGAATGGAACGGGCGATCAAAGAGAAGATGTCGGTTTATCAGGAAATGTCCACCGCCATGCCCCACGACTTGATCAACGCCAAGCCGGTCATGGCGGCCATCCGGGAGTTCTTCGGTTCGTCCCAACTCTCCCAGTTCATGGACCAGACGAACCCGCTTTCGGAAATCACTCACAAGCGGCGCCTTTCGGCTCTGGGACCCGGCGGCCTCTCGCGCGAACGGGCGGGATTCGAAGTTCGCGACGTCCACCCCACCCATTACGGCCGCATCTGCCCGATCGAGACGCCGGAAGGCCCCAACATCGGCCTGATTTCCTCACTCTCCTGCTATGCGCGCATCAACGAGCACGGCTTCATTGAGAGCCCCTACCGCAAAGTCCGCGGCGGCCGGATCGTTGATTATGTGACCATCACGCACTCGGGCGATAGTTCCTGGCGGGTGGGCGAGCACGTCGAGGTGGGCGAGGTCGAGAAGGCCAACCAGGAGTTGGCGGAGCGAAAGCGCAAGGCCGTGGAGTACGAGCCTTTTTCGTTTTATCTCTCCGCTTGGGAAGAGGACCAGCACATCATCGCGCAGGCCAACGTTCCGGTCGATGAAAAAGGGCGCGTTGTTCAGGAACTGGTCAATGCCCGGCAGGCCGGCAACTTTGTGTTGAAGCGGCGTGATGAAGTTGATTACATCGACGTCAGCCCCAAGCAACTGGTGAGCGTTGCCGCCTCGCTCATTCCTTTCCTCGAGAACGACGACGCGAACCGCGCCCTTATGGGTTCCAACATGCAACGCCAGTCCGTTCCGCTGTTGCGCGCACAGGCTCCTTTGATCGGCACGGGGATGGAGGAAGTCACCGCCCGCGATTCCGGCGCGGTGGTAATTTGCAAGCGCAATGGCACGGTAGACAGCGTGGATAGCGAGCGCATCATCGTCCGCGTGGAAGGCGACGGGCATAGCGGCCAGTTCTCCCGCGAAGTCGGTGCGGACATTTACCAGCTAACCAAGTTCCGCCGCTCCAACCAAAACACCTGCATTAACCAGAAGCCGGCGGTTTCTAAAGGCCAGCACGTGCTGGCGGGGCAGGTGCTTGCCGACGGCCCCTGCACGGACCATGGCGAATTGGCCCTGGGCCGCAACGTTCTGGTGGCCTTCATGCCCTGGCGCGGCTACAACTTTGAAGACGCCATCCTGGTCAGCGAGAAGCTTGTGAAGGAGGACTCCTACACATCCATCCACATCGAGGAGTTTGAAATCGAGTCTCGCGACACCAAGCTGGGGCCGGAAGAAATCACCCGCGACATTCCGAATGTCTCGGAATCCCTGCTGAAGGACCTTGACGAGAGCGGCATCATCCGCATCGGCGCCTACGTCAAGCCCGGCGATATTCTGGTCGGCAAAGTAACTCCTAAGGGTGAAACTCAGCTCACGCCGGAGGAAAAACTGCTGCGCGCCATCTTCGGCGAAAAGGCTGGGGACGTACGCGACGCTTCGCTGACTTGTCCTCCGGGAATCGAAGGCATCGTGGTGGACGTGAAAATCTTCTCGCGCAAGGGTGCGGAGAAGGATGAGCGGGCTCGAACCATCGAAGCTGCCCAGGTGGCGCGTCTTGAGAAGAACCTCAACGACGAAATCCGCATCCTTCAGGACGAGCGCCTGAAGCGCCTTTGCGCCTTGCTCCAGGGGGAGAAGCTGTTGGCCGACCTGCACGACGAAAAGACCAACAAGCGGCTCCTGGTCAAAGGAACAGAGCTTGATCGGGACGTTCTGGCGCGCCTCTCAACTCACAACTTGAAGCGCATCAGGATCGCCAAGAAAGACCCGACCCTCATGGAGAGGATCGACGAAGTCGAGGAGATGACCTCGCGGCAGATCGACATCCTGAGGAAGATTACGGATGAAAGAATCCAGAAACTCAAGAAGGGTGATGAGCTTCCTCCGGGGGTCATCAAGCTGGTGAAAGCCTTCATCGCCATGAAGCGCAAACTTTCGGTCGGCGATAAGATGGCCGGACGCCACGGAAACAAGGGCGTGATTGCCCGCATCCTTCCTGAAGAAGACATGCCCTATATGCCCGACGGCACGCCGGTGGAAGTGGTGTTAAATCCTCTTGGCGTCCCCTCCCGAATGAACGTGGGCCAGATTCTTGAAACCCACCTGGGGTGGGCCGCCAAAGAATTGGGGACCAAGGTGCGCCAGTTGGTCTCGACAGAATCGAACGCTGAGGTGGTTCGCAAAGAGCTCAAAGGCTTGTTCCGCAACAACACCGCCGCGAAGGTCGTGGACGGCCTCGATGATGAACAGGTGCTCGCCTTCGGCCGTTCCTTTGCGGAAGGCATTCCGTTCTCGACGCCGGTCTTTGACGGGGCTACGGAAAAGGAAATCAAGGGATACCTGGAAAAGGCCGGGCTGCCAACTTCCGGAAAGATCAAGCTCTATGACGGGATGACGGGCGAGCCGTTCGAACAACCGGTCACGGTCGGCTACATCTACATGCTGAAGCTCTCGCACCTGGTGGACGACAAGATCCACGCCCGCTCCATCGGCCCCTACTCGCTGATCACGCAGCAACCTCTGGGCGGGAAGGCGCAGTTCGGCGGACAGCGCTTTGGCGAAATGGAAGTTTGGGCGCTCGAAGCTTACGGCGCGGCTCACATCCTTCAGGAGTTACTTACCGCCAAGTCCGACGATGTGTACGGTCGCGCCAAGATTTACGAAGCCATTGTCAAGGGAGAGGCGGCCATCGAGCCCGGCATCCCGGAATCGTTCAACGTGCTGGTCCGGGAGCTTCAAAGCCTCTGCCTGGATGTGGAGTTGATCAAGAAACCGAAAGAACTCGCGCCGCTGCCGGTCCACGCGGAGTAATACCGAAATTCGAAAATCGAAATTCGGAAGGAGCCTGGCAGAGAATAAGTAATGGCGCAACCTATTTGCGTTTGACTTTGGCGCTGAAGAGAGCGGCATAGCTTATGTAATGTTTAGTTCATTCTGAGCGCGGTCGATGCCGGCGGGAGAGCGCTGGCCACTTGTTCAATCGCTGGCGCTAAGTCCGGTTTCGAATTTCGATTTTCGAGTTTCGATCGCCGAACTGGACGGCAAAGGAGGCAACATTGTTCCGAAGCAGCCCTTATGATCGAGTTAGTTTAATCGGAGAGTTCGACGCCATTCGCATCAGTTTGGCTTCGCCCGAGAAGATTCGTTCCTGGTCTCACGGCGAGGTGACCAAGCCTGAGACAATAAACTACCGGACCTTCAAACCGGAACGCGACGGACTCTTCTGCGCCAAAATTTTCGGCCCCGTCACCGACTGGGAGTGCCTGTGCGGGAAGTACAAGCGCATGAAGCACCGCGGGGTGATTTGCGACAAGTGCGGCGTGGAAGTAACGCTTTCCAAGGTACGGCGCGAACGGATGGGCCACATTGAGCTGGCGGCTCCATGCTCCCACGTGTGGTTCTTCAAAGGTCTGCCCAGCCGTATCGGACACCTGCTCGACATCTCGCTCCGGGATTTGGAAGCAATTCTGTATTTCGAGAAGTACGTCGTGGTCGACCCCGGGGAGGCTCCTCTCACCGAAAAGGAGTTGCTGACCGAGGAGCGCTATAGGCAGCTACAGCAGGAATTTCCGGGAAAATTCCGCGCCGGAATGGGCGCGGAAGCCATCAAGGAACTTTTGAAGCGAGTGGATATTGAGGCGCTCACGGAGGAATTGCGCGAGCGCATGAAGAACGACCCCTCTCAGCAGAAACGCGTGAAGTACGCCAAGCGGCTGAAGGTCCTCGAGGCGTTCCGCAAGTCCGGCAACAAGCCGGAGTGGATGATCCTGGATGTGATTCCGGTGATCCCGCCGGAGCTGCGCCCCCTGGTGCCCTTGGATGGCGGCCGATTCGCCACTTCCGATCTCAATGACCTCTACCGCCGCGTGATCAACCGCAACAACCGCCTGAAGAAGTTGATGGAACTGCATGCCCCTGACGTGATCGTGCGCAACGAAAAGCGCATGCTCCAGGAGGCGGTGGATGCGCTGTTCGACAATGGCCGGCGTGGCCGCGTGCTGCGCGGCGCCAACAACCGCCCGCTGAAGTCGCTTTCCGACACGCTGAAAGGCAAGCAAGGCCGCTTCCGCCAAAACCTGCTGGGCAAGCGAGTCGACTATTCCGGCCGCTCCGTGATTGTGGTTGGTCCGGAACAGAAACTGCACCAGTGTGGTCTTCCCAAGAAGATGGCGCTCGAGCTGTTCAAGCCTTTCATCTACCACCGGCTCGAGCAATCCGGGCACTGCACCACCATCAAGGCTGCCAAGGAAATGGTCGAGCGGCAGGAACCGGTGGTGTGGGACATCCTCGAGGAAGTGATTAAGGACCACCCCGTCCTGCTCAACCGCGCTCCCACGCTTCACCGCCTGGGCATTCAGGCCTTCTCGCCCCTCCTGGTGGAGGGCAAGGCCATCAAGATTCATCCGTTGGTGTGCACGGCGTTCAACGCGGACTTCGACGGCGATCAGATGGCCGTTCACATTCCGCTCTCGCCCGAAGCGCAAATCGAGGCTTCGGTACTCATGCTGTCTTCGTCCAACATCCTCTCTCCAGCCAACGGCCAGCCGCTGGCGGTTCCTACGCAGGATATTGTTCTGGGCATCTATTACCTGACGAAAGAGAAGCGCGGCGCTAAAGGGGAGGACCGTGCTTTTGCCAATTCTGAAGAGGTCGTGCTGGCCCTCGAAGCGGGAGAAGTGGAGAGCCTCACGCCCATCCGGCTGCGTTTCACCGGGCGCGTGATAGACCTCACCACCGCCTATGACGATCAGGACGTGCTCCACGCCGAGCCCATCACGGTGAAAAGCCAGTTCATCAACACCACCGTGGGCCGGGTGATCTTCAACGACCATCTGCCCAGCGGCATGCCCTTCGTCAACGGCCTGCTCCGCAAGAAAGGCCTGGGCGCGCTGGTCAATTACTGCTACCTGCGCTTCGGCCTCGAGACCACCGTGCAGATGCTGGACGAAGTTAAGACCCTCGGCTTCCTCTACGCCACCAAGGCGGGGATTTCAATTGGCATCGACGACCTCGTGGTGCCGATGAGCAAGGCCAAGCTGGTGAGCGACGCCGAGCAGGAAGTGATCGATGTTGAGAAACAGTACCAGGAAGGCGCCATCACTCACGGTGAACGCTACAACAAGGTGATTGCCATCTGGTCCAACGTCACCGACCACGTTGCGGACGAGATGTTCCAGACCATGGAAGCCCAGGATAAATCCGGCGAGATGAACCCGATTTACATCATGGCGGACTCCGGGGCGCGCGGTTCGAAGCAGCAGATTCGCCAGCTCTCCGGAATGCGCGGCTTGATGGCCAAGCCTTCCGGCGAAATCATTGAGACGCCGATTACCGCCAACTTCCGCGAAGGCCTCAACGTGTTGCAATACTTTATCTCGACCCACGGCGCGCGCAAGGGCCTGGCGGACACGGCGCTCAAGACCGCCGACTCCGGCTACCTCACGCGGCGCCTGGTGGACGTGGCGCAAGACGTTATCATTTCCGAGTTCGACTGCGGCACTCTCGACGGCATTTACGTAGAACCCATCGTGGAGGCCGGCGAAGTGGTCGAGCCGCTGCGCGACCGTATCGTGGGCCGTGTCGTGCTCGAGCAGATTAAGGACTATGAAGGTAATGTGATCGTTGATGTCAACCAGGAGATTAATGAAGACCTGGCGGCTTCCATCCAGGCCGCCGGGATCGAGCGGGTGAAAATCCGCTCCGTGCTCACCTGCGAGTCGCGACGCGGCGTCTGCGTCCGCTGTTACGGGCGCAACCTGGCCACCGGCAAGGTGGTGGAGATGGGCGAGGCGGTCGGAGTCATCGCCGCGCAGTCCATCGGCGAACCCGGCACGCAGCTCACCATGCGGACCTTCCACATCGGCGGAACCGCCAGCCGTATCAGCGAGCAGACCACTCTGGAGGCCAAGAACAACGGCTTCCTGAAGTTTGTGAGCCTCCAGACCGTTACCAACCGCGAGGGCAACTTTGTGGCCATGAATCGCAATGGCGCGGTGGTGGTGGTGGACGACAAGGGGCACGAACGCGAGCGCTACTCGGTGGTCTACGGCGCCAGGATCAAGTACTCGGACGGCGCCCCGGTTAAGCAGGGCAACATTCTGGTGGAGTGGGATCCTTACACCTTCTCGATTCTGACGGAAGTCGCCGGAACAGTTCAGTTCAAGGATCTCGAGGCCGGAATGACTCTCCAAGAACAAGTCGACGAAGTCACCGGTTTGTCTCAGTGGGTGGTGACGGAAGCGCCGGACGAGCAATATCAACCGCGCCTTGTTATCAAGGATGAGAAGAGCGGCAGCAAGGGATTGAAGAAATACCTCATGCCGTCGCGCGCTCACTTGATGGTCGAGGACGGCGCTCAAGTCAGCGCCGGCGATGTACTGGCGAAGATCCCGCGTGAAACCACCAAGACCAAAGACATCACCGGCGGTTTGCCCCGCGTCGTGGAGTTGTTCGAAGCCCGCAAACCCCATGAGCCCGCCGTCATTACGGAGGTCGATGGAGTGGTGAAGTACGGCGATATCGTCAAAGGCCAGCGCAAGATCGTGGTTTCGCCCGATCGCGGAGAGCCCAAAGAGTACTTGCTGCCGCGCGGCGTCCACGTCTCCGTTCAGGAGGGCGAGCGGGTGAAGGCCGGCGAGCCCCTCATGGACGGCCCGCGTAATCCGCACGATATCCTGGCCGTGCTCGGTGAAAAGGAACTGCAGAAGTATCTTGTCGACGAGATCCAGGAAGTCTATCGTTTGCAGGGCGTCAACATTAACGACAAGCACATCGAAGTCATCGTCCGGCAGATGATGCGCTGGGTGAAGGTTGAGGATGTCGGCGATACGGAATTCCTGCTCGACGAGCAGGTGGATAAGTTCAGGTTCAGGGAAGAAAATGACCGGACCAAGACGGAGAGCGGCAAGCCCGCAACCGGCAGGCCCTTGCTGCTGGGCATCACCAAGGCTTCACTGGCCACCGAGTCCTTTATCTCAGCCGCTTCCTTCCAGGAAACCACCCGCGTGCTCACCGAAGCTTCCATTCGCGGCGCCGTGGACCACCTGCGGGGTCTAAAAGAGAACGTCATCATGGGCCGCTTGATCCCGGCTGGCACCGGCCTCGAGTTCTACCGCAACTTCCGGCTGCTGAGCGAGGCCGCGCCGCCTCGGCCGGAAGAGGAAGTGCCGGCGGAAGCTACGATCCCCGCCTCCGCGGCGACTCCTGCGGGGGGCGTTCCGCTCGACCTTCTTGACGAGGATGCAGCACGAACCGTGTAATTGACGATTTAGTAACTGATTGACGGTTGTCGATTGATCTTGAATCTGAAATCTCGAATCGCAAACTCTCCAAGGGGGTGGCGTACATCTGCGCCACCCCCAAATCCCTCCACGCTTTCCCCAGATTTGAAGGCTGCGCACTTCCCCACCGAAGACGACCCTGTCCTCTAGCTGTCAAGAGACGGCTAATCATAAGTTCTGGCTCAGGTGATGCGGAATTCTGCCGATGTAGAAATCAGGGGAGGTTTGGGCCGTCGTTTCGAACGGAGTTTCGCCCGTCGGCCCACCGGCCAAGAGTGAGTTGGTGGGCCCGCGGGACTCATTTTTAGCTGGGACTTCGAATGTCCATCGACGTTATTTTGGCAGAAGACAACCCTGCGGACGTTCGCCCAACCGCTAAGGCTTTCGGCGATGGCAAAATGAAAAGCCACTTCGCCGTTGAGCCTCAAGCCTTTCTGCCTACGATCCGGCCAATCGAGGATTTCTACTTTTCCGCAGCGAGACTCGCGGGGAGGAACGCGTATGGCTGTGAGTTCAATTAGAACACTACTCATCGAGGACAATCCGCTGGATGCCGAGCTCATTCAAGCGGTGTTGTCCCAGGCACCGGAAGCGGCCTTCGAACTTGAATGGGTGGACGGGCTTGCCAAGGGTCTGAAGGAACTCAATGCAGGGGTGGTGGATTTGGTGCTCTTGGATCTTCATCTTCCGGAGAGCCGCGGCGTGGATACCTTTAATACCACACATGCCTGCGCCCCCGCCGTCCCCATCGTGGTCTTGACCGCCTTGGACGATCAAGAACTGGCCCTCAAGGTTGTTCGTAACGGAGCACAGGATTATCTGGTGAAGGGACAAATCGACCGCCACACCCTGCTGCGCTCGATGCAATACGCCCTGGTCAGGCACCGCTTGCAGCATGAAGAGGAAAGCCCGGCTTGGAGGGATAGCCTTACAAACCTTTACAACCGGCAGGGTTTCTTCGTTTTGGGTGAACAACTCCTGGGCCTTGCGGACAAATACCAATACCAGGTGACCCTGTTCTATGCCGACTTGGTGGACCTCGAAACGATCAACGAGATTTACGGAAAAGAGTCGGGTGACGCGGCGTTGCAAATGGTGGCGGACGCCCTGTGGGAGACGGTGCGGGAATCCGAGATTGGAGCACGGGTGGGAGGGCACCAATTCGCTTTTATGTGTTACAGTCTCTTTGCTCCTCCCGAGCGACACGTCCAGGAGAGGTTCGCGGAAGCGTTGCGAGCCAATTTTCGCCGTGGACAGTGCCTCCATCTCCTCAATGTAAATTGGGGACTCTCCGTCTATGACCCGGCAAGGCCTGTGGCGCTGTCATCGTTGATGCTGCGCGCCGAGGCGCAGGCCTGTCCCGTTTCTCGAACCGGCGGAAACGTGGGAGGGGGCGGGTAAGGGGGTTCCTTTGGAGTGCGGCAGCTTGCTGCCGCACTCCAAAATGCTAATCCTTGATCGCCGCATACGCCAGCCTGATAACCCTGGCGTTAACGTTGATGTCGCCGGTCGGATGAAGCTGGGCCATCACTACGGCAACCAAATCTTCCTTGGGATCGATCACAAAGTCGGTGTAGTAGAAACCGCCCCAGTAAAACCCGCCGACTGAGCCGAGTTCCGTCAAATACCTGGGCTCGCTATTGACCCCGAAGCCCAAGCCGTAACCCATGCCGTCGACTTTTCCCTGCACGTGGTCAATCGTCATCAGCTCCACCGACTTGCGGCTCAGCACTTGTACCCCATTGAGCTTGCCGTTGTTCAGCATCATCTGGCAGAAGCGATAATAATCCTCCGCCGTCGAGCAGAGCCCGCCGCCACCCGAGAAATATGTGCGCGGCCCGCGATAGGGATAATCGGACGAATAGGAAAACTCGCCCTCTTTCATCACCTTCCCTTCCGGGATCACCTGAAGCCCTTTATCAGGATAATAGGCATATGCGGCGGCGAGGCGCGAGACCTTATCGGCCGGCAGGAAGAAGTAAGTATCCTTCATGCCCAGCGGTTTGAAAACTCGCTCCTCCAGGAACTTGTCGAACGGCATCCCAGAGACTCTCTCCACAAGGTAACCCAGCACATCATCTGACAAGCTGTATTCCCACGCGTCGCCGGGCTGAAACAGCAGTGGAAGCGACGCGAGCTTCTTGATTGAATCGCCTGTCGACCCCTCCTGCTGGAGGAGCCCCGTTCCGATCCCTAAGGCGTTGTAGGCCTTGCCCAGCCGCGCGTTCCAGGGATAAGTGAGGCCGGAAGTGTGCGTCAGTAAATCGAAGATGGTGATGGGGCGCTTGGCGTCCACCAGGGCTCCCGGTGGAGAAGTCTTGTCCTGGGGAACTGGCGGGTCCAGGACTTTCAGGTTCTTGAATTCCGGAATGAAGTCGGAGACCGACTCATTCAGCAGGAAGCGTCCTTCCTCGTAGAGGATCATCGCGGCCACGCTGGTAATCGGCTTGCTCATTGAGCAGATGCGGAAGATGTTGTCGGTGCGCATGGGCTTGTTCGCCTCGCGGTCCGCCATGCCAAACGCCTTGAAATACGCGATCTTGCCGTGCCGCGCAACAAGCGCCACCGCGCCCGCGATGCGCCCGTCGTTGATGCTTTGCTCGATGGCGCCGTCAATGCGCTCCAAGCGCGCCGAGGAAAGACCCACATCGTCGGGAGAGGCGGTGCCGACCGATTGCTGAAAAGCACTTGCGCTCCCTGTCGTGGAGGACCCGTTCGCTGTCATTCTGAGCGCAGCGATGGGGCTCGCGGTGAGAGTTTCGCTTGAAGAAAATGTGAACGGCGGGACTATCGGTGGATTCGATGGCGCCTGCGAAGGGGAAATGACAAGCCAAGACGCTGCCAAAAACGCGACGACGTACAACCCGCACCGGACTTTCCTCATTTTGCCTCCTGTTGCGGCGAGTTTGCCTCGCCACGTTGCAAAGCCCAGCCGCGAGTCTACCTCTTCGGAAGACGCGGCCGTCAACCTCTAACGGGCATGAATCTCGATATAGTCGAGAGGGGCCGGTTCCGCGCCGTCGGGAATTCCCTCGATACGGATCTCGTCGCCGGGGCGGAGCGCCAGGCCAGTGACGCGGCGCCGAGTGGAAGAGTCGCCGCCCGGCTGCGTCGCCGGCAAGCGGTCGTCGGCGATCCATTCATCCACTTGCTGGTCGCCGATGAAAACCCGGAACTTGGACTCGCCATTGTTCTGATCGAAATACTGAACATCCAGATCATACCATCCTGCCGGGCGGTCGAAATGGAATGCGGCTTGGCATGGTTGCGCCTGCCCTTCGCACACGATGGCTTTGCCTCCGGAAGCGTTTTCCTCTGGAGTGACGTCGATGGGCGTGTAGCCCTGGAGGCGCATCGCCTCGGCCTCGATGCGATCCGGATAATGTCCGACTCGTCCGTGGGAATCGGGAATGCCCGAAATTCGCAAGAACCAGATGCAGACGGCGTCCCGCCAGACGATGGCGTGTCCGGCCTGGTACTCGAGCCGCGCCAATACCGCGTATAACGCTCCCCGTCCACTTGGCCTTTGAGCGAACTCCACACCCGCGCTACGGTCTCCGCTTCCTCTGCCCCCTCATAGTGCGAGTCATAAATATGCTGGATCACCGTCTTTCCGGAATGCAGCCGGTAAGTGTAAGGCACGTGGTGGAAAAACAGAAGCAGTACGTCGGGAGTGGTCTCCGCAGATTCGTAGAGTTTTGCGACGGGGGCGGGGTACTGCGCGACAAAGCCCGTGCCCGTGGCCGCGCTTCGATCCATTCCGATGCCCTCATGGTCGGCGCGATGCCACTGGCCCCAACCGTTCCGTTCCGACGATTCGATCCCCGGCCCGTAGTGGCTTCCCAGAATATCGGTCAGAGTTCCTGCGCCCAGCGGCCCGGTGTAGCTTTCATAGATACTCCAGGATGCCAGCAGCATTGCCGTGATCGTGCGGACGACGGTCGGATCGTTGCCGAAAGTGAGCGATGTCCACTCTTCGGCGATGTCGCGCGAACTCATATTGGGATTCCAGGCAAGCCGCCCGAACCCGTAGAGATTGGCCATGGCCAGAGGGTGGCCAAGCCAGTTCGTATCCATGCCTACATTCGCCACGCCCACAAAGCCGCCGGTAGGGCGATGAAAAGTTCGGCCCGCCACCAAGTCTTTAACGGGCGTGCTTCCTCCGCCGGCATGCAGGTCGAAATCCAGCACCTCTTTCCACATGGACGGGAGAAAACAAAGATGGCGCTGCTGGCCCGTATATTCCTGCGTGATCTGCAACTCGATGGCCTCGTTCGTGCGGCGCAATCCCGCGAACAGCGGGGAAGCCGGTTCCCGGACCTGGAAGTCGATCGGGCCATTCTTGATTTGGACGATGGCGTTGTCGTCGAATTCTCCGTCCAGCGGGTGGAAGTTGTCGTAGGCCGCTTTGGCGCGGTCGTTTTTCGGATCGCACCAATCGAGATGATGGTTATAGACGAAGGCCCGGTAGAACACGACGCCTCCATGGGGCTTCAGGGCGCGGGCAATCACGTTGGCTGCGTCCGCGTGCGTCCGGCCGTAGCTGGAAGGGCCGAGGCGGCCCTCAGAATCCGCCTTGACGACGAATCCGCCGAAATCAGGGATCTGCCGGTAAATCTCGTCGACCTTGGTTTGCCACCATGCTCCCACGCGGGCATCTCGAGGATCAAACGTCTCGAGACCTCCGATCACCTTGGGGCTACTCAAATCGACCGAAATCGAAAGGGCGACGCCCCATGGGCGAAACGCCTCGCCAACGCGAGCCAGTTGAGGGAGAAAATCGGAATCGAGAATCTTCGGATCGGCGTTTACATTGTTGATGGTGCAGCCGTTGATGCCGATGGAAGCGAGCAGGCGCGCGTAGTCGGCGGCGCGCGTCAGATCGGCGCGGACGCCACCATTCTCAAAGAAGATGGAACGGCCTGCGTAGCCCCGTTCAATCGTACCATTGAGATTGTCCCACTGGTTTACCCAGCGCATCGGTGCGTAAGGCTCCTGGAGTTCATTGAGGCTGATAACGCTGTCGTGGCGCGCAATCCTGGTGAGCAACGCGAAAACGCCATATAAGACGCCGCGGTCGTTGGGCGCCGCGATGAGGAGGCAGGGGAAGCCATTCAACGTCACGGCCTTGAGCGCGAAACCGTCTGGTTTGAGGTGGTCCGGAAATTCGGACGCCGGCACGACAGGCTTGAGGGAAGCGAACGTACCAAGAACGATCGCGCTTTCGTTCGGAAGACTCGTCTCCGCTCGCAAAGTCCTGCCCAGCATGCCACGCACGCCACGAATCAGTTCCGCCTGCGCCGTTTTGATAACCAGAGAATCGCCGAGCGCTACCGCATTGGCAGGCAGCGCGTCGTAGCGCTTGCGAACCACGGCGTCGATTGGGGCGTACCGCAGCCACGCAGCGTACCCGGTCTCCCCCGCCAACGGAGCTGCCAGCGTGAGCATACCGAGGAACAAAAACCAATACTTCATTTAGCGAACCACGCTTTAACCGTGACGATCTCGTACGGATGAACCGTCAGCGTGGCTTCCTTGCCGTCGCCCGACAGTGTGAGCGGCGTCTCCTGCTTCTCCATCAGATTCACTTGTGCGGCTTGGCTGGCAGCTTTCGGGAAATGGAGGTGGACCGTTCCTGGCTTTCCCTCGAATTCGAAGAACCGGAATATCAGCGCTTCATTGTCCTCAGCCTTCTTCACGGCTGTCAGAATCACGTTGCCGGGTTCGATCTCAACCAGGGAATGGGAAGCGGGAAGCATGCCGGCGTGCGGACTGGCGGCCACGGGGATAAGAGGATAATTAAGCTCGATGCCACGCCTCTCGGTTTCAGCGGCTTTCCAGTCGCCCGCGTGCGGATAAAGGGCATAGGTGAATTCGTGGAAGCCGCGATCGGCATGCGGGTCGGGAGCCGAATCCGGATCGGCGGGGGAGCGCAGCAATGAGAGGCGGATGACGTTTCCCTTGGCGTCATAACCGTACTTGCTGGCGTTCAATAAACTGAACCCGTGACTAGCGTCGGAGAGGTCGCCCCAGCGAAGCGCCGGCACCTCGAACATGGCCTTCTCTTGGGGAGTGTTCCTGGTGGTCGGCCGCTGGATAGTCCCGTAAGGAATTTCATAAGTGGCGTAATTGCTTTCGACGCTCACCGGGAACGCGACCTTCAGCAGAATATGATCTTCGTGCCAGTCAGCCTGCATGTTGACGTCGACGCGGGCGAACGCCGGGGTACATGCAGATGTCCTGGACGAAAGACGAATTCTGGAATTTCTTTCTGACGCGAATCACCGCGCGCACCGGCGTGTTCTCGACGAGCTTCACTTCCTCCGCTTCGTTCAGGTCCCATTTGTGATCTTCGAAATTGGCGTCGATGTTCCAGGCGTCGTATTCCTTGGGCTTGTCCACAAAGGTCTGGAGCAGGTTGCCGCAGGCGCCGGGCGCCAGAGCCTCCCGGCCGCTGCGCTTGTCGACCAAGCTGGTGATGCATCCGGTCCTGGGGTCCACTTTCAGGCTGACGAATTCATTCTCCATACCCTCCGCGCTGGCTTTCAGAGCGCCTCCGGCGGAAGTCGTTGTGGAGACGGGCACGAGATGGTATACCGCATATCCCATGGCCGGCACGTTCCTGGCAACGAACCTTATCTTCACGGAATGGATTGAATCGTCGCGCGAGATGACGGAGGAGGGAAGTGCGGTGCCGGATGAGTCACGCACTTCGATCCCACTTTGCGGTGCAAGCTCTGAAGGGAGCTGCGCTTCCACCTCGGTGACGTCGGTCCGGCGCCAACTGAGAGGATTAAAGAGAATTACCGGAACGCCTTCGCCCTCGGTATTGAAGCGTGCGGCCAGCGTTCTCAGGGAGTCGGAAAGGATTCTTGTTGCCGGATAACTTCACCACGCCAAGATCGCGCGCCGCGTCAACATAATTGATGGCGATCCCCGAGCCCGGCATGATGTCGTGGAACTGGTCGAAGAGGACCTTCTTCCAATCGTCGTTCAATTCTTCCTGCGGGTAGGGCAGCCCATGCAGCATGGCGAGAGACGAGAACTTCTCGGCGTTGAGCAGGAGTTCTTCGCTTTGCCGGATGCGTTTCTTGGTCTCAGACTGGGTAGTCATAACCCCGCGATGGTACTGTAAGTAGAGTTCGTTGTTCCACACTGGAACATTAAGGTTGGGCAGGTTCTTCTCGACATCATCAAAGAACGACTGGGCAGTGCTGAAGGTCAGCTTGGGAAAAGAATTTGGACGATCCTGCCAGCGGTGGGCAGAGTCGAGCATGGCGCGGGTAGGGCCGCCGCCGTGGTCTCCGATGCCGTAAAGGTGCAAAATCTCGTGCATGCCGGTCTTGGGAGCGTATTCCGCCACGTCTTGCGAGATCCGCACAGGATCGATGTCATTCACATAATCGTGGGGGAAATAGGTAAGCAGGCGGCTTCCGTCGGGGGCTTCCCACCAGAAGAGCTTGTAGGGGAACTTGGTGGTGTCGTTCCAGGACGATCTTTTGGGTTATAAAGTAATCGAGGCCCGAGCGCTTGTAGATTTGCGGCAGTTGCCAATTGTAGCCAAAGGAATCGGGATTCCAGCCGATTCTCACATCTACGCCGAACTTCTGCTTGAAGTAGCGAGTGCCGACCAGGAGTTGCCGCACCAGGGACTCTCCGCTCGGCATGTTGAGGTCAGGCTCCACCCACATGCCGCCCACCACTTCCCACCGGCCTTCCTTGACGCGCTGTTGAATCTCCTTGAAAAGGTCGGGGTATTTCTCCTCCATCCAGACGTAGTCTTGCGCCGCCGACTGTGCGTAGACAAAGTCAGGGTATTGCCGCATTAATTGCAGGACCGTGCTGAAGGTGTTGCGCACCACTTCGACCGTCTCGGTCCAGGGCCACAGCCAGGCCATGTCGATGTGGGCGTTGGCGACGGCGCGAACCGTGTACCGACTTGCCACGTTTGCGAAGGGCTGGAGTTTGTCCTGCGCCGCACGGAGAGAATCTTCAAATGATTGCTGGTCACCATGGTCCAGCGCGGCGAAGTTAACGGTGTGAACAACATCATCGAGTTGGCGAGATTGCTCCGAAGAACCCCGAAAGATCCCCGAGACGATGGCTTGGGCCGACTGAATCTCTTCGTAAAGCAGGGCTGGATCGGGCTTTCCGGCGGGGTAGTCAACCAGCAATTGAGCGTTTTGGAGTTGCACCGCACCGGTGGCAGCGGGAACATTGATAGCCACCAGGATCTTCGCGCCCGGCTCGACCTTCCCGGTCAGTAGGATGGGTTGCTGCGTGTCCCCGTCGGCCATCTCCGCGAGTGAGCCATTAAAGAAGACACGAAACTGCGAGGACCCCTCCGCGCTGACGCTCAAATCCAGCCGGACCCGTGCGCCCCGGATGCTGTACTTTCCCATCGTCGGCGGTATCTCCACCATGCGCCGGAACCACATCGGGCCGTTACCCGCTTTTTCCGAGATGCGAACGGGCGACCAGTCGGCATCGTTCAAAGCCGGGTCTTCGCCATGGGCAAGGTTATCCACGTGCGCCTTCCAGTCGGCCAGGGGTTGCGCGAACATCGCATGCAGCCGCGACAGTTCGTTTTGGTAGGGGTTCTTCTCCTGGTCCTGAGCCTGGACAGCGGGAAGACAGAATAGCAGGGCGCACAGCGCAAATCCGAGCGCTCGGGGTCTGACAAAACGAGTTTCCGCCATGAGAATTAGTCCTTTCCGCCGCGCAGTTATGGGGCGGCAGAAATTATACACCAGGGGGAGGATAGTCAGGTTTTGGCACGACCACGAGCCACTACACCCTGAGGTCGTCTTCGTGGGGGTGACGCGTCTCTTGTGTAGCCGACTACTTGTCACTTTCCCGGCCTTGCCTTGCGCTCCGGAGCTTCGCAAAACGTGGTTTTTTGCTCCTTTTCAGGTCAAATTGCTGTCAATTCGTGCGCAAAACTCTCAGAATCTCCAGTCTTCAATAAAGTTATGTGCCTTTTTCTTCACCAACTTCTCGGAATTTTTTTCAGCATTCTTCAATAACTCCTTTGTTTTCAAGTACTTCTTAGCTTCGTTCCAACAGCGCCCCTTTGTTTTCAATAACATATTGGCTTCGTTCGTACTATTTTTTGTGTTTTTTCGTGCCCCCACTCCCCAGCTCGTCGGAGCCCATCCGCTTTCCCTCGCGCATCGGCGGGCGGAAGCGCTTGCCTACGACAATGTGTCCACATCAAGACCATCTTTATAGGCTATCACAGGTCCCGAGTCTTGTCAAGCGGAAAATGTAAACAGGGGAATTTGCGACGCGACCTGAGGCGCGCGCCACAACGTTCGGAGACGATGCCGCCTGAACAAGTCGCGCGGGCAGAGCCTGTCCTGAGCGGAGCGAAGGAATGCCCGCGCCACGATTCGTAGCTGCTGCGCCTTGCAGCTTTTTATGCGTTTCGAGTATTGTTCTCTGTTTTCGGGTTTCGTGCTTGGGATAGAATCGCGCGCCGTATCCGCTCACTGGGCGCGGTGGGAGGACGAGCGCTATCGCTACGGGGAGCACTTCTTTGCTGGAATTTGTGGACAGGCTTAAGGAAGATTGGGAACCGACGTCGAGATGGACGGCCGTGGCGTGGACGATCTTTTATCTCATTTTCCTGCTCTACGCGGCGATCCACAACCGGGAGTTCTTGCTCCCCGACTATGTGTTCTTGCCCATCCACGAAGGCGGGCATCTCTTATTCGGCTGGTTTGGCCGTACCATCGGGGTGATGGGTGGAACGTTCTTCCAACTCTTCGTGCCCTTCGCGATTGCCGTTTATTTCATGTCCCAACGTCAAATTCCCGGCACAACGTTTTCGGTCTTCTTCTTTTTCGAGAACTTCCTCAATGTCGCCACTTACATGGCAGACGCGCGGCGACAGGAGTTACCCCTGGTCACAGTGGGCGATGCGGAATCCGTCGAGCACGATTGGGCTTTTATGTTTGGGAAACTTGGCCTGCTCGATTACGATACCTCGATTGCGGCCATTGTGAGGCTCCTGGGCTGGTTGGGAATGATCGGTGTGGTGGGGTGGCTATGGTGGAGGTGGCGAACCGCTGCTCAGACTGCGGAAAGCGCCGGGTAGAGCGGGCCCACGATTTTTGTTCTTCGCGTTTGAGTCGAAGAGGCGCAGACATGCTAAAGAGCGGCACGTCTGCGCCACCCACGCAACGAATCGGATTAGGACGCTAATACGGTGGGGAGGAGATTCCATGTCAGTTTCACGAAGGGGTTTTCTGAAGAGTTCGATAGGTGGTGCGTACGCGGCGGCAGGAGAGCTGCGGGGATTGGCAGGCCATCCTAAGGGCGTCGCTGCTGCGGCAGAGGCTCACGCCAGTAGCGCAGCGGATGCGCCTGAGGGTTCGGCAAGCGCTGCTTTGGAGTATACGCGCGGGGTTGGAGTTTACCCGGGCGACCCGCGCGAGGACTTCGGACCGAGGCTCGTGCCCGATACATCCCCGACGTACCGCAACCTGGCATTGCACCGGCCCGCGTACCACTCGAGCAGTTATGACTACAACCTCACTGCTCAGCTTGTGACCGATGGGATCAAGGACACCCATCCCCCCGAATGGGTGGCGACATCGCTAAGCTTCCGCGGCCTGCTCCCCAAGACCGAGCGCGAGTACTTTCTCGACCACAACGCGGTCACCGTTGTCGACTTGCGCGGGCCTCGTCCTTGGTTGCAGGTGCAACTCGGAGGTGGAGAGGGCGCGCCGGTGATCGACCGGGTTGACGTGCTCTTTATGGCGCCCGGCGAGTTGAAACCTGAGAACGTGAGTGTTTCCGTTTCGGTTTCCGACGATGGACGCGAATGGAAGGAAGCGGGCAAGGTCACAAACCCGCAGCGGGCTACTCTCACCGGCGGCCCGACGGGTTTTGAGCGAGGAGGAGCAGTGTTTCAGCCCTCCATTCCGCTCCAAGCAGCTTCGCAGAGCCGCTTCTATCGCGTTGAGTTCGAGGCCACGAACGCCTCGCCCATGGCGTTTTTTATGCACTGGCAAGCCGCCGAAGTGGGCTTTTACAACCAGAGCCAGAGGGTCGAGATCGGCGGCCCTTATAGGTTCACCAGTGCTTGGATGAGCGCCGGTTTGGGTGAAGAGTGGGTCTACGTCGACCTGGGTGCGCGCTGTGAGTTCGATCGTGTGACGCTCTATTGGATCGCCCGTGCGGCGGAGGGCTCTCTCCAGGTCTCCGATGACGCAAAGAGTTGGCGGGATATTCAACCGCTGCCCGCCGGGGCGGGGAGTAGGGACGACCTCAAGCTCGCGCAGCCCATCCAGGGCAGATATGTGCGCGTCCTGATGACCCGGCCCACGTCCACGGACGGATACATGCTCAGCGAGATGGAGGTCTACGGGCGTGGTGGGATTGTGCCGCAACCGAAGCCCGCGCCCGCAAGCCGGCCTGGAGAGCGACTTGACCTGGCGGGGGGTGCGTGGCGCCTGCAACGAGCTTCGCTTGTGACCTCCGACGGGGCAGCTCTTTCGAAAGTGGGATGGGCGGATGGCGATTGGATAGTCGCCACCGTGCCGGGCACGGTTCTCACATCCTATTTGAATATCGGCGCAATTCCGGACCCCAACTACGGTGAGAACCAGTTGTATGTTTCCGATTCGTTCTTCTGCGCGGATTTCTGGTATCGAAACGAGTTCACGGCGGCGGACTTGCCCGCAGGCAAGCGTGCCTGGCTGAATTTCGACGGGATTAACTGGAAAGCGGACGTTTTCCTGAACGGCGAAAAACTTGGCCGCATCGAAGGCGGCTTCCTACGCGGGCGCTTCGACGTTACCGGCCGTTTGTTGTCCGGCGCCAAGAATGCGCTGGCAGTTCGCATCGAGAGGAACGACACGCCGGGAAGCACCAAGCAGAAGACTTTTGAGAATCCGGGAAAGAACGGCGGCGCGCTCGGATTCGATAACCCGACCTATCACGCGTCGATTGGCTGGGACTGGATTCCCACCATTCGTGGCCGCGATATCGGCATCTGGGGCGGCGTCTACCTCAGCTTTACCGGGCCGGTAACTCTCGAAGACCCGTTTGTTAAAAGCACCTTGCCGGCGCTCGGTGATGCGGGCGAGACGCCCACACCACGCCTGGACACGACGCGGGCTGACGTAAGTATCGAGGTCACACTGGTGAATCACACTCCCCGGCCGGTGGCGGGGTTTCTGCGCGGACGTTTGGGAGATTTGCACTTTGAACAACGCATCACAGTGGGCGGCTCCGCAGCCACGAACGTGAAGTTCGATCCCACGAACACGCCCGTGCTGCGGCTGGAGAATCCCAAGCTCTGGTGGCCGGCCGGCTACGGCGAGCCCCACTTGTACCCCATCGAACTGAGCTTCCAGACGCGTGACAAGAAAGTATCGGACGCGCGGACATTCGACGCCGGCATCCGGCAAATGACTTACAGCGAAGAGGGCGGCACTCTGCGGATATGGATCAACGGGCGGCGATTTATAGCGCGGGGAGGGAATTGGGGCTTCGGCGAGTCCATGCTGCTCTATCGCCGGCGCGAGTACGACGCGGCGGTCCGCTATCACCGGGAAATGAACTTCACGATGATTCGCAACTGGGTGGGGCAGGTCGGCGATGAAGAATTCTTCGCCGCTTGTGACCGCCACGGCGTTATGGTCTGGCAGGAGTTCTGGCTTGCCAACCCTTACGATGGGCCCGACCCGAAAGACGACGACATGTTCATGCGCAATGCGCTTGATTCGGTTCGGCGCTTTCGAAATCATCCCTCGATCGGCATTTATTGCGGCCGCAACGAGGGTAACCCGCCCAAGCCGCTTGACGACGCCATCCGCAAAGTCCTGGCCGAAAATCATCCCGACATCCATTACATTTCCAATTCGGCGTTTGGCGTTGTGGGTGGCGGCGGGCCTTATATGGCCATGCCGCTCAGCTTCTATTTTACGGGCGGGGCGCATACGAAGCTGCACAGCGAGATGGGCATGCCGAACATTCCCCGGTCGAAAGCGTGCGCGCGATGATGCCCGAATCGGCGCAGTGGCCGCAGGGCCTCGACTGGGGTCTGCACGATTTCACATTGACCGGCGCGCAAGGCGGCGAAAGTTTCAGGAACATGATCGAGTTCAATTACGGCGGCGCCGACAACCTCGACGATTGGGTTTCTCTCGCCCAGTTTCTCAATTACGAAGGCTATCGCGCCATGTTTGAGGGGCAGGGCAACCACCGCATGGGACTTCTGCTTTGGATGAGCCATCCCTGCTGGCCCTCCTTCGTTTGGCAGACCTACGACTATTACTTTGAGCCGACGGCTGCATATTTTGGGTGCAAGAAGGGCTGCGAGCCGCTTCACATCCAATGGAATCCGGTGACCGAGAGCATCGAAGTCGTGAATAACAGCGGTGGAAACGTGCAAGGTCTGACCGCTGCCGTCGAGGTCCTGGACATGGACGGAAAGAAACAGTGGGAGAAGTCTGTCACTCTGGATAGTCAAGAGGACAGCGCCAACTCGTGCATCAAGATGGAGTATCCGTCCGGGCTGACTCCGCTGCATTTCCTGCGCCTGTCCTTGACACGCGGAGCCGACACGATCTCCACAAACTTCTATATGCGGGGTCCTACGGAAGGCAACTATCGAGCGATTCGACAGTTGCCGAAGGTTAAGCTGGAAGTCTCCACGGACGTCTACGCGCCAGGACAATCGCTGGCAATTATCCACCGAACTGCACAACCCATCCGGCCTTCCGGCATTGATGGTCCGCTTGAAAGCGGTGCGGGAAAAGAGCGGTGACCGGATCCTGCCGGCCATCTATAGCGACAATTACATCGCCTTGATGCCTGGCGAACGCCGGACGATTCGAACCGAACTCGCACACGCGGACACCCGGGGCGAGACGCCCCGAATCGTGGTGGAAGGGTTCAATGTGGGGATGTAGGGGCGAGAAGCAGCACGACTAGACCTCGGTATCGGGCCCCTTCAGCAGTTCCTCTTCCGGCTCGATGTGCACCAGCACCTTGGCGACGCGATCGACCTCGGCGCGCACCCGATCTTCCACCTCGTGGGAGATGCCATGTCCCGTGCGGACGGTGATATCCCCCCGTGTGACAACATGAAGTTCGACGTAATACCGGAATCCCACTTTGCGCACGAAGCATTTTTCGAGCCCGATGACGCCGGGAACCGCGGTTGCAACCCGGCGCACCTGCTCTTCAATGTCGGGAGAAGGTGCGGTGTCCAGAAGTTCGGCCAGGGGGAGCCGGATTTGGCGGCCGGCGTTAAAGAGAATCACACATGAAGCGCAGAGGGCGGCCCAATCGTCTGTGGTGTAGTTCTTCGTCCAAAGCGCCAACGAGATTCCAACAAAGGCGAAGGCGGAGGTAATAGCATCGGTGACGTGGTGCCAGGCGTCTCCCTGCACCGCTGTGCTTTGGATGGCTTCGGCCACCGAGGAGACGAAGCGGGAAAGCAGGATTTTCACCACCACCACGCCCAGCAGAACCCAGAGGGTGTAAAGTCTGGGAAGCGGATGTGGAGTACGAATCCGGAAAATGCTTTCGATGGCGATGGCAATGCCGGCTGCCGCTAACGCCAGGCTGACGACTACTGCCGCGATGGGTTCAGCCTTCCCATGCCCATAGGGGTGCTCTTTGTCCGGAGGCTTGAGCGCCACACGGAGACCGAAATAAACCGCGTAGGAACTGAAGACGTCCGCGAGGGATTCGATTCCGTCGGCGACCAACACAAAGGAATGGCCGAGGAGGCCTGCGACGCATTTGCACATTGCCAGGGCAAAATTCGAGGCAATGCTGACGAGTGATGATTTCAGGCCGCGTTCCACCTGATGTTCGACTTTAAGAGCTTCTGCCATTGTGGAGTTGGCCAAAACGCCCTGTGCCCAACGAATACTTCCACGATTTTATTACCAATGGCCGCGAATCACAAACAGGGCTCTCGGGGATGGCCGGAATTGCAGTCCGATTCGAAAAAGCTATGGTGTCAAGGCAAGATGCCGAGGTTCAGGAGTGAGAGCGACGAGGCGGATTGGTGGGCCAGCTCGGCGGGACGGGCGTACGTCAAGCGGCGGTCCGCGGAAGTCCGTTCGAAGGGAAGCAAGACCAGCGGATCGAGCCTGGTTGCGAAGCTGAGTGAAAAGCGCAGCGTTCAGATTGCGATCCGCCTGCCTGGAGCGGATCTCGAGCGGGCTCGCGAGGTCGCAGACCGGAAAGACATTGGCTACCAGACGCTGCTCAAGATGCTCGTGCACGAAGGCCTGGCGCGCGAAGCCCGCCGCCAGTGAAATAGATAGCGGGACGTGTCTGTTCCAAACGGCTCACCCCTGGTCAGGCCGCGGAGGGCTTGGTAAGCGGCATATTGAAGTGGTTCGCCTCGCGTTGAGCGTCCACAACAGCGAGAGCGGCAATATCGACGATTTCTTCCACGGTCGAGCCGCGTTGCAACACATGGACCGGTTTCGAGAGTCCCATCAGCACCGGGCCAAGAGCTTCCGCGCCGCCGATGCGCAGCATGAGCTTATAGGCCACGTTGCCGGCTTCAAGGCTGGGGAAGACCAGAACATTGGCCCTCTGCTTCAGGCTTGAGAAGGGGTATTCTGCGAGTAATTCCGGGACTAGCGCCGTATCCGCCATCATCTCCCCGTCCACCATGAGCTTGGGATTCCGCTGCTTCACGATTTCGGTGGCTTGGCGCACCTTTTCGGTTAGGGGATGCTGCGTGCTGCCGAAGTTGGAAAATGACAGCATCGCCACGCGAGGCTGAATGCCGAAGCTTTCGGCGACTTCCGCTGAAAGCAGGGCAATTTCCGCCAGATCATCGGCGCTGGGGTCGATGTTGACGGTGGTGTCGGCAAAGAGAAAGATGTCTTTCTTGGTCACGATCACGTAGAGCCCGGAGACCTTGTGAACGTCGGGGCGCGTGGCGATGATTTGCAGCGCCGGGCGGATGGTGTCCGGGTAATGTTGCGACACGCCCGCGACGAAACCATCCGCGTCGCCCATATGAACCATCATGGCGCCGAAGTAGTTGCTGTTGGCCATCAATTCCCGCGCCTCGGTGCGGGTGACGCCGCTTCGCTGGCGCAGCCGGTAGAACTCCTCCGCGTAGGCATCCAGCCTGGGTGAGTGAGCCGGGTCGATGATTTCCGCGCTGACCTTGTTGCACAAGTCCAATTCCTCAGCCATCTTCATAATAACCGCCGGGCGGCCCAGCAGCACCGGATGCGCGATCTTCAAGTCTAGTAAGATGACAACTGGCGCGGATGATCTTCTCGTGCTCGCCTTCGGAAAAGACGATGCGCTTGGGTGCGGCCTTGGCCCGCTGGCGCACGCTGAACATGACTTCCTGGGTGCGCCCCAGGCGGCGAGAGAGTTGTTCTCGATATTCGTTCGATATCAACCTTCACCTGCGCCACTCCGCTCTCCATCGCCGCCTGAGCGACGGCGGAAGCTTCCAACACCAGGACGCGCGGGTCGAATGGCTTGGGAATGATGTAATCCGGCCCGAAGTGCAGGTGGTCTCACCCCGTAGGCGCGCAGGACCGAGTCGGGAACGTCTTCCTTGGCCAGCGCCGCCAGGGCCCGGGTGGCCGCCAGCTTCATTTCTTCGTTGATGGTCGGGCTCGCACATCCAGGGCGCCGCGGAAAATAAAGGGAAAGCCGAGGACATTGTTGACCTGGTTGGGATAGTCGGACCGGCCCGTGGCCATGATGACGTCCGCCCGGGCTGCTTTCGCTTCCTGGTAGCTGATTTCCGGCGTCGGGATTGGCCATGGCGAAAATGATCGGCTGATCCGCCATCGAGCGGATCATGTCCTGGCGTGACAACGTCGGCGCCGGAGAGACCGGGAAGACGTCGGCTCCCTCCATGGCCTCCGCCAGGGTCCGCTTGTCTGTCTTGGCGGCGAAGCGAGCCTTGTAGGGGTTCATGCCTTCCTTGCGCCCTTCGTAGATCACGCCCTTGGTGTCGCACAAGATGATGTTCTCGCGCTTCACACCCAGCCGGACGTAGTGCTCGGCGCAGGCGATGCCGGCGGCGCCGGCGCCGTTGACCACCAGCTGCACTTGCTCGATGTGCTTGCCCACCAGTTCCAGCGCGTTCAGCAGGGCGGCGCCGGAAATGATGGCGGTGCCGTGCTGGTCGTCGTGGAAGACGGGAATAGACATGGTGCGCCGCAGCGTTCTCTTCGATGTAGAAGCACTCCGGGGCTTTGATGTCCTCCAGGTTGATGCCGCCGACGGTGGGCTCGAGAAGTTGGCAGAACTTGATGACGTCGTCGGGATTTTCCGAATCCACCTCGAGGTCGAACACATCGATATCGGCGAAGCGCTTGAAGAGGACGCCCTTGCCTTCCATGACGGGCTTGCCCGCCAGCGCGCCGATGTTCCCCAGGCCCAAGACCGCCGTGCCATTGGACACCACCGCCACCAGGTTCCCCTTCGCGGTGTACTCGAAGGCACGCTCGGGGATTCTTCTGGATTTCCAGGCAGGGTTCCGCCACGCCCGGGTGTATAGGCGAGGCTCAAATCCCACTGCGTCGGGCAGGGCTTGGTCGCTACGACCTCGATCTTTCCCTTGCGCCCCTGGCTGTGATAATTCAGAGCATCTTGTTTGTGAATCTCCAAGGCCTTCCTCCTCTGCCGTGGCTGGAAGTAACGGTGCCCAGCGGCACACGCCCGGCTTATCGGTCCTGGTAAACGTTGATGAGCTGTAATCGCGTCGCATCCATTGCCCGCTCGACCACCGGCGACCAGTGCTTCAAGAGATGATAACCAAAATCGTGATCCTGCTCGGCGTTGCCGCGCAGGCATTGACCATCGATCTCAAATGCCCGTGTCGCCTCGAGGACGCGCGCAGAGAACCTGTATTTGTGGGGTGGGAACAGCCACGACCATCCCAAGACCTCACCCGCTCCTACCGTCAGGACCGTGAGCGGGCCGCGCCGCTCGGAGGTCATCTGGAGCGCTACTTTCCCATGACGAACCAGATAGAATTTTCTGGCTTCTTCGCCTACGCGGAAAACAATCTGTCCCGGCTTAAAGCGAACGTCGGAAGCGCACCCGGCGACGAGTTTAACGTGCGCCTCTGAAAAACCTTCGAAGAACGGATGCTCTGCTAAGACTCGTTCTATTGTTGCCATCGTCCTGGTTGTGTCCTTTCTCGCACCTCTTGCGCAGGTGAGGCCTTCAAGGTTTGAGGGAGCCGGGCAGCTCGTTCGGGAGGAAGAATTTCAAAAATGGTCCCGGATTCTCGGATTGTGGTGCGCTGCATGATAACGGCCTTGCGAACTTCGATATCCACCAAGCACGCGCGAGTAAGGATACCGTGAATTCCCGCAGTTGGGAAGCCCAAAAAGAGCCCAAAAAGAGCGGATCAAAAGTGGCGAAAGTGGCCTGGAGCAGCATTACTGCGGCAGACCAAAACGGCCACTCCGACGTTGACAAGGAGACGTGACGGAATGTTATCATTTTGAAGGGCCTACTTCATTGCATGCAGTGTTGCTGGAGGACCCCGCCGGCCCCACGTCGACCGTTTTGGAAATACGCGCCGGCTCAGCCCCAAGGAGTGTTGCATGGAAAGTCTTCAGAATGTTCTCACCGCGCATCCATTTTTCACGGATTTCCCACGGCGTTACCTCGACCTGGTTCTAGGCTGTGCCTCCAATGTTCGCTTCGCGCCCGGGGAATTCATTTTTCACGAGGGAGAAGATGCCGGCAAGTTCTACCTTCTTCGCGAGGGCAAAGTCGACCTGACCATCGTTTCGGAACGCCGCGGCCCGCTCAGCATCGTCACTCTCAAAGAAGACGATATTCTCGGCTGGTCGTGGCTGTTTCCGCCTTATCGATGGAAGTTCTCGGCCCGAGCCGTCGAGCCTACTCGCGCTTTTGCGATGGACGGGCAATGCCTGCGCGGCAAGGCCGAGCAGGATCACGACCTCGGCTATGAGCTCTTGAGGCGTTTCTCACGTGTATCGGAAAGCCGCCTGGACACCATGCGGTTGCAACTCACCAAAGTTTACGAAAACACCTGAGACTTTTACTTTCCCTGCGGGTCATGCTTTAGAATCTCTGAAAGCTGCCGCGAGATTTCCTTCACTTTCCCGGCAAGGCTGGGCAGCCTGGCAAGGTGGGCGTAGACTTTCTTGAATTCGTCCAGGGGTCGGGCGGGGGTCCCCCAGACCTTGGTTCCTTTACGTATCGACCCAAATATGCCAGCCTGCCCTCCGATCATCGCTCCCTCTTCGATGCGAATATGATCCGCAACGCCCACCTGGCCGCCCATCACCACGTAATCGCCGATTTCCGCGCTGCCCGAAATGCCTGTCTGGGCGGCAATCACGCAGTGCCGTCCCACTTTCACATTGTGCGCAATTTGAACCAGGTTGTCGATCTTGGTACCTCGACCGATCACGGTGACGCCCAAGGAGCCACGATCCACCGTGCTGTTGCTGCCGATCTCGACGTCGTCCTCGATGACCACGCTGCCCCGTTGGGGGAACTTCTCATAATGATCGTCCGCGAAGACGTAACCGAACCCGTCGGACCCAACCACGACTCCGGAGTGAAGGATCACTCGATTGCCGATGCTTGCTTCTGGGTAGACGCACACCCGCGGGTAGAGCGTGCATTGCGCGCCCACCCGGGCACCCTCGCCTAAGTAAACCCCAGCCCCAAGGTACGTCCCCTGTCCAACTTCGACGCCTGACTCAATTATCACCCACGGGGAAACGGCCACGTCTTCAGCCAGGCGCGCGTCCGCGGCAACGACTGCCGTGGGATGCACGCCCGGCGGGAATTTGCGGGGCGGACAGAGGGCTTGGGCCGCGCGGACAAAAGCCAGCTTCGGACTCTCGACCCCAACCGTTGTACGTCCTGGCAGAGAGCAGTCCGCCGGTACGAGAACGCACCCGGCCTGGGAGGCGGCCGCCAATTCAAGAGACTTCGCATCCTCAGCGAATGTCAATTCTCGTGGGCCGGCGGTTTCCAGCCCTGCCACCTCCTGAACCTCTCGGTCCGCCTCTCCGTGCAGCGTTCCCCCCAGCAATCGTGCCAACTCCGAGATCTTCATAATGAGCCTCGATAGAACAATAGTCAGTTCTCAGTCGAAAGTTGCCTGCTGCCGGCTCCCGGCCTTCACCGCCCTCTGCCTACTGCCTCCTTATTCCCCTGTTTCCTATAATTGATAGAGCGGCGCGGAGCCTGGCGGGCGCGTCTTCCACCGGCGGTGGACCCAAAGCCAGTGATCGGGGAAGCGGCGGATGTAGTCTTCAAGCAGGCGGGTAAAGTTCGCGGTATTGACCAGGATTTCCTCTTCCGGATTCTGGCAGGTGATCCATTCGACAGGATCGAATCGCAGCCGGTACTTCTTGAGCTTAGGGTCCCAGATGACTAACCCCAGAACGATGGGCACACCGGTCTTCTTCGCCACGCGTGCGGGGCCGGTGGTGGTGCAGGCGGGCATGCCGAAGAAGTTCACAAACTCCCCTTCGCCGGGCAGCATGTTTTGATCGATCAGCACGCCGACTGCATCGCCGCGACTGAAAGCGCGCAGCACGCCCCGCGCAAAATCACCTTTCTCAATAGGCTTTCCGCCGCCCAGGCAGCGGTAGTGGTTGATCAGTTCATCCATGAGCGGGTTGTCCAGGGCGCGCACCACGAAGTCGCAGGGATAGCCGTACACCCCGTGAGCGAACGAACTCAGCTCCCAATTTCCGAAGTGGCCAGTAAGAAAGAGCACGCCTCGGCCTTGACTTTGGGCCTGCGCATAGTTTTCAAATCCGTCGTAGATGATCAGCTTTTCAATGTTGCTGCGGTTCCACTGCGGAAAATGCGCGAAGTCTCCCAACATCCTGCCGAAGTTACGAAACAAGCTGAAGAGCACCTTCCGGCGTTGGCTCTCGGGCCAATCAGGGAAAGCAAGCCTTAGATTGGTCAGGCCCACTTTCCGTAAGCGCGGCCAGGCCCAGTAGCTCAGAAACGCAAGAAACCCGCAGAGCGCTCGCGTCAAGCGGTGCGGCAGGAAGCCCAGAGCTTTCAGTAGGCCGACGGCCGCGTAGTATTCCATCCGATGTCGCAGGGAGGGACCCGAGGAAGCAAGGACGGGATTCGGCCGCGGCGGTGCGGTACCGGAATTGGTGGTTGTAGGCGGGCCCATGCCCTGTTGTTCTCCCAGCGGGCGCAAAAACCCGGTCGCGGGCACCAGTTCACTTTCCACCGCCGATGCCAACGTGTGCTTTCAACCCCAGAGCAAGATTCTCCGGGAAGGTGCTGCGCGCCAAAATGGTACCATAACCCAATTTCTAACCCGCAAGAACTTTTCCTTTTCAGCCCAGTGCTCTGACAGCATGCTGAGCGGAAAACAACGGCAGTGCGAGATGCCTCGTTGCTTAGGGCTCCTGGGGAGGACACACCAGAAGGGTTTTTCAGTGTCAAGGCAAAGTAGAAATGTCCGGTTCTTAGCAAAGTAGAAAGTTCCGCTTTTGGTTCTTTGGCGGCTAACCGGAGGAGCCCGTAGGGCGACGGAGGTTAGCCGCCAAAGAACCTCGGCGACCCGCCCCGTGTCGCGCCCGGCAGAATCACTGCCAAAGGAGGACTCTTCCGGAGATGGAAATCTTTCATCCAGCTGTGCACAACCTTGGGGCGAGGCTTCGGCGCGCTTTCTAGTTTCGGGGAGGGGGGCGTCTTCGGTTGAGCCTGGCACTCCGCCACGCTCAACCTGTACTGGCGAAACTTCACCGCCAGGCTCCCGTCGAGCCGTTGCTCCACCCGCACCCGACCGCCCCGGAGTCCGGGCCGGATATCTCTGCGCGCGATCTGATAGATCTTCCCCTGATAGCGAATCGTATAGTCGGAGGTCACTTTCCGTTCTTCCACAAGACTTAAGATCGCTGCCAGTTCATGCTCCGCGCGCAGGGGGCGATGCGCATCCGTGCTGCCCGCCGGCACCACCGTGAAGGTCTGGTTCCAGTGCGGCAAGTATTCTTCCTCCAGATAGGTCTGCGCCGCTTGCAGGGTGTCAGCCCTGGCCAGACGTAACCCTTTCACCAAGCGGTCCTGCGCCGTGCCGAAAAAGCGCTCAATCCGACCTTTGGCTTGCGGCGAGTGCGCCGCGATCCAGCCCATCCCCAGTTCCCGCAAGGCCCGCCCGATCTGCGTCCACTCTTGTTTAACGGCCTCATCCGCCGCTTCCACCCTCGGCCGATTCACCGTAAAGAGGCTGCTCTTGTCCGTATAAAACTCCACCGGACGGCCCCAACGCTCCAGGTATCCCCACAGCGTGCGCAGGTTCGCTTCCGTGTTGTCCTGCTCCACGAAACGTGCATAGGCTAGACTGCTGGCATCGTCGATCATCGCCACCAAATACAGCCGCGGCCCCCGCCCTTCCAGCCAGTCGTGCTCCGAGGTGTC
>CAVROP010000055.1:0-11470 GCA_963722675.1 uncultured Acidobacteriota bacterium
GGACTAGAGTGGTCAAGTTGCCGTTAAACGGTTTGCTCGAAGAGAGGGCGTACGGTCGTGCAGGGCAGCGGGCGGCGCGGGGAGAGTGGGGACCGCGAGGGAATAAGCTGATGGGCAGCGGCAAACGGGAGGCTAGTGGTGCAGTTTGATGTAGAGGCGGCTTTACGCCGCCATTTGGCGAGGTAAACTCGCCGCTACACCATCAAACTGCACCACTACCAACGGGAGAGCACTGTCAACAACCGGACCGCAAGATTTTTTGCATTTTTTGCTTGACAAATGCCGCCGCGTGTGCTAGCCTATAGCCGTGGTCAATTTGCGGACGTATTGTCGGAACGGAGCGCCGGATGCGTTACCACGCCAAGAGAAAGAGGGATGGTCGCGGCGCTGGCGGGAACCGGGAGCTGCAAAAAATATAAAAATAGTACGATCGAAGCCAGTATGTCATTGAAAATAAAGGAAGGCAGTTGCAAAACTGAGCAAAACGAACCTGAGAATAACCCAAAACGAACCCAATTTGAGTGCGAAATGCGCGCTATAGACGCACAATTCGAGATTTCTTACATCGCACGGGTTCCGGCAGGCTACTCGGGCGGTGGGACGCGGCTGGGACCGGAAACGGACGGCTCGGGGAACGGCTTGGGGAGCGCGCGCAAATACAAAAAGAGTGGGAACGAAGCTAAGAAGTATTTGAAAACAAAGGACATCACTTTTTCGAATGCTGAAAATTCTGCGCATTTTATACGCAATTAGCGCCCATCAAGCGCGCAAACGAGCAAGCAACGGCCTCAAAGGGCTGGAACGAAGCAAAAGTGGAGGACAAAACGAGTGGCGGGGCAGAGTGACAAAATGTCGGCTAGAGTCCCTGCCCATTTCGAAGCCTTTGTCCTCTTGCTGGGCGCCGCACTGACCTTGCGGGCGCCGGCATTCCACCCCAGAACCGAGCGCTCCTCAGCCCCGGAACGCCCGGCCACCCTCCGCCCCCTACACGCCTCCGTGGTTCGTCAGCATCTGAACCCCTCTGCCACAGAAAACCTTGTTCTTATGGTGTTCAATGTATTGTGCTAGAATTTCTTAGCGGGTATAGGACCTCCCAAAACATGATTGGAAGCATGGCATTAACCTCCGGGACCAAGCTCGGTCCCTATGAGATTAAGGACAAGCTGGGCGCGGGCGGAATGGGCGAAGTGTATCGGGCGCGCGACACGCGTCTGGGCCGCGACGTGGCGATAAAAGTCCTGCCCGAGCGTTTCATCTCTTCTCCCGATTTCCGTCAGCGCTTCGAGCGCGAGGCGCGGGCCATCTCCTCGCTTCAACACCCGCACATCTGTGTGCTCTACGACGTGGGCCACGATGATGCCGCCGGTGAATACCTGGTGATGGAATTCCTGGAGGGCGAGTCGGCGGCTGAGCGGCTGAAGGGCGGCAAGCTTCCTTTGGCGGACCTTTTGAAAATCGGGATGCAGGTTGCCGCCGCGCTCGACAAGGCGCATCGCCAGGGTGTGGTGCATCGTGATCTCAAACCCGCCAACATCATGCTGACCAAGAGCGGAGCGAAGCTGATGGACTTCGGCCTGGCGAAAGCGATGGCCGTAGGGACGAGCAGCGCTCGCCCGGCCGAACGCAGTTCGGCCCTACAAGACCAACCGGGCGCCTCCGCGCCGTTGCTCACCGCTGCGCTGAGCGCAACCGCTGGCGCGAGTCCCGGCAGTCCCATTACTCAGGCTGGAGCAATGGTCGGAACGATTCACTAAATGAGCCCCGAGCAGATTGAAGGCAAAGAAGCCGACGCACGCTCCGACATCTTCGCCCTGGGCGCCACGCTCTACGAGATGGCGACAGGCGTACGGGCTTTCGAAGGAAAAAGCCAGCTTAGCGTGGCGAGCGCCATACTGGAGAAAGACCCGGAGGCTATCAGCAAGGTGCAGCCGCTGGCGCCGGCGGCGCTCGACCGGTTGTTGGCGCAGTGCCTGGCGAAGAATCCTGATGAGCGTTTCCAGTGCGCAGCCGATGTGGCGCTAGAACTGAAATGGATCTCCCAGGCCCCTAGAGCGCCGGTGTCCCCACCGGCGGAAGAATTGCGGGTGGGGACACCCGCGCTGCAAACGGCAGCATGGGGCGTGGCTGCGGCAGGCGTCTTGGCCGCGATCATCCTGGGCAGCCTTTGGCTGCGATTGTTGCTGGCGCCTTCGTCTTCGGTTCACGCTTACATCCTGCCGCCGGACAAGGCAACCTTTGATCCCTATGCCCGGGCGGCGATCTCGCCCGATGGTCGCCGCATAGCCTTTGGGGCGACGGGAAGTGCAGGACGACCCACGCTGTGGGTGCAGCCGCTCAATTCGGGCACGGCCCAGCCGCTGGCCGGGACCGAGGGCGCCACGTATCCTTTCTGGTCGGCGGATAGCCGTTATCTGGGATATTTTGCCGACGGCAAGTTGAACAAGATCGACGCGAGCGGCGGCCCGCCACAAGCTCTGTGCGATGCCCCCACTGGACGCGGCGGCACCTGGAGCCAGGAAGGAATCATCGTGTTCGCCAGTGACCAGGCGGGACCGCTGATGCGAGGGGATGCGGCGGGAGGCACGCCCGTCGAGGTGACGGTGACGGAGTCGGGTGCGGGCATGGCGCTGCATCGTTTGCCGTGGTTCCTGCCCGACGGCAAGCATTTCCTCTATTTTTCCACCTCGGTTTCGGGCGTTGACCGCGCCATTTATGCCGGCGCGCTGGGCTCGAAGGAGCAGGTGCTTGTCCTCCACAACGATTCGAACGCCATTTATGCCCCGCCAGGTTACTTGCTGTTTGTGCGCGATGGGACTTTGATGGCGCAGCGCTTCAACACCAGCAAGCTGGCTGTGGAAGGCGACGCTGTGCCGGTTGCCGGCCATGTGGGTATCGGCCGTTTCAGTGTCTCGGGCAGCGGCGTGCTGCTGTTTCAGGAAGGGGGAATTGCCACAGCCTCGCAGTTGATCTGGTTTGACAGCGCTGGCAACCAAATCGAGTTGGCGCTTCCGGAAACCGCACAATATTCCGACCCCATGCTTTCGCCCGATGGGTCGAAGCTCGCCGTGACGATTGCCGATTCACCCGCCACCTCGGATATTTGGGTGATTGACTTGGCGCGCAAGACCCAGACCCGAATTACCTTCGGACCCGGAAGCAATAGGCTTCCTGTCTGGTGGCCGGATGGGAGGTCCATCGTTTTTGGCTCGAATCGAGACGGTGGGTACGCCATCTACCGCCGGGCAGCCGACGGCTCTGGTGCTGATGAAAAGGTACTGGAAACACCTGGAAGTGAGCTTGAGCCCTATTCTGTCTCGCCCGACGGGCGTTACATCGCATACCAATTCTTTGGATCGAAAGCCAACGCTAACGACGTCTGGGCGCTCCCCATGTTTGGCGACCGGAAGCCTTTCCCGGTGGTCAGCACCCCATTCAACGAGGTGGATCCGGCCATTTCACCCGATGGGAAGTGGGTTGCTTACCTGAGCAACGACACGGGCCAGTACGAGGTCTACATTAAGCCGTTTCCGAGCGGCGAAGGCAAATGGCAGGTTTCGACCACAGGTTCAAGAGGCTTGGCGGTTTGGCGGAGCGACGGCAAGGAACTCTACTTTCTTTCCGTGGGCGGGAAGCTGACGGCCGTGGAGGTACGAGAAAAGGGCGCCAGCCTTGAGCTGGGTACTCCGCAGGAGCTGTTCCAGGCCAACACCTTCCGCATTACGGGGACCCCCTTCGCGGCCTCCGCCGATGGCAAGAGATTCCTGATCAACGGGACCACGGCTCAAGCCGCCAGCCAGCCGCTGACGCTGGTCACCAACTGGACCGCGGATTTGAAGAAGTAGCACGCGCTGCCGAGACCCGGCCATGACGGAAGGTACTATGAAATCTACACGACGGCGCTGGTTGTCAAACTGCCTCGCGATGGTGGCATGGCCTGAGGTTTTGTCTGCCCAGCGGTACGCGCGCACGGCTGCAAAATCGCCGACCTCACACTTTGAGACTCTGGATGCGAATACGGCGGGCGAGATCGAAGCCGTCGCGGCGCAGATCATCCCCTCGAGTGGTGGGCCTGGCGCGCGCGAGGCCGGCGTCATCTATTTCATAGACCGCGCGCTCTCGACGTTCGCTGCCCACGAACGCGAGACATATCGCGCCGGGATGGAGCTGCTCCAGGCGAAACGCAAGGAGTTATTCCCGAAGTCGACTGCCATCGCGTCGCTGACGGCCCAGCAGCAGATCGCTCTGATCCGCGCCATTGAAGCAACCGATTTCTTTGAACTGCTCCGCACTCACACAGTTTTGGGCTTCCTGGGGAACCCCAGCTATGGCGGCAATCGAGGAAGAATCGGATGGAAGCAGATCGGATTTGAGGCTTCGATGGCTTACCAGCCGCCGTTCGGCTACTACGACGCTCACGTGAACGGGGAGGAGAAATGAGCGGCGTGGTTTTCCCAACTACCGACCCTGTCGATTTCCTGGTTGTGGGCGCCGGCGCGGCCGGTGGCGTTGTGGCCAAGGAGCTGGCCAATGCCGGATTCCGAGTGGTCGTGCTCGAGCAGGGCCCCTACCTGCGCGAAAAGGACTACTCGCACGATGAGATCAAGTACACCTACCAGCCCGGTCTGACCAACGACCCGAAGCTTCAGCCTATCACCTACCGCAAGTCGGAAACGGACCAAGCCCGGCCAACGAAGGCGATCGAGTACGGACGCCAGGTGGGTGGCGGGAGTGTTCATTTCACCGCCAACTACTGGCGCTTCCATGAGAGGGATTTTCATGAGCGCAGCTTGTGCGGCGAGGTGAGTGGCGCCGATCTAAGGGATTGGCCCATCACCTATGCTGACCTGGAGCCCTATTACACGAAAGCCGAGTACGAACTCGGGATCTCCGGGTCTGGCCGGCGCGAATCCCTTCGAAGCGCCGCGCTCGAAGCCGTACCCGCTGCCTCCCATGCCCGTCAAGTCGTCGGGCATCCTGTTTGAGCGCGCGACGAGGAGCCTCGGACTACATCCCTTCCCCGCGCCGGTTGCCATTCTTTCCCAGCCCTATCAAGGCCGTGCGCCCTGTGTGAATTGTGGTTTCTGCGAATCGTTCGGCTGTGAGATGGGCGCGAAATCCAGCACTTTGGTCAGCGTGATTCCGCTGGCCGAAAAGACAGGCCGATGCGAAATCCGGCCCCACTGCTACGTGCGCACGATCGTGACGAACGATGCCGGCCGAGCCACGGGCGCCATTTACTTCGATCGAAACCGGCGCGAGATCTTCCAACGCGCCAGGGCGGTTTTCGTTTGCGCTAACGGTGTTGAAACGCCGAAGTTGCTGCTGATGTCGAAATCAAAACGCTTTCCCGAGGGCTTGGCGAACTCAAGCGGCGTGGTTGGAAAGTACCTGATGTGGGATAACGGCGCCGCGGCCCAGGGGTTGTTTGAGCATCCTTTGAATGAGTACAAGGGCATTCAGGTGACACGGCTCATCCACGATTATTACGCCACAGACCCCAAGCGGGGCTTCTACGGCGGGGGCGGCATTGACGCGCGATTCGATTACTATCCCGCCGGGTTCGCGCTGCATGGCTTGCCGCCCGATGCGCCCAAATGGGGCAGCGAGTTCAAGCAGATGTTTGAAACCTACTTCAACCGCACCATGACGCTCTTGTCCCACACCACCTCGCTCGCGCAAGAAAAGAACACCGTTTCGCTGGATCCTGACCTGAAAGACGCTTGGGGCTTGCCGGCTGTGCGCATCACCTTCTACTACCACCCGGATGACGTGGCGACCATGAAATGGATGCTGGCGAAGCAGATCGAGATCCTCGAGGCGGCGGGCGCCCTGAAGACGTGGAGCCAACCGTTCGACGTCGTTGACAACATGCCCAGCCGGCACCTCATGGGAACTTGCAGGATGGGGAACGATCCGCGCTCTTCTGTTGTGAATCCATTCAGCCGCACCCACGATGTTTCCAACCTCTTTCTAGTGGATGGAAGTAACTTCGTGACTTCTGCCAGGCAGCAACCCACTGCCACCATTCAGGCCCTGGCTTACCGGGCGGCGGATTATGCCATCCGCGCCGCGAAAAGCGGCGAGCTGCGCTAGAAGCTGGTTCTGAATATCCGTATACAGGACTTTGACGAATTACCGTGTGTTCGATCCAGCGTCGTGCAACCTGCACAAATTCGCTGCACGCCAATCATTACCTCCGATCATTGCACTCCGAGCGCAGGTTCGTAGCCCTGCTTCCACACAAAGCATTCACGAAGTGCTGCCGGCTGCGGGATACCATGCTCCAGGACTCGAGTCAGATTCTGAACGATGCAAATTGATACGGGCCCCGTTTAGATCCGACTGAATATGCACCTCCGCCCATCGAAACGCTCCGTTCCAATCGAATTTTCACAAGCGAATATGCACCTCGTATGCACCCCGGCCTTTTCAGTCGGATACAGTGGCTCTCAGTCGGACTCAACCCTACAGTTCGGGCACCAATATGCACCCCAATATGCACCTCGCCCCAATTCGCCAGAAACGACGACCAACGGTTTTTCGTCGGTATCCGACTGTCTGCGTTTCAATGCACCTCGCATCGGTATCTCGAAGCGCCGGCTTAAACAACTGGATACGATCGAACTTGTTCGGCAACAGCGTGAGAATCATCAGCAGCAGCTCGCCTTTCACACCCGACCCTTCGTGTTGTGCGGACTACCCCTCCGCCGGCCACCCAATTCACAATTGATCCACGCGCGTCACAGTGGCAAGTTCTTCTTGCACGTCACCGCTCACCCGGACTTCGGCTTGCCTTCGGTCAGGACCGCTTGATCCCCATCTGGGTCGCAACCCTCGCGCTACAACAAAAGAACCGAACGATTCAGTTTGCCTCCGCGGCTCAGATGCTCGATTTCTTTCGTCTTGCTCCCGATGGCCGCCACTACCGGCGAGTTGTTCATGGCTTCCAGAGAATCTTCGCAGCCACGATCTTCTTCGGAACCCACGATCACCCCGATGCCAATCGCTTGGTTGATTCGTCGCGTTTTCACTTTTTTGATCATCTCCACCTTTGGTCAACCCCAGATCATGCCAAGAGTCCTACGGTCGAAGATTGCGTCGGCAACACCATCACCTTGAGCGAAGCTTTCTACGACGAGATCAACCAACATCGCATCCCGGTGGAGCGCCATGCCGTGGCTGCATTCGCCCATGCTCCAGGGCTTCTAGACTTTTACGTGTGGCTCTCTTGGAAGTGCTGGAGTGCGCGACAACATGGCGCTCACGTGCCGTTATACTCAGACGGAGGTCTAGTCAATCAACTGGGCACCGACGAATACAGCAGCGACCGCTTCTTCCGCTGGAAAATCAACTGCTTGCTCCGGCAGGTCAAAGCCCTATGGCCGGAGTGCCCGGCCCAAGTTTCGAGTGACGGAAACTACCTTCGAATTGCAGCATCGAACGGCACGTCCCCCGTCAGGCCACCTTCTGCCAAGCTAGCCGCTCTCACGCCGACGGTAACCACGAAAACCTCACCCTGAGCCAGCAGTCGATGTGAGCACCGCATCGTACAGTGTAGAAGTGTGCATGACGCAGAATTCTCGGCATGCCCCACCCATAGCACGGGGGCCTCGCTCGCGATTCTCACGCGCATTCAAAAAGACACGCTGTTATTGTGTCTTTTCGAGGCCATGTGAGAATCAACGGCGAATGCTCCTGTGAAAATGGTCGGCGACACGAGTAGCGTCAGAATGACCGACATTCCACCTCCTGATGAAGGGCGATCAACCTCGCTAGGTCCATTGATTGCCAAAATCTGACAGCGCGACCGCCAGGGGGCCACTGATTCGCCCGATCAGTGTCACAAGTGCGGATGGTGTCCCGTTTTCTTGCACTTGTAGCGAGTCAAGGCTGGTTTTGTGTGCGCTGTGTGCGGGGAATCGGCTGCGCCTGAATGACCGTTCGAATTTTCAGCGGAGCCGTCAGTCAGCGCCTCGGCACCCCTGACGGCCAGTTTCCAGGAAGCCAACTATCAGGCCGAATCCCTAACAACGCCGGAACTATATGATCAGCCGCGACTTGCACCTAGACGAGCAAACAAATCAGTCTGGTCAGGCGTGCATCTTATAGCAACGGGATAATCTGCAAGACGAGCCACTGTGCGCTCTTCTAATTGCCGCCGCCCACACAGATGCACGACTTCCTGACGGTGCTGAGCAGCAACTTACTGAAACAGAATGAAACGGCCATTCTCATCAACGACGCCAGCGGCCCCTTTACCTGGGCTCTTGACAGAGCCCGGCAAGCCCTCCGGCCGGCCTTGTGGGTCATAGAGTTGCCAACCAAGTTCATCCTCATGTTTCCATGCCACCAGCGACTCACCGTTGGGGGCACCTAAAGCCACCACCCCCGAGCGCATGCTCGAGTGGCCAGGGGTTTTGATTTCGCCCGGAGTCAAGACCTTGCCATTTCGATCGAGCTTGGCGAAATAAATGTCGCCCTTGGTGGGCCAGGCAGCGACATAACCCTCTTTGGTCGCAGAGATCATATAGTACGTCATTGGGCAGGCATCGATCTTCCATGGCGTGCTGCTGTTCCGTGTGCGCGACTGACGGCCATCTTTACTCACCAGGACCACATACATATCTCGCTCGTTGTTGGTTCGCTCCCGGTAGAGCACCGCCAGGTTCCCGTCTGCGCCATAAACCGCGCTGGTCGTGCAGCACTCGCAGGGCAGGTAGGTATTGCTGATCTCAGCGTTGGAGGTGAAGGTTCTGCCGCCGTCGCGCGAAAAGTTTGCGAATAGTCTCCCTGCCAGCCAGCTCGCCGCCACGTGGCCATTGCTGTCCGCTGCCAAGGAGAAACCTTCGCTGGGTAGCCGATTCAGGCTCCGCACCGGCGTGAACGCCTTCGCTCCGGGCGCGAGAGTCGCGTAAATGAAGCCATCCGGCACATCTGGAAGCTTCGTCTGCCAGTTATTGGTGATCATCGCCACGTAGACCGTATTCCCCTTGACCACAGCCATGGACATGCCAGAAAACACCAAGCCGGGTTTCCGCGAGCCCTTGTCCACCACGGCGATCGACGAGCTGAAACTTCTTCCACCATCGGAAGACTTTACATAGTACGGGATGTCGCCGGAATTGTAGAGCAAGTGCATAGTGCCGTCCTCGGTGATCTTTGCTGCTACCGCCTGCCCCCCATTCGGAACACGGACCAGGACAACGTTGCCCATCGGTCCAGTGTCCGCCGCAAGGCTACAGGCGGGCAGTAAGACGCCGGTGAACAAGACAATCCGAGCGACAAGACGCATATCTACGTTCCTCCAACCTGCCATCGAACCGAGCATCTACCCCCCGGAAGTTTCAGACATTCCACCCTGATTGACATTCGCCACCTCTCTGAACGTTATCGCATTCGGATGGCATAACCTTGAAGCTCCAACTACAACTCACAAGCCAGTATACCGGCATTTCCGTCTTTTTTTCGATTGCTTTCTGGCACCCTGCTTGCTATAGAATGACGTGTGAGGCTATTGACGTGCGACGCAGTGTTTATCTTTTGCTTACCGTCTTCCTGGTGCAGCTCACCGGTTTGAGGTCGCTGTGCGTGCCGAGCCACTGTAGCTCGCACCCGTGCTGCCCGATGAGCACCAACACCACACCGCCGAGTTCATCCTCACTGCCGGCTTGCTGCCTAAATTTCCTCTTGAATTACCAGGGATCCATCACCGAAACACAGAACGCTGCGCACCCCTCGGAGTATACGGGCCAATTAGGAGAAATCTCACATCCCTCAGCCGTCCCCCTGGTGTCAACCAGCGCACCGGTGCGGCAACAGATGTTGCCGTCAATTTCCCCTCCCCTAAGTCCTCTTTCTCAATCCTGCCTCCTTCTGATCTGAAACTCTCCCCACAACCCTAAGCCCGAAGTGTCGCCCCCTGCGCGTGCGGGGAACCTGGCGATCCTCCACATCCTCGTTAAGCGATAGTATGCCGGCCCGGTCAAGGTTCTTGGCCGGGAGGGAGAGTTGAAAATGAGACGGAAGATATCTTTCCTGGTTACGAGCATTCTTTGCTTCGCCACGCCCGTGTGGGTGTTCTCGCAGTCAGGGCCTGGACGTGATTCAGAAGCTGCCCCCACATTGAGCCTCGCCAAGCTGGTTCAGGAAGCAACGGAGCGCAATCCGGAAATCCTCGCCGCCCGTCGCGCGGTGGATGCCAAACGCGCGCGGGTTCCGCAGGCGGGAGCGTGGGCGGACCCCACCTTTACCCTCAGCTATGGGGGCAACGCGTTCCCGCCCTTTGCGTTGATGCGGGGCGATGCTTCCAGCGCTCGGCAGTTGATGGCTGAGCAGGTGATCCCCTACCCGGGCAAGACGCGGCTGCGCACGGAAATCGCCGCTCGCGATGCCGACGCTGAGACGCTCGCGTATGAGGCGGTCGAGCGTCGCGTGGCGGCAGAAGTGAAACAGGCGTATTTCGACCTTGCCTACGTTGACCGGAGCCTCGCGATTTTGCAGAAGGACCGGGCGGCTCTGGAGGGATTTGAAAAGGTCGCGGAGATCCGCTATTCCGTCGGCAAGGCCGCGCAGCAGGATGTTTTGCGAGCGCAACTGGAAGTGACACGACTTTCCCAACGCGAGACGATGCTCAACCAGCAGCGGAGCACGCTGGAAGCGCAACTCAACAGCTTGCGTAATATTCCCATTGACTCGCCCGTCGCCGCGACATCGGCGGTCCAGCCCAGCCCCTTCGTCTACACCCAAGAGCAACTACAGGGAGCGGCGCAGGCCAACTATCCCGCCCTCAAGCAACGCCGGACGTTGGTGGACCAAAACCGTCTGTCCGTGGACTTGGCTCGCAAGGAAGTGCGCCCCGATTTCAGCGTCGGCTACTTCTACATGCAACGCGATGGCTTGCCGGATATGTATGGAATTACACTCTCCACGTCTCTGCCGCTCTTTCGCCATCGCAAACAGGACATGGCCATTGCAGAGGCGGCCGCCAACCTGGAATCCGCCCGCCAGATGCAAGCGAATGCACTCACTGTGCTCCGCTATCAAGTGCAACAGGACTTTTTGGAAGTTCAGGCGACGGAGCAACTCCTGGAACTCTATTCGCAGGGAATCGCGCCGCAATCGTCGTTGACACTGGAATCCTCCATCACCAGCTACGAAACCGGTGGTGTGGATTTTCTAAACGTAATCAGCAACCTTCAGGCGGTCATCGACTCTGAACTCGATTACCACCTTCAGATTTCGAATCACGAAAAGGCGCTGGCTCGCCTGGAAGAATTGACCGGATTGAATCTGGTTCAGCAAGGAGACCTTCACCATGAGTAAACGCATTGCCGTTATCGCCGCTTGGATGGCACTCATCGCCGCCCCTTTGCCGGGCAGCGGCGCCCACCATTCCTTGCCTCACCGCGTCGCCGCATTTCTTGCGCCCACGCAGAGGGCAGAGGCCGCAGGCCAAGCAAGTCCGGGCGAG
>CAVROP010000056.1:0-140769 GCA_963722675.1 uncultured Acidobacteriota bacterium
GACACCTATGAAAAAATCAGGTGGTGCCTCAGTTTGAATTCGTAGCGGCGAGTTTACCTCGCCAAATGGCGGCGTAAAGCCGCCTCTACCTCAAACTGAGGCACGGCCTCCCTTGAATTCCCTTGACCCTATGTCAGGTTTGGACAAGAATAAGCAGGCTGTATTCCCGCAAGCGCGAAACCACGCAGGGTAAGGCACTTCGCCCTCGAGCGGGGTGGCAACAGCGGTGGCCGGAAGGTGCGGAACGGGCATTTTTGTCGCCCCGTGTTGACCGGCAAGTTGTTCAATAAATGACTTGTGGTGACACCGCGTCTGCGGAATCGCACTCTCTCTGTTGAGGCAGGCTTCTGCGGGATCCTGCCATAAGTATCGTCCGGCCAGCGAGGTGAACGCGATCTAGAGTCGAGAGTCGCGGAGTCCGGAAACGGAGGGCGGCGGTCCCCGCCCGCAGTGCAGTACTTTTGTGTCTTGTTCTTCATTGCAAAACTCCTTAGCGTCGTAGGTTAATGCCGATACTAAAGAAGTGGTCTGAGACTGATTTATGAATGTACGTTCCTTGTTCAGCGTGTTCTCCTCCGATCTTGCGATTGACCTTGGCACCGCCAACACGCTGGTCTTCGCGCGTGGCAAGGGCATCGTGGTTAACGAACCGTCGATCGTCGCTCTTAACAAGATCAGCGGCGATATCGAGGCAGTGGGTCGCGAAGCCAAGGATATGCTGGGACGCACGCCCGGAAACATCGTTGCCATCCGCCCTCTGAAAGACGGCGTCATCGCGGACTTCAAAGTTACTGAGAAGATGCTCAACTATTTCATCCAGAAGGCGCACAATCGCAAGATGTTCGTGCATCCCGGATTGTCATCGGTGTGCCTTCAGAGATCACCCAGGTGGAAAAACGCGCCGTGCAGGACTCCGCCATGCGCGCCCGGGCCAGCGAAGTGTTCCTGGTGGAGCAGGCCATGATGGCGGCCATCGGCGCCGGCCTGCCCATCACCGAGCCCTCCGGCAGCATGATTGTGGATATCGGCGGAGGTACCACGGACATCGCCGTGATCTCCCTCTCCGGCATTGTCTATGCCCGCTCTGTGCGGGTGGCGGGAAATGAGATGGACGAGGCAATTACTGCCTATCTCAAGCGCAAGTACAACTTGCTCATCGGCGAGCGCACGGCCGAGCAGATCAAAATCGAGATCGGCTCCGCTTATCCGCTTGAATCTCCGCTCACCATGGAAATCAAAGGACGTCATTTGCTGGAGGGCATCCCGAAGACCATTACCATCGACGACTCGGAGATTCGTGACTCACTCTCCGAATGTGTGGCGACGATCCTGAACGCCATCCGGGTGGCATTGGAGCGCACCCCGCCGGAACTCTCGGCCGATATCTCGGATCGCGGCATTGTGCTCACGGGGGGCGGAGCCTTGCTCAAGAACCTCGATAAGAGGATTCGTGAAGAAACGGGTTTGCCGGTTTCCATTGCCGAGGACCCTTTGGCCTCGGTCGTGCTCGGAACTGGTAGAATGCTGACGGATTTCAACCTTTTGCGGCGAGTCGCAATAGAATGACGTTCGATCCCAACAGCTCGGAAGCGGGAGGGCCCGGCCAACCCGTGGCGCGCGACGGCCCGAACGTGCAGGCTTTCATCGGGCGCCACCGTCCGTCTTTCGTCCTTGCCGGGGTTCTGGTTGCACAACTCCTGCTCCTCTCCATACAAATTACTCGCAACCATGACGTTCGTCTCATTCGCGTCTGGGCTGTCGCCGTGGTCGATCCGTTCCAACGTTCGATGCACGGTATGACAGATCTCTCCGTGGGGGCCTGGAGAACCTATCGAAGCCTCTTGCACGCCCAACAGGAGAATCAGCAGCTTCGCGTCCAGCTTGCGTCGGCGGAGTCCCAGATCCTGCAACTCTCCGAGCAGGCGGCGGAGTCTGGAAGGCTACGCGCCATCCTGGATTTCAAGAACCAACTCCCCTTTCAGACCGTGGCTGCCGAAGTGATCGCTTCCAGTCCGGGCGAGAACTCGAACGCCATTTTCATCGGCAAAGGCGTAGATGCCGGCGTGACGGCGGACCTCGCCGTGATCACTCCGGAAGGCGTCGTCGGCAAGACAATTGCTGTCTTTCCACGCTCTTCCCAGGTGCTCCTGCTCACCGATCCCGCCAGCGGAGTCGGCGTCATGTTGGAGAAGACGCGTGTCCAGGGCGTGCTGAAGGGCGATAGCGAAAACCTCTGTTTGATCCGCTATATCATGAACGAAGAGCCCATTTCTTTTGGCGAGACTGTTCTGACCTCGGGCCTCGACCAGATTTACCCCAAGGGCCTTCGGGTAGGAATGGTGGTACAAACCAGCGCGGGCAACATCTATAAGAACGTCGAGGTGAAGCCGGCCGTAGACCTGAGCCAACTGGAAACCGTGCTGGTCGTTCTGAAGCCTAATTCAGCACAACAACAAGCCTCTAACGCTCGTCCGTGATCGGAGTGAAGTTTCAGGAGACCAGTTCCCACACCTTCCATCCCTTTGGTAGGCTGAAAAGACCATGCCCGTAGCTCCCGAGCGAGAAGTCGAGGCTTTTCGAGTCCATTACGTTACCCTCATCGTGAGCGTCCTGGCGGCGCTCCTGCTCCAGACTGTCTTGCCGGTTCTATTCCCGGTGGCAGGCCTGATGGATTTCCCCTTGCTCGTCACGGTGTATTTCACCCTGATTCGCCAGAACCAGATTTTCGGCATCGCCTTAGGCTCGGTTCTTGGCCTGGTGCAGGATGCGCTATCGCATGGTTATCTCGGCATGTTCGGTATGGCGAAAGCAGTGGTCGGATATCTGGCTGCCTCCGCCGCCATGCGGTTTAGCTTTGAAACACTTTTTGCCCGCTGTGTCGCGACCGCAGCGCTCGTTTTAATTCACGATCTTTGCATGACCGCTCTCCAACACGCCTTGCTGGAATCCCCGCCGCCTTTCCTGCTGCTTGATCGGGCCAGCTCCGTTCTGGTCAACGTGGCGCTCAGTTTGATCTTCTTTCCGATCCTTGACCGGTTCCGGTAGAGGAGTGACGGGTGACAAGTCGGCCCGTGGTATTCGGCAGATAATGTCCACCTGTTAATGGCGGCGATGCCGGTTAAGTTTCAGACTTCACCATTCTCTACTAGCCACTCCTAATTCCTGCTAGAATCTCGATGCTATAGAAAGCTCTTATAGGAGGCTTTCGTATGGCAACGACTTTAGGTGTCATCGTCGGCAATCGCGGTTTCTTTCCCGCCGTTCTGGCCCGCGACGGACGGGAAGAGATTTTGCGCACCCTCGAGCAGCAAGGTTACAAGAGCCTCTGCCTGACTCCCGAAGAGACCAAATACGGCGCGGTCGAGACCCTGCAGGAGGCGCGCCAGTGCGCCGACTTGTTCAAGCGGCATGCCGGGGAGATTGACGGCATCCTGGTCACCCTGCCCAATTTCGGCGACGAGCGCGGCGTGGCGAACTCGATTCGCATGTCGGGGCTGGAGGTGCCGGTGCTGATCCATGCCTTCCCGGATGATCCCGGCAAAATGCTGGTAAGCTCGCGCCGCGACAGCTTTTGCGGGAAGATGTCGGCCTGCAACAACCTGTGGCAATACGGAATCCGCTACACGCTCACGTCGCTGCACACGGAGGCGCCCTCGACGCCGGTCTTTGCGGACGACCTGAAGGCCTTTGCGGCCACCTGCCGGATTGTGAAGGGGCTGAAGAACCTGCGGGTGGGGGTGGTCGGGGCGCGGCCGGCGGCCTTCAACACCGTGCGTTTCAGCGAGAAGCTGATGGAGAACCAGGGCATCAGCGTGGAGACGCTGGACCTCTCGGAAGTTCTGGGCCGCGTCCAGCGGTTGAAGGATGACGACGCAAAGGTGCAGGCCAAGATCGCCTCCATTCAAGGCTATGTTTCGACGCAGACGGTGCCTGCGGCGTCGCTGCTGAAGATGGCGAAGTTCGGCGTGGTGGTGGACGAGTGGATGAACGCCAACGAGCTGGTGGGCTCCTCGGTGCAGTGCTGGACGGCGATGGAAGAGTTCTTCGGGGTGGTGCCCTGCACGCTGATGAGCATGATGTCGAACAACCTGATGCCCAGCGCCTGCGAGACGGATATGATCGGCATGATCTCGATGTACGTCCTGCAGCTTGCGGCGGGCGAGCCGAGCGCCATCGTGGACTGGAACAACAACTACGGCGAAGACCCCGACAAGGCCGTGATCTTCCACTGCTCGAACCTGCCCAAGCACTTCTTTGAAGACGTGAAGATGGATTTCCAGGAAATCATCGCCGGCTCGGTGGGCAAGAACAATACCTACGGGACGGTGGTGGGGAAATTGAAGAGCGGCCCGCTCACCTATTGCCGCGTCTCGACGGACGACTTGCAGGGCAAGCTGCGCGCCTACGTGGGCGAGGGCGAAATCACCGGCGACCGTCCGCAGAGTTTCGGCGGCTACGGCGTGGTGAGGATTCCGCAAATGCAAAAGCTGTTGAAACACATCTGCCGGCACGGCTATGAGCACCACGTGGCCGTTAACCGCAGCCACTACGGCGACGCCGTCGCCGAAGCCCTGAGCAATTACAAAGGCTGGGACACCTACCACCACGACGCCGACGGCTGCTGACCGGTTCAATCTTCGCGCCAGATCGAAGGCGCCACCTCTGAACATCAGCCGAAATTCCGGTACTGCGCTAAAAGCGCGTTGCCGATATTTTTCCTGGCAGCATTCAGCGCAAATTGACCCCCTTAGAAGGGTTGGAAAACGATTGGCACTGGTAAATGACCAAGGGGGCCAGAGCGCGAGATTCGGCTATACTCCTCGAAAAGACGAGGAGGTTCCTATGACGTTGCAAATTGCCTTGTTAGGGAAGGACGGAGTACTGATCGCCAGTGATACCCTTGTGACTACTAGCGATTTTAGCGGAGAGGAAACGAGGATTTATGAGTACGAAGATAAAGTGATACTCAATTCAGACCAAACCGTAGCAGTGGCTTGGTCTGAAAACAAGCCATCAAAGGAATTTATCATCCAACTTACTGAGGCTTTTGACAAGAAATGGGGGCAGGAATCTTCGTTGCTTCACAAATCCTGCCGTGATTTGTGGGAAATAGAGAAGCAGAAAGACCAGTGCATTCCAATAGATTGCAACTTCATTGTGGCCAAGTCTCGGATGAGGCAGGTGTACAAAGCCGCGTTTTCAAGGGAAAGAAACGTAGACATCACTCCACATAGAGAAGGCAACATGATTTGGGCGGGATTGTCTGCCGGGCAAAAAACAAACTCTGCCTGTTTTTTCACTCAAGCGTATAAACAAGACAGGATCATTCCCGTTGAGAGGCTGATAAGATGGGCGGCATACTACATCTTGATGGGTGCAAAAGTAAGCAGTGGCATAGAGGGACTAACGATTCATGTATCGAAGGATGGAGGCGTTTTTCAAAGATTGTCTGACGATAAAATCCATCAACTAGAGCACGAGTCTAAACTCTTATACCAACACATTTCAAAATTCCTTTTCTCGCCATTTTCGTTAAGCGAAACGAAAAGGCAGCCGGGAGGGCTGGCCTAAAATGGCGGCGGTCTAGGCCAGAGCGGCCAATGAGCGAAGCGCATTATGCCACCGCCTGTGGCAGTTCGGTGACTGTCCAAGTGTGGTCTGTGATGCCAGCTTCCATCGCTGGAGTCACCCGAAGGGATTTATGCACTCGGCAGAAGTTATAAAACGCGAACCAAACGGCATAAGCGGCCTTCAGGTTCTCCCACTTTTTGCTGAATGCATTGGTCAATCGCGTCATTCGGCGCATTCCCATGCGAATCGAAAGGTTGGCTCGCTCGACATGCGATGTGCAAATCTTGTTGAGGTCGGGTTCTCCCCATTGTGGGACAGGCACAGCGTCAACGACTTCGGCGGGAGAATACCGGACTTCGGATTCGCTAGGCGACGAGTAAACTTTAATCAACTGGGCGAAATCAACGCGGGTTCCCAAGCTCGTATGAACTGCGTCAACGTAGGGCTTAAAGCCATCGGTCGTTATCTGGAATCGGCCCTGTGTGGCATCATTGATCTTCTCGGTAAAGGCGAAGGTGTCACGGGCGCTGCGCCGTCCAAGATGCCAAGTCAAAAGCAGTTTCGTATTGCGCTCAATGGCGGTAAAGCAGTAGGCATCACCACGCCGGGGATCGCCAGAAACGTTGTTCTTTTCCTTGCAAAAAACGTATCCCCAAACCTCATCGCATTCCACATCCGAGACCGGCAAGTTGTGGATTCGACGCTCCAAGAGCCTTTCGCACTTGTCGCCAATGAGATTAAGCAGGGAAAGAATCGTGGTGTGGTGGATGCCAGTGAACCGCTCGACGGTGCTGACGCTGCAACCCTCAACAAGAAGCTCTATGACCTTGGCCGCATCCTCCAGGCCCGTATACATGGTCCCCAGTGGTGTAGCGTGGTCTTCTGTGAAGGTCTTGCGGCATTGCTTGCAGCGAAAGCGTTGCAGGCCGTTGCGATGTTTTCCAAACTTCTTGCAGCGGGAATTGCAGTTGTGACAGGTCATTTCGACTTGCCTTTCCCGCGAAGCAAGCCGATAATGTTTTTGTCGTCGGCATTGCGGCTTACCCCGCGTGCTGATTTAGCCCCGTCCTCAGCGTCAACTGAGGGCGGGGCTTTCTTGCCTAGCTACTCATTTCAGATCAAGTGCGGCAACCTTACCATACAAACCATCGCGCAGAAGTCGAGTTCTTCCTTGCGCGGTGAGGCGCTTCAAGGTTTGATGAATCATTGCCATCGGGTTCGCGAAGTGCGAGAGATCATACCCGTAAAACACCAGTTGCTCTCGCACGTTGAGTGGCGTAAGGTGATGATCGGCTCTGTTAATCACTGCTTCCACCGCTTGCATGATGTCAACGTACTTTTGAATTTCAGCATCGTATTCCTTAAGTTTTTCGTGATCGGAAACCAGAGAGGAAAGAGCCCTCACCAAGTCCTGCAATCGTACTATTTGCAGATTCCAGTAATCACGCTGTCCTATTGCGTTCGCCAGTTCTTTCCTAGCCTCGTCAAGTGTTTGTTTGTAGTTTTGCTCGTTCATTGCTCACCTCAACTAAGGAGCAGTTTATTAAAATGAATAAAGTTTGTCAAGAGAAAAATGAAGAAACCTCCAAAAAAAAATGGGCCGACTAAAAGTCCTTGGGATGAGGCGATAGCTGATGCCGAACGAAAGCTGAAAACCGCTGAGACTCGTGCTAAACGGCTACGCTCTGCGATAGTGACTTTTAGGAACAATCGGGATATGGGGATTACTTGGCCCGCGCCCAAATCCCAACTGCTAAATGCAGCAACGCAGAATTAGCGGAGTACCGAAATTCCGGCAAGTCATTGCCAATAACACCGGCAACTTGATTGAATACAGCACCCGCCGCTCCCGCCACAGGATTGCCAGCCATTCCCCCTACCGTCGCTTCGCTAATTCCTGGGTTCTTTCGCAGGCACGCGACCCACCGACCCACGGGTTCGGGAGAAAGCGTTGTCTTTTCCCCCGCCGATATGGCTATAATAGCCATGACAGGAGGAAACCGCATGCGCAGCGTCAATGTTGCCGAGTTGAAGAACTCCCTGAGTCGGTATCTGACTTACGCCAAGCAGGGGGAAGAAATCGTCGTCCGGGACCGCAATCTTCCCGTGGCGAAGCTCGTCCCCCTCTCCGTCGACGAAACCAGCAAGGATGAGCTGACTTTAGTCGCAGCAGGCAAAATGCGTTTGCCGCAGGCTCCTTTAGACATTCACAAGCTGCTCAAGATCCGCACCGGCCGCGTTGCCGCGAGTCAAGCCATCCAGGCCCTGGTGGACGAACGCGCGGAGGGGAGATGAAACCGCAACCGGCATTTTTCGATGCCAGTGCACTGGTCCCGCTCTGTGTTGGGGAGGCCACCAGCCGCCAAGCTCAGGCCCACCTGCGACAGAGCCTGCCGGTGGTGTGGTGGGGAACTCCGGTCGAGATCCATAGCGCGGTGGCCCGCCTCCACCGCATGGCCGTTTTGAGCGATCGCGAGCGCAAGGGAGCCCTCGCTCGGCTGGAGTTGTTGAGCCGGGGATGGCGAGAGATCCTCCCAGCGGACTCCGTGCGGGAATTGGCAAGGCAATTGTTGGATATTCATCAGCTTCGAGCGGCCGACAGCTTGCAACTGGCGGCGGCTCTCACTTGGTGTCACCAACAACCCAAGAACCGTAATTTTGTTTCCGGCGATCAGCAGCTATCCCAAGCCGCGGCCTCAGCGGGATTTACTGTCCTTGCGCTTTCCCCTTAACGCGCGGGGAAGGACCGATGCCAAAAACCAGCGGGCAGGATATTCTTCAGCCCGTCGGCGACTGGCGCAGAGCGAGCCCAGCTCTGCGATTCAAGTCATCTAATCCCACTAGTATCGCAGGGCTGCGCTCGCCCTGCGCCAGCCTGCGGGATTTTTCTCTGGCCTCAAGTAGAGATTCTTGGCGGACTCCACCGCGTAAAACTCAAATAGCGACAAAACTCAAATAGCGACTGTCGCGGCAAAATGATAATGTCCGGTTTCAGCAAAGTAGAAATGTCCTGTCGAACTCCGTCAAACTTGACGGATGGAAAAACAGGAGATGCTGATGTTGAGTGGTAAAGAGCGGGACCGGTTGAAGGTATTGCATGAACTGCAGGGGGGACATTTAACGCAAGGTGAGGCCGCGGGGCAGTTAGGGATCAGCGACCGCGAGGTGCGGAGGTTGCTGGTGCGGATCGCGGCGGAGGGCGATCGCGGCGTGGTGCATCGGCTGCGGGGAAGAGCGTCGAACCGGCGTTTGGCGGAGAGTCTGCGCAGCCGCGCGCTGAAGCTGGTGAAGGCCAAGTACCGTGACTTTGGCCCCACGCTGGCGTGCGAATACCTGGCCCAAGCTGAGGCGTTGGAGGTGAGCAAGGAGACGCTACGGGGGTGGATGATGGCCGCCGGGTTGCGGCGGGGGAAGCGGCGGCACGTTGAGGAGGTGCACGTTTGGCGGCAGCGCCGGAGTTGCCGGGGAGAGTTGGTGCAATGGGACACCTCGGAGCACGACTGGCTGGAAGGGCGGGGGCCGCGGCTGTATTTGGTGGCGATGATCGACGATGCCAGCAGTCTAGCCTATGCACGTTTCGTGGAGCAGGACAACACGGAAGCGAACCTGCGCACGCTGTGGGGATACCTGGAGCGTTGGGGCCGTCCGGTGGAGTTTTATACGGACAAGAGCAGCCTCTTTACGGTGAATCGGCCGAGGGTGGAAGCGGCGGATGAGGCCGTTAAACAAGAGTGGACGCAGATCGGGCGGGCCTTGCGGGAACTGGGGATGGGCTGGATCGCGGCGCACTCGCCGCAAGCCAAAGGTCGGATTGAGCGCTTTTTCGGCACGGCGCAGGACCGCTTGGTGAAAGGGTTACGTCTGGCCAGGGCTGACACCCTGCAAGCGGCGCAGACCTATCTGGAGGAAGAATACTTGCCGCACTGGAACCAGACCTTCACGGTGGTGCCGGCGGGCAGCACGGATGCGCATCGCCCCCTGCGCGCGGAGCATGAACTGGCAGCGATCTTAAGTCTTGTGGAAGAACGGAAAGTGACCTCCGACTATACGATTCGCTATCAGGGGAAGATCTATCAGATCGCGCGCAGAGATATCCGGCCCGGACTCCGGGGCGGTCGGGTGCGGGTGGAGCAACGGCTCGACGGGAGCCTGGCGGTGAAGTTTCGCCAGTACAGGTTGAGCGTGGCGGAGTGCCAGGCTCAACCGAAGACGCCCCCCTCCCCGAAACTAGAAAGCGCGCCGAAGCCTCGCCCCAAGGTTGTGCACAGCTGGATGAAAGATTTCCATCTCCGGAAGAGTCCTCCTTTGGCAGTGATTCTGCCGGGCGCGACACGGGGCGGGTCGCCGAGGTTCTTTGGCGGCTAACCTCCGTCGCCCTACGGGCTCCTCCGGTTAGCCGCCAAAGAACCAAAAGCGGAACTTTCTACTTTGCTAAGAACAGGACATTTCTACTTTGCTGGGATTAGGACATTTCTACTTTGCCTTGACAAACTCAAATAGCGACTTGCGTCGCAAAATCGGGTGGAGTATCATCGCCGGGCTGTAGGTTCTTGCAAACTTATGGTGTTTGAGTTTTGCTGTCCGAACGACGGTACGCCCCATTGGGTCGATGAAAGCTGCATCGGCAAGGAGATCCTGTGCGTGACGTGTAGTTCGATGATTGAGGTCCAAGACCAAACAGACGGCGTCGAACGCCAGAGGAGTAGAGATGCCGTAAGAAGCCGCAAGGCAAGGGCCAACCGAGCGCTGACGGCGGGCAGAAAACAGAAATGGGTCTTGCTTTGCGGGATCGCCCTGGTTGTTTTGGCTAGTCTGTACCCACCGTGGCAGTTCGTTCTACACGGGCCACAGGGGACATCTGGCTCAAGAAGAGTTGGTCACTCTTTTTCAGAGCCGCGATACTCTGACTACTACAATCCCATGGAGCATCCCATCCCTTGCGGTCAGTTTTCGCATCCCTGGAGCGATGGAAAGTGCTACGCATCCTACGCGGACGACGCATTCTACAACTCAAATCCTAGTTGGATTGAGGTGAAAGTGGACCTTCAGATTCTGGCCGTGGAATGGGTAACGCTCATACTCGTCGCGTCCAGCCTAGTCTGGTTGTGGAGGCCGACAAACCATGATCCTGTGTTAAACCGATAGAAATGAGAAAGCTCCAATCCGCGGGCGCAGACATGCCAAAGAACAGCACGTCTGCGCCACCCTGTGTTTTTCATGAGCTTTCGCGGGCCGAAGGCCCATGGGGACAGACATCAAGAAGCGGACGCGCCAGCCGGCCAAAAACCAGCGGGGAGTCGCTGACACGAAGTGAGAGCCCGCACAGGGACGCAAAACACGCGTACCTGTGCACTACCCGCTCCACGTCAGGATTTCGTCATCGGGGGACATTGAACGTCAAATTTCGGCCGTTGGGCGCGACTCGGCGGCCAAACTTCGTAGAACTGCAGGGTGCCTTCTCTCTCCCATGCCATGGTTAATACGCACCAGACCTCGTCGGTCTTGGCTAGGTCGGGGAAGTCGCCTTGTAATGAAGTTATCGCGTCAGTAACGTCCCAGGGGCCATATGCTCCACTGTCCATCTCCAGCAAGAGGATTCGCTTGTCGCAGCCAGTCGCCACCAGCTTGGGAAGCTTTCTTGCCAGGGCTGTCCTGACTACATCCTGAAAAGTGTCGGGCATGTGCGAGCGTCCCACTGCGACGCGCCCATCCGGGTACGGCCCAGGCGTCTTCTCGACGGGAAGCTTGAGTGAAAACTCACCAACCTCAAGCTGGTGTTGTGACGGGCCATCCGGCAGTCGCTCTTTCTCGTTTTGCAGCCAATGCGTGATATTGGCACACACGTCGTTCCAATTGGGACCTTTTGGAATCGCCCCCACCGGAGGGTAAAGAAAAATCGTGTAGCCGGGGAGGCGCAACGAAGGGTCACTCTCAAGCGGGGCAATTGCGATGAGGAAGGGTTGGTCGTCGTCCTTCTGGCCGACGAACGGCTGGATGAGCGTGTGCTCAACCGCGAGTGTCTTCCCGGATCCGTCCCGGAAGATAGCTTCAACCGACGGCTCGTGTCTGTCGACCTCCTCCGGTCGCTCAGCAATTTGGTAGGACTCTCCCCGGTAGCGGTTGTAGCCGCGAACGAACGCTTCAACAAGCTGTTGATCTCGTCGCATCGGGACATGACTCAAAGCAAAACGGGCTGAAAAAGGCCAGCCCCCGGCCGGCCTACTCTCCGTCCTTGGCTAACGTGAAGTCGAGAATCCATATCTCAACGCGGCCGGTTAGCATATGAACGCCCCCGTCCACGCCGTCGAACACTGCCACACGCTTCGCCAGTCGAGGACGGATTCCATGACGAGTAGTTTGGTCCCCATACACCGGCTTGCGCAGGGCGAGCCCAGCCCTGCGAATTTGCGCGAATCAAACCAGCCGCTACATGGTCACGACGGGCGGCTCATTGCGGCAAGAGAACGTGCCGCTGGCCGTGGATGAATCGCAGGGCTGGGCCCGCCATGCACCAGCCCCATAGTTTTCCGGATGGCTTTTTCGTTGTCGTCATCGCCGGCGGAGCTTTTGGTCGAGCTTATTTAGCACGGCGAGTCCTCTTGCCGCAGACCCTCTGGCGGCGAGAGCGTGAAACCTTAGCTCGGCGTCGTGTTGGGCGAGGGCGACCGTCGCCAACTCGTCGATCAGCTTGTTCATGCTGATTCTCCGGCTCTGGGCCAGCCGGCGTAGGCGTGCGTGCTTCAGTTCTGGTAACCGGATGGTAAGGGTGCTCATGCCAGCTCCATGATAGCATCTATGCTGGCATCCGCGCGCTATCGTGCTCTGGACATTACCGCGCGCAGGAAGTTGTTGATGCGGGTGGGATAGCCGGCTCCATCTTGAAAAGTTCGATGCGATGCTGGATATCTCCGGGCGCTTGGGCTACAATGTAGCTCAAGAGGAGGTGAACGCCATGAGTGACAATTCGGTGGTTCGCGCCCGCATCGATGAACGCACCAAGAGGGAAGCCGCTGCGGCGCTGAAGAAAATCGGTCTTACCGTGTCGGATGCTTTTCGCCTGCTGCTGGTGCGCGTCGCGGCGGAAAAGGCCCTGCCGTTCGAGCCGCTCAATCCCAACGCCGAAACCGTAGCCGCGATGAAAGCCGCGCGCCGGGGCGAGCTCGTCAACGTCGGCAAGCCGGATAAACTGCTGCGGAGTCTGAATGAGGGAAATTAAATACACCGCCCGCTTTAAGCGCGACTACCGGCGAGAAAAATCCGGTCGCCACGGCAATAAGCTGGATGCACTACTGATGGAGGTCGTGAACTTGCTCGCCGACGACACGCCGCTGCCACGCCGCAATTTCGATCACCGACTGTCCGGCGAATGGAACGATCACCGCGACTGCCACATCAGGCCGGATCTCGTTCTGATCTACCGCAAGCCGGATGACGAGAACCTCGAACTTGTGCGCCTTGGCTCGCATAGCGAGCTTGGCCTGTGAAAGCGGCTCTTCGTCACGAATCGCGCCTTTCATTCTCAAATCCGCGTGCGCCCACCATTGGCCAGAAGGCCGCGACCGTTACCAAGCCAAATCGGCCGTACCGAAACGGCGGGCGCCGACGTCATACCGCTATGAGCTATGCACTCGCCCCGCGGAGCAGAGGGCCGAAAAGCCGCGGACCGTACGAAGCAGGTCCGCGCTCGCTGGGCGGAAATCACCACACTGTCTGGACGTTTGAGGACTTTATGCGGCCGTCTCGACTGATGACGGGCACTCGCAAATATGCCGCAGTGGCCGCTACAATCCGATCCGGCATGTCGGGCACCTGTGCGCGGGGGACTTGGCGCATCGCTTCAACCACCTCAGCAGTAAAGGGAGCTTCCTCGATAACATATTCGGGATCAGACAAGGCGGCCCGCAAATCTTCGTAAGCGGACACCGATAGCCGCTTTTTCTCGACCAAATAGACAATCTCGGCGAGGCTGATGGGAGATAATGCGATGTGATGGCCGCCTTCGGCGGCATCATCCATGAAGTTCCACGCGGAAACCGACAGACGCGGATTCTTGTACAGATACCATAAGGCCGTGTGCGTATCGGCAACGCCGACGATCACGGGAGATCCTCGCCGAAGCCGCGAAACATTTCCCGGCGGTTCTCGTCGATCTCTTCCTCAGTCGGACCCGGACCGTACTTGGCAAGCAGTCCATAGGCCGATTTCTTAGGCTTGACCGGCTGAGCGGCTGCCTCGGCGAGAATTTTATCAAGCGCCTCGCGCACGAACGCGTCCGGCGAGAGGCCCCTGGCCTGGGCCGCAGCCTTGAGACGGGCTTCCTCCTGAGGTTCGAGCGGCAAAGTGATGGTCATTGAGCGGTCCCTTCCCTCGTTATGCCTCTCCATTATCTTACGTGAAATGCGGCATGCAAGCAAATCAGCCGCATGCGATTTCCAGAACGAACCGGTGAGCAGCGGAGTTTCGCGGAAACCGCCCCTCAGTGGAATCGATGCATCAAGGCGGCGATGGCCTTCAGATAGATGCGTTCGGCCTGGGGATCGAAGTGGGTTGAAGCCACTTCATACCCGCCCTCAGCGAAGGCCTTTTGTTCCGGGAAATAGCCGACATAGCCGTTGGTGTATCCCATCAAGTGCGCAAACGTGGCCGGCGAAGCGGCTTTAACCTGTTTCCCGATGTTGCTGAACAATTCGCCCGGGAACGTCGTCCACATCAGGTCGCCGATCCGAATGATGGTGGTCGGAACCGTAATAGCAGTGGCCGCGAAATCCTGAAACAGCTCGCGATAATTCCGCGGCAGAAGAATGTCGGCGGTTTCCAACTGAACGCGGGGGTTGAGGCAGGATTCCGGTGACAGCCCTCGATAGACTCGCGCCACCTCGCGCCCGATCTCTTCGCCGAGCGCCCAGGTGGCCTCGATGTTATCCGCGTTGCCATCCAGGCCGCCCACGACGCGCGGGTTGATATCTCCCGCTGCCCCCTGCAGGTAGATCGAGCCCAGACCTGGGAACTGCTTCTCAACATACTCTTGCATGCGGCCCATCCACTCGCCGGAGATTTTGCTGTTGCGTCCCCCCAGCGAGGTGCCGTGGCAGGCGTAGTGAATCATGATGGCCAGAGGCGCGCCCGAAGCCTTATCCACGCGCACGATTTGCACCGCATCGTCGATGGGACCCAGAGGGTTCGCGCCCAGCCGCACGACGCCGCCGAACTCGTGAATCATGACCGGATGATCGGTCTTATGCTTGCCGAAGGATTGGCTGGCGTCGTTCTCATCGAAGGTCAGGGTCGAGTTCGAATCGGCCGGCCGCGCCTGGCGGCGGTTCATCGCGATCCGCGAGTGCCCGGCGCCCGCGGCGATGCGCACAGGCTGCAAGTTGGCGACGGCTTGTTGCGCGGCTTTTATCACGCCATCTCCAAACTGGCGGTCCCAGTCGATCTTTGGCTCGGCATTCGGCGAAGGCGCGGCATGGTTATGAACGTCGCCCAGCAAAACGTTCGCTTCCGGAATACCTGTGGCCTCGGCGATTCGGCGGCGGAAGATATCGTGCCCCTGAATCTCGATCACGTCCGCAACCACAAAAGCCACGCGAACGCCCGAGGCGTCAAAGACCAAGGCGCGGACGTACAGACGGTCGTGCCCGTGAACGCCGTTGGAAGGCTCGCCCCGCAAGTCATACCCGCCCATGAATACCGGCACTGAAGGAGTGACATCGACTTTCGCATACCCGGCGCGCAGTTCCTGGGCACGGCTGTCGGCTGAAGCGAACAACAGCGGCAGCACAAGAAGCATTGCGCCTCCAACGGTCCTCCATACCTGCCCGATGATGAGTTCTCGCATTTGGATCCTTTCCTTAGGACTTCGGCCTTGCCGGCGGAGAGAGTTTTTCTAATTAATCACTCGCCCAGCGGGATACGGGACTTGTTCTGAGCGAGCCACTGCTCGAAGCTTTGCAGCGCCGGGTTGAGGGCCCGGGCGGTCTCGGGGTTGCGCGCGCCACAGAAGTACTCGTTGAAGTCGCACTTAAACTGGAACATGTTCCCCAGGTCATCGGCTCCGGGGAACCCGAAGCTGCGGTAGACCGCGTGAGGCACGGCGTTGTAACGAACCTCCTGCCCCAGCGCCTTGCTGAAGGCCGCGGCCATCTGCGCGCCCGTCAAATGCTCTCCGGCAATGCCGACCGTCTTGCCGATCAGTTCGTGTCCGCGCTTGAAGATGCCGTAGGCGCACCGGCCGATGTCTTCGGCGGCGATGGCGGCAAGCGCCTTGTCCTCCATCGGCAACGTCAGGGCCAATTTGCCGTCCGGGCCTTTCTTGGGGCCCATGCCGAAGTAAATGAAGTTGTCCCAATAGAACGACGTCAGCAAGAACGTTACCGGCAGCCCAAGATCGGTGAAGATCTTTTCAGCCTCGCCCTTGGCGTCAAAGTGCGGCACCTTGTACTTACCCTGGAGTGTCGGCATGCGGTCGTCGCTGAGGGGAACCCACTTGCGCGTATCCTCGAGCGTCGACCAGATTACGTGCCGGATTGCTGCGTGCTTGGCCGCCTGAGCCATGTTGGCGGCTTCCGCCAACTCTTTCTCGGGTGAGAAATGCTCCCAGAAGAACGTGACGCAGAATGCACCGTAGGCTCCCTGAAACGCCTTTTCGAGGCTCGCAAGGTCGTCGACGTTGGCGGCGACTACCTCCGCGCCCATTTCTGCCAACTTCTTTGCCTTGTCGGAGTTGACGTCTCGCACAAGAGCCCGCACAGCAAAGCCGCCTTGTGGGTCGTTCAGGATGGCGCGGACTAAGCCGCCCCCCTGCGCGCCGGTGGCCCCTACTACCGCGATAGTTTTCTTCGTAGCCATATGATCCTCATAGTGAATTTAATAAGCCAATTTACCCGGATGGAGAACTACACGTCCACCTGCGGGCAACGCGACTCGAGTCGCCGCCCAAGGTCTTGCCCAGAGATGTCCAGGCACAGCCCCTAGTTGCAGAACAGAACTGTCACGACCACTTCTTGCCCAGCTCGTCCAGGCCCGCCTTCGCCAGGTCGTCCGGAGTCATGACAATGTGAAGCTCACAATCCGCGTTGAAAGTGATAAACCAAGGCTCCGCGAAGAACGGGACTTGTGAGGGGTTGTCCACATTAATGATCAGAATCCCGCCGCGGCGGCCTTCGTACTCCGTGAAGTAGGCCGCCTCAGGTTTTTGTTCCTGGAGAATGCGCTGCATTTTAGCGCCTGCTGTTCCGTTCTTCACCAGACTATTGAACGGTTCGTGGGGGAGCTTGACGTGGAGAAGCATTCGCATGTGTCACCTCTTTGAGTTTGTGATTCTGCCCATTTGGTTGCTTTCCGCTATTCAGTCGTCCGACACCGAAGGCACAGCGCGTATCCGCCCCGATCCTTGCATCGGTTCCGAAGCCTGGCAGCAGGCCGGAGCTGTCCTGCCCATCGCCCCGCCGGGCGAGAGATCGTGGCGGGTTTGAACGCGCCATTTTGCGCGCTCTTCGAAACCAACCGGACGCTAGCCTTACAGTGATTAGCTTTCGAGATGCCCCAGAAGGATCGCCCTTCAGCCTACATAATTGATTAAGCCATTGCCGTGGCGGGAAGTCAAGTAGCCCGACACCGGTATTTCGCCTTTCATTCCAAGGCAACACACGCTAAGCTTGGTGCTTCCAAAAGTCTGTAATGACATTTCTGAAAAGGGAAGGTGACTTATGCTCAAGCGAGGAGTGTGGCGCTGGCTGGTCTGCGGATTGGCCATGGCGTTCCTGGCGGGCGGTCAATCGTTCGGCCAAAGCACCGTGACCTCAACCCAGCAGGATCAGAAAGATCTGGCGGTGACGGTTTACAACTCCAACGTGGCGCTGGTGCGGGATGTGCGCAGGCTGCGTCTGCCCGCGGGAACACTGGACCTGCGTTACATGGACATCGCGGCTGAGGTGAACCCGGCTACAGTGCACATCGCCTCGCTCACGGCTCCAAAAGACCTGAACGTTCTCGAGCAGAACTACGAGTACGACCTGCTGAGTCCTCTAAAACTTCTCCAGAAATACGTGGGAAGAGAACTGACCCTGGTGCGGACGGTGACCGAGAACAATTCGACCAAGGAAGTTCCCGTAAAAGCAACCCTGCTTGCCCTGAACGACGGGCCGGTGTGGAAAGTGGGAAATGAAATCGTCACCGGAATGGGGACTGACCGGTATATCTTCCCCGACCTCCCCGAAAACCTGTACAGCAAACCGACCTTGATCTGGTTGCTGGAAAATGCGCGGGCCGGGGAGCAGACGGTGGAAGCCTCCTACTTGACCAACCAAGTGAATTGGACCGCCGACTACGTGCTCACGATAGGCTCCGACCAGAAGGGGGCAGATTTGAACGGGTGGGTGACGGTCGGCAACAACAGCGGCACGGCCTTCCGCAACGCGCAGTTGCAGCTTGTCGCGGGCGAAGTCCACAGGGTTTCCGAAGCGGCGCCTCCGACGCCGCGGCCCATGATGATGAAGGCCGCCGTAGCTGGAGCGGCCCAGTTTGCCCAGGAACCCATCTCCGAATATCACCTTTATTCGCTCGAGCGCCGCACCAACCTCCAGGACAAAGAAACCAAGCAGATCAGCCTGCTCGCAGCCACGGGAGTCGGCTTCAGCAAGGTCTTCGAAGTGGACGGGCAGCAATACTACTACCATAACGCCCAGCGCCCCGGAGAGCCCCTCAAGGAACCGGTCCAAGTCCACATTAAGTTCAAGAACTCGCAGGAGAATTCTCTTGGCATGCCCCTGCCGGCCGGCACCGTGCGTGTTTATCAGGGCGACTCGAAGGGGCGCGTACAGTTTATCGGCGAAGACCGCATCGGCCACACGCCCAAAGACGAGACGCTCGATCTTCACATCGGGAATGCTTTTGATGTGGTCGCGGAAAGAAAGCAGACGGACTTCAAATCTTTTGGCCGGGCCTTCGAATTCGCCTTTGAGATTTCACTTCGCAATCACAAACCGGACCCCATTACGGTGGTCGTCAATGAGCCCATCGGCGGGGACTGGACGATGCTCGACTCGAACTACAAGTATGAAAAGACCGCGGCGTTCGCGGCGCAATTCCAAGTGCCGGTGGCTGCGAACGCGGAATCTGTACTCAAGTATCGCGTACGCGTGCAGTGGTAAACCCCGCGCGGAGAGCGAGTCAGTTTTCAGTGGTGCGTTGTGCGGCGACCAGCCGAGCGAGAGAGTGGGGAGAAGACTGAATTGTGAATTGCCATGACTTGCACAGGCTCCGGGAGGGGTGGGCGAGCTTTGTCAAGGCGCAGACTTGGATCCGGTGCTCGGGCGCTTCGCGAGTTGACACGTGGGAGGCATCATCAGTTTGCGCGGATTCGGCGTCCAACTCGGAGTGGGCACTGGGGTGGCTTATCAATTGCGCAACCCAGGACATCGCCCGGACATAGACCATGGCAGTTTCTTGCTGCTCGGTAGTTACGCGGGGACGGCGCGGGCAAGGTTGACGGCCGTGCAATCCACTCCCCGAAACTGCTGGAGAATAAGAAAAGGGTGGCCGAAAAAAGAATCACAACCGGTAACGGTAGTCTGGTCTTCTTCATATGACCCTTACCTCCCTGCAAAGGCGACTCTTGCCTTCGAGAACCCTTACTTCCAGATTCCCTGGTCAACAGTTTAGACGTTTGACCCCAGTTTTGGTTACCAATGCTGGAGAGTTTCAAATCCCTGAAGTCTATTGGATGTCAGGTTAGCTGCCCGGGTTGTGTTGAGGGAATTATAGAGATTTGGCAGTAAAGGCGATGCCCAAGATGCCTTGAAAGAATGCTAGAGCACTAACATACAGTCGCCGTAGCTGTAAAAGCGGTAGCGCTGCTGGACTGCGTGGCTGTAGGCGCGGAGTGTAAGGTCGCGGCCCGCCCAGGCGGAGACCAGCATGAGAAGCGTGGACTTGGGCAGGTGAAAGTTCGTGAGCAGCCCGCGAATCACCCGAAACTTGAATCCCGGATAAACGAAAAGGTTAGTTTCCCCTCTTCCGGGCTCAATTCTTCCGTCGTGTTCGCGCCCCACATGTTCGAGTGTCCGGAGGCTTGTGGTGCCCACGGCAATGATGCGCCGGCCTTGCTCGAGCGCCGTGTTCAGGGCGACGGCGGCGGACTCTGAAATCTCGAAGCGTTCGGCTTCCAACCTGTGATCTTCCACTTGCTCGACACGCACCGGCTGAAATGTGCCGAGCCCCACGTGGAGCGTGATCTCGCAGGTTTCAATCCCGCGTTCGCGCAGCGACTCCAAAACTCTCTCCATGAAATGGAAGCCTGCCGTGGGCGCGGCGACGGCGCCGCGGACCTTGGCGTAGATCGTCTGGTAGGTCTCGCGATCCTGCGTTTCATCGGCACGTCGGATATAGGGCGGCAACGGGACGTGGCCCAGACGGTCGATTGCGTCTTCAACGGTGCCTTCGCGTGCCCTCAAACGAACGCGCCGCACTCCATAATCGCCTCGCCCGATGACTTCCGCTTCTAATTCCCCCTCGCCGAAAAGGAGTATCTCGCCGGTTCGCACCTTGCGGCCCGGGTGGACAAGCCCTTCCCAAACGTCTCCGTCCTCCTGCCCTGTAAGCAGCAACTCGACTTCGCCCTTCAGAAATTCCCGCGCCGCAGGATTGCGCTTGCCGACGGGTTGCGAATGGAGACCCTGCCGGCGCCCCAACAAGCGCGCCGGAAACACCTTGGTGTTGTTGAAAACCAAAAGATCGCCGGGCTCAAGGACTTGAGGGAGGTCTCGGAAAACCTGGTCCCTGAAGGTCCCTGCTTCGCGCTCTACAACCATCATCCGCGAAGCGTCGCGGGGAACCAGCGGCCGTTGGGCAATTAACTCCGCCGGAAGGTGATAATCGAACTCGTCAACAAGCATCGCTCAGGAATTGTAGCAGTCAGACACGTCCGTTGTCCGCCGTCAGTTGTTGGAGTTGCCAAGGGGCAGGTCGGAAATGGCAGCTCTCTCCCTGAGGGAGAGGGCGTTCCGCGACGGCGCTCTCTCCAGCCGTCGCAGATCGGGTGAGGAGTTCCTTCTCTCTGTTAGCCACGCGGTTCCGGAATATCGGTATTGACCAGGGCCCCAAACACGAGAAGCGCCTCATTTGTGGTAGAGTTCTGGTATGCCTTCCCCGGCGGTCACTATCACGCAGCGCGGCGCCGACCGCGTCTCTTCCGGCCACGTATGGATTTACCGTGCCGACGTACTGGACGCAAACCAGGCTGGCCCCGGCGCCATTGTTCGCCTCCAAGACCGCAGGCGGCAATTCTGGGGTCAGGCGCTTTACAGCAGCCAGTCTCAGATTGCGCTGCGTTTGCTCACGCGCGACGAGCGGCCCTTCGATCGCGCCTTCCTGGCTGAGCGGATCGCCACGGCCACGAGTCTCCGCCAACAGGTGGCAGGCGGTGCGCAGGCTTACCGCCTCGTCTCTGCGGAAGGCGACCTGCTCCCCTCTCTCATCATCGATCGCTACGGCCCCTGCTTCGTCATCCAGACTCTCACCCAAGGCATGGACCGGCTGAAGCCGCAGATTGTCGAGATCCTCCAGCAGGCCTTTTCGCCCCGCTCCATCCTGGAGCGTAACGATGCGGCGGTGCGGGGACTCGAGGGACTGCCGGAGCAGAAAGGGACTCTGGCCGGGGAAAGCATCAGCGAAGTCGAGGCGGAGGAGAACGGGCTGCGATTCACCTTCGACCTGATGAGCGGGCAGAAGACGGGCGGCTTTCTCGACCAGCGAGAGAATCGCCTGGCAGCGCGGCAATACGCGCGGGGCCGCGCGCTCGATTGCTTCAGCTATACGGGCGGGTTTGCGCTGCATCTGGCGGCGCAGTGCGATTCCGTCCTGGGCATCGACTCTTCGCCGGAGGCGCTCGGCCTTGCTCGCCGCAACCAGCAATTGAACCGCCTGACCAACCTGGAATGGAAGGAGGCCAACTGTTTCGACTTCTTAAAGGCCGCCGACCTGGCAAGACAACGCTACGACACGATCGTGCTCGATCCTCCGGCCTTTGCGCGGCAGAAGTCCAAGCTGGAGGCGGCCTGGCGCGGCTACAAGGAGCTGAACCTGCGCGCACTCAAGATGCTGAACCCGGGCGGGTTCCTCATCACCTGCTCATGCTCCCATCATGTGAGCGAGGCGGACTTCCTCGAAATCATCGCTGCGGCGGCGCTTGACGCGCACCGCACGGTAGCTGTTGTCGAGCGGCGAACCCAGTCGCGCGACCACCCGATCCTGTTGACGGTGCCTGAAACGCACTATTTAAAGTGTCTGATTTTGCGGGTCATCGGATTCTTTTCTTGAAAGCTGTAATTTGAAATTTGAGATTTCTCAGGCACCTGTAACGCGTCGGCCGGTCCGTATATTGAATTGCAGTCTTTGAGGAGAAACATGTCTAACCGCTTACCGACTGGCACTCATCATGGCACTAGTTGGATTCGCATCTTCGCACGGTGCGCCTGGCTGATTGCCGCAGCATTGTCTTTGACGCAGATCGCCGGGCGTTCGCTTGCAACAGAACAAAGTCTGCACTTTTCTTCCCAAGAATTCCTCGAGCCCATCAAGTTTCTGGCCAGCGACAAACTCAAGGGTCGCGGAGACGGCAGCAAAGAACTCGATGAAGCGGCGCAATACATTGAGAAGCGCTTCAAGAAGTTTGGACTGAAGCCTGCCGGTGACAACGGAACCTATCTTCAACGTTTCAAAATCACGGTGGGAGCCGAGATGGGTCCGAACAACTCCCTGACCTATCAAAATGGCGCCTCTCGCACCGCGCTCACTGCCGGACAGGATTTTGTCCCCTTCAGCTTTTCGGAGGCCGTGACGGTTCAGGCACCGCTCATCTTTGCGGGATATGGAATCACCGCTCCGGAATTCAACTACGACGATTACAAAGGCGTAGATGCCAAAGGAAAGATCGTGTTGGTGCTGCGTCACGAGCCGCAAGAAAACGACGACAAGAGTGTTTTCGCGGGAAAACAACTCACTACGCACTCAGAGATTGTTAATAAGACCATCAACGCAAGAAACCACGGCGCGGTGGGGATGATCCTGGTGAACGATCTCGGGAATCATCCCGGCGAGCCCGATGAGCTGATCAAGTTCGGCTCCCTCACGGGCCCCGAAGAGATGCAGGTGGCAGCCGTCCAGGTGAAGGCTGCGGTGGCGGATGAGTGGCTCAAGCCTGAGGGGAAGAGCCTGGAAGAGATTCGCCAGGCCATTGATAAGGATTTATCGAACCACTCTTTTGCGCTGCCGCCTTCGGCGCAGTTAGTGCTGGCCGTGGACGTTCAGCGGATTCGCAAGGAGGTTTCGAATGTGATCGGCATGCTGCCGGGCCGGGATGAAAAGCTTTCCGGCGAGTGCATCGTCGTCGGCGCCCACTATGACCACCTGGGTCTTGGCGACCAGCATTCTCTCGCCCCCAGTCAGATCGGCCAGATCCACCACGGCGCGGACGACAACGCCTCCGGAACCAGCGCCGTGCTCGAGCTTGCCGATGGTTTCGCGCATTCGGGCCCTCGTCCTACGCATACGCTGGTATTCGTAACGTTCGCGGGAGAGGAAACCGGCTTGCTGGGCTCCAGTTATTACACCCGTCATCCCGCCTGTAGCCTCGATAAGACCGTGGCCATGGTCAACATGGACATGGTGGGTCGCGTCTCCAAGAACAAACTCTACGTCGGTGGCACGGGAACCTCGCCGGGATTCAAGAAGCTGGTGGAGGATGCTGACCTCAGCGTCGGTTTCGACCTGAGCTACTCGGCCTCCGGCTATGGCGCCAGCGATCACATGTCGTTTACCGTCCGAAGTGTGCCGGTGCTGTTCTTCTTCTCCGGCCTCCACTCCGACTATCACAAGCCCTCCGACACCTGGGACAAGATAAATGCCGAGGACGGAGCGAAGGTTGTACAGTTGGTGGCGCAAGTGGTCAACGGACTCGACCAGTTGACGGAAAAACCGCAATTCGTTCGCGTGGCGGAGCCCACTCCCTCTGCCATGGGTGGCGGCGGCTACGGCCCTTACTTCGGTTCCATCCCCGATTTCGGCGCGGCTGAACATGGCGGCGTGAAGTTCGCCGATGTGCGTGACGGGAGCCCTGCCGCCAAAGCCGGCTTCAAGGCTGGCGACACCTTGATCGATTTCGGCGGGAAGGGCATCGACAACCTCTACGATTTTACTTATGCCTTGCGGGCCCACAAGCCGGGCGACAAGGTGTCAGTGACCGTTCTGCGAAACGGCGAGAAAGTTACACGTGAGGTAACCTTGGAGGTTAGAAAATAGCTCTCCCTTGGGCGGCGGCACAGGCAGGAGTGCTTGTGCCGCCCGTGGTATGATGGAAGGTAGACGGCACGTCAGGGCAAGATAGAAATGCACGCGCGATGAGAATGGGGAGATTCCGGAACTTTCGAACTTATCTGGCCGTAGTGCTCTTGCTGGCGCCACTCGCGGTGTCGAGTTACGCGGCGGCGGTTGATGCGCCTCTCAAGCTCGTGGTCGCGGTCGAGGAGCAATCTATTCCGGCGCCCTTCCCGGCGCGTATCAGCCTCCACCTCCACAATATTGGCAGCGAAACGCTCTGGCTTTACCGGCATGCGCGGGCCAAGCTTCCTCCGCCAATGCGCATGTCGGAAGAGGACACCGGGCCACAGTCCACGGGCGGGTCGATACTCGCCGTGCAGCTTGAACCGGTCAACGCGGGCGGGGTAACCATTTCGACTCCGGCGCAAGCCGAGGTTTTCGACAGCATTGGCCTTCCTAAACCGGCGCTGGTCGGCTTGGCGCCGGGCGACGACTACGAAGAAAAGCATACGATTCGCCTTACGCCGGCGCTTTCCGAGGTGCAGAGACCGCTCTGGGGAGCCTATCGGCTGAGTGTCGTTTACAAGGCCCAGTATTCTAATGCGGACGAAATCCAACGCGACCTGAAGGCCGCCCTCTGGCAGGGCGAGGTCCCGAGTAACACGATCGAGGTTCAGCTTCAGCCTCCCACCCCCGATTCGCGGTGCGAGGTATCCGGGACAGTGGACACCCCGGATTCGGTGCCGATCGGCGAAGCCATCGTTTCACTTTCCGACAAGACCCAGCGCCTCGTGGACCAGACGGCGAGCGACCCCGATGGCAAGTATTCGTTCTCCGGCCTCCCCCCCGGCTTTTACTGGGTTACGACGCGGCGCCACGGCGACACGCAAGATACCGGGGTATTCCGGCACGTGGAGCTGACGTCCTCCGCGCCTTCGGTAGATCAGCATCTGGTGATCATTCCGGAGGAGATCTACGAACCCAAGAAAATGCTTCACAAGCCGGTGCTCTTTCGTGTTACCGATAACGCCGGGGCGCCACTGGACCGGGTCGGCATCGATGTGACGTATGCCAATGGGGACCTTGTGGAAAACGTGAAGGGTGAAACCGGCCCGGATGGTACGGTGGCGCTCGCCGTCATCCCCGGCCGTAATTTTGTGACGCTTAAACGTAAGAGATGTCCAAAGCAAGACGAGCGGGCGGATGTCACTCCCGGCGGGGGAATCGGCGCGTTCCAGTTCGCCTTCGGCTGCGCGAAGAAATGAGCGACGCCGCAGGATAAACCTGCATGAACAAATCTCCCAAAGACCCCTCACCCGTGGCGCTTCGGCTGAGGAAAGCACTGGCGCGCGACATCTTCCCCGATTTCCGGGGTCCGATGGTCCGATCCGAATCGGGCCCCTCAGAGGAGAGGGTTGTCGTTCCGAGGCGAGCACACCGGGTCGTCCTGGCGGGCTTGCTCTTGATTGTCGCGTTCGGCATGGAGCTTGGAGGCCAGCAGAAATCCGGGCTTTCCGGCGTCGGCCCTGTGGTCAAGGGCACTCCCGACGATCCGTTGCGCGATCCACGCGAGACGCACCTTCGCCACGTCAAACAACTCACTTTTGGCGGGCAGAACGCCGAGGCGTACTTCAGCTATGACGGCAGGCGCCTGACATTTCAGAGCACACGAGAGCCGTACAAATGCGATCAGATCTTCATCATGAACGCCGACGGCTCTGACCAGCACCTTGTTTCCACCGGCCAGGGCAGGACGACCTGCAGCTACTTTTATCCGGACGGCAAGCATATCCTCTACTCCTCGACTCACCTCTCGAGCCCTGAATGCCCGCCCAGGCCCGACTATTCCAAAGGCTACGTTTGGGGAGTCTATTCGACCTTCAGAATTTTCTACGCTACGGACAGCGGCAGGATTCTAAAACAGCTCGCACCGGCGCCGGGCTACAACGCCGAAGCCACGCTCTCGGCCGATGGGAAGAAGATCGTCTTCACATCCTCGCGGGACGGCGACTTGGAAATCTACACCATGGATCCCGATGGAAGTGGCGTGAAGCGTCTGACTCACGAACTCGGTTATGACGGCGGGCCTTTCTTTTCGCCCGACGGGCAATGGATCGTTTATCGCGCCCACCATCCCAAGGCCGGCGAGGAAGTGGCCCGTTACAAAGCCCTCCTTGCCCAGGACCTTGTCGAGCCGATGCAAATGGACCTTTATGTGATGCGCGCCGACGGCTCCGATCAGCGGCAGATTACCAACCTCGGGGGTGCCAGCTTTGCGCCTTACTTTTTCCCCGGCGGCCACCGAATCATCTTCGCTTCAAATTACGCGAACCCTGGTACCAGCGCGTTTGAGCTTTATGCGGTCAATCGCGACGGTTCGAAGCTCGAACCGATTACCTTCACTGGCGGCTTCAATGCCTTCCCTCAGTTTTCTCCGGACGGCAAGCGGTTGGTTTTCGCGTCCAACCGAAACGCCAAGCAGCCGCACGAGGTCAATATCTTCATCGCAGATTGGGCGGACTAAGTATCTGTGGCCAAAGCAGCATTCCCCCGCATTTTTGGCGCTTGTCGACGACGCGAAAAAACGCGTCCGCCAGACGACCATCCCGGAGTTGAGGCGACGGTTGGAGGCGAAGGAACAATTCCATCTCGTTGACGTCCGCGAGGATCACGAATGGACTGCCGGGCACATCCCCGGAGCGGTGCACCTCTCCAAGGGAATCATCGAGCGCGACATCGAAGAAAAGTTTCCGAGCCGGGAGGCGGAGATTCTGCTTTATTGCGGCGGCGGATTCCGCTCCGCGCTGGTCGCCGACAATTTACAGAAGATGGGCTACCGGAATGTTGTCTCGGTGGATGGCGGCTGGCGCGGCTGGGTTGGCGCTGGATTTCCGGTAGAGAAAGAAGGCGCTTAGGAAACGTCGGGGCAACCCTTGTGGTTGCCCAGGGCGGCCACAAGGGCCGCCCCTACTGGGTGCATTTATGCCACACAGGCCGCCAGGCGAATCAGACCTTCGCGAGGTCCTGCTGGAAATCTATGCGGCCAACGACCGCATGAATCAAGTTCTGCTCGAGCACCTTGAGCCGCGCGCCTGGCGAGCCAAACTGCCTGGGCTGAAGCAGCGCGGAGGCCGCACCATCGCCGCCATCTTTGCCCATCTGCACAACAGCCGTTTGGTTTGGTTAAAGCATTCAGCGCCTCACCTCAAATGCCCTGTCGCCCTGGATCCCTTTCGTTCGACTCTAAAACAAACCGCTACAGCCCATCGCCAGAGTGCCGCGAGCTGCCTTCAGATGCTCAAGGAAGCGCTTTCCGAAAAGCCGGGTCGGCGGGTGACCAGGTTCTCACGCGGGAGTTGGACGCGCGATTGGCCCGCCGGCGCGACGATGTTCGCTTACATGTTCGCCCACGAAGCGCATCACCGGGGCCAGGTGATCGCCCTTGCTCACCAACTCGGCTACCCCCTGCCTGCTTACGAAGCCTCAATCTGGCGCTGGGAAAAGTTCTGGAAAGAGCTGGGTTTCACCAAAGGGCCCAGATAGGATCCCAAGGAGCATCGCCGTGTCACAGAAAATTACTCCGTGCCTGTGGTTCGAGAAGGACGCCCAGGAGATATGCAAGTTCTACACCTCGATCTTCAAGGATTCGGAAGTCAAAAACATCAGAACGCTCAAAAATACGCCCTCGGGAACCGTTGAGATCGCTGCCGTGCGGCTTCGAGACATGCAATCGACGCTTCTCGTCGCCGGCCCGTTTTTCAAGTTCACCCCGGCGGTTTCGTTTCTGGTAGCCTGCGAAACGAAAGATGAGGTCGAGGCCTTGTGGGCAAAGCTGGCGGAAGGCGGTAAGCCGCTGATGGAGCTCGGCGAATATCCGTTCAGCGAAAAGTACGGATGGATGGAGGATAAATACGGTTTATCGTGGCAGGTGATGTTCGTCGGCGACCGCGCAATAGAGCAGAGTATTACACCCACGCTCATGTTCGTCGGCAAGCAGTGCGGAAAAGCCGAAGAGGCGATGGAGTCCTATACAACGATATTCAACAATTCAAAAATCGACGGCATTTTTCGCTACGTCGAAGGCGAACTGCCCGACAAGCCTGGAACGGTCAAGCACGCCTCGTTCACACTGGAAGGCCAGAAGTTTGCCGCCATGGACAGCGCCTACGCACACGCCTTCACGCTTAACGAGGCAATATCCTTCATGGTGCACTGCGAGACTCAGGAAGAGATCGACCATTACTGGGGAAAACTCTCCGCCGACCCCGCGGCGGAGCAGTGCGGCTGGCTGAAAGATAAATACGGGCTCTCGTGGCAGATTGTGCCTACGGCTATGGATGAGATGTTCAAAGGGAAAGACGAGAAGAAATTGGCCCGTCTGACCGCGGCTTTTCTCAAAATGAAGAAGTTCGATATTGAGGCTCTCAAGCGGGCCTACGAAGGGACTTGATCACATCAGCCCCTGCATGACCTCGTCGAGGACTTCTTTGGGCGGGCGCACTTTTGATTCCGGCAAAGTCGCCAAGGGTTCGTCCACCACATTCAGCAAGCTGAGGAAATTCTCCTGCTTGGTATTCACATAGAAGAGGCCGGTGATGACCTCCCCCTTGTCATGAGATTCCGTGAGCAGGCGGAGCGCCTCGATCTTATTCGTAGGGTCGTAAGATTCCTCGATTTTGCGCAGCAGGATGTGCGAGCCGTCGTGCATGGTGATGTCCATGGTTGAGCCCGCATCGTAATCCACCGAAATTTCTTCGAAGTAAGGCACAAAGCTCACGTCGGCCAGAGGCTCGTCGTGGTCCTTCACATAGCTATAACTCTTGGTTGATCCCTCATGGTCGTTGAAGGTCACGCAGGGAGAAATCACGTCCAACATGGAAGTCCCGCGATGGGCCAACGCGCCTTTCAGCAAAGCCGACAATTGCTTCTTGTCGCCCGAGAAGGAACGTGCCACATAGGTGGCGCCGAGCTGGATCGCCAGCGCGCAAGTGTCGATAGGCGGCAGGTCGTTCAACACACCCGTCTTGAGCTTCGAGCCGATATCGGCCGTGGCGGAGAACTGGCCCTTGGTCAACCCGTAAACTCCGTTATCCTCGATGATGTAAATCAGGGGCATGTTCCGGCGCATGAGGTGCACGAACTGGCCGACTCCGATCGAGGCGGTGTCGCCGTCGCCGCTCACCCCGAGGGCAATCAAGTCCCGGTTGGCCAGCATGGCGCCCGTGGCGATGGAGGGCATGCGTCCGTGGAGTGAATTCACGCCATACGCCGTGCGCAGAAAATAGGCGGGGCTCTTCGAGGAGCAGCCGATGCCCGAAAGCTTGGCCACCCGATGCGGCTCGATACCCATTTCGTAGCAAGCCTCGATGATGCGCTCGGAGATGGCGTTATGCCCGCATCCGGCGCAGAGAGTGCTCTTGTTGCCTTTGTAGTCCGCGACCTCGAGGCCGAGGCGGTTGACTTTAGCCGGCGACGCCGGCGGAATTGTAGCAGTGGCCATTTCAGTTCTGTCCTTCCTGGGAAACAATCTCGTTCGTGATGCTGCGCGCGTCGATGGGCAAGCCATCGTAATGCCGCACGCTGCGCAGTTTCTTGATCTCCTCGGGTTCCAGATCGAGCCGGAAGAGGCTCAGCATTTGCGCGTCGCGGTTCTGGTCAACGACATAAATCCGAGCGTGGCTGCGGATGAAGTCATACACTTCCGCCGAGAAGGGGTAAGCCCGCAAACGGCAATACCCGGCTTCCATGCCCTGCTCTTTTTTGAGTTGGTCGAGGGCCTCGACCACCGCCCAGTGGCTTGTGCCGTAAGCGATGATGCCCACTTCGCCCTTGCCGTTTTCCCGGATCACGGGCTTGGGGACCTTGGCGCGGGCCGTCTCAAACTTCCGCGTCAAGCGGTCCATGTTATTGACGTAATCGTTGGGGCGTTCGCTGTAGATCGCCTTCTCGTTGTGGCCGCTGCCCCGGGCAAAGTAACCGGCCAGAGGTTCGGGCGTGCCGGGCAAGGTGCGGTACCCGATCCCGTCGCCATCCACATCCTTGTAGCGGCTAAATCCGCCCAGGCGCCGGACGTCTTCAGCGTTCAGCACCTTACCTCGCGCCATGGGCTTTTCCGGGTAAGGGAAGGGATCGGCCATCCAGTTGTTCATCCCCAGATCGAGGTCGCTCATCACGAACACGGGAGTCTGGAATTCTTCCGCCAGGTCGAAGGCCTCGATCGCCAGTGTGAAGCACTCCTCGACCGAGCACGGAATCAGCATAATGTGCTTGGTATCGCCGTGGGAGAGGACGGCATTCTTCAGCACGTCGCCCTGCGCCGTCCGGGTCGGCAACCCGGTCGAAGGTCCGACGCGTTGGATGTCGAAGATGACCGCGGGAATTTCTGCATAGTAGCCAAAGCCGGTGAACTCCGACATGAGCGAAATACCGGGACCGGAAGTGGCGGTCATGGCCCGCGCTCCCGCCCAGCCCGCGCCCATCACCATGCCCACGGCGGCCAGTTCGTCCTCAGCCTGCACGATGGCGAACGTGGCCTTCCCGGTTTCTTTGTCGATCCGGTAGCGCTTCATGTACTCGATCAACGTTTCACAGACCGAAGAGGATGGGGTGATGGGGTACCAGGTCACCACGGTGACCCCGGCAAACATCGCCCCCAGCGCGCAAGCCGAGTTGCCGTCGATGATGATCTTCCCGCGCGTCTCGTCCATGCGCTCGAGGTAGTAAGGGTCTTTCTTCTGAAAATTCTTGCCGGCATAGTCGTAGCCGGCCATGGCGGCATTGAAATTCAGGTCTACCGCCTTGGCCTTCTTCCGGAACTGTTTGCGCAGGCCCACCTGGATCTCTTCCATGTCAATGCCCAGCAGCCGGGCCAGCACGCCGTCGTAAATCATGTTTCGTACTAATTTGCGCAGCCGGGCGTCAGGGCACACAGGCGCCACAAGCTGGTCAAACGGCACCGGGTAAAAGATCACATCCTCACGAAGCCGCTTCAGGTTCAGGCGCTCATCGTAAACGCATACGGCCCCCGGCTTCAACGTCAGTACGTCTTCATCGGCGCTCTCGGGGTTCATCGCCACCAGATACTCACTGTCCTGGCGGCGGGCAATGTAGCCATCTTTGGAAGCACGAATCGTGAACCAAGTGGGCAGTCCTGCAATATTCGACGGAAAGAGGTTTTTGCCGGAGACGGGAATCCCCATTTGGAAAATAGCCCTAAGCAGAACCGTATTCGCCGTTTGGCTGCCGGATCCGTTGACGGTTGCGACTTGAATGCTGAGGTCATTGATGATCCTCTTCGGCTCCGCCGATACTTCGCTTTCCTTCAACTCAACATGCGTGGTTGCCATAAAATTCCTGAGAATGCCCCCATAAGTCAGAGGAATACCTCCCCCTGTTTACGCGTTCCCGCGTACATGTACGCCGAGAAAAACAGCCCTTCCACACTATGGCCCTATTATACCAAAAGAATGCACATGTGGGGCAGGCGTCTCAGACTGCAGGTCTGTCTACCGTAGCTGGTAGCCCGACCTTTAGAGCCTGCCCGAGCGAAGCGAAGGGTCGGCAGATTCTGCCCTAGGGCCAGCGCTAGGCCGCCACTGGGGACACTTACCCGAAGTGCCGCGCGGGCATTCCTCGCTACGCGCCTCAGGACAGGCTCGCCCGCGTGTAAGAGCTGGGACGCCCCGCCACAGCGAACGAGACGCCCACGCTACGACCGCGCGGCAAACGGCCATTCGCGTTTTCTGGCGGATAAGACGAGGAAGGCGATCAAGCCCAGGATGATCGTCCCGAAGGCGTAGAGCATGAAGCTCAATCCCCCTGGCTGGCCTAAGGGGCTGACGAACACATATAACCAACCGATTAACGCCAGGATCGCGGGCAGAGGATAAAGCCACATCTTGAAGGGCAGGTTTATTTCATGCCGGTACCTGCGCATGATAAACAAGCCGATGATTTGGCCCATGAAAACCACCAGGACTCGAGCCAGGATCAAAGCCGTGATGATCTGCACCAAGCCGAAGAAGCTGGCGATGATGCAAAGCGATCCCACCAGGACGAGCGAGCGATGGGGAAACTCGCCTTTGCGGTGCAGCACTCCGAAGTAGCGGAAGAAGGCGCCATCCTGCGCGGCGGCGTAGGGCACTCGAGAATAGCCCAGCATCAGCGCAAAGACGGAGGCAAAGGCCGTGAAAAGGACCATGGCCGAAATTCCATAGGCCGCCCATGGGCCGTAGATTTTACCCATGAAGACCGAAGCCACGGCGTTGTAAGCCAGCGATCCTTCCTTCACCATCTCCCGCCACGGAACTACCGAAACGAAACTGAAGGAGAGAAGGAAGTCGATGACGGTTACGCCCAGGATGGAGAGAATAACGGCGTAAGGAATGGTTCGCTCCGGTCGTTTTACTTCCCCACCCAGGTAGCAGACCTGGTTGTATCCGAGGTAGTTGTAAATCACCAGCACCGTGCCATTGCCCAGCCCCAGCAGAAATGCCCAATTCATCGCAAACGCGTGCGGAGGGAAATCGAAGGCCAGATGCGGGTTCATGCGCGCCAGGCCCGACACAATCACCCACCCGGTGGTCACCAGGGTGGTGATCCAGAGAATCATCATCAGCCGCGCGATGTCCTGAATCTTCCGGTACAAGGAAAGCATTACCAAAGCCGAAATCGCGGCCGCCAGGAACTTGATGCGCCAGGGGTGCAGCGCCAGGTCCTTCCAGAGGAAACTCAGGTATTGCACCATGCCGATGCTCCCCGAGGCGATTTCCAGCGTGCCGGAAAACAGAAACTGCCATATGAACATCCAGGCCATCAGCTTGCCCCAGCGCTCCCGGCCGAAGCTGTCGCGCAGGAACACATACGGTCCCCCCGAGCCGGGCAAGGCGGCGCCCAATTCGGAAACAACCAACCCGTCGCAAATAGCCAGCAACGCCCCCACGAACCAGGCGAGCAGCGCCTGCGGCCCGCCCATCGTCGCGAGAATGGGCGGCACCGTGATGAACGGCCCAATGCCGATCATGTTCGACATGTTGATGGAGGTGGCGTTCAGGATGCCAAGCCGCCGCTGCAATTGCGGCTGGGGCGCGCCAGCCGGTGCCGAATTGGATGTTTGCTCGAAAGGTTCGCTCATCGCTCCGCCTTAGGGAGAATTGGTGACGAAAGTCGAATAGCATACCTCATCCGGTACGCTTTGACAAAACAGGTGCATTGGCTGGGACCGGATTCGACGCCGGACCGCCACTGGGAGGAAGTCCCACCCAGATCGTTGCCGGTGAGTCTGGTACATGTCACTTTTTGCATTTTCCGCTTGACAACCCCGTGAATCTGTGATAGCCTATCATGGTGGTCTTGTTGTGGACACATTGTCGCAGGCGGGCGCCAGGGCGCGCCGAGGCGCAAGGGAAAGCGGAAGGGTCCCGGCGATGGGGGAATGCAGGGAACCACAAAAAATGAAAAATAGTGGGAACGAAGCTAAGAAGTACTTGAAAACAAAGCACATCACTTTTTTGAGTGCTGCAAATTATGCGCGTTTTGCGCGCAAATTTGCACAAATCAGGGCCTGAAACGAGCCAATGCAGCACAATTTGCGGAAACGAAGTCAAGGCTTCCGAGCCAGAGGGCCAGACTGCGCAGGTGACAAAAAGTCGGCTACTGGGGACCGCCGTTGGAAACTCGCGTGCGAGGGCGAGGGGCCTGTACTTGGACTGCGGCCGCGAAACTCCCGTAGCGCTGGCCTAAGAGGTCCTTCGGCGGGGTTCGCAACCCGGGAAGCAGCCTGCTTCCCTAATGCAAGCGTCAACCGCCGCCCCCCGGGGCACAAGCTCCCGAGGCTACTCTGCTTGCGGAGCCGGTCGTGGCGAAAGTCGAGAACTTCTGCTCCACCCGTTTCCACCCGCAATGCGGGCACTCCGGCGCTTCTGGATGGCGCGTCAATACAAGTTTCTCAAAAACATGTCCGCAGTTGGGACAGGAATACTCGAAGATCGGCATGGCAGACCGTGCTCACTCCTTTGGTTTGATCTCACAGATGGTGTGGCTTGGTTTCCCCTCCGGGGTTCTCCTGCGACCCGCTCAGGTAAACCGGGAGATGCCGGGGATTCGTGGCAGGACCAGAAACCAGACCACCAGAAAGAGAACGTAAATCAAGAGGCTTTGCATAGTCTCACTCATTGTGCGGCGCCCGCGTTAGCGGGACGCTCCCGCGACCGCGGCCGATACACCCGCGCCGCCTTTCCACCCTGCGCTCACGCGGCGACAGTGGATGGCTCGGTACGTTTTTCGACGGGCACCCAATCCCGGCATTCGTGGCCAGTGTAAATCTGGCGCGGGCGCGCGATCTTCTGCTCCGGGTCGCGCAGCATCTCTTCCCATTGGGCGAGCCAACCGACCGTGCGCGGGATGGCAAAGAGAACCGTGAACATATCGGGTTGGAAGCCCAACGCCTGGTAGATGATGCCAGAGTAGAAGTCCACATTGGGATAGAGCTTGCGTTTTACAAAGTAGTCGTCCTGCAAGGCGATGCGCTCGAGTTCGAGCGCGATTTCAAGTTTGGGGTTCCGCCCCGTAACCTCGAAGACCTGATCGGCAGCCCATTTGATAATCTTGGCGCGCGGATCGTAATTCTTGTAAATACGATGGCCGAATCCCATCAGCTTTATGCGTCCGGATTTAACCCGCTCAATATAGCCGGGGACATTGTCCTTGGACCCAATCTCATCCAGCATCCTCAGCACCTCTTCATTGGCGCCGCCATGCAGAGGTCCGGAAAGGGCGGCCGCAGCGGCAGCCGTGCAAACATACGGATCCGCCTCCGCACTGCCGACGGCGCGCATCACATTGGTGCTGCAATTCTGTTCGTGATCGGCATGCAGAATAAACAGGACATCCAGAGCCTTCGACAAGACTGGATTGGCGTGATACTTCGGCTCGACCATCTTCCATAGCATGTTCATGAAATTTTCGGTATAGCTGAGGTCATTGTCCGGATAGATGTAGGGATAGCCGAGGCTGTGACGGTAAGTGTAGGCGGCAATGGTCGGCACCTTCCCGATCAGCCGCTGAGTCTGCAAGGCCCGAACCTCTGGATCGCGCACATTGCGGGCCTCCGGATAAATTGTGGAAAGCGCCGCGACGGAACTGACGAACATCCCCATGGGGTGGGCGTCATACCGGAAGCCCTCAAGGAATTTCTTGGTGGTCTCGATCAGCATGGTATGGTGAGTGATCTTGTTCGTCCACTCGGCTAATTGAGCGGCCGTAGGAAGTTCACCAAACAGGATAAGATAGGTAACTTCCAGAAACGTGCAGTGTTCGGCAAGCTGTTCGATCGGATAACCGCGATAACGGAGAATACCCTTATCGCCGTCGATGAAGGTCACGGCGCTTTGACAGGACGCAGTATTCATGAATGCAGGATCGTAGGTCATCATTCCGAAGTCATCGACTTGAGTCTTGAACTGGCGCAGGTCCATGGCCCGCAGGGCACCCTTGAAAAGTGGCAGTTCACAGGACTTTCCAGTTCGGTTGTCAACTATGCTTATAGTTTCCTTTTCCATTCCGCCTCGCTCCTTTTAATAGTGCGCTTAAGCCCTTAGTGCTCCGTCGCCGACTCTGCCCGAAGCAGTGTGGTCACGGGAAGCGAAATCCATTGTAACCCATTTAGGGGATGTTTTTCAGGCCTTTGCGCCGGGCGGCATTGGTGCGAGACGGCCTGGCAGCCGCGACCCAAACGAATTTTCACTTGTCCTCTTCGCTTGCATAGCCTCAACACAGGGGATCTCTTGGCGACTGGTTTTGCCGCTTCCACGACCAACTGCTGCCATCGACCCTGCGTCAGGCTGCGGGCGTTGACGGAAGAATCTCAAAAGTAGCCTCGATCTTTGCCGTCTTCGAAATCATCGCTCCGACGGCGCAGTACTTCGTCTCCGAGAGATGGATAGCTCTTTGAACGGCTTCCGGAGCGATTTGCCCTCGAAGCCGATGCTTGATTTCAACCCGAGTGAAGTAAGAGGGAGGCGCCGGGTTCTGCTCCGCAAGCAACTCGATTTCGTAGCCGGTGACCGTCTGGCGTTTTTTGCGAAGAATGCTGATCACATCAAAGCCCGTGCAGGCCCCGAGCGCCAAAAGCGCCAATTCGAGCGGTCTGGCCCCCGTGTGGCCTTTCGCGTCATCCACGACGGTTGCGTGACCTGAGCTTGACTCTGCGACGAATTGCATTCCTTCACCCTCCGGCGTGGTTAAACGTAATTTCCCTCCCACCATGGGTCACCTCTCACGAAATGCCGCTTTGCTCCGGAGGAGCGGGGCTTCGTTGTCCTCGCTCCACCTTGTTCGCTCAACAATCTAAATGCGTTTTCCGGCCAAAGGTAACAGCTCGTCGCAGTTTTTGTTGCCCTAGACATTCCTCAGAGTCTCTGCCGCCGCTTCCGGAAGCAAAGAATTGTAGTAGACCTCTTTAAGGGCGTATGACTTCGCTTTGGAGGGTATAACCGGAAGGATTTCCACATGCCAATGGTAGTCATCTGCCAAAGTCCGCCAGATGTCGCTCCTCTCAAACTTCGCGTTAACATTCGGAGAGCTGTGCAGCACCAGGTGGTAGGTGGGGCTGACTGCTTCCAGCCGCTTCAGAACCGATTTCAGCAAGCGCGCGAATTGAAGCTGGTCGTCCCAGGCGGTCAGATCCTCCTCAAATGCGCAGTGATGCCGGGGGGAAAGCAACCAGGTCTCATAGGGCACGCGGGCGGCAAAGGGGCAGAACGCAACGAAACGGCCGAGCTGCTCAACCATCCGTATGTTTTGCGAGATTTCCTGCTCCGCAATATCGCAAATCAGGCACCGTTCCTTTATCGCGAAATAGCGCGAGGAGGAACGGAGTTCGTAGCCCACGCGTCGCGGAATGAAGGGCGTCGCGGTAACCTCGGAGTGCGGGTGGTCAAATTCCCCGCCCGCCGTCGCGCCATGGTTGCGGAACACGGTTACGTACCGGAAGCGCCGATCCCTCTTCAAATCGTTCATCCTGGCGAGATAAGCGCGCAGAACTTGGGCCACATTTTCGTCGGACAGGCGTGAGAGCTGTACATCGTGGTCGGGATTCTCCACGACAATTTCATGCGCCCCCAGGCTGCGCATCTTGTCGTAGATGCCCTCCGCGCGGCGCTGCGGGTCCCCCTCGATGCGGTAGATGGGATGGAGATGAGGTGTCACCCGGACTTGCCAGTTTGATCCTCCGCCAGGGTATTCATACAGGATTTGCGCGGACTCACTCACCTGCCCGGGACAAAGCGGGCATGGAGCGTCTTCGTGGCGGACGTGGTCCTCACCCTCATCCTCCAGATTCACCCAACTTTGAGTAATGGGATCCCTTCGAAGCTGCATGGTGTCCCCGTTGAGGCGCCCGCCTTGCGGTCCGCCAGCCTCCTTCTTGCAGCCCAGGAGCTGGCCCTGCTTCTCAGATTCTCAGTCCCACGCGAGATTAAGCCACCCACCGCTTTTATACAACAAATCCCCGCCGAGTTCCAGACTTTCACCAAAGGCATCCCTGACGGCATTGCGCTGGGGGCGCTGCTGTTGTATATTCGCAGGCATATTGTCTGAGTCGAGGTTTCAATGACTACCATCAACTGGCTTCACCTGACGGATCTCCATTTGGGAATGCCCGGTCAGGACGACCTCTGGCCGAATGTCGAGGAGCAGTTCTTCCAGGACCTTAAGTTCCTTCGTGATAACTTCGGTGCCCTGGACTTTGTGCTATTCACAGGCGATCTCACCCAGCGCGGCAGTTCTAAGGAATTCGGCCAGGTCAGCTTACTCCTGGACAAGTTCTGGAAGAAGTTCAGCGAACTAGGCTGCAAACCGAAACTCCTTACGGTCCCCGGAAACCACGATTTGACGCGGCCAAGCGAATCGGACACCTTGCTCACCTTAACGGACCTGTGGGAATCGCCCAAGATTCAGTCCAGCTTCTGGGAAAACCCCAAAAGTGCTCAAAGGGCTCTTGTTAACAAGGCCTTCGCCAATTACGCCAAGTGGTGGCAGGGCCTGCCGGCGGGCATGAAGCCCAAGGAAATATCGACAGGTGAGTTGGCAGGAGACTTTGCAGCTACCTGGGAGAAGGATGACGTCAAACTGGGGATCCTGGGACTGAACACTACGTTCCTTCAACTCATCCCGGGAAACTTGAAAGGTAAATTGGCGGTGGATTTGCGCCAGTTCCATGCAGCCTGCGGCGGCAACGGTCCGGAATGGGCGGCGGACCACGACGTGTGCCTGCTGTTGACCCACCAGCCGCCGGATTGGCTCACTAAGAAAGCGAAGGGCCAGTTAGACGTGGAAATTCATAGCCCTGCGCATCGCTTCGCTTTGCACCTGTTTGGTCATATGCACGAGTCTAAGTTCAGAAGCTACGCCGAGGGCGGCGCAGACGCCCGCCGCCGTCTGCAAGGCTGTTCACTCTTTAGCAAAGAACCCTGGGGAAGAAAGAAAGAGCGCCGTCTGCAGGGCTACTCCCTCTGCAAACTGACCATCAGAGGGGATACCGCGAAATTGCGCATCTGGCCTCGCGCTGCCGACAAGAAGGAGGGCGGCGGATGGGAGATCGATAAGGACCAGACATGGCCAGGACTCGATCGGGACGACGGCGGCACGCAGCCGATGCCCGTCCGCTTGTTGCGGACGGGGCGGGCATCTGCCCACGGGCCATCCGCCGGGTACCACCGGCAAGGTCATCAACCGAAAGAATTTGAGAGTTTGGAGCGGGTCAACAAGCTAGTAGGGGAAAAGTACAAAGATAAAGCCTTCAAAGCAAGACTGGTTGAGCGCACTCTGATGGTTGACCGCCCCAACGCGGAACTAGAGGTTCGGGAGGACCTCGTCAGTGTTTCCAGACAACCGCAGGCCGACGTTATGAGGTACTTCGCTACGGACACTCCTACAGAGGAGAGCGATTTAGAGTTCAAGGCTTGGGTCAAACTGAACGGCAAGTGGGTGCGGGCCCACGAGAGCCTTGAGAGGGTCTTGGGAAATCACCGCGTATTTGTATATCGGATCAGTTTCGGCGGACAAGTGATTAATCCCGGCAAATCGGTCCAAATTCGCATGGAGTGGAAGGAGCCCAACTCCGTGCCTCTCGATCATGATTATTGGGCCTTCAGCACCGACTATTTCGAGAAGCTGCCGGAGACTCTAACCATGAAAGTGGCTTTTGCCAAAAACCCGGCGGATCGATCGCTGGTTGCCAGAGCGAAAGACCGGTCAGAGCCGCCGATGAACATTCCCGCAGCCGTTAAGAGAACAATAAACGGCAGGACCTGGTATGTGAACACTATTACAATCAAATCACCGAAAGATTCTTACGTCTTCGAATGGACATATCCCCGCTCCCACTCGAGGGAATGATCGCTGGAGGCGCGTTGTGGGTCTGCCAAAACGCCGCACGTGATCCTGCCGTTCGCCGGTGGCTCGATCAGCAGCCAGGCAGGGTTAAGGAAATATCCGGCCATCTCTTCCAAGTTCATGGACCAACATCACGTTGACTTGTATCGCGGCTGACGAAAGCGCCGTCGCGGGACACCCTCTCCCCAGGGAGAGGGATACACTGCATGCCTCATTGGCGAACCGTATTGATTCGTATACAATTACACTGTAAGCCGTATTTGACGAGAGTTAATTCATGGAACTCCTTCACATGCCGGAAGCGGCGCGAGAGCTGGGAGTAAGTTACCCGACTTTGAAACAATGGATCTACAAGCACAAGATCAAGACCGTGATGACGCCGGGGGGGCATCATCGCGTGCCACGCTCGGAAATTGACCGCTTGCTGTTTCAAAGGGGCGAACGAGGGCCCGACGGAGCTCTCACTTCGACCGCTCGAGTTGCACCCGCCAAACCGGTCTCAGGCGTGGGTGCGGGGCTCGAACATGTGATCAGCGGGCGAAATCAACTAGTGGGCCGCATCATCAAGCTGCAAACCGTTGGTCTGCTGACCAAGGTGGTGCTGGACGTGGGCGGGCAGTCGGTGACCTCCATTATTACCAGTGACGCTTCCCGCGACCTTGAACTCAAGGTGGGTGAGACGGCGGCGGCGCTCATCAAAGCTACGGAAGTGATGATCATCCGGCCCCTACAGAGGAGACCTTGAGCTGTGGCCGTTGCCGCTAATCTCGAGTCGCGAAGCCTTCGGTGGCCCTTGACGCGCTGGGACTTGGCCGGTGCGTTCGGCGACATCGGAGTGCTGTTTCCTATCGCCATAGCCCTCATTTCCCTCAATCACGTGGATCCCACGGCAGCATTTCTGGTGGCCGGCGCGACTTATATTCTGGCGGGCCGCTATTTCCAAATCCCCATGGCCGTCCAGCCCTTTAAAGCCGTTGCGGCGATTGCGCTGGCCATGGCGCTTCCGCCTTCCGCGATTGCCAGCGCCGGGCTGCTCATGGGAGCGCTGCTGGCTTTCGTCGGAGTGACGAACCTGGCCACTTGGCTCGCGAAGCTGTTCACACTGCCTATCGTCAGGGGCATTCAATTGGGTCTTGGACTGTTGCTGGCACGCGAAGGCTTGCGACTGATGTCAAGCCCGCGCTCCATGGTGATCTTGGGGGCGGGACGGAACCTCGCAGCGTGGGAGATCGGACTTGCCGGGGCTATCCTGCTCATCGCGCTTCGACGGTCGCGCCGGCTTCCCGCCGCCTTGGTCCTCTTGGCGGTCGGGATCGCGCTGGGTCTTGCCAGCCAATGGGGCAAGCTTCCGGCGCTGGACTGGGGGCCGACGCCTTTCACCTTTCTCCACCCGCATTTTGGCGAAATGCGGCGCGTTTTAACCTTGCTGGTGGTTCCGCAATTCGCGCTCACCTTCGGTAATTCTATCGTGGCCACTGAGAACACCGCCCGGATCCTCTACGGGAGCCAGGCTCGACGCGTCACGGCGCGCGCATTGTGCCTCAGCATCGGCCTCATCAACCTGCTCGGCAGCATGATTCAGGCACCGCCATTCTGTCACGGGTCGGGTGGCGTCACCGCGCATTACCAGTTCGGCGCCCGCAACCCCAGGTCGAGCTACGTTATCGGCGGGGTTTGCATATTTCTGGCTTTGTTTGGCCGCGCCGCGCTGGGCCTTCTGCAACTGATTCCTGCCGCCGTTTTGGGAGTATTGCTGCTCTATGTGGGAATCCAGCACGGAGCTTATGTGCGCGATATCCTTCGAAACCTGCCGCTCCTGGCTATTGCTGTATGCGTGGGGGTGGTTTCCCTCCTGACTACCAACCTGATGTGGGGCTTTCTGACAGGCTTTGTTCTGCAAGGCATATTGTGGCTCTGGCAGCGTTCCGTAAAGCAGCCGGCATAGCGGAAAGTTGGCCTGACCCCGTCGAAACAGAGGAAAAGTCTGGTGTTACCGACCCTAAGCGTGTATTATATAGAGTTAATCATCTAGCTGACCGACAAGCAGGGGGCATTGCGGCCCGAAGGCCAGCAAGCTGAGAACCTGCTGCTTCGCACGGTCGGTTGCGAGGAGGTATCCAGGACTGTGAGCGTACTCATCCAATACACTGGATTCCAATTAAAGCCCCGCGGCAGGGATTACTCTTACCGGGTCGTGGGCATGAAATCCGAGGACCGGGAGTTTACGCTGACCATTTCGAATCGCGCCTTTGAGGAAAGGCGCATTCCCTATCAGGATGGCGCGGCGCTGTGCTACCAGAAGCTCCAGAAAGAACTCCTCGGCGAGACCGCTGATGTCCCCGTCCAGCACCACCTTACGATCTCGGACCGCGATGTCGACGAATACCTCGCGAAGTATCGCCCCGTGAGGAAGCGCTCCTGGTGAATCAGGAATAGTGAATTGTGAATGGAGCAATGCTTGCCTCCTTTGCATTCACAATTCACTATTCACCTTTCATAAATCCCTATTTAGCTTTGATCAGCGCCGCGCCGTGTCTGGGCACTTCGGTAGTGTATCGATCTTGAATGGTGCCCAAGTCTTTCCGGGCCCACAGGTCGCGCACGCCGGCGGAATGGCCGAGTCCAATGTTTGCGAACCTGACGGAAATAGGCAGCGGCGACCCGCTGCGGTTGAAAAGCCCCACCGCCTTGCTCCCATCCGCCAACGGTCTCATCCAGACCTCTAAAGGACCTTCTTGCCAGACGCGCCGCGCCGCAACGCCGAGTGAGTCCTGATCGACGGCGATGACCTCCGGATTGGTAAGAATTTCGAGCGTTTCCGGGGTCATCCTGGTGAGATCGTTGCCGGCGAGCAAAGGGGCAGCGAGAAGGCACCACAAGGTCATCTGGGTGCGCCCTTCGTCGTTGCTCAGCTTGCCGATCCCGATCTGCAGGATGTCCGGATCGTTCCAGTGTCCCGGTCTGACGAACGTGTCGAGCCCATTGTGTTGGAAGCCGAACAATGACATCCGGTCGTAGTCCCCGCCAATGTCATCGGTCGTGCGCCACATATTGCCTCCCACCTCAGGCCCCCAGCGCCAGACGGCCTCAAGGCCGTACTGGCAGAGGCTGTAGACCATGGGGCGGCCGGTGCGCTTGATCGCGTCGTGCATTTTCCGATAGGCCCCCTGCATCTCCTCGGGCTTGTAAACCTGCGCCGCGCTGCACCAATCGTACTTCACAAAGTCCACACCCCACTGGGCGTAGGTCTGCGCGTCCTGCTCCTCGTGCTTGTCGCTGCCCTCGTAGCCTCCACAGGTTTTGGGTCCGGGTGACGAGTAGATTCCGAACTTCAGCCCTTGACTATGAATGTAGTCGCCGAGAGCCTTCATCTCGGGGAAACGCTCGTTGGGCTGAATGAACCCCTTTGCATCGCGCTTGCCCTGCCAGCAATCGTCGATATTCACGTACACGTAGCCGGCGGCTTTCATTCCATTGCTCACCAGCGCGTCGGCATTGGCGCGCATGATGCTGTCGCTGACCTTGCACTCGTACTGATACCAATCGTTCCAGCCCATGGGCGGGGTTCGGGCAAGTTGACTGTCCTGGGCGGCCAAGGGGCTGAGCGTTGCGGCAAGGATCGCCGCATACGCCATTCCACGCAGCCAGCGCGCACGAGAGCATCTCATGGATTGTGGCCTCCTGAATCCGGGGATAACGAAGGCATAAGAACCACAGAGGCACTAAGAACGGCCTATGGCCCGTCTCTGTGCCTCTGTGTCTCGGTGGTCAACAGTTCTACGCCATCCAGGGGCGGGTTCGGTCCACGTTCTCGGCCAGGATCTTCTTGGCGATCGCCACATCTTCCTTGAGTTGGAAGTCGAAGATTCCGGCGCAGATAAAGTCGGCTCCGCCTCGGTAGGCAAAGTTGAAGGCCTTTTCCGGGGGAATGGCTCCGGCCGCCATCACCTTGAAAGCGACCCAGGGCTTCTGGAAGGTGGCCATGAACTCGCGGGTTGTTTCGGGCTTTATGTCCCAAATGTTGTCGTGATTGTCGGGGCTGTTACTGTCCACCAGGAACTCCTTGCGCTTTTCGCGCGGGGTGGCGGAGAAGTAGTCGTCCCTGTGATAAGTCTTCATGAAGAAATCTGGCATAATGCCCGCTTTCGCACAAGCCTTCGGGGTTTCGATCGAATGGGCGCCCAAGCCGGAGGGCAGGCCGGTCTTCTTCATCATCTCGAGAGCTTCGCCAAGCTCATCGAACAGGCCCCGATCGACGAAGGAATCAGTAACCCCGCCTTGGATATACATCGCGTTGGCTCCGTGGTCGACGACTTGCGGGATGTTCTCCTTAAGGTGCGCCAAGCGGATGTCGTAGTAGGACTTAGCGTGGGGATGGACCTCTGAGATCCACTGAATCTTCCCGCCCCGTTCCTGCCGGTAGCGCTTCATGATCCGCACCGGCTTGTCGAAGGGGTCGGAAAGCACGGTGTTGATGCCGAGTTCTTCGGCCAGTTGCCAGGTGTCCATAACTCGCTCGTCGGTTTGGTACTCCCGCATCAGGTTTGCCACATATTCCAAGTCGCGCGAGTGGGAATATCCGCTCACCTGGTTGCAGCCCAGGAACAGGCGGGTCACATTGAGGTTCCCCAGCTTGCCGGTCGGAAAGCCCTGGTGAAAGGTCTGGGGCATGGCTGGCGAGCCGGCAGGCGCAGCAAGCGATAGCCCCCCTTTGGCATTGAGCGCCGCGGCGCTCCCGAACGCAGCCCAGGCCGAGGTTTTCAGGAAGTCGCGACGGTTATGACGATCAAGCATATTAAACCTCCAATAATTCGAGTTGGATGAGGCATGCAGAAAATGGCACACTACCCGTTACCGGAAATAATCGCTTCAGCAATTGAGTCACCAACAGCGTAACGCCTAATTGGCCCTATGAGCGCAATTTCAGATGACGCTCGGAAGGGCGGGACTTTAGTCCCGCCGCCCGGGGGCACACAGTCGGGTGGGCCTTTGGGCCCAGAAGCCACGTCGCTTCAGGGGCTAAAGCCCCCTAAATACTTCGCGAGATCGGCAGCGGGGCTGAAGCCCCGCCCTTCCCTCTGTGACAAATATGCGCGGCACGGGAGGTGCCCCGACGCGTCGGGGCGCTACGCCGCAACCATCACCAGCCCAACCCACCACCCGTGTAGCTGGCTGTTTGTCATTCTTCCGCTCCCGCCGTAAAGCTCACAAGCCTGACTTCGTTTTCGCAAATTGTGCTGTTTTTGCTCCTTTCAGGCTCTAATTTGGGCAATAATATATTTGGTTGACCAGAACATATTATCCCTATTCTTGGTGTTGCTGGAGTGCGCTTTATTCGCCGGATTCATAATCACGATCTTCCACGGGAACAAAGCGGTCTTTCATCCGGTCGTACCTGCGACAAAAGGGAATGTCAGTGTAGATTCCAAGGTCATCTATGTAGCCAACCCTTCCAAGAACATAGAGGCTGGTTTCCTCCCTAGCAATCCTGCCAGCGATTTCCGCCTCCAGCGGTTGCATGAGTCCAAACAGGAATGTTGTAGATTGGCCGGGCATGAGAATGACCTCCTGTACGATGCCAGTTTCCCCCTCGTAAGGCCGCTTCATTGGCAGCCGCTCGACAATGAAAACGTTACACCAGATTTCCTGAAGACGAGCACGGGTTCCTCCGCAATTGACGATGTAGAATTGGCCGCCGCAGAGCGAGCCAGTTTCTACGCCATTTGCGACATAGTAGACGGCACCAACACCCCTGGTTTCAGAAAAGTAAAAGGCTCGCAATACTATCTTCGGTCGCTGACTGAGAACGAGGGATTTTTGGGAAATGTCAACGGCATCTTTAGCGGCTTGTGCGCTAACTCCTATATCTGTGGTAACCTTCTCCATAGCATTGGCGGACCGTGTAGCCTGTGCAATGTATGCCTTCATGTCGTCGCCTTGGGATTTGGAAATTTCGTCCATCTTATCTATGGTTTCCCTGAGCCTCTTGGCTTGAATCCAATAGACGATAGCCTGAAGCAGAGCGGCAGTGAACAGCAAAAAGGTCAAGCGAACCATCCACCAATTGGCCGCCGACTGGTCTTGTCTCTGTTGTTTTTCATCGGCGGTTTCCTTGTCGGACTTCGGGGTTGGGAGAACCTTGATCACAAGCGGAGATTCCTCAGTGCCTCGTTTATAATTTGTGGTTTTCTCCTGAGTTGTCTTGGCTTGGTTCTGTGGTGGATTACCTTCTCTTTTCCTCGGTCTTGGAACTGGTGGCTGTAATTGAATAAGAACAGTGAAAATGGCTATCAACAAAGTTCTCATGGTTTTACCTTTCTCTAAATGCTTGATACTAAACCAAATAAAGTACTTGACAGACCTAGTGATTTAAGGTACAATTCTGACCATGATGAACACCAATGATACTCCCAAAACGCTGCTGGAAGCGGTAAAGTTTTTCAGCGATTTCGAGAACTGCCGCAAGTTTATGGTCATGCTACGCTGGCCTAATGGTATCGTGCGCTGCCCAGCTTGCAACTCTGAGAAGATAGCCTACCTTGAGAACGCTCGCGTGTGGAAATGCTACGGCAAACACGAACGCGCAAAGTTCTCCCTAAAAGTTGGGACGATCTTCGAGGACTCCGCGATTGGGCTTGAGAAGTGGCTCCCCGCCGTGTGGATGATTGCGAATTGCAAGAACGGCATAAGCTCTTATGAGGTTCACCGCGCTCTCGGAGTAACGCAGAAGACAGCGTGGTTCATGCTGCATCGGATTCGCAAGGCGATGCAATCTGGAACATTCTTGAGGCTCAGTGGTGAAGTCGAAGTTGACGAGACGTTCATTGGTGGCAAGGCTCGCAACATGCACAAGGACAAGCGCGAAGAAAAGATTACCGGGACTGGTAGCAAGGACAAGGCCGCAGTGCTCGGGTTCCTTCGGCGTGGCGGTGAGGTTAGGACCGAAGTGATTCCCAACCGCAAAAAGAAGACTCTTCACGCGATGGTGAATGACCAGATCACTCCCGGTGCTGCCGTTTATACTGACGCGCTGGCTTCATATGATGGCTTGGAGCAATACTTTGATCACCAAGTCGTGGACCATGCGATTGAATACGTCAAAGGACGGGTCCACACCAACGGCCTAGAGAATTTCTGGAGCCTCTTGAAGCGCGGCATCAAGGGCACATATGTCAGCGTCGAACCGTTCCACCTTTTCCGATATCTTGATGAGCAATCATTCCGGTACAACACCCGCAAGGATGAAGCAGGAGATTATGGACGCTTTCAGTTGGCCTTGTCGCAGATTCTCGGCAAGAGGCTGACCTATGATGAACTGATCGGCAAGGCAGAAACGGAGAAGCAAAAGCAACTGGTCAATTAAACGTCAACACCGAGGAAGTAGGAAGCGTGAGAGTAAAAGCCGACGACGTGATAGCTGAAGACCCGAAACGCGGCATGGAGAATTTCAAGTCGCTTTTGGTAAAACTAGTTAAGGTTCCTAAGAGCGAAATCCCCAGCCGACGCAAACGGTCTAAGAAAAAACGCAAGGCGTAGAAAGGCTAAGAAGTACCAGCATGAGAGCTTTATGAAGCTACGGTCAGCCAAATATATTATTGCCCTAATTTGCGCTTAAGTGCTCGCAAAACGCGCATAATTTGCAGCATTCAAAAAAGCGATGTCCTTTGTTTTCAAGTACTCCTTGGCTTCGTTCCCACTTTTTTTATATTTTCCCGGCTGTGTCGTTCCGAGCGAAGAGAGGAATCCGGCTCTGCCCGGGTGTTTCGCGGAGAAACGAACCAGACAGTTGGGCGAGGTTTCCAGAAAGCCGCTTTTTGCGTTAAATCTGCGCATTTGACGCTCAAAATTGGGTTCGTTTTGAGTTCGTTTTGCACTTAACACAATCTCACTTCCTTTGTTTTCAAATACATACTGGCTTCGTTCGTATCATTCTTTATTTATTTTCACGTCCCTCTTTCCCCGAGTGCCGGGACTTTCCCGCCATCCCGTGCGCCGCGTGTCTAACCGGCCTCCGCCTACGACAATGTGTCCGTAAAATACTCATCTTTGTAGGCTATCATAAGTCCCGGAGTTTGTCAAGCAAAAAATGTGAAGAGGGTCGAAATGTCGATCAGGCAAGGCGTCGAGGAGTCCAGGGTCGAGAAGTCGGGCGGCAGAAGTGCAGCCCGATCGTTCTGAGCGCCGCCCTGGACCGGACGGCCATCGTGTGCCCTCCGGTTCCATAAATCGTAAACACGTAGACGCCCAGTGCTGCGGGTTGCTTTGAAAATACTCGTGGTTGTGTTGTACACTTGGGACCGGAGGGTAGACGTGCCGGTGGAATGGAAGAATTACATCGCAAGCGACCCCGAGATTCTGCGCGGGAAGCCGCGCGTCAAGGGAACCCGCATCCCGGTGAACCTGGTCCTAGGGTACCTGGCCGCAGGCCAGAGCGCCGGCCAGATCATCGCTGAATTCCCCGATTTGACCCGCGACCAGATTGCGGCGTGCCTGGATTACGCCCGCGACCTCTCGGAATTCAGTGTCTGCTTTCTCTGAATGGCGACTTCGCGGATATTGTCACTTATCCGCCCGCTCAGTTCAAAGGTATCGTCGCCCTTCAGGTCTTGAACCGCCCTCAGGCCACTCCCGCCCTGATCGTAAAGCTGATCGCCTTCCTTTTGACTCATCCTGCCCAGCAGTACTACGCGGGTAAGTTGATCATTGTGGAGCCACACAGGGTCAGGGTTCGGGAATGAGAGCGAAACGGTGCCAGGAAAGAAGCCAGAAATGTAGCTGAGACGGTACCTGAAATCGTTTCTCCTATACTTACGACCGTTAGGGGAACATGACGTGTTCGGGAACGGGCCTGTGCACCTCGATGGGGTACAATAGCAACAACCAGTTGACCTCGGTGGGAGGATCGCCGTTGACTTACGATGCGGCGGGGGACCTGATGCAGGACAACAGCAGCGTGCCCGCGCACTTCTACAAGTGGGATGCCGAGGGCCGCTTGATCTCGATCGACAACGGCTCGACCGCCAGCATCACTTTCAACGCCCTGGGGCAGCGGGTGTACGCAAACGAACCGTCGGTCTTCATTGGGACGTATTGGCGAGACCCGTCGGGGCAGTTCCTGGGAGGCGTGAGCTCGGGGGGGTGGAGCGCAGAGGTTCCCTTTGGCGGACGGCTGCTCGCGGACTATACGGCCGGGGCCTCGGGGCCGGTCTACTTCGATCATCCCGACGCCCTAGGCGCAAGCCAGCAATGGACAGACTGGGCAGGGAACTCGGCCGGGGAGGTAGCTTTCTACCCCTGGGGGGCGTTGTGGGGGGACACAACCAACGGAACCATGTTCCGGCTTTTCAACTCGCTGGAATGGTACGACCCGCCGGTTGACGGCTACCAGGCGGATTTTCGTTACTTGATTCCCCGCTTCGGCCGCTGGCTCAGCCCTGACCCCGTGGCCGGCGACGTTACCAATCCCCAGTCGCTGAACCGCTATGCATACGTATTGAATAACCCCACGAGCCTCACCGACCCGCTAGGACTGGATATACCCCAAGGTGAAATCGCAGCCGATTGGCTGCGGTCTTGCACGAGCGACCCGAACTGCGCGAACAATCAGCTTTGGGGCTACGGCTGGCAGCGTGGGTGGTTCATGGGAAGCGCGAGTTTGGGCGGCGGCCCGTGGGGCGATCTCGACACGGATCCCTCAGATGACGTGTGCGCCCGCATCGACACTACAGATGCCTCGTGCGGGCAGGGGAACGCATCGACACTACAGATGCCTCGTGCGGGCAGGGGAAGGAAGGGTGTCAGGAAGGAAGGGTGTCAGGTACCCTTTTCCCCCTGTACGCTGTCCCTGGCCTAGTCATCGGTCTGGCAGCGGCGGGAGTGCGGAGATTAGCCTCCAGGCATCGTGGTGAAATAGCCAAGGACTAGCTGTCTGGCTGGTGCACAGCGATAGTTGTCGGGTCAATCTCCGAGGGCCGGTCCTGCACTGAATCGGCGCCTTGCCGCGGCTCCAGAGGACTTGCGGTGCTGGCAGCGCAGAGTTTGCGCTTTTCAAACTCTGCGGCTTTTGATGTTAAATGATTTCATTGTTGTTAACGTTCCCGTTCGCATATGACATCCAAGGAAAAGGCGCAGAGTCCCAACCCCCAGGGACTCTGCGCTACCTCTCCGTCCCGTTGATGGCGACTCGTTATGGACAGCCCTTCAATCGATCATGTGACCTGCCGCCAGGGCGACAAGTGTAGGCACCGCCGCGAGGGTTTCTCTCTCCTCGAAATGATGATGGTAGTGACGGTGATTCTGATCTTGGCGGCCATCTCGACGCCGTTCTACAGAACGGCAGTGATCCGGGCGCGGGAGGCCGTGCTGCGCGAGCACCTTTTCACCCTGCGCAACCTTATTAACGAGTTCACCCGCGACATTGGCCGCGCCCCCTCGAGCCTCGACGAGATCGTGGAAAAAGGCTATCTGGGGAGGCTGCCCACCGACCCCTTTACCGGCTCGAACGTGACGTGGCAGGAGACCAAGGAAGACGCGCCGCTTTCGTCCAGCCAAAAGACGCTGGGGATTGTTGACGTCCACAGCGGCTCGGCGGAGACTTCCCTCGAAGGCACCCCGTACAACAGTTGGTGAGACCAGGATTCAGGAGTCAGGATTCAGGCAGCGTTGACCGCCGATTCTGCGGGAGGAGGGAACATGCGAATAGGGCGGAACGAGATCATTGAGGAGCTCACGGCACACATGCGCAAATTGGGGGGAGAGCCGGGCGAATGGCAGGTGGGCGCGGCAGCCCCTAATGCCAAATTGCCGATTCAGAATTCAAGGGGAACGAACCTGCCCGGCCTGGCTTGTCGCGAGGCCTTCACCACCTACGCCGCCGCCGAGGCGGTCGATTACCTGGTCTGCGCCTTCGGCCTGCACCCCGCCCGCGGCTTGCCCTGCGCACCCGGCAACATCGTCTTCGTTTATCGCACCACCGAAAACAGGGGGTAGCGGTGAGCCAGCAGGGCAGGGCGAGATTCTTCGCTGCGCTCAGAATGACAGTGGGGGGGGGGCGGGCTCGAGCATTTTTTTGCCTTCCGATGAAGGGCCGCGCCACCCGGATGCCTTCTTGGGTGTACGGCTGTCCGAAACCGTCAAGCCGGCAGCTTGCGAGCGCTGAAGGTCAAGACGGAGCCAGACACTTCGGGCTGGAAGGCCTCAAATCCAGAATCACTCAAGTACTGCCTCATCTCGGAAGGTTCGAACACATGAAGGCCGTGTTCTCTCCGACTCCATTCACGCACGCGCCGGTACTTGAGAATGCCTGCACGGCCCGCGGTGAAAGTGAACACCGCGAGAGTTGCTCCCCGCTTCATCGCTCGAGCCATCTCACGCAGAGCAGTCACGGTGTCCTTAAAGAGATGAAGCGAGCCACAACAAAGCGTGGCGTCGAAAATGCCGTCTTGGAATGGGAGAGTCTCTACTCTTGCCCGAGCGAAATGCACGTTCGGAATACACTCCTTGGCCGTGTATGCCGCCCCCTGCCGAAGCATGCCCATGGAGACATCGATACCGAACACCTCCCGGGTCGCCGACGCGATGCGCCGACCAAAGGTAGCGGGGCCGCAGGCGATATCCAGCACCCTCCCTCTGGCTGATTGAACCTTCCGTGCGATGGTGTAGACCAGTTGTGAAAGGGATGGGCTGCGAACTCCGCCGTAAACATTCAGGATAAGCGGATACCACAATTTTGTCTCGTAGATGCACGCCATCCGATCGATAAACCGCATTCTCCGGAGTTCGGGGTCGGCGCTTCGGGATAGTTCCTCGCCAAGGAAGTCAGGGATACCCTCGCGGACTTGGTATGCTTGCGAACAATTGGAACACCGGAGCAGAGCGCTCTCGTGACGCAGAAGGCGCTTGCACACCGGACAGGCGTAGATCCCGAATTCGTCGGCCATTGTCAGCTCCCAAGGTTATTACCACTTTTCCTCGCGCCTGCCCTTTCTCCCGAAGACTGTTTCATCCCGGAGGCCCAAAATAGCTCGCGGGGCGCATCGCGCGCGATCTCGAAGATGCACACTACGATCCAGGCCGTCACCTGCTTGGAACGCCGGGATCTGACATTTAAGTTCATATTACGGCCCTCGCTTGATGCTATTGCTCAGCGTCCGTAAACCGTCTGCCCTCTTCGTAGCGCGCCAAACACGCAGCCGGAAAGCACGGTCATCCAAACGACACCCAGAGTGATGCCAAACGCTGCGTAGGCATCCGGCGCCAGGAGCAGGATAAGAGCAACAGCCGAGGCCAGCAGCATGTACAATGGCCACCAGGTACGACCGAACGTCAGCGCGCCGAAGGCTGTGATGCCTATGGCCAGAAAAGCTGCCAGTGCCGCGTTCCAGTCGCCGGTCGAATGCACCACGAGAAGCGCCGGAGCGAAGGGCAGCATGACCCACGGTCGCGAGCGCCGCCGGGCGAGGAACAACACAAGCAAACCGGCTCCGGCGAGTACCCAGCCAACATGTGCTGCCAACATGATCGCAGGTGGGACGAGCGGCTCTCCTTCCACACGCTCCTTGATTCCACGCAACATGCGTTGCTCCATCACAAAGTGAATGGGATCCCACCATACGGAGTTAAATACGCGCACGGCCAAATTGGAGGGAAGGGGCTCGCGCAGCAACAGCCGGGTGGTCTTCTCGTCAACGGACTCGAGTACGAACCGGCACGGGATGTCCGCGATCAACCGCTCAGGTTCGAGAGCCACAATGCGCGTTTGTGCCATGTGGGCAAAGATGCCTCCCAGAAGGTCAGGACGCGCCAGAAGAACGTGGTCCCCGATTTTTATCCTCTGCCATTCCGCATGGATCACGTCCGCGTTGTGAATACTGGCGCCGGTGAGGTTCTCCAGCCACGTGTTGCTATAGAATCCGGCTCGGTCCTGGCCCATCTGGACCAGCCATTGCCAAACCGCAGGCGCCGAGGCGTGGATGGTAATGGCTCTCGTGAACCAGTGTGGGCCATAGGGGAGTCTGCCGGTGGGCGGATCGCCGGGCAAAGCCATCTGCCTTTCGGCCGATGTTGCACCCCAGTTCATGAACCAGGGGTAAAGAAAGCCGAAGTAAACGCCCCACAGGATGGCGAGTAATATACCGACCCAGCGCGGACGGAGGAGCCGGCGCGACCCACTGCCGAGCCTGCGCATGGTGTCGGACATACGCGAGGAACAGTATGCCGACTTGGTCCCGGCTGTAAATGCAAAAGGTAATCTGTAACATTTCTTTAACATTCACCGCGTATGCTCGGCCACCTCGCAGTTCCTGCCAACTCGGCTGGAGGAAGGGGGGAACTTTGTCAGCCTTGGTTCTAGTCGCGTATGCCACACGCTATGGCTCGACGCAGGAAGTTGGTGAGGCAGTCGCAGCGACGCTGCGCGAACGTGGGTTGGAAGTCGAGCTTCAGCCTGCGCGTGAAGTTCGCAGCCTCGAACGATACCAAGCCGTCGTGCTGGGCACGGCACTCTATATGTTTCGCTTTCACAAGGACGCGCGCCGCTTCTTGGCGCACCACCGCGCGACCCTCGCTGGGCGGCCGGTGGCGGTTTTTGCACTCGGCCCATTTAATAATGAAGAGAAGGAATGGCAGGGTGTGCGCGCGCAGTTGGATACGGAGCTGGCGAAGTTCCCCTGGCTTGCGCCCGTCGCTAAACAAGTCTTCGGGGGGAAGTTCGATCCTGCGAAGCTCCGCTTCCCCTATAATCTCCTGCCTGCCCTCAAACGATTGCCGGCCAGCGACATTCGTGACTGGAAAGCCATCCATGATTGGGCGAGCGGTGTTGCCGAGAAGTTGCAGCCTACGTAGAGGATGGATTGGAGGCGCCATGCCTTTGTTTGCCCTCGTAGTCTTCATCGCGTTTCTTGCAATCGTATTCATGATGGTACCGAGGGTGCTGAGGGTCTTTTCCGGGAATCGATGGTTTCGGATTGCGGGCGCCACGGTCTTTGTCGCTGATGTATTTGTCGCATTGACGGCGGTGTTCGGGGGCATCACGGTGGCGGCAGGGGTGGACAAGTTCCCGCCCGCCTGGCTGGCGGGAACAATGTTCAGCAGCTACCTGATTCCTGGCTTGATCCTTACTGTGGTGGTTGGCGGAAGCGCGACAGCAGCCACGTTTGCCACTCTGTGCGAGCGGGATGCGGGCACACTGCATTCAGGAGTGGCTGGCGGAATCCTGCTGGGATGGCTGGTCGGCGAGCGGCTGATCCTGCCTCCAGTGGCGTTCTCGCCGCAATTCTGGTGGCTTGAAGCCATCTATGTCGCCGCTGGGCTGATGATGGTGGTACCGGCAGCGACGGTTCGCCAGGCCGACCGGAGGGGTCGGGCCTGACATGCGCGAAGAGGAAGTAATGGGCATATTTGGACACTGTGCGGTGGGACTGGCGGCCAAACCGGCGACTCCCAAAGTGCCGCTTGGCGTTTTGTTATTGGCCACAATGATTCTCGATGTCTTGGCCATATCTTTCGGATGGGCGGGCATCGAGGGCGTCAAGACAGGAATTCCTTGGTCTCATGGTCTCTTCATGTCAGCGATCTGGTCTGTGGCGGCCGCATTCCTTGTTGCGCGTATCTTCCACGATCAGCGTGCAGGCGTGGTTGTCGGACTCCTGGTCTTCAGCCATTGGGTGCTGGACTTCGTTTCTCATCCCATCCCCTTTTCGAGTTTTTCCTGGCGTTCGTGGCAATGGAGCTTTGGACATCCTCTACCGCCGGACCTGCCGCTTCTTTTCGCCGGCTCGCCCAAGGTCGGACTCGGCTTGTACAACTCCATCAGCGCTGCGAAAGCCACGGTTCTAGAACTTGGGATGCTGCTTCTCGGCACCGTACTTTACGTAATCAACAGAATGAAAAATAGAAGGGTCGGATCGTCTGAATTACTGTAGGGGACTACATGCGCTGGGCAGAGTGGAAAGATATCTTGAAGCGAGGCTTCGGCCGCGGTACCTGCCCGTACCAACTCGCCTTTTTCCTGGATTTCAGCCTCCGGCGGTTCATCCTTTCCCCGGAGCGACTGGCCGACCGTTTGGAGCTCAACGCGACATCGCGGGTGCTTGAATTAGGCCCAGGTCCGGGCTATTTCAGTAGGGCCGTGGCTCGACGTGTTCCCAAAGGATTTCTTTTGCTGGCTGACGTGCAACGGGAGATGCTCCGAAAAGCGCGTGGAAAGCTCGCCAAAGCCGGTCTCCGGAACGCGGGATTCGTGCAGTTAAACGGCACAGCACTTCCGCTTCTGTGCGCCGCATGGGATTGCGCGTTCCTTGTCGCCGTCCTCGGTGAGGTGCCGGATCCACGGTTATGCCTACAGGAACTCTATCGAGTGCTCCGGCCCGGAGGTTTGCTGTCCCTGACCGAGCAACCCGGTGACCCGGATTTCATTGCCCCGCCGGACGCCCGGAAGCTAGCGGAAGGCGCGGGATTCCGTTTTGAAAAAGTCTACGGCGGCGGCAAGAACTACACGGCGAGTTTTAGAAAGTGAAAGGTGATGGATCGGAAGTCATGATTTCGTTCGGCTGACAGTTAATGGCTGAGAGCCGACGGCTTACGAGAAACCAGATGACGACATTCCTTCAGGAGCCGACGGTGGCCCTCCGATGTGAATAGCGAATTCCGAACTAAGCACCTTCACCCATATTTCTTCGTTCCTTCATACGGCCTTCACCTATTCCTTTTAAACTCTCGCCTGAGGTAGCCGTGTCGTTGGCGAACGGAGAACTGGGAGCGGCATCGCGAAAGCCCTTCCAGGGGGAGGTCCACATGCAAACCGAGTCCAGCCGCCACGAGCCCATCCTGAAACTCAGCTTCCGATGGCAGTCCACAACTCCGCCGACGTTGTTGCCCGCGGTCAGCGGGGCGCTGGAGCGTGTTCTCCTTTTCGATCAGCTTAGCGCTCTTTACTGCCGGGCTCTCCACCTCGAAGACAGCCGGGCCTTCCATGAAAAACTCCTCCAGGAGCTTGGAGTACATTACGAGGTACCGCCAAGCGACTTGGCTCGTATCCCAACGAATGGCCCGGTGGTGGTCACCGCCAATCATCCCTTCGGAGCGGTCGAGGGGATCATCCTGGTCACGGTCCTCCGCTCGGTGCGGCCCGACGTGAAAGTGATGGCGAACTTCCTGTTAGGGGGTATTCCGGAACTGCGGGACCTTTTCATACTGGTGGACCCCTTCGCGCGCCAGACCTCCGCAAATGTGCGGGGCCTGCGGGAAACGCTGGCATGGCTGAAGCAGGGCGGCATGCTGGCCGCGTTCCCGGCTGGAGAAGTTTCGCATATTGATCTCCCTTCCCGTACCGTGACCGATCCTGAGTGGAACGACTCGATTGCGCGGATCATCCGTGCCACCGGCGCCAGTGCTTTACCGGTCTATTTCAGCGGCGCGAACGGGTTTGCCTTCCAGGTTCTGGGGCTTGTTCACCCGCGCCTGCGGACCGCGCTACTCCCGCACGAGTTCCTGAATAAACGTGACAAGACCATTGGGCTGAGAATTGGAAGCCCCATAGCCTTCGATCGACTGGCGGCATTTAAGCCCGGCCGCGAGTTGATACAGTACCTTCGCCACCGGACTTATGCCCTGGCAACAAACAACGCGCCGTGCAACGAAGCGCTCCAGCGTCGGTGGCCGCACAGCCTACGGAAGACTACCCAGGCGCCGATCGCCCCGGCAATTCCTGGCCCGATGTTGACGGAGGAGATCGAAAGCCTGCCGTCCGCGCAGCGACTCGTAGCAAGTGGCGAATTGGTGGCCTATTATGCGCGAGTTCGCCAGATCCCGTTGACCTTACAGGAAATTGGGAGATTGAGGGAGATCACATTCCGCGCGGTCGGTGAAGGCACTGGAAAATCACGCGACTTGGATGAATTCGACTCCAGCTATATTCACCTTTTCTTGTGGAATCCGAGCGCCGCTGAACTGGTGGGCGCCTACCGGCTGGGTCCCACAGACGAGATTATGCCTGCTTCCGGCTTCGAGGGGCTTTACACCAGCACTTTGTTCGAGTTCGCTCCCGGCTTCCAGGAACAAATCTCCTGCGCGCTCGAGATGGGAAGATCCTTCGTCCGCCCTGAATACCAACGCAGCCTGGGAGCGCTTCCCATGCTGTGGAAAGGCATCGGCAACTTTGTTGTTAAGAATCCCAGGTACCGAGTCCTCTTTGGCGCCGTAAGCATCAGCAACCGATACCAGCCCCTTTCGCAACAGCTCATGGTGTCGTTCCTGCGATCCCACTACGGTCTCAGCAGTCTCTCGGGAGCTGTCAAGCCCAGAACTCCGTTTCGTCCCTCGGGAGATCGAGCCCTTCCGAGGCAGACCCTTGAACTGATCGGAGACAATCTCGACGAACTCTCCACAATAATCTCCGACATTGAATCGAACTGCACGGGGATTCCCATCCTCATCAAGCATTATCTCAAGCTAGGTGGGAAGGTTCTGGGTTTTAACGTGGACCCGAGTTTCAGCAATGTGCTTGACGCACTCGTCCTTGTTGACCTCGCACAAACTGACCCGAAGCTTCTGGCAAGGCATATGGGCAGGGATCAGGCCACAGAATACCTCGCCTTCCACCAGGCGGCGGAGCTCGTCGCCACTTAAGCGCACGTGCGGCCCGGCGACGCCCAACACGTTCCCGGGGCCGGTCCGATATTTGGCGCCGACGGAAGCCCTAACTCGATACGGTGCTGGTCGAAAGCGCGCGGGGACACATTGTCATTGCGCTCTCTCCACCAACTCATTGCACGACCGTCTCATTTTCGCTCGCTTCCGTCCCAAATGCGGACAGCCATTGTTTATTACCTGTTTCGAGGCCGAAGATTATTCAACAAGATACAGATGACCTCGCGTGGCATAAGAATTGCTCTCGCCCACAGCATGCTCGCCGACCTACGCTTCGCCTTGCGCACTCTGCGACATAATCCTGGATTCGCCGCGATCGCTATTCTTTCGCTGGCGCTGGGGGTCGGGGCCAACGCCGCGATCTTCAGCCTCGCTGACTATCTTCTTCTCCGCCCGTTGCCGGTGCCGAACACTTCCGGAGTAATGGTCATTTGGTCGCAATTCCGAGGCGAAAGCATCGCCGGCCTCACCGACTACTCCAACCTGGAAGGCGTCCAGTTGCCCAACGGGACGGAAGGTGTGCCCGTGTTTTCGAACACCGTCAGCGAGGGATACTTCCGCACGTTTGGTGTACCCATGATCGAGGGCCGAGAATTCCAGCAAACCGATCGGGAGGATTCCAGGCTCCCGGCGCGTCGCGCCTCGCAGGTCGATCCGAACACTGTCCTGCGGCAGGAGTAAGCTTATGCTTCGCGATCTTCGCTTCGCCCTACGCACCTTTCAGCACAATCCCGGATTCGCCGTGGTGGCAATTTTGTCCCTGGCCTTGGGAATTGGCGCCAACGCCGCCATCTTCAGTATGGCCGAATACTTGCTCCTGCGGCCCCTGCCTGTCCCGCATGCCTCCGGAGTCGTTGTTGTTCAGGCGAAGTTGAGCGGGGAAAGCGGTGGCATGTACCAGCAAGCCGGCTTGTCCTACCCGGATTTCATTGACCTGCAAAGAAAGAGCAAATCCTTCGCAGGTCTGGCTGCGTCGCAATATTTCCCGTTCGGGGTCGCTCCCGACAAAACCACGCTGCCGAAGATGAAATACGGCGCGCTCGTGAGCGGGAACTTCTTCAGTGTCCTGGGCGTGTCTCCGGCACTGGGGCGCAGCTTCCGTGCGGACGAGGACGAAGTGCCAGGGCGCGATGCCGTGGTTGTGCTCGGCCACGATTTTTGGGCAACCGAACTTGCCTCGAGCCCTGACGTCATCGGCAGGACCCTGTTTCTCAACGGCCTTCCTTTTACCGTGGTGGGCGTGGCCCCGGAACCATTCCGAGGACCAATGGTCTGGATACGCGCTGACCTGTACGTTCCGCTGGCCATGCAGCCGGCGCTGGCGGGCAGTTCCCAGCCGAACGAGCTGGAAACGCGCGGGCTGCGAGTATTGAGGGTTCAGGGACGGCTGAAGCCGGGGGTGAGTGTCAGGCAAGCCGCCGCGGAAGCAAGAGTTATCGGCCAGCAACTCTCGCAGGCCTACCCAGCGACGAATCGCACCTGCTCGCTCGAGGTTGGGACCTACTGGCAAACTCAGATCGAGCAGTATTCGGTGCCGGCCCTGGCGTTCCTCTTGATGATGACGCTGGCCGGAGTGGTGTTGCTCATCGCTTGCGCCAACATCATGAACCTGATGCTGAGCCGCGCCTCCGCCCGTTCGCGCGAGATCGCCCTGCGGCTCGCGGTGGGAGCGGGTCGGGTCCGGCTGATCCGACTGCTGTTGACGGAGAGCCTGGTGATCGCGCTCCTGGGCGGCGCGCTGGGACTGCTTATTGCCCAAGGGTGCGCGAATCTGTTTTCCCGATTCCGCATCCCCAGCGACATGCCTGTGGTGCTCGATTTTCAGCTCGACGCACGGGCGCTGCTGTTCGTGTTCTTGGTTTCGCTGGCAAGCGCTCTCTTGTTTGGGCTAGCCCCGGCGCTCGAAAGCACCAGGCCGGACCTGCTTACGGCTTTGAAGTCTGGAGGCGCCGCTCCCGGCAAGCACCGCCGGTTCCTGGGAAGGAATGCCCTGGTGATCGCGCAGGTGGCGGGGTCCCTTCTGCTGCTGGTCTTTGCCACGCAGATTTTCCGCGGGGCTTCGGTCCTTCTCTCCAGCCCGCTGGGTTTCCGTTCGAGCGAGGTTCTTACCGCCGGCTTTAACCCCACTCTGGCCCGCGATTCGATGGAGCAAACCAAGGAATTCTACCGGCAGTTGCTCGACCAGGCTCGGACCCTTGCCGGTGTAAAGTCTGCGGCTCTCTCGGAGGCCGTGCCGATGATTCAAACTGCGGCACAGTCGCAGTTTGCCGGCCTTAGCTCGACGCGGGTTATCCCGGAAGGCGTCCAGTTGCCCAGCGGGACAGAGGCGGTAAGCTTGCTTTCGAATGTCGTCAGCGAGGGCTACTTCCGCACCATGGGAGTGCCCATAGTGCAAGGCCGCGATTTCCTCTCAAGCGATCGTGCGGATACCCCGCGCGTGGTGATTGTCAATGAGCAGTTCGTCCGCAACTACTACCCGAACCAAGAGGCGATCGGAAAACGCCTGAGACTGAACGGCCCGGACGGTCCGTTCGCCGAGATTGTTGGGGTTGCAAAGCAGAGCACTTACCTCAACCCTATCGAAGCGCCTCAGGGGTACCTCTACCTGCCCTTGGCCCAGAACCCCATCGCTGCCCTGACCTTGATGCTTGAAACGGAGGGACCTCCCGCCGAAGAGGCCGGCCGGTTGCGAGACTTGGTCCGGCGATTGGATGCCAACCAGCCGATTTTCGCCGTACGTACCATGCAGGATATTTATGACCTTACAGTGAAACAGAGGATGGATATCATTCGCGAAATCATCGGGGGACTGGGTTTTCTCGGGTTGGTGCTGGCTCTGGTCGGCCTTTACGGCTTGATGAGCTACTCGGTGAGCTTGCGGCATCGCGAGATCGGGATCCGTATGGCGATCGGGGCTGACCCCGCCGCGATGATCAAGATGGTGCTCCGGCAGGGCATGGTGCTGGCCGCCAGCGGAGTCGCGATCGGCCTGCTACTCAGTCTGGCCGCGAGTAAGCTGACGGCGGCCTTGCCCGGCGGCCACGGCTTTTACCTCCCTCTCATCGTGCCCGTTACCGTGTCCCTTCTGGCCATCGCGGCGCTGGGCGCTTACATACCGGCACGACGCGCCTCGCAAGTCGATCCGAACATTGTCCTGCGGCAGGAATAAGCCTGGACACATATTTTGTTCAGCTTTCTTTCAACTGCGCGCTGAAGGTGGATTTTGAAGGATCACGAACTCATGAGAGGCCGGGGGGTGCGCGCGGAAGTCGCTGAAAAGATGTGGCTTGCTGATTTGGAAGTCTTGGAGGTGGCCGATGCCCACGTTTAGATGAGTAACGGCACTGAGGGCAAGAAGAAATCGCGGATTTGCGGATCGAAAGGTAGCGAATGGATGTATACTCCCGCGTCCCTGGAAGCTCAAGATGGGAATCTCGGGAGAGACGGCTACGCGGGCATCAGAGCCTGCAGCTCGCACGGCATAATTCGTTGTTTCGGACTATCTGCCCGGGGGTGAATCGCCAAACAGAATCCCCCCTCAGCCACGCAAGATTCAAGGCATAATACCGTGCGCCGTCCTCGACGTGTCCTATCGCGTCCGGTGTCTGGAGGACTCTCATGGTTGCAGGACGACCGACCATCGGCGACGCAGCAAAGTCGAAACTCGACATCGCTGTGCTCGCGATACCCGCCTTGATCAAAGTGACCCTGCATCTGCTGACGTACAAAGGGTTCGGCTTCTTCAGCGATGAGTTCTACTACATCGCCTGCAGCAAGCGGCTCGACTGGGGGTACGTGGACCATCCTCCGCTTTCCATCCTGCTGCTCCGCCTGGATCGCTGGTTGTTTGGCGATTCCTTGCTCTCGATCCGGCTGTTGCCGGCGCTCGCCGGCGGTGCGACGGTCCTCCTCACCGGGCTGCTGGCCCGGCGACTGGGGGCAGGAAGGTTCGGTCAGTTGCTAGCCCAGGTGTGCGTGCTGGTTGCCCCGGTCTATCTGGGTGGCTGCCACATATTCTCGATGAATGCTTTTGATATGGTTTTCTGGCTCGCCGCCTTCTACATTCTGGTGCTGATCTTCGACGGGGCAAGCCCTAAGCTTTGGGTCGCTTTCGGCCTCGTCGTCGGACTGGGGTTGGAAAACAAGATCACGGTGCTTTCCCTCGGGTTCGGACTGGTGGTGGGGCTGGCGTTGACTCCGCAGCGCCGCCATTTCCTGAGCGGGTGGTTCTGGCTGGGAGGAGCGCTCGCTGGCCTGATCTTTCTGCCCTACGTCTTGTGGCAGATACCGAACGGCTGGCCGACACTGGAGTTCATGCACAACGCGGCCCTTTACAAGATGGTCAAGCTCTCCTTCCCCGCTTATGTCTCAGGTCAGATCCAGCAGATGCATCCCTTCACCTTTCCGGTTTGGCTCGCGGGACTCGGCCTGCTTTTGCTTAGCAAGGCGTATCGGAAGTACCAAGCCCTTGGCTGGTGTTACCTTGCGGCCCTGGTTCTCTTCGTAGTGACGGGTGGAAAAACCTACTACCTGGCGCCAGCCTACACCATGCTCTTCGCCTTCGGTGCCCTCTGGCTGGAGAAGACGTTTTCCAGCAAGGCCCTGCGTGTGGCCATCATGACGCTCATCGTGGCCGGCGGGCTTGTTGTTCTCCCGGCCGCCCTGCCGATCCTTCCCGTGGAAGCGCACATCCGGTATTCGGCCGCCCTCGGGTTAAAGCCCGACGCCGGCGGAGAGCGTCACCGCGTGGGCAGGCTGTCCCAATACTACGCCTCAATGTTTGGCTGGGAGAACTTCGTTAGAGAAGTCGCTCGCGTGTACCAGTCGTTGCCTCCGGAGGACCGCGCCAAGTGCGGCATCTTCTGCATGGATTATCACCAGGCGGGGGCGATCGATTTCCTGGGGAAAAAGTACGGGCTGCCCGATGCCTCATCAGGGCACAACAACTACTGGTTGTGGGGTCCCCACAGTTCGTGGGAAGTGGGAATCGTCATCAACCGCGGGCCCGACGACCTCGCGCAGCTCTTCCAGGAGGTCTCGCAGGAAGGATTCATTCACGACGCTACCGGTTACGTCCAGCCCTCCGAAAACGATCTCGCGGTGTATGTTGTCCGGAAGCCGAAAAAGCCCCTGCCGTGGGCTCAGGTCAAGCACTACGACTGAATCGGCGTGTCGCCCCCGGATTCTCTGGACTGTGAACTGGGCGGAGCCTTTTCCTGACCCGCGACGATTCTTCTTGCCGTTTGATCGTCGTCTCCGGAAAATCACAGAAGCGCCGATGTCTGCGTGTGCTCCTGCAGGGAGTTCAATTCTATAATAGGAGCATTATGATGGAACCGCTGGATATCAACCCCGGGAATCGCCTCACATGGTCTCAGCCGAAGGCTCTCGAACGCACTTTTGAGTTGCGTGACGGCAATCGGCTATTTGGCAGTCTCAGCTTTGTGAAGTCATTCGGTTCGCTGGCCGGGGCCTCCCTGGCGACTGGAGACTGGACGTTCAAGCGAGTCGGTTACTTCCGTCCCCGAGTTACGGTGCGCCGGCGGGGGCAGGAGACGGATCTCGCCTTTTATGAGCCCAAGGGCTGGGGATCAGAAGGCGAGTTGCAGTTTGCGGGCGGCCGCATATACGCATGGAAGCCCGCAAACTTCTGGGCGACCAGGTTCAACTTTGCGGACAGTGCGGGGAAGACATTGGTCGTTTTCAAGCCGGGGGCGGAAGAGAGCAAGTGGTCGGACCTATTCAAGTTTCAGGCGCTCGTTGAGATTAATCCATCGGCCAGCCGGCTTGAAGAACTGCCCTTGCTGGTCTCGGTCGGCTGGTACCTTATGATTTTGCATCATGAGGATGCTTCGTCGGCTGGCGCAGTCGTGGCCACAATGGGGTAGTCCTTATAATTTCGGGTTTTGCCTTTGACAGACCTATAGGGGGGACTCGCAATCAGGCAGTCATCCTTATGCTGGTGCCGCGCTGCCAGGCGTTAGGAGGCGTCACTATGAACTCGGTTGTCCGGTCGTCCGTTCGGTCCGATGAGGTAACATCACGAGCCGCCCTACGCGAGGTGTCCCTGTTTCGCCTCTACACGCTGCGGGCCGCATACCTTGTGATGGCCGCTGGGCTCGGCGTGTATGTCTGGCCCGCCGTCATCCACCACACGAATGAGTTCGCAGTAGCCCAAGGCGTCCGAGTTGCCCTGCTGGCCGGCCTCGGCGCGACCGCCGCACTAGGACTCCGATACCCGGTGCAGATGTTGCCCGTATTGCTGTTCGAGATGGTCTGGAAGGCGATCTACCTCACCGCCTTTGCACTGCCGCTATGGTCCGCCCATCAGATCGGTGCGGCGGTGGCGGAAGATATTAAAGCTGTCCTGATGGTGGTTATTTTTATTCCCTTGATCCCATGGCGCTATGTATTCGCGCATTACGTACTGAAACACGGTGATCGGTGGAAATAAGCCGTTCCCATAATCGTGGCCGCCGCCCAACCTAGCATAAAGTCACACATCGCCTCAGAGCTAGAGGCGAACCGCCGTGCAGGCGTTCGTCTGTCGGGTGGAGCTACATTGACATTTATTCCGTTTCCGTGCCCAGAAGTCATTACCCTCCACTTGCGGAGCATTTGACTCTCGCCCAACGTGGTATAATAGTTATTCCCCGTGGAGGTTGATATGGAGCTTAATTCTTATCCTGATTTATCCCCCGAGTACTCCAATGCTCATAAGATTGCTGCCAGGGAATTGGCCAAGTACTGCCAGGAGTTCGACCGCTGGCGCAGAGCAGAGCGTTTCAGCGCAGGGCTGGCCCAGGACCCGCGTAGGCGGGGAATGCTGGTGCCGCACCTGGCGGTGAGGCCGGCTCCTCCTGAACGGCGATCAGCAGATTAGTGGCCCCCAAACAACCATTCCCAGAGGCTGGGCTAAACCAGAAAATCCGTCGTGCGCCCACGACTTCCGATGACACGCGGGACGCTGCGCGCTCAAGCATTAGAATCACACGTCAGATTGGCCTATAATGGCGGCCCGTATGGTGTCCGACACTCCATCACGGCGTCGATTGATGCTCTATCTCGCCGCAGTGTTATTTGCGGCGGCCACGGCCCTATATAGTATCGTGTGGGTTTATTACGTCACCCAGGCTGGACTGACAACCCTCGGAGTGGACTTCACCTATTCCTTGCCAGGGCACTTCTTGAGGGTCAGTCGCGTTCTCGAAGGGAGCCATGCCCAGCAAGCCGGCCTGCGCCCTGGGGACGAAATCCTGGCGATCAATGGAAGGCAACTCGACACGCTCACGCCGTTTTATGAACTGGTCGCTCGCGGAAAGCCGCGGGATACTATTGAACTTTCGGTCCAGCGGCCTGGTGAGGAGTCGCCGCGCATCCTGCCGGTTGTCTTGGAGTCCCAGCAGTCAATCGAGTTGTACCGTTTTCTGACCCCCAGCCGGATAATCGTACTGCAAATCATTCGATTCTACCCCATCCTGTTTCTGGTGGTAGGACTGTCGGTCTTGTTCTTGAAAGTGGGGGACCGGAACGCCTGGCTGCTCGCCTTTTTCTTTGCCGGTTTTATCGCGCTTCCGGATATTCCCCCCGGTGTATACCCTCCAGCCCTGCGCGGATTCATGATGGTCTTTCATATTGTGCTCGGCGGCTTCGCGCCCGCCGTCCTCTATTCTTTCCTGGCAGTTTTCCCCGCGCCGCCAGGGACCGCGGGAGCCTGTCGGAAATGCTTGAACGGCAGATTACTTCTGCGCTCCATCCCCAGTCGTTGTTAATCTACCTCGAGGACGCTCCCGGCCGCCTTGCTGCTCAGAGAGCAGGCGCGCCACCTGGACTTGAGGTGATCTCAACCGACGCGCCAGGGGTCGCGGACTTGGCCCGCCGAGGGAAACCCTCCGACATGCGCGGATTGCTCGGCGACGGCGACCGCAGCCGTTCCAGTCTACTCGCCGCAATGGGGGAATGTCTCGTCCCGCTCCTCGACCGCGAGGGCCGTCTCATCGGCCTGATTGTGCTGGGACCGCGGCTGTCCGAGGAGGCGTATTCGGGCGAAGACAAACGGCTGCTGGCCTCCGTAGCCGGCCAGGCGGGAATCGCACTGGAGAGCCTGAGACTCGCCACGCAGATGGCCGAAAAACTGGAAGCAGAGCAGCGTGGAGCGCGCGAAATGGAAATTGCGCGCGCTGTGCAGGCCAGGCTCTTTCCACAAAAACTGCCTCCGCTATCGACTCTGGATTATGCCGGCCGTTGCGTCCAGGCGCGTCAAGTGGGCGGGGATTATTTCGATTTTCTCGATCTCGGTCCTGGACGGCTGAGTCTGGTGCTGGCGGACATCGCAGGGAAAGGGATCTCAGGGGCTCTGCTGATGGCGAACCTGCAAGCCAACCTGCGCAGTCAGTACGCCGTGGCGTTGCATGATCCTTCCCGCCTACTTCGATCCGTGAATCAGCTTTTCTTCGAGAACACTGCGGAGAGCAGCTACGCGACCTTGTTTTTTGCCGACTACGACGACGCTTCGCGCCGGCTTCGTTACGCAAATTGCGGCCACAACCCGCCGCTGCTGATTCGGGCGGGAGGGAAAGTCGAGCGACTCGGAGCCACGACGACGGTGCTGGGTCTCTTTCAAAACTGGGAGTGTCCGATAGCGGAGGAAGCATTTCGCCCGGGAGACACGCTGGTGGTCTACTCGGATGGTGTAACGGAAGCACAAAGCGACGCCGGCGAAGAGTTCGGTGAGGCGCGGCTCATCGAGGCGATTCTGAATTGTCGCCACCTCTCGTCCCGCGAACTACTGGACCGGCTTCTGGAAACCGTCCAGAGGTTCAGCGGCAGCGAGCAGGAGGATGACATCACCTTGGTGATTGCGCGCGGTCTTGCTTAGACGGCCCGGATTTCAGGCGGAGTGCGTTTCAAAACCCTCGGAAATAACCGCTATTCGCGGTACTCCGACGCTCGCGGCCAGCTCCGGAATCATGGAAAGTGAAATCGTGGCGAACCCTGCGGCTTCGATCTCACCTTGAGCTAAGTCTTGCGCACGGGAGTGACGTGACCGTCGGTCGAAACTGAATGCACTTCTGTACTTTCGAAGAACGCTGCGGCAAGTGCAGCTTCAACCTTGGCGCCTGCCGCGAGCACGGGCGCCGTGCTCGCCGCCATGGCGCGCTCCAGACCGCATCCTGGAACGCTGGTGAACGGCTCAACGGCCATCACATAGCAGCGTCCGTACCAGGGGTACCCAAAACTCCCTCGCAGTTCCTGCCAGAACCACACGTAAGGGAAGACCGCCTTAGGCCAAGCCACGCCCACGCTGAACGATAAAGACGGATTTGAAAGCTGGTAACAGCCCTCTTCGAGCTCGCTAACGTAGCCGAATTCCGTCACGCGCTCCGCCGTGGGTGGAAGTAGGCTCAGGTCTACTTCTCCATGCTTGCCGATGACCCGGGGCCAGGGGCCGGTCGCCGCGGGCGCGAGCCGGCTGGCGGGGCTGATTTCGACGTCATGGGCTGTGAAAGTGCGCGCGGGCAGATGCAGGCGGCATCCTCCCGCCAAGAAAGGAGCGCCGAAGGCGGGATGGTGACCCCACATATAGTGCAGGGCTTCTTCCGAACGGTTTTCGATCGTTTCGTGAAGAAGCACGGCGGCCAGCGAACGCTCGACGGTAACGGTTCGTCGCACCCAAAAGGGGCTGCGATAGAGTTGCACGGTGAACTGCACACTGACCGAAGCCGAACTCTTGCGGACCACCCGATAATCCCAAGGCAAAACAGAGGCTTCGCCGTGGAAGTTCAACACTGCTCCCTTGTATCGGCACTCGTCTCCGCCGTTGGGGAAGATCAACTGCCAGCCGCCTTCGTAATGTTCCAACCACGCCGCTTCCGTGCTGCCGCCGTAGGAAACAACTCCTGTGCCCGGCTTCTTCAATCCCCAGGGCGACTTCCACAGCACGTCAGTGCGGCGCGGTTTGTAGACCAGTGAATAAATATCCGCGCCTTTCTCCGGCAGCAAGGTCACGGAAAGGAATTGGTTTTCCAGTGTTAGGGTGCGGAAGCCTCCTAGCTGGTGCTCGCGCAGGGAACAGGCAATGCGAGGCATTGATTTCCTCCATGAGCGGGGCGGAGTCACTCGACTACCGTTACGGGTGCGGCAAGCGCTTGTTCGACCGTCTGGGCATCCAGTTCCACACCCAGTCCTGGGCAGTCGGGCAAACTCCATTGGCCGTCGTGCAACTCCACTTCCGGGACGGCCAGTTTGGAGCGAAGGAAGGACGGGAAGAAATCCTGATGAAAGAACTCCGCATAAGGGCAGGCAGGAGCGGCGGCGGCGAAGTGGCGGGTGGCCGCGACCGTGAGGCCGGTCTTCCAGGCGTGCGGAACACAATAAAGTCCGCGCTCGGCGGCCAGACGCGCGCAGCGCAAGGCCTCGGTCAGTCCGCCGACGCGGCCCATGTCAGGCTGAATCACGTCGCAATGGCCGCGGTCCATCAATTCGCGAAACTCATGGCGGGTTTGCAGGAACTCTCCAGCCGCCACCGGAGTGGCGGTGGAGTCCGCCAGTCGGGCCAAACCTTCCAAGTCGTCGGTGTGAAGAGGAGTTTCGACGAAAAAGAGCTTGTCGTCCTCGATCCTTCGGAGCACCCAAAGAGCATCATTAGCATTTCTCCAGCGATAACCAACGTCAATCATGAACTCCATCTGGTCGCCCAAAACTCTGCGGCACTCATGAATGAAAGCCACAAGCTGACGATCCTCGACCAGATCGTAGAACAACATCTCCATCTTCACGGCCCGAAAGCCGTACTCGAGCGCTTTGTTCAGCAGGGCGATGCAGGCCTGGCGCATCTCCGCCCAACCCCTTCCTTGCGGCATGCTCGGAAAGAGCGTGGCGTAAGGGGTGATCTTGGGGCGCGCCGCGCCCCCCACAAGCTGGTACACGGGTTTGCCGAGAATCTTGCCCCGCAAGTCATGCAGGGCGTTGTCCAGGGCCGACATCAACATAATGCCCAGCCCCCGGCGCGCATGGTAGATCGTGCCTTCGTAGACCTTGTCCCACAGCTTCTCAACCTCCAAGGGATTCTCGCCCCGTAGCAGATCGCGAATGCTCATGCTCCAGATGTGTGCACTGGGGGTTGCAAGCAGCGCGGCGATGGCGTTCGGAGGAGCGTCCGTTTCTCCCAGACCCTGCATTCCGTTGTCGGCGGTGACGCGGATGACTGCCGTGTCGACGGCCCCATCACAATCCGCTGCGTTCGTCTGCGGAGCGCGAAGTTGCAGGCATTCGATTTTTTGGATTCTCATTTCCCCTCCTCCAGTCCTTCCGTGTCAGCCGTGGTAATCAGAATTGTTCCGGCCAGCGTCAGCAGGCCTCCCACCAGCATGCCCGGAGTGACTCTCTCTTTAAGCAAGACCGCGGAAAACAGCACGCCGAGCAAAGGCAGCAAATAAATCGACACCGAGGCTTGACTCACATCCAGGCGTCGCAGCAGGTACATCCACAGGATCATTGCCAGGCCCCAACTGAAAACGCTGAGCACTGCGAGTGAAACCCACACGCCGATCGTGTACGATCGGGTGGCGGCCAGCGCCGAGGGCTCCATTCCAACCACCAATGGGATGCAAAGTCCGGCAGCAATCAGGTACCCGAATACGAGGACTTCCAAAGGAGTGAAACGCCGCAGCAGGCGCTTCGAATAGACGTTATAGAAAGCGCTGCCGGTAATGGCCAGGAGGATAATCAGGTTTCCGCCCAGGAACTTCATGCTGTGAAGGTTGGCGTGACGCCAATCCGGGCCGGAAACAATCAACACGCCGAGGAGCGCAAGCAGCAGGCTTCCCCAGCGCACCAACGTCATCCGTTCTCCGAGAAAGGTGACCGCCATGACGGCGGTAATCACCGGCAGCGTCAGATAAAGCAGGGCCGCATTCGAGGCGGTGGAAAGTTCCGTTCCCCAGGCGAGCACCGCCGAGCCGGGAATCAGCCCAAGCGCTGCCAGGAGTAAGAAACCTCGCCACTCAAACCTGGGCGCACGCTGCGCACTCTGCCGCCTTTCCCACAAATAGAAAGGCGTCAAAACCAGCGCCGCAATCAAAAACGTCCACAAGCTGAGCGCCACCGGCCCCGCCACGCTGGTGGCTGTTTTGTAAGCAGGGTATTGCGCGGCCCACATGGCGTTGACCAGTACCAGCAAACCGGCATCTGTAACTCTGCGACGCGTAAACTGCATGGTTCCAATCGGGGCGCGAGGTCATCCCTGGGCACGCATTCAATGACCCGCCGCGGTCATGGCGCCATCCACCACCAGATAGGTGCCGGAGATGAACGCGGCGGCATCAGAAGCCAGAAAAAGCGCGGCATCGGCGACATCGCGCGGTGTTCCAATGCGGCCCAAGGGATGAAAGCTCAACACCTGTTTCAGGGCAGCCTCGGCGTCCGGCTGAATGGCCAGCCACTCGTCCATCATGGGCGTGTTGATATAGCCGGGACAAATGGCGTTGACGCGGATCTTTTCATGGCCATACTCCAACGCCAGGGCGCGCGTAAGTCCAATGATGCCCGCCTTGGAAGCATCATAAACAGCGTTACCAACGTAGGAAACAAAGGCATGCACCGAGGAAATGTTCACAATGGCGCCCCCGCGGCCGCGCATGGCGCGGATGGCATGTTTCGCAAAAAGAAAGTAGCCCTTGAGATTCACTCCCAGCACGCGGTCCCAATCGGCGGAGGTATAATCCACCAACTGCCCAGGTCCCTCGATTCCGGCATTATTGACAAGTATGTCGAGCGCGCCGAATTGCTCCAGCGCGTGAGCGACAGCGCGTTGCACGTCTTCTTCGCAGGCGACGTCGCCGTGTACCGCAAGCGCCCGCCCCTCCCGGCTGAGTTTCTCAGCGATCTGGCGAGCCGCTTCGTCTTTAATGTCGAAGACCACGACCGCCGCGCCGGCTTCGACGAAGCGCTCCGCAATGCCCGCGCCTATTCCCATGGCGGCGCCGGTTACGATTGCGACTTTGTTGTCGAGGCGCATGGAGTGGAACCTCCACTAAGGCGTTCTGGAGCCGGCTGGGGGTAGTCCTGCACTCTGGAATACCATCGCAAAGCAGCCAGCAGCGGACCCTGCCCCCACGGGAGAACTCCTCCCCGCGGCATCCGCCTGTAGTGCTGAGCCGAGGTGCTGGGGAAGGTCTCGTAGGATACTCCATCGAGCAAACCGTCGGCCCGGACATTTTCGAGAAGAGATCGCATGGCCAATTCAACCACTGGCTTGTAGGTGTCCGGGTCAACCCAGCCGTGCAGCATGGCTCGTGAGGCGGCGCTGATCACGAAGGCCGCCACGGACGACTCGATGTACGAATCGGTATCGGTGAGCACGGTGTGCCAGCCGCCCGCGCGGTCTTGCAGTTCCGCCATCCGCCTCAGCACTTTCCTCAGCACGTCCTTTATTCTGATTGCGCCAGGATCATGGGCAGGCAAGTGCTCGAGGGTCTCCACCAGTCCCAGCAGGCCCCAACCGTTCCCACGCCCCCAGGCAACACCGTTACGCCCGGCCGTCCGTTCGATCCAGAAATGATGGAATAGCTTATCGACCGGATCGTAGAGCAGGTCAATTTGCGGCAGCACATTATCCAAGGCAAGCTGCCGGTAGGCATCGTCTTCTGTGGCGCCGTAAAGCGCGGCGAAGAATGGCCCGTCGAAGTGCATGGAATCAACAAAGATGCACGGCCCCCCATCTTGCACCTCTGCCGCCAGTTCACGCCACAAATCAAATTCAGGATGGTCCGGAGGCAGTTCCGGGGGCAACTCGAACGCGGCGTCTTCATACCGTAGCGCGGCGCCCGACTTGGTTTTGCGGAAGCCTGACATGTAGAGGGCGTGCCGCTTGGCTGCTTCCAGCAACGCAGAATCACCGGTTAATTCAAAGACCCGCAAGAGGGCGACGCCGGCGGCAGTATAGTCGAACTTGCTGCGAAACTTTTCGCGCGCAATCCAGGCCTTGAAAAGCCCATAAACGTATCCCGCGTATTTTGTATCGCCCGTGAGTTCGGCGGCATCCAACAGACCTTCCAGCCCAATCGAATCCCCCCAGAACCATAGTTTCCACGGGTAACTCATCAGGAGGTCGGCGGCCTTGGCTGCCACGTCCCGCAGTTTGTGATCCTCAATCCTGTCACGCATAGAATTTGACTGGCCGACGAAGGGGCGGCTCCGCGCCGCCATCTGTCGAGGACGACTCGCCGCTACAGCAAAAGCTCAATCAGTCACAATCCGATGTCCGCCATGCAGGGTGGCTGGCCGGAGACGCCCACATCGACATGGTACAAGGCCCCGCCGAAGGGACCGGTTTGGGGATCGTATCCGGGTGGCATGATGGGCATGGGTTCAGATTGCGCCGCCGAGGTCACAAAGATATCCGTCAATTGCTCTCCGCCAAAGGTCAGCGAGGAAACCTGCTTGGCGGGAAACTCCAAGCGCCGTTCGACCTTTCCGTCGGGATCGTAGCGAACGATCGAGCTGCCGTACCACTGCGCGGACCAAACGAAACCTGCACTATCCACGGAAAGACCGTCGGGCAGGCCTTCCGTCTTAGGCACCTCCACGAAGACGCGACGATTTCGAACCTGGCCACTCCCGAGGTCATAGTCATAAGCGAAGATCAGTCTCGCGGCGCTGTCCGCAAAATAGAGGGTTTTCCCATCGGGCGAGAAGCCCAGGCCATTGGCAAGATGGAATCCGTCGTCCAGGACTTGTGTCTTGCCGTCGGTGTCGAGGCCAATCAGTTTTCCCAGTTCGTACTCCGCGCTCGGATTATAAAAGCAAGAACCTGCCAAGAGCCGGCCCTTCGAGTCGGCAACGCAGTCGTTCAGTTGACACTTCGAGTTATCGGTTTCTGCGGCGACCAACTTCAGATCGTTCGCCCCGTCCCAAAGCCAGAATCCATCGTTGTTGGTGATCACATAACCACCACGGCGATTAGGGCGGAAGCCATTGATGGCCAGGCCCGCCTTCACCAGAACACTGCGACGAACCGCCCACACCAACCGAAAGAATTTCTGCCCGGTTTGGTCGGTCCATTCGAGCGTACCGAGCAAGGGATTCCAGACCGGGCACTCACCGCAAAGGTTTTTTTGGTCGGCTACAACGGTAATGCTGGACACAGCAGCCTCCTCGAGGGGCGCGGGGCGCCCGGGAACTTGATGAAGCGTTTCATGCCAACGACCTAGACTCTAGCAAGATGGAAGAGGAATGTCAATCCGCTCCCACGATGCCTGAGCCGCGCAATTCGAATGAACGGCCCCTTCCACCGGAGTGTGCGCGAGAGCACCCGAGCACTGTCATTCCTCGCTTCGCTGGGAATGACAGCTTATTTCGGAACAGGGTGGGTGCGTGGAGGGCGAGTTGCCGTTGACTTTCCTTCACGGAGCCATTACAGTCTTGCATGTAGCGTTTCATTGGAGGACCGAACAGGTCCCCCCGCGCGCGGTACTGGCGAGATCCCATGCGGATTACCATTAAAGACGTTGCGAAGCGCGCGAAGGTTGCCATAGGAACAGTTTCGCGGGTTATCAACGATCGGCCGGGGGTTGATCCCAGGCTTCGCGAACGCGTCGAGCAAGCGGTTAAGGAACTGAATTATCGGCCCAATGCCCGCGCGCGGAGTTTCGCGCAGAATTCAAACTCCGTCATCTCTTTCATCCAAAGCAATCGCCATCTACTCCACCCGTTTCACGTTGGGGTGCTCCAGAGCGTAGAAGAGTATTGCGCGGAGGCGGGCTATTTTGTGCTCTTCACCAGCTACAACTATTCGCGCGACACCAAGCCTGCGGAACTGAGACTGCCCAAAGTTCTGCAAAGCCACGGGGTCGCGGACTGCCTGATTCTGGCGGGAATGAACTATGAGAACTTCACTGAAGCGGTGGAAGAACTCGGCGTTCCGTACGTTCTCCTGAAGAACATTTACACGGGCGAGAAACCGCGCGCGCCCGTGGACCAAGTGGGGTGGGACGATCTCGCCGGCTCCTACGAAGCCACAAAGCACTTGGTGGAACTTGGCCACCGTGACATCTGGTTTATCGGCGACACTTCCTACGTTTGGTACAAGATGCGCTTCGAGGGCTATTCCCAGGCCATGCGCGATGCCGGTCTGGAGCCCCGCGGCCAAACCGTTGGCCTCTCCGACAATCTCTATGCCAATGGGCACGCCTCCATGGAGATGATTCTCGAGCACGGCTATCCCGCCACCGCGATTCTGGCGGGGTACGATGACATTGCCTACGGCGCCTGGGACGCCTTGTTGAAGCGCGGGCTCAACGTGCCGCGTGACGTGAGCATCGTCGGGTATCACGATGAGGACCAGGCCCAATTCAAGGTTCCACCGCTGACCACGGAGCGAGTTGACAAGCTGGGGGTCGGCCGCCAGCTTGCTCGCATGGCCATCGAGAAACTCCGCTTCCCGGGCAAACGCATTCCGGAAGTGATTCTCCCCATGACGCTGATGAAAAGGGGCACGACCCGGCTGCTCGTGCGCGAGGCAGTCTGATGTAGCGGCGCCTTCATGCCGCCATTGGGCAGGGGAAGGCCGGCCTACAAGGTCGGAGATCTCACCCGGGCAACGCAGGCACAAACGGCAGGCACAAACGGCTTGACATCGGAACTTGCCCGTCTTAATCTAGGTGTCAATGAAGCGCTTCATGAACGCGACTCGGAGGCTTGGCGCGACCCCCTAGGGGAACTCCAGACAAGCCCCAACGACCCCGTTCCGGGGTGAGGGAGCCGCGTACGAAGCCGCTTTCGCAGGAGGATGTCCATGCGTCCAAACCTCAGGCTCGTTCTCACCTTCTCTCTTCTGAGCGTCTTATTGCTCCTGGCCAGCCAGCTTTTCGCGTCGCTCGACCGTGGGCAGATTCAAGGCACGGTTACTGACCCGCAAGGCGGCGTCGTGCCCGGAGTGACTGTGGCAGTCACCAATGTGGCCACCGCCGTCACCGTCCAGGTGGTTACCAACTCGACGGGCTTTTACCTGGCCACAGACCTGGTGCCGGGCAAATACGTGGTTCGCTTCAGACTGAACGGGTTCGCTCCCCTGGATATCACCGACGTGTTGGTCACGGCAGGGACAACTACTACTGCCGACGGACGCATGCAAGTCGGCACAACGTCCCAGCACGTGGAGGTAAAAGCCGAGGTTCCGTTAGTCGAAACGACTTCCTCAAACTTCACCACGGTCTTGGACAGAAACTACATTGAGAACATGCCCTTGCAAGGCCGCGACATTCAAACGCTGGTCCAGCTCATTCCCGGGGTCATTCAATCCGCCGGTCCCTCCGGGGCGAACTTCGGTTTTAACAGCCAGTTCGGAGGCTTCCCGGACCCGTTGCACCTGGTCGGCTCTTCGATCAGCGCTAACGGCGGGCAGGCGGGCGCGAACGCCTGGTATCTGGAAGGAGTCACCAATGGGACCGTTGGGGCTCAGGCGGTGGTGGTGAATCCCTCGCCCGACGCCGTCTCGGAATTCAACTTCGTCGATAACGGCTTGGCCGCCGAATACGGACAAACCAGCGGCGCGGTCGTCAACGTGGTGTTGAAGTCCGGTACCAATCGAGTGCACGGGGACATTTACGAATACAATCGTAATTCTTATTTCAACGCCACCAACCCCTTCGCCCAACGCGATGCCCAAGGCAATCCCTACCTTCAGCCCGTAGAGAACTGGAATGATTTCGGGGGCACCCTGGGGGGACCGGTTGTTCTTCCAGGCCTTTACAACGGCAAGAACCGCACTTTCTTTTTCGTTTCCTGGGACACCTCACTGCTCCATGAGCGAAAGCCCAGCCTCCTGACCGTCCCCACCGCCTCGGAGAGGAATGGCGACTTCAGGGATGACCCCAAGTTCGCGCCCAATTGCGGGCCCGATTATCCGGGCGTTCTGAATTGCCTCTATGACCCCTTCTCCACCACCTTTGACGAGACAGACGGCACTTACCATCGTGTCCCCTTCCCCACGCCCATCGTCCCCCCAACCCGCATGGACCCCCTTGCCAAATGGTACGTGGGCACTTTCCCCAACCCCAACTATCTCGATCCCTTGCAGCAAAGCTCCAGCGGTTGCGGGTATCTCTGCAACAACTACATCGGCGAGGTGGGAAGCAGCATGACCACCCACAACCTGTCGGTGAAGATCGACCATAACCTCGCCGACAAGCACAAACTCTTCGTCGCCTGGCTTTACAATCCCAGCTACTATACGAACTTCCGCTTCCCCTGGGACGGGCCGACCGCGCAGACCAACACAGGCATTGCGGGCGCACAGGACTACAACACACTCAACCAACTTGCCGTAATCGGCCTGACGTCCATGCTTTCGCCCTCGGTGGTGAACGAATTTCGGTTCTCCTATGGCCGCCAGAATATGATTTCGTTGCCCAATGCCGATAGCGTGACCGGCAACCAAGAGGTCCTGCAACACGTCCAGGGATTGAACTTTCTGCTCTTTTCCGCCCTTCCAGCCCGTCCCGACGGTTGACTTCGAACAGCCCATTGGATACTATGAGAACTACAGCGTGTTCGGACCCCAACAGTATCAGAACGGCAGCATGGGCCAGCAGGCCTGGACGCTCAACGATAGCGTCACCTGGGTGCACGGCAAACACACTCTGAAGTTCGGCGGACTGTTCCAGGTGAACAACCTGTGGGCCAACCAGGGCGTTGGCTACGATATCGGCTTCGATCACGCTCTCACCAGCGAGGGGACTTCCGACATCGGCGGTGACGGCCTTGCGACCTTCCTCCTTGGAACCGTGGGGCAAGGCGGAGCAAGTACGGGTGTCCAATATGCACCTTACCAAACCAACAAGAACTACGCGCTCTTTGCCCAGGATGAATTCCGCGTCAGGCCGGATTTTACTCTGAGTCTAGGGCTGCGCTGGGATATCTACGGTTGGATCAGCGAGCGGCACGACATGCTGGCGAATTACGACTTGGGCATCATGAATCCGTACGTCCCCTTTAAAGGCGCACTTGTGTACATGGGAACAAAGGAACATCCCAGCCACACTCTTTTTCCCCCCAACATGAACAGCTTCGGTCCCCGCATCGGATTTGCGTGGTCACCGCGCGGAGATAAGAAGACCGTGATTCGCGGCTCCTTCGGGGTCGTCTACAGTAACAGCATGTCCGCTCTATTCGGCCAGGGGAATGGCGCTTTTAGTACGCCGGGAGATTCCGTATCCGCATATTCTCCCATTACCGATTACTCCTACATGACTCCATCCTTCGTCCTCAGTCAAGGCGCACCCACCATAACCCTCCCGGACCTCCACTCCTATCGCGCCCAGGACCATCAGTTTGTGGGAGAGGCCACCAGTCTTTTCGGCTTCATCAAGGCCCCCCACGACCCCTACGTCCAGCAATGGAGCCTTTTCGTTCAGCACGAACTGCCCGGGAATACGATGCTGAGCGCTGGTTACGTCGGCAGCCATGGCGTGCATTTGCTGGGAGAGGAAATCCGCAACCTTGATTACGTTCCCACCAAGGTCCAGCAGCAGATTCGTTACAACATCAACAACAACCAGTATCCATTGGGCCCTTCGATGGCCAACCTGTGGGATTGCGGGCCTGACGGTCTCACCTGCTCGGGTTGGTACGGCTTGGTCCCTTACCCGCAATGGTGGTCGGTCCAGAACCTACTCTCGCCCGACGGGTACAACCGCTACGAGGCAGCACAGTTCCGGTTTGAGAAACGCTACTCGCAAGGGTTGAATGTCCTCGTTGCCTACACTTATTCCAAGAACATGGTGAGCGAAGGCTTGGGGGCTCTGGTAGCAAATACTCCCGGCCCAACCACCATCAGCAATAAGGGGGTCGGGCGCATCGGCTTGATTCCGGGAGCGGCAGGCGGCGGAGTCGCCGACGGCAGCCGGCACGTCTGGAGCGGCGATCCGGACAACCGCGCGGCCTACGATTCGTTGTCGCCCGACGACACTCCCCACGTGCTCAACATTGCCACAACCTATGAACTTCCGGTCGGAAAGGGCAGGCGCTTTCTTAACCAGGGGCGAGCAACCAATGCGATCCTGGGCGGATGGAAACTGACTCAGAACTGGAACTTCCAAAGCGGCGTTCCCATGTACTTCCAATCTTACGCGTGTAACGACATCTACGGCGCCCATAATAGCTGCCTGCCGGACGTGATCGGCAACCTGGCCGCCGGCCGTGCCAACAAGACGCGGTCCCAGAAGGAGATGCAATGGTATAACTCCAACGCCTTGGCCCCACCCTGGGGGACTGACCCCAACCTGCTTAGTGAAATGACCACCGGCGGCTATGATTTGAACGGCAACTACTATGATCCCAACACTGTCGACGCCTTCTGGCAGTTCGGTAATGGCGGTTTGCGCCCTCCCTCCGGGCGCACCCCGGGCTTCTGGGACGCAGACATGTCCTTGGGGAAGGATTTCCACCTCGACGAATCTCGCTATTTCACTTTCCGCTGGGATGTGTTCAACGCTTTCAACCACCAGAGCCTGGGCATCCCGAACAATACCTGGTGTCAAGGGCCATACGCGGACGGCAGCACCGACGCAACCCACGTGGTCGGCTGCACGTTCGGCCAGATCACCGGCACCCAAACCGACCCGCGCGAAATGCAGTTTTCGTTAAAGTTCTATTGGTAGATCCGGAGCGCGAGTCGTCGCGATCGCATGAAGAGGAAGGGGCAGAATTGAACTTCTGCTTGTACCCTTCAGGTTTCAGACCGCTGGAGAGGTCTCCTTAAATGCCAATCCGCTCTTCCACTCGATGCTGCCGAGAGGACAGTGAGAAGGCCATGCGGCTGAACTTCGGCATTGCTTCTGCCCTCATCATAGTTCTTCTCAGCGCCGCCCCCGGCGCCCGCTCGGCCACAGCCCAAACCGCTCCCGCAACGGAGAACTCGCCGGCGAGCGCGGGTAGCGCTCACCCCACTTTCGTCTTGCACCCTGCTCCGTTCATCCGGATGCCAGGCCTGAAGGAATATCGCTACCTCCACGCGATCGACTGCAACAGCCCCCTGCATTGGGATGGCGACACGCTCTATCTCTTCAATTCCTTCCTGCATCCATTTCGCACCTCCGGGCCGGACCTCCTTCACCAGGCAAACCAGACTCGGGTTCATCTGGGGGACTTTGATGATCTTCTCGATATGTGGATTGAAGCCACATTTAAGGACAATGATGGAACCCTTTACGGCGCGTTCCACCATGAGCCCGATGGAGTCTGCTTTTCCGATACCCACCTTCCCACTGCGCCCAAGATCGGATGGCTAAAATCCGAAGACAACGGGAAGAACTGGAAAGATCTGGGGTTCGTGATTATGGCCAGCCCTTGCGCCATCAACTGCAAGACGGAGAGCCCCTGGGACGCCGGGGGCACAGGCGATTTCGTATTCCTCCCCGATTCACAAAAGAAGTTCTTCTACTTCTACGGGACGAGTTACGATCCTCGGTTCGAAGAGCAGGGAATCTGGGCTGCTCGCATGGCTTACGCTGACCGCAATAACCCTGCGGGAAAGGTCCTGAAGTGGCACCGGGGCGGATGGAGCGAGCCCGCACTGTGGGGCCACGTCACACCGGTCTTTCCCGCCACGCGGGATTACCACAAGAAAGACGGGTCCATGTTCTGGGGTCCTTCGATCCATTGGAACACGTACTTAGGCATGTACGTGATGGTGCTCAATCACGCCATCAACACGCGCCTCGATGCCGATGGTATTTACATCAGCTACAATCCTGACGTTGGGAACCCGAAGGGGTGGAGCAAGCCTGCCATGCTCATTCCGCTGGCAGATATCCGCAAAGCCATGGCAGGGGGGGAAACTGGCCTTCCCGATGTAATGAACAACGGGTGGTATCCACAAGTCATTGGCATGGCAAAGGGCGAGACGGATAAACTGGCGGGTCGAAAGGCTCGACTCTTCATGGGGGGAGTGTCAAACCTCGAAATCATTTTTCTGAAGCCAGGAGAAAAAGCGAATTGACCGGGGACAAAAGGTGAGCGCGCCCAAAATGTCAAAAAAACTCTCCCGCCGCGAATTTTTCAGCGGGACCATTGGAACGGGTGCGGCACTTTCCTTATACTCCCTCGATCCTGCACGGCGAAACTCGAGGTCTTGCCCCGCAGGCCGCGAGTGGCGAGTCCATGGTTATTCACGTGGCTTCGCCTGCGGGCCCACCGCCACTCGGCGCTCCGGTTGAAACCAGCGTCCCCTTCGCTCGCGGTCAATTACTCTCCGCGGAAAAACTCTCAATTCGCTCCCCGGACGGAAAACCAGTCCTGGCGCAATTCCGCTCTGCCCAAAAGTGGCCAGACGGCAGCGTTCGCTGGCTGGCCGTGGCCTTCGAAGCTGCCGCGGGACCCGGGGATTACACCCTCCGGGAGGGTGACAACCCTCGAGCAACGGACATGGTGAGCGAGAAGCCGGGGGCAGTCGTCGTTAACACGGGAGCGCTAACTTTAGAGATTTCAACCACGGGTGTCGAGTGGATAAGATTGCTGGCCGCCCCCGACCCTCAAGGCGTGACACATCCTGTTGTGGACGGGGCGCGCTCCGCCGACTTGGTGTTAACGCGCCACGATGGCAAGCAGTTTTATGCTTCACTGGATGGCGGGACGCGCCGCGTCGAGGTTGAAGAGCGTGGTCCCGTGCGGGCATGCATTCGAGTTGAAGGTCAGTGCCGCGACCAAGCGGGCGAGGGTCTGTTTCACTATCTCGTCCGCTGCACTGCGTTCCGCGACCGTCCCGAGCTCCACCTTCAGGTAACTTGGATCAATGCAACCGAGAATCCCTCGGAGCAATTGCAGGATATCCGGCTGGTTTTCCCGTTTGATTTTGAGCCCGACCGCCTGGTGATCGGCTGTGAAACCGGGGTCTATGACGGACCGTTCTTGAAGGACTGGCCTGTTTACGTTCTTCAGGAAGATCATGACGCGTACTGGGCCAGGACGCAAAATCCGGACGGGCGAGTTCAAAACCTGTCCTCGGGTGGCTGCAACGGCGCTCATTCTCCAGGATGGCTTTACGTCCAAAACTCAAAGCGCTGCCTAGGGGTCCGGGTACCCAACTTCTGGGAAGAGTATCCCAACGAGATCGCGGTCAGAGCGGGTGAGTTGAGCGTTGGCTTGTGGCCGCAGCGTGCGACTAACCATCTGCTGAGCAAGCCTCTGCTCCCGGCAAACCCCCAGGGTACTCCCTATACGATGACGGAGTACCGGCCCATTCTCCCCCACCCGTATTGGGCCTTCCTGGATCCCGGAAAGAAATGCTTGGACGCTCGCCAGGGCATGGCCAAGACCCAGGAGATCGTCCTAAGCGTCTGGGCCGGGCGGAATGGGGCTCCCACCTTTGAAGCGAAATGGTGGCGTAAGACATTGCAGCCCGTGCGAGGGCATCTGGACCAGCACTACGTAGCGAGAACCGCTGCGCTTGGCCCCATACGGCCAAGCGATCCGAAGCGCTCCCCGGAGTTGGAGGGCCTCTTTGACGAAAGCTTCGGCTGGTTGGACCGCCACATTGATCTCTTGAAGTGTTACGGGAAGTTTGATTACGGTGACTTCAAATACTTCACGCCCTCGACGACCTACCTTTGCACCCCCGGTACAAAATGGGGGGATTTGGGCGAAATGCCCCGTGAAGGGTACTGGCAAAACAACGAAGGCGACCAACTTCTGGGATTGATCCTGTATTACTTCCGCACCGGGAGTCCCACCGCCTGGGAACGCTGCAGAATTGCGGCGCGGCATCTTCTGGATGTTGACATTCGGCATCACCCGACCTGGGGGATGTACACGCACAGTTACGGGCACTGCTACGTGGCTACTGCCGATGCGGGCGAACCGGACCATTCCTGGCTTTTGGGGCTGCTCGCCTGGGCAGGCATCAGCGGGGACTCCACCGCTTGGAACTGGCTCCTGCGATGCGGTGATTACCTGGCGGGACTGAAGCCGGAGTTCATCGAGGGGGACGCTCGCACAGCCTCCGTCCTCCTCCATATGATGTGTGAATTCCACCGATACACGGGTGAGCAACGTTTTCTGGCGGCTGCCAAGGTTCCTGCGGAAATCCTCTTGAAGTACCAAAACCCCAACGGGAGCTGGCCTGCTTACTTGGGAAATCCCGAAAAGAAGACCATTACAGGATTCACCGACCATGCCGTGATGGCGTTGGCGGACTTCCACTCCCTGACCGGCGATGAATCCTGCCGGCAGCCGCTCGAACGCGCCTGCCAGTACGTTACCGGCGCGGAAGGTATTGCGGATAGCATGGATGTGTCACCGCTGACGATTTATGGGATGGCCGTGTTCTCCAACAAGACCGGCAGTCCGCGGTTCGCAGCAGCAGCCCTGAACGCGCTCAAGAAGTTGCGTGCAACCCAGGATCTTCTGCTGATCCTTACGGCCGAGGCGACACTTGGGCAGAGTGGGGAGTGAACAACCCCGATGCAGCCAAGGGTACTGGGCGCCCGGCCCAGTTCCTGGGCCAGACGCGCCCGGTTACGGTTGGATTTGTGCTTTCGTACGGCCAGCCTGCCTTCGCCATCCTGCTCGGGCCGCAGCGCCCGCGCGGCGCGGCCTGACGGCGCCGTGGATTTACGGGAAGGGGGCTTATGCGAATTCACACAAGAGCGACTCGGGAAGAGATCGTCAGCCTCTGCTTGGCTTGTATCTGTATTCTGGCTCTCCCGTGCGGAGGGTCAAGCGCCGAACCGCGGAATGGCGAAAAAGCTGCCGCTGGGACGAGTGCCCTGCCGAGCATCGTCCTGCGGCCCGCCCCGCTGATCCAGATGCCGGGACTTGACAACACCGGCTATAACCCCCACCAGATTGACTCGAATAGTCCCGCTCACTGGGACGGCGATACATTCTTTCTTTTTAATTCCTGGCTTCACCCCGTGCGATTTTCGGGCCGGGACCTGCTCCACTTGGGCGGGCCCCTTCCGGTTCATATGGGCACGGTCAACGACCGGCTGTGGACCTGGATCGAAAGTACGTGGAAGGATGATGACGGCACGCTATACGGCGCCTTCCATTATGAGCCGGACAACCTCTGTGTCGCCAATGACCACCTTCCGACCGCACCGAAGATCGGCTGGATCAGTTCGCGGGATAACGGGGAAACCTGGCGGAACCTCGGCTTCGTCCTAGCTGCTGACCCTGGCAGCATCCGTTGTGACACGAAGAGTCCCTGGGATGCCGGAGGGGAAGGCGATTTTTCGGTGATCTTGGACCGTCACAAAGAGTACTTTTATTTCTTCTTCACAAGCTATGTGAAGGAATTCAACGAGCAGGGAGTGGGCGTAGCCCGCTTGCGCTACGCGGATCGTGATAATCCGCTGGGGAAGACCTGGAAATGGTACAAGGGTGAATTCAGCGAGCCAGGACTGGGCGGGCACATGACGCCCATTTTCCCCGCCAAGGCCGATTGGCATGAAGGCAACGCTGACATCTTCTGGGGCCCGGCGATCCATTGGAATACGTACTTGAGCACTTACGTCATCTTGCTCAACCATGCAATAGATTCGAAGATGACCCAGGAAGGCATTTACGGTACGTTCAATTCCGACTTGTCGAATCCGAAGGCATGGAACGAGCCACAGAGGATTGTGGACAGGGAGGGGATATTAAACGCCACCCGGGGCCTTCGCGTCGACCAGGGCACCGGCTGGTATCCTGAGGTTATCGGGGCAGGCAAAGGGGAAACAGACAAGCTGTGCGGGCGCACCGGCCGGTTCTTCATGGAGGGCATGTCACGCCTGGAGATCGTTTTTCTAAAGCCAGGTGAAATGAGTGAATGAATGCGGGGTCCTCCGAGCCGGGCGTCAGTTGATGAGATTTCGGGATGCACCAGCATTTCAAGGAGTGATTCTATGCGGCGTCGGACAAGCGCAGCTTGGGTCGGAACTTTCAGCGTCTCGTTGGCCTGCGCCTGGATTCTGGCCGTCCAGATTGGGGTGCTGCGGGCGGCCCATTCCGACGGCGAAACTGCCGCCACTCAAAAGAATGCTCTTCCCACCGTGGTCCTGCGCCCCGCGCCACTTCCTGCAAATGCCGGGAGTGCCGATTCCCGAACGCAGCCTGGACCATGAGGCCGATTCCAACAATCCCCTCCACTGGGACGGCGACACGCTATATCTGTTCAACAATGAAAGTCACCCCTGGCGCTCGTCGGGGCCGGATCTCGAGCATCTTGGGCGGCCGCTTCGCGGTTGACCTGGGCGCGCAGAACAACAAGCTGAACATCTGGATCGAAAGCACCTGGAAGGATGATGACGGGACGCTTTACGGCGCCTATCATTATGAACCCGACACCATCTGCTTTTCCAATCAGCACATCCTCACGGCTCCCCGCATCGGTTGGCTGAGGTCGCACGATAATGGCGCCACGTGGGAGGACCTGGGATTCATCATCTCCGCCGATCCCTTGCGCGATCAATTGCCAGACCCACAGCCCGTGGGATTCCGGCGGCACGGGGGATTTCGCATTCATTCTCGATCGGAAGAAAGAGTTCTTCTATTTTTACGGGACGAGTTATGACCCAAGGTTCGAGGAGCAGGGCGTTTTTGTTGCCCGTCTGGCCTATGCGGACCGCAACAATCCCTCCGGCAAGGTCCGGAAGTGGTACCACGGCGGCTGGACAGAACCGGGATTATGGGGCCATGTGACTCCTCTATTTCCCGCGGAGCGTGACTATCACATGCCGGATGGCGCGATGTTCTGGGGGCCTGCCATCCATTGGAATACTTACCTGAATATGTGGGTCATGGTTCTGAATCACGCCCGGGACACCAAGCTGAACGAGGACGGCATCTTTATCACTTACAATCGCGATCTGGCAAACATGGAGGGTTGGAGCAAGCCAACCATGATTCTCAACCGGGACGGAATCCTGCAGCGCGACGACCATCGGAAAAGTCGTGGACGGAATGATGCTCGTTCCGAGAGGAGTCTATTACGGAGAACTCCGCGCGGCGGGCGACGGCACCGTCATCGCCGACACGCTTTCCAGCGGCTGGTACCCCCAGGTGATCGGAACCGCCAAAGGAGAGACAGACAAGCTTTGCGGCCGTAAAGGGCGCTTCTTCATGACCGGCATGTCGCGGCTGGAGATTACCTTTCTAAAACCTGGTGAAAAGGCAGATTAAGGAGAGATCATGCACAGGTATGCAGGTTGGGTGATCGGTTCTCATGATCCTTGTGCTGGGTTTGGGTTTGGCGACTCCTCGCAGCTCAATCTGCCCGAGAGTAATTCGTCTCCGCACAATCCGCCAGGCGAACCTCCCCAGCGTGGAATTCCACGACGCCCCGCAAATTCAGATTAGCGGTGTGGACTCCAACAGTCCCGCCCACTGGGATGGCGACACACTGTATGTTTTCAACTCCTATGGCCATCCATGGCGTAATACCGGTCCAGGATATATCCCATCTTGGCAATCGAATCTCGACCAAGCTCGGTGACCTGAACGACAAACTCTACATTTGGATTGAAGCCACTTGGAAGGACGAGCAGGACGGAGTTCTGTACGGCGCTTATCATTACGAGCCGGACGCCGTCTGCGTTTCCAACGATCATCTCCCAACCATGCCGAAGATCGCCTGGATTCGATCCGTGGATAACGGCGCCACCTGGGAAGATCTCGGCTTCATTATCGAGGCCAAGCCTTGTGCGGTGCGCTGCGACACCGCCAGCCCCTGGGATGCGGGTGGGACTGGTGACTTTGTCTTTTACCTCGACCAGCACAAGGAGTACTTCTATTTTTACGGCACCAGCTACGATTCGCGATTCGAGGAACAGGGCGTTTGGGCAGCGCGCATGCGCTACGCGGACCGCAAGAACCCCTCCGGGAAAGCGATGAAATGGTACAAGGGAGCATGGAGTGAACCGGCGTTGTGGGGACACGTAACGCCCGTCTTTCCCGCCAGCCGCGATTACCATCGAAAAGATGGGGAGATGTTCTGGGGCCCGGCCATTCACTGGAACACTTACTTGACGACGTACGTCATGTTTCTAAACCACGCCATTGACACTAAGCTCACGCAGGACGGAATTTTCATCAGCTTCAATCGCGATCTGGCAAACCCTGCCGGCTGGACGAAGCCGCGGATGATTCTCGATCGGCAGGAAATCCAGAAGGCCATGGCCGGCGCCAGCGTGTCCCCGACCAAACTCGAAAACGGATGGTACCCGGAAGTGATCGGAACGGAGAAGGGCGAAACGGACAAGGTCGTTGGCCGGACGGCGCGCTTTTTCCTGGCAGGAGTCTCCCGCAAAACCATCACCTTCTTACGGCCCGGAGAGAAGGCGCCTTAACCATGTCAGTGAACCGCAGGGCGTTTCTGCAATCTTCCGCAGCCGCGCTTGGAAGCGTTCTGTTGCCCCGTAGCCGGCCGGCAGCCGACCAGCCGGAAATCCACCTGTGTCCCAAGTCGCAGCCTCCCGCGCGCACGCTCGCGGCACTGCGATTGGAAGAGTTGACGTCGTTCTCCTGGGACATGCGGCTAACCCTGAGCTGCTTGCAGGGCATCGTCAACCGCCGCCAGCCCCGGCTTTATCTTCTCCACGACCGGTACGATGAGCTGTGGCTGGAATGGCTGCGCGAGCGCGGCGACGTAGACACGATTGAGTGGCTGGAGGTGGGCCAGGCGTTCGAACGATTCCTTCCTGACGGCGCATCGCTATACGTGTCGGACCCGGGCGTTCCCGCAAGCGTGAATATCGCCACAATGTTGGCTTCCGTCTACAGCGGCCTGGTGGCAACTCCTAATACCCTCGGGCTTTTCAAACTCAAACTCGCGCAAGATGCCGGCGCCCCGGGGGCCGGACTTGATCTGCGATCGCTGGGTTGGAAAAAGGATGTCGACGCATACCGCTGGGCTTTTGCGCACCTGGACGACAAGCTCTCCCGGCAGGCGGTGTGCATCTTAGACCCGCACGAAGTCGCGCTGCGGGATTACCTGACGGAATTCAAAATACCTATCCTGTGGATTTCAGCGCCGGGCGATGTAAAGAACAATCCCAAAGCTTCCTCCGAGGAAGAATTGAAGTTCGCCCGTGAGATCCTGATGAAGTGGCCTCCGAACATTCCCTGCCTCGGATGGCCCGGGAGCGGGAACAAGGAAGGCGGCATCGGCGAGGACTTGGGAATCGACCTGACGAGCGCGTGCGCCAAGTTCAACCCCTGTACGGCGTTCGATGCTTACTCGCCTACCGTGGGGAATCTCTCCGTCCATTCCGGCACCACGGCCACCTTGCGCCAGACGGTTCCGCCCGTCAATCTGGAGCGGGACAAGATCTATCTCGCCTTCATCCGCTCAGACGGCGATGGCTGGAACTTCCAGCGCCACTACTACCGCAAACTTTTTGACGACCCCAAGCACGGAACCGTACCCGTCGGATGGCAGCTTGGTTCGACGGCGATTCGACGGGCAGCCCGACATCCTTGATTATTATTACCAGCACGCGCGCCCGGGCGACTGCTTCGTAAACGCGTTGACCGGCATCGGTTACATCCACGAGGCCCGATACGCGCAGAATTATCCGCCGGAGCAGCGCGCGCAGATCTGGAATGAATACTTGCGGCTTTCCGGCGTTTACCTGGCGCGCCTCGACGCCACGGTTATGTGTACCTACCAGGAGATGCCGCCCGAACTCCTGCAACTGATCGCGGGCACGCCAGGGGTTCGCGGGATCTACTCCGACTATGGGAGGACGGGCCAGGACCACGCTCGCCAATCTGGCCACCGAGGTCAACGGCGTCCCGGTTTTTCGCGCCGTCAATCGTCCGCCTTATATGTTGACGTACACGCCCTCCGCGCGCCGGGAGGCGGAGCAGTTCACAATCGAAGAGATCGTCGGCTGGACGCCGCCACATCGCCCGGCTTTCCTCTACGTGTTCCTCGCAAACTGGCTGACCAATATGGAAATGCTCGAGAATATCGTCCGCGGACTTGGAAAAGAGTATGTGCCGGTGCGACCCGACCAGATGGCCGTACTCTATCGGCAGTTTAAGAGCGCTTGACACCCGCTTGCCCGCAATAACTGGTAAGACCGTGCCCCTCCTGGCACCAAACCTCCGAAGTGAGTGCACCGTTGCTGACGGCGGACTGAGGCGGCGGTTTAAGTTCGTCGTATCATCGTGTGTCGCGGACTGTTTCATGAGGGGCCAAATCCGGTGGGACTCCGTTGGCGGTGAAGCACGCAGAGACCGCAGCCGCAGCCACGGCTGCGGCTCCCAGCACTCCTGCCGAATATCCAAGGGCGGAAACCTGCACGCGCAGATGCCGCTGGGGCCACACGGTGACCCGCTTCGCCAGTTCCTCCGTCAGAGCGCTGATCAGAAGGGGGTTATTCTGCGCGAGTCCGCCACCCAGAATCAGCATTTCCGGATCGAGCAGATTCACAAGGGATGCGCAACCGATCGCCAAGTATTGGGCAAAGACCTGGATAGCACCTTGCGCAGTTAAGTCTCCGGAGTTTGCCGCAGCGACGATTTCCTCGCAGGATTTGTAATTCCCGTGGCCAGAGCGCATTAGGGCCGATGCGTTCGCGTACATTTCGAGGCAGCCGGATTTGCCACAAGTGCAGGGCTCGCCGTCCGGCACAACCGGAATATGACCCAGCGCGTTGGCAAAAAAATGCCGGCCCCGGTTGAGCCTTCCTCCGACGTAGACGCCGCCTCCCACACCCGTGCCCAAGGTAATGCAAGCAAAATCCGAAGCGTTCTTCGCTGCCCCAAAGTGCTTTTCCGCGACCGCGAGTGCGTTGGCGTCATTTTCGACCGCGACGGGCAAGCCAAACGCCTTCCCAAGATGCGTGGCCGGGTTTGCTCCCGTCCATTCCGGCAGGTTCTCCGTGGCATAGACAACTTCACCGGAGCTCGGATCGACCCAGCCCGCCGTGGCCAAGCCGATCGCCTGCGGTTCGATCCCGCGATCCCGCGCTGCCCCCATGCACGCGGCGACGCACCGTTCCAAATGTTCCAGCAGAGCCTTGCGCCCTGCATTCCAGGGCGTCGGCACTGCCGACTGCCAAAGCAACTCCCCTTGGTTAGTGACGAGGCCGCATTTCGTGCTGGATCCGCCCAGATCGATGCCGATGAAGGTGCGTTTGGGATCCATCGAGCGATGCCAACCGTCGACGGCCGATACGAATCTTCGAGTGATGACCTCCGGGCGCGTGATCGCACCGCCAATGATGATCGCAAACGCCCCGGCACCCAGCGCCTCCCAAACCTGATTGGCTGTCTCAATGCGCCCCTCGGCAATCACCGGGGCATGCGTGGCGCGGACCAGATCTGCAATGAAGCGAGGCTCGAATCTGGTCACGTGTCGAGTCTCGGAAGTATACCCACGCAACGTGGATAGAACCGCATCAGCGCCGACTTCTGCTGCCTGAACAGCCTCCTCAATCGTAGCGATGTCGGCTAGCACAGGGACCCCAAGTTCTTTTCTGATACGCCGAAGCCGATCGTGTGCGCCGTACTTTTGGCCGCGCGCCGTGCAATCGAGAGCGATCAATCCGGCCCCGGCTTCCACCAATTCCCTGGCCGCTTCCAGAGAGGGAGTGATGAGAATTTCGCCGTCGAGCTGCATCTGCTTCCATAGGCCCACGATGGGAACGTCCACCGCCTCGCGAATGGCCCGAATGTCATCAGGCCCATTGGCCCGAATGCCTCGCGCCCCTCCATCCACTGCGGCCCGGGCGAACCGCGCCATGGAATCCGGCGCACGAAAAGGGCTGGTTTCGAAAGCCTGGCAGGATACGATCAGTCGTCCGCGAAGCTCATCAGGCAATCTCACCAAGGTCTGCATCGTGCCTCCCGGGATAACTGGCAAATCCCACGAACTCGCGACTCGTATTTCGTCCACTTCTCATGGCAGCGGCGAGGCCGGTCACGGGCAGCGCCTGAGTGATTTCGCGCCGGCAGCTCTCAACCCAGGCTGCCTGCCCAACCTAAGATCCCGATCGAGCACAGCAGGATTGCCAGGCCGGCCGCCATCAAACGGCGTGCTGTGGGCTGGGCAAATTTCCATTCTCCCACCAGCAGCCCACAGAAGTTGGCTGTCAGCAGGCCGACCGTCAAACTAATTGGCCACCCGATGGCGGGTCCCAGTTTTCCGAGCTTGGGCGCGGCCGAGCCGTAAACGAAAATGCTCCCGCCCCACAAGAGGCCCATGAGAATTGCCAAGGCGAAGAGGGAGCCTCCCGGCGCTTGCCGGAAATTGGACCAGCTCCCATTTTTATGGAATAAGTACCCGCAGAAGCCCAGGTTCGAGACCGCTCCGCTGGCGAGCACGAGGATCCAGATGACGTTCGATCCCGCAAAAGGAGTGTTTCCCGCCTGAACGGCGCTGGCGCTGATTCCCAGCGAGAGGCTATAACCGATATTGAACACGGCGGAAAGCAATCCCGCGCCAGAACAGAGCAAAAGTCCGGCCCACAGGGGCCGCGCCGCGCCCACCATCTTGCGCGGAGCGCCGGGAAGTTGTTTCTCACTGCGCTCGCGGAGCCTGCCCGCGTAACCGCAGCTCCCGATGCCCAGCATGGCAACCGCTGTGCCCAGCATGATGAACTCACCTTGCGGCTGGCCGAGGCGCTCCGGCGCGAGGATCAGAATGGGCAGGAACGACCCCAGCGAGGCGCTGATCGCCAGCACCAGCGTGTTCGCCATGGAGATGCCCAGCGCGCTTACCCCTTGCCCGAACATCACCGCGCCGAATCCCCAGGCGAATCCCGTGACCAGGGCAATCAGTTCGGCCTTCCGCGGCGCGGCGGAGAGCATGGCAAGAGGATGAGCAACGGTCGTGAGGAACAATACCAGCGGCATCACCACGCAGGCCACGGTAATGAAAACCGCCCAGACGTTCTCCCACGACCACCGCCCCAGGTAGCGCATGGGCAGCGTGAAGGTCCCATTCATGAGACCCGATATGACGGCGAGGGCGATCCCCCAGGTTACAGCGGAGTTTTCCATGAACTCCCTTTCCGCAGTCCGCGAACCGGCGTGCAGCGCCCAGTTTGTTTGCGGGTAGGACGCACCCTATCGAGAACCCGCGCGGATAGTAGCACGCAACGGCTCATTTTCCAATATCTGGACACCACCTGGACACCACCACCGGCTCGCTGCACGGACTGCCAAAAGTAATGTCGGCGGCGGCGGCGTGAGAGTAAGATAGGTCTCTTCGATCGTTGGCCCGAGGGTGCAATGGCCGAGGAGAGCCTTCATGAAAACTTCTGCTCTCGCACCGCTTCGCTATCTCAGCCAGGAGGAGATGATCGCGATCCACCAGGCTGCGCTGCAAATCCTGGAGCGCACCGGAATGTGGATCGATCACATCCAGGCCTTGGAATACCTTCGTGCGGCCGGTTGCCGGGTCGACATGGATTCCCGGATCGTGAAGTTTCCTCCTGAACAGGTGGAAGCCGCCGTGGCCCGCATGCGCCGCAATTTTCAGGATCCCGGCCGGTGGCCCAAACGCCTTTCGGTTCGCTACTCCCAAGTGCGTTTTGATGCTCAGCCTTTCCAGATTCACGAAGACTTCACCGTGAGCGGAGGCGGCTTCTGCTGTTTCATCTGGGACATGGCGGGCGAGCGGCGTTACGCCACGCTCCAGGATGTTCGCCAATCGTTGAAGCTTGCCGACCAACTGGATCAGATTGCCTATACGGGGCTTCCATGCTCCGCCCAAGATGTTCCCGTGGAGATCCGGCCCGTGGCGATGGCGGCCGAATTGGTGAAGGCCACACGCAAGTACGGTGGAATCGAGACCTTCCAGCGCAAGGACGTGGGTTATGTCACCCGCATCGGCGAGATCGTCGCCGGCGGCCGCGAGGCGCATCGGCGCAATCCGATCCTGGTGGGTTATGCCGAGGCGCGCACTCCCTTGTGCATCGACGCCGTGATGGCCGACGTGATGCTGGCGCACTTGGAACTTGGCCTGCCCCAGAGTCTCGACACCATGCCCAACGGCGGGGCCACCGCGCCGGTGAGTCCGCCGGCAGTACTGGCACTGGGGGTTGCGGAAACTCTCGGCGGTTTGGTGTTGGGGTACGCCGTCGATCCCAATGCCACGATGACCGTGGATGTGACCCCCGGCTACTGCGACATGCGCTCGATGCAGTACCGCTCCGCGGGCGGGGAGCGCGTGCCGCTGCTGGGGGCGCGTGTGCAGCTTATCTCCGAGTATTACGGCTGTCCCTCCGGTGTGCATGCCGGTAAGACCGACGCGTGCGTGCCGGGCATCCAAGCGGCGGTGGAGAAATCCATCTCGATGTATGGAGCGGTGATGGCAGGCGCAATCGGTGTCGGCACGGTGGGCCAACTGGAGAATATGATCACCTTCTCACCGCTGCAACTCGCCATCGACAATGAGATGGCACGCTACGTGCGCTACTCCATACGGGGCTTTGAGGTCAATGAAGAAACACTCGCGCTCGAAGTAATCCAGGAGTTAGGCCACGGCGGCCAGGCGTTTGACCACCCCCACACGGTTCGCAATTTCCGCAAGCTGCAAATGCTCTCACCCTTCTTTGACCTTTGCCCATGGGGCATGGGAGACAGTCTGGATCGGGAGCGGTTCGAGAAGCGCGCCGCCGCGAAAGTGCAGCAGGCACTGGACGCTGAATGCGCTCCCGTTTTAACGCCTGATCAGGAAGCGGCCATTGACGAGGTAGTGCAAGAGGCGGCCACGGATTACAAAGTACGATACCCGGCTTAGGTGTATTCAAGAATTACCCGGAGGTTTTTCATGCAATCTCTTGAGAGAGTCCGAGGACTCATCGCGGGCCAACCCGTTGATCATCTTCCTGTCCAGCCGGTCATTATGATGTTCGCGGCGCAGCACATGGGCATTCCCTTCATCGATTACACTCGCGACGGGCGGCAAATGGCCGCCGCGCAGAGCAAGCTCGTTCATGACTTTGGCATCGATTGCCTGCTGACCTGCTCCGACCCGGCACGCGAGGTGATCGACATCGCCGGGGAGGGCAGCATCAACTGGTACCAGGATCAGGGCCCGGCGATTTGCGAAGCACGAGCCGCGCTGCTGGAAAAGTCGAGGCTGAGAAGCTTCCGCCTTCCCGACCCGCTGGGCGGCGGCCGGATGCACGATCGGATCAAGGCCATTGAGATCATGCACCGGGAGTTCGGCGGCGACGTCTCGATCGTGGGCTGGGTTGAAGGTCCGCTGGCGCTCGCCGCGGAGTTGCGCGGCTTGACTCGTGCCATGTTGGATTTCCTGGACGACCCCGCTTTCATGCAGGACTTGCTCGATTTCACGGCGGAAGTGGCCGTGCATTATGCCGAGGCGCAGATTCAGGCCGGCGCTGACACGATCGGGATGAGTGACGCCGCGGCCAGCATGATGGGGCCGCGGCACTACAGCGAGTTTCTGTTTCCGCGCCAACGGCGCGTCGTGGAATCCATTCGTCAGGCCCATCCGGAGGTCATCGTTCGGCTGCACATGTGTGGAAACACCGATCCCTTGATTCCCCAGATGAAGCAACTCCCGGTGCAAATCTTCGAACTGGATTCGCCCACGAACCTGGCTGCGGCACGCTCCTGCTTGGGACCGGACGCCGTAATTCTGGGCAACGTCTCAACCATCACGGATATGTTGGAAGGAAGTCCCGACCAGGTTTATCAGGCTTCCCGGCGATGCCATGAAATCGCCGGAAAGGCGCACATTGTGGGTACGGGCTGCGAGGTGCCGCCTGCGACCCCGCCCGAGAATTTGCACGCGATGGTCCGATATTCGCGAGAACATTCACCGGAGCAATTCGACACCACGGCCGCCGCTTGAGCTGATGCCGACTCACGCCCAGTGCGCCTTTGATAGCTATTCACTCGCCCAGAACCTGCACCATCGCCAGCGTAAACCCACGGACAGCACCGCGCTCACTTGCAGTTTTCCGTCGCGCACAAATTTCTACTGAGGAAAGGTATCACATGGTTTTGAAAGCGATCAGCGACGGCGCTGGTATGGGTACCGTGATAAATCTCAAAGCTGTTGGCGATGCCATATTTGTCAAGGACATCGTGGAGCTTGCCGGCATCGATTCGTAAGCCGTCTTGGTCACCCACATCGATTGCGATGGCGCGATACTGGCGCAAATTGCCGATGTATTGGTCGACGAACGCCAAAGGCGCATTGGCGGCCCATTTGGCAAGCACCTCGGGCTGGGGCTCACCATCTTTCTCGGGCATATCAAGATAGAGCGGCGGATTCTTCGGGTCGGGCGACCACGCCGCGGCTGAGGCGAGCCGGGCGCGGGCAAAGAAAGACAAGCCGGCCGCGTCGGGGGGAGTCTTTACCGATTCCAATTCCTTCTTAACCGATTCCATTGCCTTCTGCATGTCGGGATTTACGGGCCTGGAACCCATCGGCGAAAGGCAACAGGGACTCATGATATAGAGGCTGCTGAACACGTCAGGATGTTTCATCCCGATGCGAGCGGCGCCATAACCGCCCATGGAATGGCCGGCCAGACCCCGGCTCACGCGGTTAGGGATCGTGCGGTAGTGCGCGTCAATATAGGCGACCACATCATGGGCGACGAACCGCTCAAAATCGCCGGTGGTTACGGAGCTCGAATACATCGAGCCGCCATACACCGTCTTCGAGTCGGGCAGCACGACAATCATTTCTTGACTGCCTCTGGCGATGGCTCCCTCAATGGTTTGGGGCACACGGATTTCGTGAGTCCACTGCTCCGCGCCGATCGAAAATCCGTGCAAGGCATAGACGACCGGATAGCGGCGGGACTTCTTGATGGCATAACTCGGCGGCAGGAAGACAAAGACGTCTCGATCCACCGCGTCCCCCTCGAGATTGCCTTCCAGAGCAGTCCCGTGGATCTTAATGTGCTCCACCGTCACTGATTTCGCACCTGGAACGACAGGGGGCACTTCGGTCTGCACTTGGGCTGCCAGCCGAGTCCCGAGAAGAACGGCTATCCCCAGCATCAGAGCAAAGAACACTCTCGTTTTCATCGTCGACGCCTTTCTCATGGGAACACCTCACGATATACAGAAAAGCAGGCCCGGTTTGTGGTTCGAGCGTCTCGCCCGTTTCAGACTTGGCCGGGATGGCCATCTGGCGCACAGGCGAGACGCCCGTGCCACGCGCGTGAAGTCTATTGCCCGTCTTGTTGAAAGAGTCGTGGCGCGAAGTCTTTCAAATCCCGACGCCACGTCATGATGCGCCGGTCAGTCGTCTCTGTCGAATGGTCCTCTCCAAGGCGCAACTGAACCCGCGAAAACCAACTGCGAAAATCATCGACATGCTTCTGCCTCAACCGGTCGTACGATTGCTTCGAGGCGCGCAGCACATACCCGCGGGCGGCACTGACGGCGTCACCGCCGATGTCCCGATAGTTCCTGAAGCTTGTAGCGTTGCAAAACAGGATCGTCACCGAGTCTGCCTCAGAAATCTCCAGGCGCTCTCCAGCACTGCGAACTGAACCGCCCTCGGTCAATACCTTGGCCGCGGGTTTGTCGTACGCCAGTTTGAGATCGGATTGGGCCGCTGCAGCCAAGACGCTCATCACGGTTGCAGATACAAGCATCAACGCGATCCTTGATTCGAAACGCACTCGCCGTTTAGGCACCTTGCCCCTCCGATATGGCTTGCCCTGAGTCATGGCGCTGGCTCCACCACGGGACAGCGATAAATGTTAACGCTGATGGGCGCAACCGAGAGTGTTTGCTGGGCGTCGCCCATCTCGATCTGTTTCACCTCGACCTGCGGCTCTTGGCCGGCGCGGTTCTCGGCTTCGAGGTTCTTTCCCGTCATTTGCCACAGCCTCCATTTTCCCGCGAGCCGGACGCCGGTCACATTGAGATCGAGGCGTCGGACCGATTCCGTCGCATTGACCACCGCGAGAGTCAGGTACTTCCGGTCGGCGCTCAGCGCAGCCACCATGTCGAGCGGATACGTCGGGCTGCCGCAGTTTGTACGTGGCTGGTCGCCGCCCACGGGATACTTCGGCTGAGGTTGGGGCGAATTCCCCGATACCGCGACCGGAATCGAGCTCCAGCCCAGTTGATCGCCATAAAGCTTGAACAAGAGTCCGTTGGTGTTCAGGACAGCGGCAGTCGGATTGAAGTCCAGCGTGGAGACACCCATGGTGTGCGCTGACATCGTGAGGAAATCTGTGTGTCGGAGCATCTCGTTGAAGATCATCGCGTAGGCGAGAGTCAGCTTAAGATCCACGCCTCGACCCAAGCCTCCGCCGAAGTAGGCGTACTCGTCGACGGACAGGAAGATCTTCTTGGCGAGCATCGCCGGGAAGCGCTGCTGGTACCCCTGCCATTCTTCGGCCTTCCGGTGCACGACATTGGCTGCATAACGCGCCCACTCAAGCGGTGTCTGGTCAACACTCACATACGCCTTGTCTGTGGGCGCATCCGGTGGCAAGCTCTTTGCCCGCTCAAGATCGAAGTGTCTGCCTCCCTGCGCGTACCAGTGCTCGGCGATGCCGTCGAAGTTCCCCCAGCAGTGCGCAAGAAGGCCGCCGGTCCAGTCGACATCGGTTCCGAACAGAGGCTGGAGATTCCCCACGTACTTGGCGCGCATCTCGCCCTTTAGGTTCATATCCTCCAGCATCAGCCCCGAGCCGATAAGGGCGATCGACAGGTCCACTTTTCGCATCGCTTTTGCGAATTCATTGTGTTTGAGAACGTAATACTTCAGGTCGGTGTAGCCGAGTTGGAACGTACCCCAGGGCTCGTTGCCGATGTTCCAGAAGTTGACATGATACGGCTCGGGATGGCCGTTCCGCGCGCGCAGGGCGCCGAGACGCGTGTTGACCGAGCCGTTGATGTACTCGACCTCTTCCGCAGCCGAGTGCGCGTCGCCGAAGCCTGCGTTCACGCAGATGTACGGCTCCACACCAATCAGCTTGCACAGGGTCATGAATTCGTCCATTCCTACGTCATTCGTCTGCATGGCGTTCCAGGCATAGTCAAACACGGGCGGGCGCTTGTCGATGTCGCCGACAGAGTCGTACCAAGTCCAGCCGGAGACGAAATTGCCACCCGGTAGCCTCCAAAAGCCGGAGTGGACCTGGCGCAGGAGTGCGATGGTATCGGGCCGGAATCCCTGTACGTTGTCATCCGGCATCAGTGAAACGGTGCCGAGGTCAAAATTCCCACTGCCTGTGCCCGTGATCTCGAGAGCGCCATCAGTGGTATCAGCCTGAGCAGTGAAGCTGAGCGGAAACTTCTTGTACTCGTCGGGCAGTGCGGCAAAGGAAATGGTCTGCCGGTCGTTCCGAGCCTCACCCCAGATCAGGGTAGCTTTCACCTTGGCTCCGCTGGTGCCCCGTAAGAAGACGCGGCCGGTATATCGCTTGCCCTTGACCAGGGCGAGGCCCGATTGCCGGATGCCGTGCGGGGTCGCGGGATCGAGATCGATACGCGGGCTTTGTTCGCCAACGAACGGGTGGTCCTTGTCCATCACCACAAATGTGTCCGGACCGACAGGACGCCATTTGCGAAGCTGCATGTTGCGCATCGGGCCGCCCTGCGCCCGGCCCGCTGATTCGGGCTCCTTGGAGGAGATCGGGAAGTAGAACTTTCGGTCGTCGAGCATCTCGGACCAGAGACTGCGATAGATGAGGGACCCGATGTGCTCGATGAACATGCCGTATTCGTACTTGCTGATGGGCTGAGCGACTTTGGTTGTGTCGATGGTGGCGACAATTGGTACAGGAGGAGGCGGGGCCACTGCCCGCGCATACGCCAGGAAGGGAAATGCGGGTGCCAACATCAGGCTCAGTTTCACCAATCGCTTGGTTCGCATAGGTGTCGCTCCTTTCACCGCGCCCGCCGCAATTCGCGCCCTGAGTAAATTGACATTCCAAGGCGAGCCATCCTAGGCGCAAAATGTTGAGCGAGTCAAGGCGCGGAGTGGTCGCATCTAGGGCGCTTGTCAGATTTCGTGGCGAATATCTGCCGTTACCCTTTCAGCAGATTATTTAACTCTTCAACTGTCAGGGTCGTGGTGCCCCGGCAAAGTTCTCAAACCCTCGCGGTGATCGTCTTGTAATAACTTGCGGAGAGGAGATACCGGAGGAAAGCGAGGCACAAGTTTTCCCGGTTTCACGTGGCACACAATTGGCACACACCCGCCGCGCTACAGATGCCGGCCAGACCTGCATCCGGCGAGTCCAACCGACCCTCGGCACGGCGACCCCTATTCGTTACGGAGAGCGACTAAGGGGTCGAGTTTGGCTGCCCGGCGGGCGGGGAGCCAACAGGCGACGAGCGCCACAACAAAGAGCACGACCGGCGCCAGGGTAAACGCGACGGGATCCGTCGGGCTGACCTGGTAAAGCACGTCGCTGAACATCCTGCCGAGGCCTAGCGCGAGGAGCATGCCCGGCACCGCTCCGCCGAGCGTCATGACCAGGCCTTCGCAGAGGATCATGCGCAGAACGGTGGCTCGCCGCGCGCCGAGCGCTGTGCGGATGCCGATCTCGCGCGTGCGCCGGGCCACACCGTAAGCCACGACTCCGTAAACGCCCACGACGGCCAGAACCAGTGCCAGACTGCCAAAGAGAGAAACCATCGCGGCGGCCGAGCGGACGAACCAGAGCTGCGCGTTGTCGTTGAAGTGTTGGCCGAAAGTCTTCACGTTGAATACGGGCATGCCGGGCGCCGCGGAGCGCACCTCCCCGCGTAGAAGGCTGAACAAGGCCGCCTCGGCTCCCATGGCGCGGGGGGAAGTGCGGACCTCGAAGAAGACACTGCTGCGATAATCCTGCGCATAGGGTACATAGATCTGGCCGCCCACCTGCGACTGGAACATTTCCCAACGGGTGGCGGGCACGATCCCGACGATCTCGATCGAGGGAGGGTCTTGGGCGCGCCTCGCGATGCCGTCGCTCATGCCCATGATGCCGCTGCCTGCGCCGCCTGGGGCCGTGGGAGCAGTGCTCTCCGCCCACTCGATGCGCTGGCCCAGCGCGTCGTCTTCAGGCCAAAGTTTCTTCGCGAGCACGTCGTCCACGATGGCGACGGGCGGGGCCCCTGGGGTCTCGGCTTCGATTTTGGTGAACTCCCGACCGCGCAGCCGGCGCAGACCCATGGTCGCGAAGTAGTCAGCGCCGATGCCGCTCCAGCGGACGTTGTAAGCCAATCCGTCGGCGGCGGTGGTGGGGTGGGAGCCGGGCGCCGGTTTCGCCCCGGCGCGCTGCACAGGACGGTTCATGGTGTAGAGACCGAAGGGCACGGTGGAAGCGATGCTGGCGGCCTGCACTCCGGGCAGTGCGGCGAGCCGGTCACAGACAGCGCGGTAAAGTTGAAGGCTGCGTGCTTGGTCATAGCCGCCCAGGCTGGAGTCAGCTTCGATGAGAACAGTGGAATCGGCACTGAAGCCGGTGCGGAGGCTGCCGGCCTTGAGCGCACCACGAATGAAAAGTCCAGCAGCGGTGATCAGCCCGAGCGAGAGCGCCACCTGCGCGACGACGAGGGGATTGCGCACCCGCCACCAGCGGCGGCGCGGGGCGGAGTCCTCTCCCGCCTGCTCCTTAAGATCGGCGATTAGGTCGGGGCGCGTGAGCTTGAGTGCGGGCCCCAGAGCGAAGAACAGCGTAGCGAGGGCGCAGAAGGCGAGCGTGGCCACGATGACGGCGGGATCGGCGCTCCCCCGGAGGACTGGGGGCACCGGCATGTGAGCGCCCAGCGAGGCCGCGCCCAATTGGGAGGAAAAGAGGCCGATGAGGAAGCCGCCAACGCCTCCGGCCAGCGAAACCACCAAGCCCTCGGTCAGGAGTTGCCGGATGATGCGGCCCCGGCCACCTCCCAGCGCCAGGCGAATGGCAATCTCCTTGCGCCGCGCCAGGCCGCGCGCAAGCAACACGCCCGCCAGATTGAGGCAGGCGACAAACAACACCATCGCGGCCAAGGCGCACAGCATGAGACCGAGCACGGTCAAACTGCTTTCATCGGCAGGGCCCACCCCCGTGTCCAAGCGGGGCAGGGGCCGCATGATGAAGGTTTGATCCTTTTGCTCAACCGGCACGGCCCTTTCAAGATTGGCAGCGACCGTCAGGAGGGCGGCCCCGGCAGTGGCGGCGGGGACGCCGGGCTTGAGGCGTCCAACGAGGAGAAGAGCATAGACATCCCGCCGTTCCAGGCTGCGCTTGAGCTCGGCGGAGGATCCGTTGGTCAGCAGGTCGTAATCGCCGAGGGGGAAATAGAGCTCGGGCCCGAACATCATCATCGTTCCGCTGAAATACTCCGGTGTGATGCCGACGACCGTGAAGGGGCGCTCGTTGATGCGGATCGTCTTGCCGACGAGTTGAGGGTCGAAGCCGGTGTTTTTCCAGTAAAGATAGCTGGCGATGACAACGGGAGCGGCGCTGCCGGGAACCTCTTCCTCGGGGAGAAAGTCGCGGCCCTGCACTATTGGCACTTCGAGCGCGCGGAAATAATTCGAGCTGACTAGGTCAACGAACGTGCGCCGGGAGGTTTCGCCCTCGCCGATGCTGACCACGGCCATGTTGTGAGCCAGCACCCCGGAGAAGAGGGCTTTGATCGCACTTTGTTCGCGGATGTCGGCGTAAGTGGGATAGGAAAACGCGCGGAAATTGCTGGGGTGTTTCCTGTCCTGCGTGTAAACCTGGACGACCTGCGCCTCGTCCGGGTAGGGCCGCGGGCTGAAAAGCCAGTCGTGGACAATGGTGAAGATGGCCGTATTGGCCCCGATACCCAGCGACAACGTCAGCACAGCTACGGCGGCGAAGGCGGGCGATTTGGCCAGAGTGCGGAAGGCGTAACGGACGTCCTTGGCAAGGTCCTCCAGCAAGCGCCCAGCCTGGATGGCCCGGACCTCCTCCTTCACTTGCTCCACGCCGCCCAGCTCGATGAGCGCATGTCGCCGGGCTGCCGATCGCGAATAACCGTCCCTCATCTTTTCCTCCGTCAGGATTTCCACGGAAGACCGGAGTTCATTGTCCAAAGCTTGCTCGACCGTGCTTTTGCGCAAGAGGTTTCGGAATAAGCTAGTGGTTCGACCTGGCATGTCGCCTCCCATCCGAACTCAGGCGGATTCCACCGCCGCCATCATGATCTTGACCACCTGGTTCCAATCCCGCTCTTCGATCTTCAGTTGCGCGCGGCCTGACGAAGTAAGCCTGTAGTATTTGGCCCGGCGATTGTTTTCCGACGAGCGCCATTCGGCTTCCACCCATCCCTTCTCTTCCATGCGGTGCAGCGAGGGAAAGAGCGAGCCAAAACTCACTTGAAAGGCACCCTTCGTGATTTGCGTGATACGCCGGGAGACACCGACCCCATGCAACGGTTCCAGCGACAGGGCTTTCAAGATCAGCAGGTCGAGCGTTCCACGCAGAAGATCGGTTCTCTTTTCACCCATGGTGTCCTCTTATCGGAATACGATACCAGCGACCCCAAAGTTCCAAAGAATTTCGGAAACAACCCCGTGCACCCTGTCCACCCGTTGTCTCCAGTGCAAGACACAAAACGGAAGAGACAGGGTCTCACTTCCCCCTATTTCATAGTATGCCCTCCACTCCCTTGTTCTGTACCACATCCCACGAAAAAAAAGACTCGTCGCGCGGCGCGCACTTCGACCTGAAATGTGAGCCCTATACGGGGAGGAGCCATTATTGATGCTCTGGCCATCTGTAAAGAGCTCGGAGTAGGTATAGTTGGCATTCAATTCTAATGCGTTTTTGGTGCCGGGGCAGAACATCTACGCCGGGCCTCACAACCGGACCCAATGGATGAATGCTGCTGCGTTTGCTAATCCGCCCGTGGCCACCGCTCTCGGGCAAATTGCGGCCCTGGGAGGGATGGGCATGCAAGTACGGGGTCCTGGCTTCCACCGTCTGGACTTCTCCATTTTCAAGGATTTCCGGACTTCGGAGAGGACCCGCCTGCAATTCCGAGCTGAGTTCTTCAACTTGACCAACCCACCTCAGTTCGCAAATCCTGGCAATAAGAATTTCGGCAATCCCTCAACTTTCGGACTTATCACGGGTCTCGTCGACGGAGCCAACGACCCGAGGGAAATCCAGTGCGCGTTGAAGCTCTACTTCTAGTTGTTTTGACCAACGCGTCTTCAAACCGGCAGTGCAGAACACCTCCCTGCTCTGCCGGTTTTTTTCGGCCAAGGAGGCACGGGAACGGCCGCCCGACATCAGGGTTATAATACTGTGCGTGTCTGGGATGCACGGAGGCGTGACAAGCCTGATGGACATGCGTGGTCGGCACAAACTGGCATTTCTTGCGGCCGTGGGCGTTTGTGCCATCGTCCAGTTCGGAAGAGGCCGGTGTCTGACCGCTGCAGTCCAGAACCGCGAGGGCACAAGACCGCCGACTCAACTCTTTCAATCCGCGGTGAAGAATTATGAGTGAGGGAAGTTCGTTGAGGCGGAACAGATTCTGCTCCCGCTCCTTAGGCGCTCGCCGCAAGAATTTGATGTCAACGAATTGATGGGGCTTGTCCTGGCTGGGGAACGCAGAGATGTTGGCGCAAGCGCTACGACAGTTTCCCAACGAATGGCGCTTGCACTACCAGTTAAGATGCTGCGGGAGCTGCAGGCTACTGGGCTGGTCTCCAGTGTGCCCGGCCATGCCGACCTCGACGCTTCAGAGAGATCCGAACACGTTTCGTCCGCTCAAACACCCAACCTGCTGATTTTCGATCAGTTGCTCTCCCCTGCATATAACTCCCTCATTTTCAATATACGCTTTCCTAGCCTTGCCCACAATAATGGCCCAAAAGTGACCGACAACTCAGCGGGCTTAGGTGTGCTAAACCTTTCAGCAGGAACGAGTTGGTGAGCCGTGAGGGAATCGAACCCCCAACCTACTGATTAAGAGTCAGTTGCTCTACCGATTGAGCTAACGGCCCGTCAAATGATTCACGGGAGCTTCGTAGGACGGTGCAGCAGCAAACAGAGCGACTGCTTTCCGGCGAACTCTGCGCTAGGGCCTCTCGCGGGTTTCGGTCCGCTCGTGCAAGAGGTTTCGCCGCTAGCCCCACGCTTCCGGTATGGGTTCACCGTAACGACGCCTGATCGTGACGTTCGAGTGCGCCATTAACCGCGCAATCCAAAACCCTTCCGCTGCGGCGCGTCCTATAATTGCGACGCCTTCAGTGTAACACAAACTCGACCGGCGTTTTCAAGATTTGTCCCAGGTTCGGTAATTGCCGAGGGCTCGTTCTCCCGCCGTTGAGCCATTCCGTGTTTTGTTTGCGAAAAGTTACGAGCCTACAGTTGTAAGCTTATATCGCCGCAGAACACCTGACACGAAAGACACCGGCGGCTGGCACCAGGCGGGAGGCCATAGCACAGCAGGTCCGAAATTCAACATTCCGGACTCCAGATTCAGGAGAATGGGTGGCAGAAGCCACGTCTGGATGGAAAAACTGGTTGAGGAGCAGGATGCGCATCAGACAAAAAGCACTCTGGGGCCCAAATATGCAGATTTCTGCATATATGTGTCAAAGAGGGACAGAGGAAGGGCCTTTTTTCACATTGCGAAAGTCTTACAAAACTTTATTGCCTTTAGATGCAAGCAGATAGTGAAAATCTTATCAGTTTTTGCACCGTTTCCCATTTTCTCATTTCCATGTGGTAGGCTATTATCATGGAGCAAGAAATGCGAGCTGCGAAGGTACAGGCTGCGAACACATGGGAAGCGTGCCGAGCGGCCGCCCGATGGCTCGCTTGGGTCACAGGGGGAACGGCATCGGCCCGCAGGCAGATGCTGCGTGCCAGATTATTCCTATGCGGGCTTGCGCTGATTGTGGCCGCGGGTAGCTGGCTTCCGGCACCCACTCTTGCCCAGTTCCCCGCGGGCGATGGAACTGAGGTCGGGGGCCGCCCACTCCTCGGTCGCGGCTGGGGAGTTGGTTCGGGCGTTCCCGGAGCTTTGCCTGCCGCCGGAACTGCAACACTGGGATATCCCGAGCTTGCGCCGCGGGCTTTGGTGGCTGTCCCCGGAGTGGGTTGGGTGACTCCATCAGAGTGTCCGGACCCCGCCGCCACGGTATCCTCGGCAGGACCTTTTTGTCGAGAAACAGCAGGCCACGGTAGTGGGGTCTTTTGGCTTGAGGGACTTTCTCCGCTCCTGCCGGGTTCTGATATGATTCAGCAGGAATGGAAAAGCGCAAACAGCCGCAGAAGAAGGCTTCCACATACCGGATGCTCAGCTCAGTGTGGTCCGGTGAGGATGCGCCGCTCCTCGAAAACCTGTTGTCCCTCTACCCCCCCCCAAGCGAATCCTTGTCAAGCTTTTTATTTGATTTATTTCCAGTATGTTGGACCGTTGACTGACAAAATGGACTCCCGTAAAATATTATTATGCTGATAGGACTGTTTTTAATGTATACTCTCGTATCCAGAGTAATTTCATGCGGGAGAGGAGGCACAATCGTGTCTGACAACCAAGCCCCAGCAGCGACGAGCCAGGTCCCCCTCGCAGAGGAAACGGAGAAGTACCTTGAGTCTCATCCCCAACTAGCCGACCAAATGCGGAGAGCGGAAAAGGTCTACAAGATTTTTGGAGAGTACCTCAACTTGACGCAGCCCAGAATTATCATCCGGGAAAGCGGAGCATCAAACACAGAGGTGGACCTAAGTGCCGCGTTATCACGAGCTAATACTTAATCCCGGCTCGGGGCAGCAGCGTTTCAATAAAAGGATAGAGCTGCTCAAGAGCATCGAGGCCAAGACTGGCCGTCCGGTGATTGTGTACGCCGCTAATATGCGCGTACCGAACATCCCGAATAGCATAGACCACACTGACATAACCCCATTTTCGGATTTGACTCGGACGGTTAAGGGCAAGGCGATTGATGTCCTGATTAATAGTCCTGGAGGAATGGCAGAAGCGGCAGAGAGGATCGTCCATCTCCTGCGCGCTAGGTTTGATTCCGTACGCTTCATAATTCCCCACACAGCGTTCAGCGCCGCGACCATGCTTGCCATGTCAGGAGATGAACTTGTTCTGGATGATACTTCCGCGCTCGGACCCATTGACCCCCAGATCATCGTGCGCGACCCTCAAACTGGTCAGCAAGCTGCAGTCCCCACACAAGCAATAACACAGGGATTTGACAACGCCAAAGCGGCCGTAAAGGATGACCCGGATACGCTTGGCGTGTATCTTCCTCTCCTAAGCAAACTTGATTTGCACCTATTTGAAATTTGCAAAAATGCAGAAGAGCTTTCCGCCTCTCTGGTAAGGTCTTGGTTAAAGAATTATCTCTTGAAGGGGGAGCCGGATGCTGAGGCCAGAGCGGCAGAAATCACGAATTATCTGTCGAGCCAAAAAGATCGGCTGTCTCACGGTCGTCCGATCACCATCGCCGTCATAAAAGACGAACTAAAAATTCGCGCTGTATTCGACCTCCGTGGCGATCAGGCATTAAGGGACCTCATTGGCGAATTGTGGGCTGAAATCGAGTGGTTCGTCGATAGTACGCCGACCGCCAAATTCTTTGAAAATGCTTATGGGGTAGCATTCAGGAGAGCGATTCAATTTCAACAAGGTGCACCAATCCCATTCATTCCGATTCCGTTTCCACAGCCTCCGCCACCCCCACAGCAACCAGCAGCACCTCCAGGGGGTGGATCAGCATAAGGGATGCGTGCGATCATGCCGATTCTTCAGCTTCGATCCCAACTTAACCTCCATACTCGGCGTGAGAATCAGATCGAAAATGAAATAGATCGGCGTCCGCTCCATACAGGCGCCGAGTTGATGATCAACGACCACAAGAGGAAGTATCCAAATGGAAGGCACCGGCCCGTTGGGCCCAGCGCGCAGTACAATTGCCATGGTCTCACTTTTGGTAGCCGCCGCACCAAGATTCCCTCGTCCCAGGTCGAAAAGATACTTGATGAGGACGACTACAAGGAAATCTGCCTGGAAGAGGTACTCCCAGGGGATGTGGTCGTATACCGCAAGGATGGCGATATTGAGCATTCCGGCGTCGTCGTAGCAGGCTTTCCTGAAGTGTGGATTCTCGGAAAGTGGGGACAAATACACGAGGTTGTTCACCGAATCCAAGAATGCCCATATCAGGAGGCATACCCTTCGTTCTACAGGATAATAAAATGAATCCAAAAAACTTAGATTTAACAGATGCTGCCCTTACTTATGCGGTTTCCAATACCCCGCTCTTTCTGGTCAGAAAGCTACAGTCTGATCCGGCTGTTCACGCGCTGGCCGAGGAATGCTCGGGAGAGGAAATCGTAGAGGCTATCCGTGCGGCGGTCTCTCACGAACCGGCAGATCCACAAGAGGCGGTGAGGCCATATGCCTACTTGGTTGCGCTCTGGTACAAACCCTCACAGGAATACCTCAGCGAGGCGCGGACTGTGCAGGCGCCCGACTACCCATGGTTTCCGTACATTGTGTCAGCTTTGCAGCAGACGTTCTCCCCCATCCAAAAGCAGCTTATAGATGTTCCCAGTTACTTCAGCCCGCCGAGCGTATCGGTGACCTCTCCAGCGGAGAATAATTTCAAATCATTTAACATCCAAATCAGTTAACTCTGAGTCACGCGGAAGGCGAGGGCCATGCTTCAAGTGCGGTTGTTCTTGTGTTCGGAAAGTGCTGCTATTGACATGTGGAATAACGCCGTGAGCGCCTTCCACATTCTCGAACAAATCAACGCCCCACACTTTCCTGTGATCGTTCCACGTCTCTGCGTCATCACGCTCATGACCCGCGAGGCATCAGACCCATCGCGCCCAGCACTCCATTTGCTCATCGAGTTAGTGGGGCGACAGCAATTGTTCTTGGGTCCGATGGAGGTAAACTTCCTTCAGCAGCTTTCAACAAGGGCACTTGTTGATATTCAGGGGTTCCTTGTCCCCGCGCCCGGAACATTGCGCCTCGCCGTCCGAGACGGCCAAACGGAGCTATGCTCCTGGTCAATTGCTGTTATGCAAATCGCCGGGCAGCCAGTACAAATGCGCTTTGCATCTCCGCCGAGTCCTGCCGGAGCCGGAAACCAATAAGCCTTATGCTCTAGCCGCCTGCAACATTTCCTCAATGTCCCAAACGTGATCGGTGACACCTGCGGCCATTGCAGGAGTGACCCGAAGCGTGCCGTGAACCCGAACGAAATTATAATGCGCGAAGTACGGCCAGAGTGCCGCAATAAGATTCTCGATGCGCTTGGAAAACGCATTGGTCAGTCTCGTGAGCCTCCGCAGGAAGGTGCGGCAATTGTATCCGTTCGGTGAACCCATCTTCTCGCCCAACTGAGCTAGCCTGATAATCTCCGACTGGAGGGACGTAGCGTGCGGAGTGAGCACGTCGCAGTCAGCGCGGAGGTGTGGAATGGCCGTCAGGAGAAAAGGATGGACTAAGGAGTAATTACCGACTTTATGAACTTGACCTCACGATACTGGCGTGTTAGCATACAAAATTGAGGGAAATAGTATGGCACCGACTATGTCTCGAAAGGCCAAGAATCCACTGAAGAACCTCGTGGTGGTTCTGGCCACGAATGAAAGGCAGTATACACTGTCCCCTGTGCCGGCGCGCTTCAACAGCACGTCTGACCCTGTAAGGGTATCTATTGTCCGCCGCGAATTGAGTTCTGTCACAGAACCCAGCTATTTAGGAAGCGTGTTTTCGAACCAGAGATCAACATTAGTTCCGTAGCAATCTGTCTGCTTTTCATTCCCTAAATCCACGCGGATTCGTGTGTTCGTCCGCTTCTGTCCAGCAATTCCTCGATTGTCCATACGTGGTCCGTAATTCCAGCTCCCATCGCGGGCGTGACCCAGTCGTCTTTGAGCATTGACGCGTTCCCGCGAGGTTGTTAAGATGGGTTGATTTCGCGGTATTAAGGAGACTCTGTTATGGACCGTTTGACCCGCCACGAATTGAAGCAGGACGAATTCAAGGAATCGCTGGACCAACTCGAGCATTTTGTGACGGCGCATCTAAAGGAAATCGTGACGGTGGCGATTCTGGCGATTATGGTGGTGGGCTCGGCGGTGGGCATGAAGTACTACCTCAGCCAGCAGGAAGCCAATGCGAATCTCGATCTTGCCGGCGCCCTGAGGACTTTTCAGGCCTATGTGGGGATCTTCGCGCCGGGAAGCATGCCCGCCAGTACGGAAAGCTATCCGACCACTGCCGACAGGAACAAGGCAGCGCTGTTGAAATTCAACGCCATTGTAGCCAAGTACCGCCTGTTTCCCCGGCCGAAAGCCGTGGGTATTGCGCTTTATCACGCGGGACTCTGCGAATCCCTCCTAGGTAACACCACCGCGGCTACTAATACCCTGCAAGAGGCCAGCCGGGACGGAGACCGCGACATCGCCTCATTGGCTCAGTTGGCTCTGGCCGACGAGTTTCTCACGACCGGCAAGACTCAAGAAGCAGACAGAATCTATCAGAATCTTGCCGACCATCCCACTTTGGCGGTGCCCAGGGCGAGTGCACTGATGGCGTTAGCGGATTCCTTGAAAAGTTCCCAGCCGGCGCGGGCGCGGCAGCTTTACGATCAAATCCGCAAGGAATTCGGCTCGGAACCCGCCGTGGCGCAAATCCTGAGGGAAGAGATGGCGGACCTGCCGCAGGGCGGCGGCGGACAATAGTCGCGGTCAGACGCCATTCCGCCGAAGGGCCGCAGCGCCCGTCCTCAAAGACACCTCGGTGTGACCATTCCAATCCAGCTAGAACGGCAACATCGCCGCTATGTCCGATCCAACGTACAAAACCGCTGCCGCCGGCGCCAAGAGCGAGGCCGATCCCTCGCTGCGGCGTGAAGCTCGCCTGCGCAAGAACCCGCAATCCTTTGGTTTCTGGCAGCGTGTCCAGATTCTCCTGGCCAGTTGGGCAGGCTATCTTGGCGTACTGATCGTCGGGCGCAGCCTGCGCTGGGAAGTTCACGGTTGGGAAAACTGGGAAGCCGCCAGGAAGCTGGGCAAAGGACTTATTTACACCTTCTGGCATCGCGAAATCTTTTCCGCTTGCTGGTTCTGGAGAAAACGCGGAATTGTGGTGATGACCAGCCGGAATTTTGACGGTGAGTACATCGCCAGGATTATCCAGAAGCACGGCTACGGAGCGGCGCGTGGCTCCAGCACACGCGGAGCGTCGCAGGCCCTGACGGAAATGATCGGGTGCTTACAGAAGGGACGAGATGCGGCTTTCACCATCGACGGACCACGCGGGCCGCGATGGGTTGCCAAGCGTGGCTCGGTGATGCTTTCCAAGGCGACCGGCGCCGCCATTCTCTGTTTTCATGTCGCCCTGCGTCGAGCCTATGCTTTCCGCAGCACCTGGGACTTGACGCAGTTCCCTTATCCCTTTTCGCAGGCGGCGGTATTCATCGCGCCGCCCATCGTGGTGGCGCCGCAGGCCGGCGAGGAGGAGCAGGCCTCCAATCTCCAGAAAGTGCAGGCTGCTCTCGATGAACTGCGGAGGCAAGGGGAGGAGTGGGCAGTGCGCGGCTCGAGACCGCAAGATCGAAATTCGAAATTCGAAATTCGAAAATCGACAAAGGCCAGCTGAAGTCGAATTTCATTTTTGAATTTCGGATTTCGGATTTCGGATTTCGGATTTCGGATTTTGAATTTCGAATTTCGAATTTCGAATTTCGAATTTCGGATTTCGATTTTCGATTTCCGCCAGGCGTTGCAATTCAGGGTAAATGCCCTCCGTCTGGGCTCGCGTCTCCGCGAGGCTTCCTGAGCAATCAATCACATAGTCGGCGCGGCGGCGCTTCTCTTGGGAAGAAATCTGGGATGCCACTCGCCGCAGGGCATCTTCACGCGAAAGACCGGTCTTCGCCATCAGCCGTTCGATTTGCTGTTCAGGACGGCACCATGCCACCAGGATTTTTGCGAAGCGATCCGCGACCCCGGCCTCATAGATAACCGCGGCGTCGACAACGATCACGGCTCCGGGGCGCCCGGCGCGCAACTGCGCGGCGAGTTCATCGACGCGCGCGATCAGGTCGGGGTGCACGATCGCGTTGAGTTCCCGGAGTTTTTCCTGGTCAGCAAAGACCATCGCGCCCAGGAGCTTGCGGTCGATCTCGCCGTCCGGCCTCAGGATCCCCTGCCCAAAGCGCGCCACAACTTGCTGGTGGACGGGGTGGGGGCGCCGGAGCAACTCGTGGCCCACTCGGTCCGCGTCGATTACTTTGGCTCCCAACTCCACCAGGATGCGCGCCACGGTGCTTTTCCCGGAGGCGATCCCACCTGTCAATCCAAAGTTGCAAGGCATAAGAGCAGTGACGAGTGAAGAGTGACCAGCAAAACGCTTCGTCTAAATTCCCAGCAGGTAGTTTAACACAGCGCAGCAGAGCCTCAACCAAATGCAGATTCTTCGCTTCGCTCAGAATGACGTGTCATCCTGAGCATTGACAGCCGCAGGGGTTGCCCTTGCTGAGCAGAAAGATGACGCCTGCGCGTCCAAACGACTTTGTTGATAACAAAGGACATACGCGTCATCTTTCTGCAGAGCGAAGCGAAGGATCTGCTTTTCTTCGCGTGCCGCGAACGAACTAACCCTTAGTAGTACAGGGATAAGCCCGCCTGGAGTGCCGCTTGGGACCACACTTAAGTGACCTGCGACGGTGTCTTGTTATATTCTGTAAGCAGGGGACTTGGTAAGCGGTGCGGTGGTCAGAGTGGTGTCGTAGCGGCGAGTCTACCTCGGTATGTGGCGGCGTAAAGCCGCCGCTACTTCGATCTGAAACAGGTCCCGCCGTTGAAGCCGAGAGCCGGGTGGAAACAGGGAATTCATGGAAGCGGAGCGAAGGTGCGAAAAATGCGGCCAGATGATACCCTGGGGGGACCGGAAGTGCCCTGCCTGCGGCGACGCCCCGAAGCTTCTCTGGTCGCTCTCGCGCAACGAACTTCTGCTGGCGAGTCTCGCCGCTCTGATCGTCCTCTTTATCGCCACGGGCTTTTCGGTGACGGCCTATCATGCGAAGGAACACTCTTTGGCCCAACGGTGGTACGTCCGGGGCGAGCGGGACCTCACGGCAGGCCATGCGGAAGCGGCCATCGAGGATTTCCGGACCGCGCTGATCTACTCGCATAACGACGCGCTGATTGAATTCAAGCTGGCGCACGCGCTGACCGTGGCCGGCCAACTCCGCAAGGCGCGTGCCTACCTGCTGGCCTTGTGGGAGAGAGAGCCCGGCAATGGCACGGTTAACCTGGAGTTGGCGCAACTGTCTGCCCGGTTGGGTTCGGTGCAGGAGGCTATTCAGTACTACCACGACGCCCTTTACGGGCAGTGGGATGAAAACCCTGCCGAAAATCGCCGCATGGCCGGGTTGGACCTGGCGGAGTTCCTTATCAGAATTGGGCAGAAGGCGCAGGCGCAGGCTGAACTCATCGCGCTAACCGGGGGCTTGCCGAACGATCCTCCGCTCGAGACTCGGGTCGGCTCGCTCTTAATGCAAACCGGAGAGTACGAACATGCCGCACCCTGTTCCGCCAGGCACTGCGGGTTAACCCCAATTACCTTCCGGCGCTGGAGGCCGCGGGGGAGGCAAGCTTCCAGATGCGCGATTACTCGACTGTCCGGCGCTATCTTTCCCGTGCGAAACGCCTGGGCGCGCTCTCGCCGCAGTCCCAACGGCTCCTGGGCACTGCCACCCTGATTCAGGAAAGCGATCCTCTGGCGCCTCGCCTGAGGTCACAGGAGCGGGCCTCGCGGGCTCTCGCGGCGTTTAACCAGGGCCTGGAACGGCTCAACCAGTGCGCCGCGGCCCGTGGCACATCCTTCGATAATGGCCCTCAACAGTCCGACCTTCAGCAGTTGCACGCGCAGGCGGCGGCCCTCCAACCGCAAGTGAACGCACGCAATCTGGCCCGCGATCCTGATTTACTGCTCAAAGCGACGGACATGGCTTACCAGATCGAGCAGGTCACCGAGCGCGTCTGCGGGGAACCGCAGGGCCTCGACCTTGCGCTGTTGCTTCTTTCACGTATCCAGGAAGGAGCGAACGAGTGAGCAGCCTCTCCACTCCGCCGGCAGCCGCGCCCGCGCAGGGAAGTCCTCCTCAGCAGGCCGGGATTCTGGCAGAGATTCGAAGACGATTGCGACTCGGAAGTGGCGGGCTGACGCTGGGCGAGCAGCAGGTTTTCCTCCTCCTGGCTGTGATCATCGGCCTTTTCTCAGGGCTGGCGGTGGTCCTATTCCGCATTGCGATTGAGTATACCCGCCTGATCCTTTTCGGGTCCGGCTTGTCTATCGCGCCGCATCGAGCCCTCCTGGCGCCCACTGCCGTGGGATTGATCGTGGCTCTGCTGGTGATGAGAGTGTTCCCGCGCACACGGGGCAGCGGGGTGAACCAGACCAAAGCCGCCGTCTACATTTACGACGGGTTTGTTCATTTCAGGACGGTCATTGGAAAGTTCGTGACCTGCGCGCTGGCCATCGGCAGCGGACAGTCCCTGGGTCCCGAAGACCCTTCGCTGCAAATGGGCGCGGGAATCGCTTCCGCCTTGGGCCGGCGCATGCGCTTTTCACGGGACAAAGTGCGGTTGATCGCTCCCGTGGGGGCGGCGGCGGGGCTGGCGGCGGCGTTCAATGCTCCCATCTCGGCCGTTCTGTTCGTGATTGAGGAGGTCATCGGGACGTGGAGCGCGGGCGTGCTGGGGGCCATCGTTCTTTCCGCCGTCTCGAGCGTGGTCGTGGCGCGGTGGTTCCTGGGCGACCAGGCCCTGTTCGGCATACCTGTCTACCACCTTGTTCATCCCGCCGAGTTGCTGGCTTACGCCGCGCTGGGGGTGATCGGCGGGGCGGCCTCGCTGTTCTTCGTAAAACTCGTAGCCTATCTGCGCCCGCGGCTCAAGGCTCTCCCGCGTTGGACGCAATATTTGCAGCCGGCTGCTGGCCGGCCTCGCGATCGGTGTGATCGGGCTCTGGTTCCCGCAGGTCATGGGCGCGGGTTATCAATCTATCGACCAGGCCATGCACGACCAGTTTACCTGGCGCTTGTTGCTCCTTCTGGGAGTGTTCAAAATCATCGCCACAACTTTGTCTTTCGTGAGCGGGACGCCGGGCGGCATGTTTGCCCCAACGCTTTTTATCGGGGCCATGCTGGGGGCCGGGGTGGGCGGCATCGAGCGCCACTTCTTTCCCTGGCTCACGGGCTCCGTGGGCGCTTATGCACTGGTGGGGATGGGCACCTTGTTTGCCGGCTTTCTGCGCGTACCCATGACCTCCGTATTCATGGTGCTCGAGGTCAGCGGAAACTACTCGATCATCCTGCCGGTCATGATCTCCAACACGATTGCCTACCTGATTTCGAGACGCTATCAACACGTGCCCCTTTTTGATCTTCTTTCCAGGCAGGACAACGTGGACCTTCCTTCCATGGAGGAACGCCGCGAGGAAAGGACTTTGCTGGTCGAGGATGCCATGCAGCCGTTCCACGACCCTATCCTGAGCAGTCAAGACTCGGTGACCGACGCGCTTAGAAGTCTGGAAGGCGTCTCGAGGGACTTTTTCTTTGTCGACAATGGGAGAGGAAAATGGTACGGCGTCACCAAGGATATACTGCAGGGCGCCGTCCTCGCTTGGGACTCCGACGTCGCGGTGGGAAGCGTACTGCGGGGACCGCCGCTTCCCCACGTCCATCCTGACCACGCCCTGGACGTGGCGCTGAGCCGCATCGGCGACGCGCCCTATATCCCTGTCGTGAATCGCGCCGACCTGACAAAGCTCGAGGGTGTCGTGTCCCTGGATGGAATCCTGAAGGCCTACCGAGATTTAGAGTCGCTCGCCAAAGCCCGGCGACGGAGTGAGTGAAGAGCCCACCTGCAGTTGGAATGCCCGAAGGGCATTAATATCATTAGCCGTAGGTGAAACCTACGGAGAAATGGACCTTTCCTTGTGCTTGCCCCGACCGGAGGGGTCGAATTCAACCCCTGCGGGGTTGGCTGTTTCTTGTAGCTGGCGCTTTCCGTAGGTTCCACCTACGGCTAATGATGTTGGGTCCCTTCGGGACCCGTCAGAGACGCTTGGGCTAACGCCCATGGGCCGTTAGCCTGGGCAGAGTTAGGTCGCGCCTGTTGGGTACTCGGAATGAAAAATTTATCTGAACGCTTTTGTGGGCACGCTCGTCTTTCCCTATGAGGGCCGCGATGATCGAAGCCGGGCAGGTGATTTTGAGCGAGTCCGTTGCGACAACCGAAAGCGGACGGGACGAGCTCGAAGACGCGGTTCGGGAAGAGGGGCGGCTCGTTTACAAAGTCGCCTACTCGGTGCTGCGGAATCATCACGACGCCGAGGATGTGGCGCAAGAGACTTTCCTGCGTTTCCTGCGGCAGCGTAAACATTGGCCGGAAATCCGCGACCGGCGAGCCTGGCTGGCGAAGGTGGCGTGGCGAGCGGCAGCTGGACCGAAAAAGGTCGCCGGCGGGCATCGCCCTCGAGGACGCGGCGGAGGCGGTGAGCAAGCTGCGCGCGAATGCCGCCGGAGCGGATGAAATCGCCGCCAGCCGGCAGATGATGTCGCTGGTCGAGCGACTGGTCGGTTCACTTCCGAGCGAGCTGCGTGAGGCGTTGACACTCTCCACGACGCAGGAACTCACCTCGGCGGAAATCGCCCAGTTGCTTGGGATCCAGGAAGGCGCTGTCCGCAACCGCTTGTTCCGGGCTCGGGAAATCCTGCGCCAGAAGCTCGCGGCCGTGTTGGAGACAAGACATGCACGATGACAAGCCGGATCAATTCGTGGATGAATTGCTCGACGCCTCGTTGAAGCGCTACGGCGGCGAAGGGCCGCGCGCCGGGCTCGAGATGCGAGTCCTGGCGGGCGTTCGGAGCCGGCAGGGCGCGGCGCGGCGCCGCCGGTTGGTATGGGCCCTGGCGGCTTGCGCGGGAATGCTGGCTGCCATCGTTCTGGTATTGCACTCCGCGCGTGCTCCAAATCGACGGCCGGTGGCCAGCGCGTCCGGCGCTCATCGAGCTCCGCTAGAGGCTGCGAAGACTGCGGCGAGCCCTGGTGGCGCGGACTCCCGCATTTTGAGTCCGCGGCTTGTCCACGGGCCTAGGGAAAAACCGCGGACCCCAAAACCGGGGGTCCGCGCTACCAAGCGTCCCGAGCAGTTTCCCACTCCCATGCCGCTCACGGAGCAGGAGAAGCTCTTGCTAACGTACTTCGCCAATACAACCAAGCCCGACTTGCTTGCGCAAACCAACAAAACAGACGGGGCGGCCGAGATATCCAATATCAAGGTGGCCCCTTTGGAGATCGAGCCGCTTGATGAATCTGAATCCGGACAAGGAAAGTGAGGAGAACCTAATGAGAAACCATCTGGCAATACGATGGGCAATCGCATTGGTGGCTTTCTGCTTGGCGCTGATCCCGAACTCTTCAACTGCTCAGCAGGAAACCAAAGTTCAGAAGCCGGTCACGGCTTACCGCCTCGAGTTTAACGTGCGAGAACTTGAAAATGGGAAGCGCCTTAATTCGCGAAACTACATGATGATGGCAGAAGACGGCTCTTTTGCGAGAATTCGAGTCGGAAACAAGGTGCCGTTCCAGACTGCCGAAAAGCAATATCAATACAACAACGTCGGCATGAACATCGACTGCCGTCCCCACGAGCAGCAGGAGGGCATAGCACTCGATATCACTGTGGACTTTTCGAGCGTAGCGCCACCGTCAGAGACAGCCCCGAGCTACAATCCTGTGTTTCGATCGAATCGGAGCGAAGTGCAGGCCGTCGTGGCATTCGGCAAGCCCACACTCGTCACCAGCCTGGACGATGTGGAAAGCAATCGGCATTATGAAATTGAAGTGACCGCGACGAAGGTGAAGTAGCGCGGACCTCTGTTTTTGAGGTCCGCGGCTCGTGGTTGGCGGTGGGAACGGCCACAAGGGCTGCCCATACTTCACCCGCCCGGCCCGTCGTTGGAGAGGTACTGATCGAGGGAATGGAGTTCGCGCGCCAGTTCGTCCACGCGATGCTCGAGCACGTTGCGGATGGAGAGCATGGCCTTGAGGCTGCCGTCTTTGGCGACAATCGGGAAGTGCCGGACGTGCCGCTCGAGCATGTGGACGAGCGCGTCTTCCTCTGTCGTGTCATCGTCGATGGTCTCGGCCGGCGAGGTCATGACGTCACTGATCTTGGTTGTCGTGGGGTCGCGTTGCTTGAGGACGACGCGAAGCATCACGTCGCGTTCCGTGAAGATGCCGTGCAGCGCGCCCGCGTCCACGACGCCGACCGCGCCTACACCGCGCTCGGCCATCACTTCCACTGCCTCCAGCACGGACGCACCCGGTCCGACGACCGGCGGAGGAACCTGCGCTATCTTGAGGAGACTCATCACTGCCTCCTTGAAATTGAACCCTGAAACCCTGGTTTGCTCGGTGAGTTAAGAATAGCCTTGGCTGATTCGACAAGTCAAGGCAGGCGGTCGCTTTACAATGGTACGACCCTCTCCGTCGGCCCGTTGCAGGGCGCACAGGGCCGGAGGTTAAACTTCTTCCGGCACCACGTAGGGCTTGCGGTAGCCTCGGTCGGCGTCGCGCAGGATCCGTGCAGCCTCCTCGTCGCCGATCACCTCCTGCTTCTCAGGATCAAAGCTAAGAGTGCGGCCGAGGCGGTAGGAAGCGTTGGCCAAGTGCAGCAGCGTGGCGGAAAGGTAGCCCTCCTCGACGGGCGCGTTCAGCTCTTCCTTCTTGCGGCTCTTGACGCAATCGATGAAGTTCCTCCAGTTGTTGCCGCCTGCCTGGGCGTGTGGCCCGGGCTCCTGTTCCTCGCCCAGCCAGGACTTGTAGGAATCGTATCCATTCATCGCCACGTAGCCCTTCGACCCGTAGAAGACGTTGCCGATGGTGTTCTGCGGTCCCTTGCGCCGGGAGCGCGCTTCGGCGGCGTTGCCGAGGGCAGCAGGCACATCGCCACCGCCAAATGCGGGCGTGCCGATTTCCGCCTCGTGATTCGAGATCCAGTGGCGGACTTCGAACTCCATCATGCGCCGCTTGCCGTCCGGCATATCGAATTGCCAGGCCACGTTGAGCGGTGTTGGGCGTCTGCTGGTCGTCCTCGAACATGAAGTGCCCGCCGATGGCCGAAACCTTGTTCGGAAGCTTGACTCCCAGCCCCCAGCGCGCCACGTCGAGTTCGTGGATGCCCTGGTTGCCGATGTCTCCGTTCCCGGTATCCCAAATCCAATGCCAGTTGTAATGGAAGCGGTTCTTGGTGAAGGGCTTCATGGGGGCGGGGCCTGTCCAGAGGTCGTAGTGGACCCACGAGGGCACCGGTTCCTCGTCGGCGTGTCCGATGGTGTTCCGCCATTTGTAGCAAAGCCCGCGCGAAAGGTAGACGTCTCCAATCAAGCCGTCCCGCATCTTCTGCATTCCTTCGATAATCGCCTGGCCGGAGCGGCTGTTCGTGCCGTGCTGCACAATCCGGTCGTACTTCTGGACGGCGCGCAGCAGTTGCCGGCCTTCCCACCAGTTGTGGGAGAGAGGCTTTTCGACGTAGACGTCTTTGCCCGCCTGGCAGCCCCAGATGGCTTGCAGAGAATGCCAGTGGTTGGGCGTGGCAATGGAAATCGCGTCAATGGATTTGTCCTCGAGCAGCTTGCGCAGGTCGATGAACCGCGCCGGCCGCTTGACCCCCATCTTCTCGACTTCCGCCAAGCGCTGGTCCAGGACGTGCTCATCCACGTCGCAGAAGGCGGCCAGTTCCACGTCCTGCATGTGGCAGTACTCCTCGACGTGCGACCAGCCTTGCCCGTGCAGGCCAACCACCGCAATGCGCACGCGATCATTGGCGCCAAACACCCGCTCCGGATGAGTCAAAAAGGTAATGCCGCCCAGGGCTGCCATTCCTGCTCCTGTTCGGGCGCTGGTCTTTAGGAATTCTCTGCGGTTAATCTCGTCCGGCATGCTGCCTCCTCCCAAGCGTTTCTGAAATGAGCGTCCATTATACGCCAATACGAGCAAATCGGGCACCTGTAGGGGCACCTGTAGGGGCGGCCTGTAGGGGCGGCCTGTAGGGGCGGCCTGTAGGGGCGGCCTGTCGCCGCCCTCCGGGCAACCACAAGGGTTGCCCCTACGGCCGCGGAACAATCCGCTTGCTTTGGCGTCCGAGAGGCATGTAACCTGAGAGCATGACTAAATGTCTGTTATTCGGCAGGAGGCTTGGTTATGGCTGCTACAGAAACCATGGTTCGAGCGCCCGAGCGAGTTGGAAACACCGCCCGGGTGAAGGAAATCCTAAGCTGGTACGAAAGTGACAATCCGGGGACTAAGACGAATCTCGCGCGCATACTGAACTCCGGCCGGTTGGCAGGAACCGGCAAGTTCGTAATTCTGCCTGTGGACCAGGGCTTCGAACACGGTCCCGCCCGGAGCTTCGCGGCGAACCCGCCGGGTTACGATCCCAATTATCACTTTGAACTGGCCCTGACGGCGGGCTGCAATGCCTATGCGGCGCCGCTGGGATTCATCGAATCCGGCGCGAGCCGGCACGCGGGTGAAATCCCGCTCATTCTGAAGATGAACAACCATGACCTGCTGCATGACGAAAAAGATCCGTTGCCCGCCGTGACCGCAAGCGTTAAGGATGCCCTGCGCCTGGGCTGCGTGGCCATCGGGTTCACCATTTACCCGGGCTCGGCGGCCGCCCAAACCATGTACCAGCAACTGCGCGAAGCGGCGGAGGAAGCGAAGGCCAACGGGCTGGCCGTGGTGGTCTGGTCGTACCCGCGCGGCTCGAGTCTGAGTAAGGAGGGCGAGACCGCCATCGACGTGTCAGCTTACGCGGCGCAGATTGCGGCGCAATTGGGCGCGCATATCATCAAAGTGAAACTGCCCGGCTCGCACCTGGAACAGCCGGAAGCAAAGAAGGTTTACGAAAAGGTGGGCATCCCGATCGGGACGCAGGCCGAGCGTGTCCGCCACGTCGTACAGAGCGCCTTTGACGGGCGCCGGATTGTCATCTTCTCCGGCGGGGCAAAAAAGGATGATGACGAAGCCTTCTACAACGAGGCTCGCGCCATCCGCGACGGGGGCGGCTTCGGTTCCATCATCGGCCGCAACTCTTTCCAGCGCCAGAGGGAACAAGCCCTCCGATTTCTCCAGACCGTTATGAAGATTTACGCTGGGGAGATGAGTTAGGCGGCTACGACTCGCATACCGGCCCGTTCGATGGGAGCGCGGCGGGCAGAGGGCCGACAGTCTTACGACCACTAAGCATGGCACTTTCGGGCTTGGGTCCGGAAGGGCCGCTGCTCATCACATCGAAATCTTCTCGCCGCCCTTCGGCGAGTTTTTGGTCAACGCAGCGTCCAGCGCCTGGGCTGCGGCGGGGGCTGTGACGGTATCCTTGAACAGGATGTCTTTCGGATCCACTTTCCGGCCATAGAGGCGTTGATTGGCTTCGTTGTCCTGCTTCACAATCTGCCCTTCGAGCGACAGGCCGGCGAAGAGCCCCCGCGAGCGCGAGTAGGTGAGGATTTCCGCCTGCAATTGAATGTCGGTGGCGCCTTCCGCAGTTCGGCCCACCGGGCCGCCCGCGACAGAAGCGTCCGCGCCTAGCTTTGCTTTGCTCTGCAACAGTTTTTCCGCTCCTTTGGCGTTCATGACGACCAAAACGAAGTCGGTGGCCTGTCCTCCCAGTTGGAAGCCGAAATTTACGCCCCCGACCGTAAACATCGATGGCGCGCCCCAGGCGCCGGTTCCGCCCTGACGGCAAACCAAGGCTCCCCGGCCGAAGCTGCCGCCCACGCCGATGGCGCCCTTCTTTTCGGACGGAATCACGCCCACACAAACGGCCTTGTTGAGCAAGTCCCTCGGAATTCCCTTCTCCGGGGTTCCCATGACCTCGTTGATCACTTCCGCGGCCCTTGCCAGCCGCTCGGCTTCCCGCCCAGATTCCGCAGCCAGGGCCGAAGCACTTAAGCCCAGGCACACCAACATCAGCACGAGTTTTCGCATCGCAACCTCCAGACCGTTCGCTTTAACCTCATCCCTAGAATGGGACCTCCTTAGGCTCCTTCGGTTTACGTCGCGAACCCGCCCTGCGCGGAGTCTTTTTCGCGGCGCGTTTCGCACCATGCGCTTTGCGCGGTTTCTTCTCGGGACCCGCTTCCACAGGTTCGGCAGGCGGTTCGGCGGCGGGTGGCGCAGCCTCGGGTGGCTCGAGCACGATAGTTTCGTCCGGACTCTCCACGGCCTCCCAGAGGACGTCCGTCTCCGGCGCGGCGGCTTCAGCCTCGGGAACGACCGCCGGCTCGGGAAATGGCTCGGGGAATGTTTCCGTAAACGGTTCCGCAAACGCCTCGGAAGGAGTTGCGGGAACGGCTTCCGGCGCCACCGGTGGACGGGCGGTCTCCGCCGTGGTGGCGAAGATTCTCCAGATTCCTTTACGGTCCCGGTGCAGCCGCAGCCAGCCTTCGCGTTGCGCCTGGTGGAGCAGGTCGAGCAGCCCGCGAAATCCGGCTTGCCGCTCATCAAAACGCGGATCCGCGCTGCGCATGGCTTGGCGCACCTGGCGCAGATAAATAGGACGAGAAGGCGCCTTCTCCATTAGCGTCGCAAGGGCCCGCTTCAGTAGAGCAAAGATTTCGTCGGCGGTCAGGCCCGGTTCGGGGGCGGCTTCCGGTGGGGGTGGCGGAGTTACTTCCGCCGGCGCCGCCGGTTCCTGAGCAAGCTCGGCGGCGGGTTCGACGGCCTCGGCGGGGGCTTCCTTCGTGCCGTCACCCTCAATCATTTCCACCAGGTAGCCACGGTCCGTCCGGCGCGCCTGGAACAGATTTTCTTTCTCCAATTTGCGAATGAACTCCAGGAACGTTCCCGCGCCATAATCCCGCTCTGTGAAGGTGGCGTCCAACTGGAGCAGGGTGCTCTTGAGCAGGCCAAGCTGCGGGGCCACTTCTCGTTCCGCGAGGATCTTGAGGGCGCGCTGGATGTTGGGAACGGCGCTGGTGAGCGGCTTGATTTCGCTCGTGCCCCGCCCGGTGCTCCGTGCCGCGCGTGCGGCGCGTGAACCGTCGACTGCCGTCGAGGCCTCGAGCAGATTCTCGTAGGCAATGAACTCGTGGCAGTTGCGTTGCAAGATTCCGCTGGTGAATTGGCGGCCGCCGACCACGAACACGCGCTTATCGTACTGCTTAAGCTTTTCGACCAAGGCGATGAAGTCGCTATCGCCGCCCACAATTGCGAAGGCGCTGATGTGATCGCGGGTAAAGGCCATCTCCAGGGCGTCGAGAGCCAGGTTGATGTCCGCTCCGTTCTTGTCGCCGCGCGGGGTGACGTTGCGTTGCACCATCTGCACCGCATGCTGCGTCAACTGGCGGCCGTAATCACCGGCGCGAGACCAGTCTCCGTACGCCGTCTTGCTCACGACTTCTCCGCGTTCCTTCAGTGCTTCGAGCACGACGGAGACATCAAATTCCTTTCCCAAGGTGTCTTTGACCCCAATCTGAATATTGTCAAAGTCGATAAAAACGGCGAGCTTCAGTCTTTCTTCTGCCATAATTCCTTCTTTCGGCGGGCGTGATACTGCGAGCGAGGAGCTCTCAGTAATTTAACCAAATCAGCTTCCCCCTTTTGATATGATACTCCCTGGTTACTCAGCGTCAAGCGGGCGAAGGAGTATTGCATGTCAGAACCAATTCGAATTGGCATTGCAGGGGCGCGTTTTGCTGCCCGTTTTCACTGGGACGGGTATCAGCGCGTCTACGGAACACGCGTGCAAGTTGTGGGAGTGACTTCCCACTCCCCCGAGTCGCGGGAGGAGTTTGCCCGCCAGCATGGGTTGAAGGCCTTTGCTTCGTTCGAGGCGATGTGCGAGGCGGTGGATGTCGTTGATCTTTGTACCCCGGGCTCGACCCACGAACCGTTGGCGATCGCAGCCCTCCTGCGCGGCAAACACGTAATCATCGAAAAGCCGTTTACCGGATACTACGGTCCGGGGACGCCGGACTTTCGAGGAAACGCGTTCAGCAAGGAGGTGATGCTGCGGGAGGCGATGGCCAGTTGCGATCGCATCCTGAATGGCGCGCGCGAAGCCGGAAAGCGCATCTGCTACGCGGAGAACTGGGTGTATGCTCCTGCCGTCCAGAAAGAGCGTGAAATTCTGGAGAAGAGTGGCGGCCAAATCCTCTGGGTCATCGGCGACGAGTCCCACAGCGGCTCCCACTCACCCTACTATGGCATCTGGAAGTTTTCCGGCGGCGGGGCGCTCGTGGGGAAGGGATGCCACCCACTCACGGCGATCCTCTACCTGAAGCGTGTGGAGGGCGAGGCGCGGGACCGCAAGCCCATTCGTCCCGCCACCGTCTCCGCCCGCACCCACGAAATCACGCGCCTGAAGAGTTTCCGTGATGCCGGTTTCCTGCGCACCAATTACGAGGACATCGAAGATTACTGCCAGGTGCATATTACCTTCGAGGATGGCACCGTGGCCGACGTCTTCTCTTCCGAACTCGTGATGGGCGGGGTTCACAATTGGCTGGAGGTTTTTGCCAACAATCACCGCACGCGCTGCAACCTGAATCCCGTAAATGCGCTGGAGACCTACAATCCCAAGGAAGAGCTTTTCAAGGACATTTACGTGGCGGAAAAGATCGGCACGAAGCAAGGGTGGAACCATCCCGCTCCGGACGAGGACTGGCAGCACGGGTACCACCACGAGTTTGAAGACTTCGCACAGTGTCTTGCTTCCGACCGGGAACCGCTTTGCGGAGGGCAGTTGGCGCGGGATACGATCGCTGTCCTCTACAGCGCCTATGTCTCCGCCGAGCGGCGCGGCAGGGAGGTCGAGATCCCGCTGGGCGTGGCCTAGAACCTTTGGAGTGCGGCAGCGTAGGTGCCGCCTTGGAACCTGGGCAGAAAGGCGGCAGTTGCGCTGCCGCACTCCACACTGACAAATTTTGTCCATCGCGGACACGTTGCGCGTCCCGGTTGCGCAGACTTCTGAGCCGCAAGGTTTCTAAGTCCTTCCATTTCAACATCCGAACCCGGCAAGATGCCTTTGCGTCCCGGCATGAAACGTGCTCTGAAGAAGCGCTAGCGGGTGAAGTGCCGTACTCCGCTTGTTTTTCCCTTGCTGGAGGGAAGGAAAAGAGTTCATGTCTGGCCGTGAAGACGCATTCAGCTTAATCGAACTCATGATCGTGGTAGCTATCATTTTAGTTATTGCTGCTATAGCTATTCCCAGCCTATTGCGGAGCAAGATCGCGGCAAACCAAGCCTCCGCCATCGAAAGCCTGCGGGTGATAGGGACTTCCGAGGTCACCTATGCGGCGATCTATGGGGACGGCTACTCCTCCACTCTCGTCTCGATGGGCCCCGTCCCGTCCGGGGCTGTGGCGACCGCTTCCGCGGCCGGGCTGATCGACGACCTCCTGGCGAGCGGGTCCAAGAGCGGCTACACCTTTACTTACACCCCTACCCTGCTCGATTCCACCGGCCGGTACAACGGGTACACGGTCCTGGCCAACCCGATCGTTGCGGGTACAACGGGCGGCGACTACTACTACGAGGATGAAACACACCTCATCCGCATGAACGCCACAGCCCCGGCCGGGTCTACGGACAGTTGCGTGGCGGAGTAGGCGGCGAGGGGCAGTCGAGAAGTCAAGAAGTCGAGCGTCAAACCTCGAACCCCTCAAGCTTGGCTTTTTGGTTCTTGATTTCCGGTCCGCCTGAGCCGCTTTCTTCCCTCCTCAACTTCTTGACTTCTCAACTCCTCAACCCACTTCTGGTACTATAAACATGTCCGGGCGTGACAGGACACGAGGGACCAAGGAATGTTTTCCCGCCATAACCGCATCATCGGCGTCTTTTACTTGTGCGCCGACATGTTGCTGGCGTTAATCAGTTTCTGGTTGGCGTGGGAGATCCGCTCTTATCTCATAACTCCCCGGCCGTTATATTCGGTTTCCAACTATCCCTGGGTCGTTCCCCTTTCCGTGGGGATCTGGATACTGGTGGGCCTGCTGGCCGGGGTTTACCGCGACATCAGGGAAGAGGAGTTGCGCCGGGCTTTCACGGACCCTCTGAAAGTCGGGCTGGGAGCGACGGTCCTGCTCTTCGCAGCCACTTATGCCATCAAATTCCAATATCTCAGCCGCTTGCTGCTGGTTCTCTACGCGGCGACGGACCTCGTGGCGGCGACGCTTTTCCGCCTGGCGGCCCGGCGCTTTGCGGGGCCTTTGCGGCGAAGCTTGGCCGGGCTGCGCAGTTTCCTCCTGGTCGGGGACGGGCCGGAGGTGATTGACATTGCGCGTACCATCGAAGCTCATGAAGCTCACGGCATGCGCCTGGTGGGATTTATTCGCACCGGCGCTTCTCTGTCAATCTTGCTCGAACAGTCTCCGTTGCGCGGTTCGTACTCCGTTTTCGACTTGGCCCAGCTTCCGGAGCTTCTCCGCCAGCAGGTCATTGATGAGGTGATTTTCGCTATTACCAAAGACGACCTGGAAAGACTCGGGGAGTCGTTTCGGGCCTGTGAAGTGGAAGGTGTGAAGAGCCGTGTCCTGCTCACCTTTTTCCCGCACGAGATTTCGAAGGTTTATTTGGAGCATCTGGGTGAGAAGCCGCTGCTCACCTTCGCCACGACGCCCGAGAACGAATACCTGCTGCTCTTAAAACGCGTCCTGGATTTCGTCCTGGCGCTTCTTCTGCTCGTGCTCTTGTCTCCGCTGATGGCCCTCCTGGCGTTACTCATCCGCCTGACCTCCGGAAGTCCGGTGCTTTTCCGGCAGACGCGCTGCGGGCTGAGCGGTAGAAAGTTCACCCTATATAAATTCCGTTCCATGCGCCCGGATGCCGACCTGGGCCGCGAGGAACTGGAAGCGCTGAATGAAGTGGATGGGCCGGTCTTCAAAATCAGCCGCGACCCGCGCTGCACGCCCATAGGACGCTTCATGCGCAAGTTCAGCCTCGATGAGCTTCCGCAGTTGCTCAATATCCTCAAAGGAGATATGTCGTTCGTCGGTCCGCGGCCGCCGCTTCCGGAGGAAGTGGTGAAGTACGAGAGTTGGCAGCGTCGCCGCCTGCGCATGCTGCCGGGTCTGACTTGCCTATGGGCGCTCGAAGGGCGCAGCCGCTTGAGCTTCCGCCGCTGGATGGAGCTCGACCTCGATTATATCGACCATTGGTCGCTGGCCCTGGATTGTAAGATCCTGCTTAAGACGGTTCCCATAGTCCTGCTGGGGCGGGGCGCAAGCTGAGAAGGCAGGAGTCAGAAGTCAGGAGACAGAAGTGTATTCGTCGTCCTGCGAACATGAGCGACTGCCCTGAAAACACCTGAGGCGTACGACTAACGGAGCGGCATGCGACTGTCCATCAACGCGGCAACAGTTCTGCTACTCTTGCCGTTGGGCGCGTTTGCGCAAGAGATGCCGAACTTCTCTGGCGCCTGGGTACTGGCCTGGCCGGAGCCGGAAGTACGTCACGGCAGGAAACTGAGCCCCGCCGAACTCCGAGTCGTGCAGAAGGAACGCACACTTCACGCCACTTTCATCGAGCATGGGAAGGCTCGAACCTGCACTTACTATCTGGACGGGACCGAATCGAAGAACCGGGCGGCGGGCGGAGCGCCCAGCAAAGATACGGCCACCGTAGAATACGCGACACTGCTGATCAAGTCTACCGTCGCGGTCCCCAAAGCTACACTGCAGATGGAACAGAAGTGGCAGTTGTCGGCCGATACCCGGCACCTCATCGTCCAAATCACGGCGAACGCGAGTTCTGCGGCCGTGGCGGGCTTTCCCCTCGGGTCGTGGGAGAATGTCTATAACCGCAAAGCGGCAGCAGAAGCCAGGAGTCAGAAGTCAGGAGTCAGAAGAGTTCCTCCATCCTCCCCTTGAAGAACAGAAAGTGCTAACCGCGAGCGTGGCCGGACCGTCAAAAGAGGGTACATCGATCACGCACCAGTATCTGAGTTAGAGATTCGTTAAGAAAGCTCTTCTCATGCGCGCCGGTTTTTCGAAGCCCCGTGAGGGGCGGCATAGAGTAGCCCAGGGCGATCCTTCGCTTCGCTCAGGATGACAGGTCGTTTCATCGTATCCCCGCCTGCGAAAGCATCTCCAGAAATTGCTTTCGAGTCCGCATGTCGATCGCTTCTGCCACCAGCTTGCCGTCGCGACCGTAAACGAAACTCTTCGGGATTCCTTCGACCACGAACAACTTGTGCACCTTGCTTCCCGGATCCAGCAGGATGGGATAGGTATAGTGATGCTCGGCAATGAACGGTTGTACTTTGCTTATCTCTTCATCAGAAATAGCAAGGATTAAAAGGCCCTGATCTTTGAATTCCTGATAAAGCTTGTCCAGGTCGGGCATTTCTTTGCGGCAGGGCGGGCACCACGTGGCCCAGAAGTTCACCAGCACCACCTTGCCGTGCAGAGCCTGTAAACTCCAGGACTTTCCCTCGAGATCGGTCAATGTGAAATCCGCATGCTCGCGGCTCCGGTCGTCGTCGGCAAGCTTGGACATCGCCGCCGCGAATTGGGGAGAGTTCGAAGACGCCTGCACGTGCTCGTAGCGCACCAGCGTGGCCAGTTCGACATACGGTTCGGCGGGCTGTTTGCCGTTCGCCGCTGGCGGATGCTCGTCGAGCGCCGTGGCCAGAGTCGTGGCGACTTCCTGTAGCGTGTCGTGGCCGAAATCGCCTTCGGTGGAGAGATTGGCGAGGCCGTTGGCCAACGTCAGCTTGTTGGGCCCCGCCGGCAACCTGCGGGTCTCGAGCGCCAGCTCCTTCGTGACCTGCCCCCGCTTCTCATCCGGCACCTGGCGAAGGCTGCGCAACTGCTGCACGATCGGCTTTTCTTGCTCGCTCCAGACTATCTGTTGTTTTTGAGCGTCCGCGGGATGAGCAAAAAACACGAATGGCGCAAAAACAGAGAAGGCTGCGATAAGTACGCCCGTTCTGAACGGCCTCGAATGAACGCGACCATGTAACATCTTGATCGTGCCGCCTTTCTTCTCCGTGTCCTTTGTGGCTACACAAAGATGAAACACAGAGAGCACTGAGAATCTCCGTGGACTCTGTGTTGATGCTTTGGAGGCACGGAGAGCACGGAAATTTACAACGACAGCTACCCAACCGGAGGTCCGAATCACTTCAGCGTTTTCACAATACCTTCCACGAGGCTTTGGTCCGCCACTTGAAATTGATCTTCGGGTGGATAGAGCGCCCCGCCAAAGGTCACAAAGGGCCTCCCGCGCACAGACAGATCGAGCTGCGACTTGAAAGCCGTGAGGTGTATCTGTTTGCAGCCCGTCGCTTCGACGACCTGACGGAGATTGAAAAGCTTTATTCCCCCGCCCGGCAGTATCTCGATTCGATCGCCGGCATATTCGATCAGCCGCTTGATGAGCGGCACGCCCTCCGGGACGGTATCTTCCTGGCCGCTCGAGAGCAGGCGGGTGAAGCCCATGTCAACCAGTTGATCGAGAGCCCGAAAAGGATCGGGCGTTACGTCGAAAGCGCGATGGAAGACCGCCTGGCGATCCCCGATCAGTTTCCGAATGCGCCGGCACCTTGCCTCGTCGATGCTTCCGTCGGCGTTCAGTATTCCAAACACAATTCCGTCCGCGCCGTGCTCTCGGGCCGCCACGGTATCGCGCTCCATGACCGCCATTTCAACGTCGGTATAGCAGAAGCCTCCGCCGCGCGGCCGAACCATGGCCACGAAAGGGATCTTCAGCCGCGCCTTGGCTTCGACGATCGTTCCCATCGATGGCGTCAGTCCTCCCAGGAAAAGCGCCGAGCAGAGTTCAACGCGGTCCGCGCCTCCCTTTTCCGCCTCGATCGCATCCTCCAGCGATCCACAGCAAATCTCCACTAGAATTCTATTTTCTGCCATCGCACTCCCCCTGTATTGGAGACTCATCATTATAGCCAGCGAACACGCCAGAGCAACTGTAGAACGATGGTGCGAGTGGGTAGGGGCACGCCATGGCGTGCCCCTACCCGCGATGTCCGGTGGGCTGCAAAAATGGGATGCAAAAGGCGTGGTTGGGTGTATTCTTCCATGTGCCCGGTTTCCAAGATCGAGATCCCGGCTGAATCCTGCTTGGGAGGTTCCCGCGATGCGGTTGCGAGTTATATGCACATTCTTTTTGTTGATCATCTGTGTGGCGCCTGCGAGCGCCCTGGACAATGGTCTGGCCAAGACGCCGCCCATGGGTTGGAACAGTTGGAACAAGTTCGCCTGCAACGTCTCCGACCGGCTCATCCGTGAGACGGCCGACGCCATGGTGTCCAGCGGCATGAAGGATGCCGGTTACCAATACGTGGTCATTGACGACTGCTGGCAGGTGAAGCGCAACCCGGACGGCACGATCGTTGCCGATCCCGAGCGTTTCCCCAACGGCATCAAGGCTCTGGCCGACTACGTGCATTCCAAGGGGCTGCAGTTCGGCATCTACTCGGACGCCGGCCGGCAGACCTGCGAGGGCCGTCCCGGGGCGCGTGGGCACGAGTTCCAGGATGCGTTTACCTACGCTTCCTGGGGCGTGGATTACCTCAAGCTGGACTGGTGCCATGCCGAGGGCCAGAACTCCCTCGAGTCTTATTCCCTCATGCGCGACGCGCTCAAAGCCGCCGGCCGCCCCATCGTTTTTTCGCTCTGTGAGTGGGGCTCCACAAAGCCCTGGCAGTGGGCCAAGGATGTCGGCAACTTGTGGCGCGCTACGGAAGATATTGTGAATTGCTGGGACTGCAAGGAGAAGTGGGGTGGGCTGGGGGTCGTTTACATCCTTGACCAAGTCGATGGCATCGAGTACGCCGCCGGGCCCGGGCACTGGAACGATCCGGACATGCTGGAAGTGGGCAACGGCAAGCTTTCCCCGGACGAGTCGCGCGCCCACTTCGGCATGTGGTGCATGCTGGCCGCGCCCCTGATCTCCGGCAACGACCTGCGCCATATGGATGCGGATACGGTCGCAATCCTGACCAACAAAGAGGTCATCGCCATCGATCAGGACCCGCTCGGCAAGCAGGCTAGCCGGGTCCGCAAGGAGGGCGACAAGGAGGTCTGGGCCCGCGAACTCGAGGGCGGGAACCGCGCCGTGGCCCTGTTGAACCGCGCCGCCACGCCGCAGGAGATTACCGTAAAGTGGGAAGACATCGGATACCCAGCGCACCTTTCCGCCGCACTCCACGAGGTGTGGCAACATAAAGACCTGGGGACGATGACGGGTTCCTTCACGGCCACCGTCGCGCCCCACGCCGCGGTGATCGTGACCGTAAGGCCCTAGTGATCGGGAGATCTGCAATCTGAGATCCGCGGCTTGGCTTAACGCCTCGACAAGGCCCCGTTCCCCATTTCAGACGGCAACCTTCTTGCAACAGGAAACGTCTGTATGTATGGAAAGTAGGTTATAATACCCCCCAGGAGGCCGACCGTGAGATACGATCAGTTACGACGTGTACTCGTGGTTTTGGTCGCGGGGTTGCTCCTGCCGGCAACCTTCTTTACTCAACAAAAACCCTTCGCCAGCGGGGCGCGTCTGAGTTCGCTCACGGGAAGTGTGATGGTGAAGGGCCCAGGCGCTGCCGAAGCAGTTCCAGCTCAGGTGAATATGCCGATTGAGGCAGGCTCGGAGGTGTCAACCTCGACGGCGAGTTCAGCGAGCCTGCAACTGGAAAATGCCTCGACCATTCAACTCAGCGAACTCAGCCAAGCCAACATTACGCAAACGGAGGAGGGGCAGGGCGGCATACGACATAATGTTATTGTCTTGGAGCAAGGTCAGGCCAGCTTCCATTTCCTCCCAAGCAACCAAGATAACTACTCAGTCCGCATTGCCGACGCCACCATCTCCCCGAACGGCAAGGCTGCCTTCCAGGCGGACTTTACCAAAGGGAAGATGGACTTGCACGTGTTGGGAGGCTCGGTTGTTGTCTCAGCTCACTCTGGCTCGCTGACTTTGGAAAAGGGGCGATACTTGGAGTACGACCCCTCAGCCCAACCGATGGCGGCAGCCTCACACGCGCGCGTGGTTCGGCTCAGTTACCTGAGCGGCACGGTCATGCTAAAGCGGACTGGCTCGACAGTAGAGGAAAAGGCGCTGCTGAACACGCCCATCCAGGAGGGCTTCGAGCTCTCAACTGGCGGCGTCAGCTATGCCGAGGTGGAGTTCGAAAACGGTTCGACCGCCCGCGTTGGCGAACGGTCCAGATTGCTCTTCGATCAACTGGCGCTAGACGCCAACGGCAACAAGCTGAACGGCATTACCTTTGAGGAGGGATACGGGACGTTCAACTTCGTTCCTGAACGGCGGCCCGCAAACCAACACGAACGCAATGCCGCCGTCAGCTTGCAATCTGGCGGCCAGGACGTCTATCGCGTCAAGATTGCCAACGCCACCCTGAACGCTCAGGGCAAGTGCGAGTTCCGGACGGACTTGGCCGAGGACCGCTACCGAGTGGAGGTCTTCAAGGGTTCGGTCGATGTGGCCGCCGATAATCAGTCCATGAGGCTCGACGAAGGCAAGGTCTGGGTGCAAGAAACCGCCAGCACCACCTTGGCGTCCAACGCCGAGAAGGGGATTACCAAGGACGATTGGGACCAGTGGACGGAGGCTCGCGATCGCCAGGCACAGCTAACCGGTAAGGACGAGTCTGTCCACCCCGTTGGACCGGCCTACGGCTGGAGTGACCTTAACACCTACGGCGAGTGGATTACGCTTCCCGGCAACAGATTCGGCTGGTCGCCCTACGCGCCGGTGGGTTGGTCGCCCTACAGTTATGGCATGTGGAATTGGTACGGCGGCATGGGCTGGACATGGATTTCCGCCGACCCCTGGGGCTGGGTGACTGACCACTGCGGTATGTGGGACTTTGACCAAACCTTCGGCTGGTATTGGATGAACCCGATGTTTGGTTGCGGCCTCTGGTACCCGTCGCTTGTAAATTGGTTCGGCGGGCCGGGCTGGTACGGCTGGACGCCGATTCAACCGGGCCATCCTCGGATTCCTCCCGGTCGTCCTCGTCTTCCCGGCGTGGGTCCTGTCACTAGCCATCGTCCTCTGCAGATTGTTAAGGTTCCTGCCAGCGTGATTCAGAAGGGACAGATGGTTACGGCCCAGGTTGTGACGCGCGTTCCGGCGACGGACGCGAACAAAATCGATCATCCGCCCGCCGAAGCAAGTCCGGGGACCACGACCGCTATGGCCGGTCGGCCCGCTCCGCAAGGGGCGCACCCGGGTCTCGGCCGTGCAACCGCGCCTGCGACGGTTCTGATGGGCGGCAATGCGGCCACGGAGGGCTCGCTGCTGGCCCACCATGGTTTATTCGGTCCCCATTCACCCTTGCGCGCCGCTCAGGGCACAACTTTGGGAGGACGGTATCTGGTGTCTGGCGCAGCCGGTGAGTTCCACGGAAGCGCTTCCACTGGCGGCGGATGGCACGGCCACTTTGGCAACGCCGGCGGTCATGGGGGTGCCCCTGTTATTTCCGGCCGGTCCGGTGGGTCCGGGGTTGTCGTGGCTTCGCACGGATCAAGTGGCGGCGGTGCGAGCGCTGGCGGTGGCAGAGGCTCGGCCTCCAGCGGCGGCGGGCGTGGCTTCTCGGGCGGCGGAGGCGGCGTTTCCGCCAGCGCGGGGGGACACTCGGGCGGCGGAGCCAGCGCGGGCGGTGGAGGTGGCGGCGGGCACCACTAAACGATGACGATTGTTGATTGACGATTGACGATTGCCGGGGCGGCCCTTCCGGCCACCCTGAGTCCAACCAAAGAAGCGTCCTTTGTTCTTATCCGTCTCCGACTCTGTGCCTCAGTGGTTCCAGCAGCAGGCCCCGCTCAGATCATGATCAAACCATGGCGTATAGCCAGCGTGACGGCCTCCGTGCGGCTGCCCGCGCCGAGTTTGCCCATGATGGACGCCACGTGAAACTTCACTGTATGTTCGGAGATTTCCAGGCGCGCGGCTACCTCTTTATTGCCGAGGCCTGCTGCCACGAGCTCCAGAACTTCGAGTTCCCGTTCTGTGAGCGGCTCCACGAGAGTGCCGGAAGTCCCCTTCGCAGGCCTGCTTGGAGCACGCAGTACGAGATCCAGGCTGGTCGACTCGAGCACCGTCAGCCCCAAGGCTGCCGCCTCAATTGCCGCCCTGATTTCCGGCCCGTCGAGGTCGCTCGGTAGCACTGCTTTGAGGCCCGCTCGCAGTGCTTCCGCCACGGGCTCGGCAGCGGGATTGCGAATCAGCAGAACTGCCGCTGCGCCCGCGCTGACCCAATCCAGAGCCTCGCGTGCCCCGGGGTCGGACAACGTGTCAGCTTCGACCAGCAGCACATCGGCCGGTAACTCGGATTCGACTTCTCGAGCGTCCTTGCTGAAATCCTCGACCAGCCGCAAGTCTGAATAGGGGCGGAGCAGGCTTTCCAGGCCCGCCTTGGCTATGGGCGACGAAGCTTTGACGAGGACCCGAATCATGCTGTTCTTACACGCAAAGCCAGCGGCCTGCCTGCAATGTCCTCACTTTCCCGGCCTTTCACCCACCGTGATGCTCAATTCCATTATCGCGCCCGCTCGAATCACGTGCGCCTTCACCTGCTTGCCGATTATCCCAGAGTCCGCAACTGATTGCAGGTCTTCGAACTCTTCCAGTGTTTTGTCACCGAGGTTCACCAGGATGTCGCCCAGGAGAACTCCCGCCCGGTCCGCGGGCCCGTCGGCTTCGACCTTCACCACCATGATCCCACTTTTTGCGGTTAATGGGAGACTGGCGCGCCATGCGTCCGGGATTTTAACCGGTTGAGCTCCGATGCCCAGGTAGCCGCGCGGCACGTGGCCTTTGGTCACCAGGGCGTCCAGAACCCGGTTAACCGAACTTGCCGGAATCGCCAGCCCGGCAATCCGTGACAGGGCGGAAGTGGCGACGCCGAGCAAACGCCCTCGCACGTCAACCACCGCTCCACCGGAAGAGTTGGGGAAGATCGTGGCGTCGAGACGGATGTAGTTGTCCAACCGCCCGCCGCTCCAGGTTCGCCACGGACCGGAAACTGCGCTGATGACGCCCAAGCTGGCGTTCGGCCCGCTATCGGGGGATCGCCCGAGCACCAGTGCCAGTTCACCGGCTGTCACCGGATCTCCTCCACCCGTCTGTGGGGCAGGGCTTCCCAAGCCGTCCACCTTCAGGGCGGCCAGATCCGTTCCCGGATCGCGCCCCGCCAGAAGGGCGTCCGCACGCTTCCCGTCGGGAAGCGTGACTTGAATGTCTTCATCCCGTCGAACAGTGTGATCGGCCGTTACGATGATCCCGGGCCGCCAGTGAACTCCGCTTGATGGATAGTGACCACGGGCGTGTACCGCCACAACGTAGGGCTGAAACTCTTCCACAAGCTTCGCCAGTTCGCTCGAAAGACTTGCCAAGGTGCTTTGCATGTTTGACCTCCAAGGACATTGTGCCGCCGCCGGCAACCGGTCGCATCAGTCAGTTGGGTAGGTAGGGCCCGGAAAATTGGCGGGGGAAACGGAATGTTCGGCGGTCGCAACTCCGCAGTTCGTTCTTGCAAAATGTGGCCATTTGGGCTCTGAAAGGCGTTGATTTGCGCGTAAAACGTGCGAGAATTGCAGCATCGAAAAAGGTGAGATCCTTTGTTTTCAAGCACTTCTTAGCTTCGTTCCCACGATTTTCGTATTTCGCGCGTCGCTTCGGTTCCCGAATAAACCTCGTCACTAGTCCTCTCCCTGGGGAGAGGGTGGCGAGAGTAGCGAGCCGGGTGAGGGGTTTCTTCCCGTCGGGGCTCCTCGACATTTTGACCTTATCCTTTGTTTTCATAAACATTCTCGCTTTGTTCCCCCGATTTTGCAGTCGATAAGTGGAGGAGTCCAGAAGTCGAAGAGCCATCCGCGTCCTCTGGCCTGCGCGACCCGAGGGAAGACTCTCGGTCAGGTCTTGCTCCCCCACTTCTCAACTCCTCGACTCCTTAACTCCTCGACTTCTTGATCTCGTCCTTTGTTTTCATAAACATTCTGGCTTTGTTCCCCCGATTTTGCAGTCGGTAAGTGGAGGAGTCGAGACGTTGGGGAGCCCTGCGCCACCTTCCGGCCTGCGGTCCGTCGCTTGCGGCCGGCAATTGGTGTCCAATTCCTCGACAACGATCTGCCCACCTGCCTACCTGCCCTTGCTTTTGCACTCCTCGACTTCTCGACTGTACTTGGAGGCAGAAACCACAGGCAGGAACAGCGGGTGAAAACAAAAGAGGACTTTCTGGCATCGCGTACCCGGCAGGCCGTGAGCGCCTTGTCCGACCTTACCGCACAATTATATCCTATAATACCCTTATTGTCAAGTACTAAAGCAGTTAGCCACCCCGATGGCACCTCGGCCGGCGCACGATCGGGTGCGTGGAGTCTGCTGTGCTCAATCGCGTGCTGTTCATCCCCTTCGTGACAGCCGGGACATGTAGGTTAGATGAGGTTGGATAGCAAACGATAATGGTTGGGGGTATAATCTCGGCGACATAGGACTAAAGGGGGAAATTCCACTTAGGCCGCGCGCATGATGAACGAGCAAGCCCTAATTCAGCCTCAGCGAGAACGGTTGCTCAAAGTCTTTGAATTCCTCAAAGCGTACACCGAACTCCGGTATCCACCAGTTCGAGACATCGGACAACAACTGCGAGTTCTCTGGCTGAACAAGTTGCCACAGCATCCCTCCGTGGAGATCTTCCAGGGTGACCGCGTACCGGACACCGAATCAGAAGATGTGGACGTTTTTCTCCGTATTACGCGCCCCGACCTAACAGATTGTCCATCCCCTCCCGCGGCCATCGCCGACTGGCTAAAGTCAGGATGGCAAAACCTTGACGGAAATGTAGAGGTTCAAGCTTCGCGCAATGTTCCTACCAAGGACGGAGGAACTCGTATCGAGCGCTTCGACGAAGCCGTACCAAGACCCTCACTCTTGAAGCGATGGCAGCAAGAGCGCGCAGATTGGCAAACCAATGAGCGTCCAGCCCGCCAATCGCTTGCGACATTTCAAACTGTTTACGAGTGGGTCGGAATTCATGAACGGGAGGCCGAGCAAATCGAAATCCTCGCCGGTGACGGGTTGCTGAATTGCCCGGACGATGGCGGAAGTTTCAACCATCCAGTGCTCCTTCAAAAACTGGCGTTGGAGTTCCGCCCGGAGAAAAAGCATCCTCAGTTTGTCTTCCGCAAGCGCGAGCAGATGCCTGAGCTTTACTTAGAATTTCTTCGGGCGCTGCCAGACGCGAATCCCCGACAGATTGCTCTCTGCGCAGACGAGTTAAAGAAGACTGAACTGTCCCCGCTCGGCGGCAAGGACACTGAAGGATTTTTCCAACGCCTGATTCAGGGCGTTTTTCCAACCAAAGGTCAGCTGCTGTCTGACACTAAAGACGCGCCAGGGCAGCGCCCTGCCAAACCGCAACCACCGGCCTCCGCTGCACCTCCTCCGCCAGCGCAGGAGGATAAAACGGCCGCCAACCCTCCGAATATAACCACTACTGCCTTGGAATACGAGAGAGAATTCGCTAGGCGCGGGGGCGATGTCAGGGCACTTCGCAAAGAGGGCGCCGAGTTGAAGAACATAGGAGGCTTGGCATACGAAGGATTGGCAGCCTTCCGGCTACGGCAACTGAAGGCCAACGAGGGGATCCAGGCGACCCAACCGAAAGTCGCAGGGCCAACGATCCGCCGTGATCCGGTGATTTTCATCCGCCAGCGTCGGTCAGGGCCGGGAGCCCTCTTTGAGCTTATCTTGGAGGACATCGCCAAGCGCACCGATTTCCCCGCCTCTCTCCTTCAAATCGTTGGTTTGCCGGGGGGTGCTCCGACCGATCCGCAAGAAGATTCGGCTTCGGGGTCCTTCGGCAACGAAAACGAGGAAGTTCTCCTAAGCAAACCTGCCAACAAGGAGCAGCTAGAAATCGCGAGGCAACTTGCTCGACGTGACTGTGTTTTGGTTCAAGGGCCTCCAGGTACGGGTAAGACTCACACGATCGCCAATCTGCTTGGGCATTTGCTCGCCCAAGGCAAGCGCGTCCTCGTCACGGCGCACACGCCGAAAGCGCTCCGGGTCCTTCGGGAAAAGGTGGTTGAAGCACTCCAACCGCTTTGCATCAGCGTCCTCCAAAATGACAGACAAAGTCAGGACGACCTTGAGCAGTCTGTTCGACAAATCGCTGTGCGGTTGTCCCAGGACGACCACGAATTAGACCGCGAGGCCAGGCGTTTGAAGCAGGAACGCAAGCGAGTTACAGATGAACTTCATGAAACGAGAATGCGGTTACTTGACGCTCGACAGGATGAAATTCGCGGGGTGGTATTTGGTGGGAAAGACATTCGCACGACTGACGCTGCGAAGCGGGTGAAGGAAGGCGTTGCTTCGAACGACTGGGTTCCAAGCCCCGTGAAACTGGGAGAAGCCGCGCCACTCTCCCACGCGGAGATTGTGACCCTTTACCAGACAAGCGCCCGTGTCTGCCTTGAAGACGAACGGGAATTGAATGCTGGCCGCCCTGATGTCGCAACGCTTCCCACGCCAAAAGAGCTCAGTGAGGTGGTCGAAGAAATAACCGCGCTGGGAGCGCAAAATCTTTGTTACCGCGAAGAGTTGTGGGACGGAACAAGCGGTCCTCAAGACTTGGCTGAATTCGACCGCATGTTGGCGCTCGCAACCAAGGCCATAGAGTATTTGCGAAACTGCGCTCCCTGGCAGTTGGAAGCAGTGCAAGCGGGGCGTGACGGAAACGAGGCGATGCAAGTTTGGATTTCGTTGACTGAGTTGATCGAGTCGGCTTGGAAGGAAGTGCGGGAGTGTCAGGTGCTGGTGATGGCGTTCGGGCCACAGGTCAACGACCAACGACCGCCCCACGAGTTGCTACCCACGGTTGACGAGATCATTCAGCACATTGAGAACGGAAAATCGTTTGGGCTGGTGACAAGGCTAACCAAGCCCGCCTGTCACGAGCTAATCGGCGCTGTGCGAATTGGAAATCGCAGTCCGATGCTGAATGAGTCAACGCATTTCCGTGCCGTTCGCGCGTTGCTCCGAATCCAGATTGTGCGGCAAGAGCTTGTCGAACGTTGGGAACGGCAAATCGCGGCGAAAGATGGTCCAGCTTCGTCAGAGTTAAGCGAAAGACCAGAGCAGGTTTGTCGGCAGTTTATCTCTCTCATTCGGGCCTGCATAGAATGGCACGGTTCGACATGGCTCACCCTGGAAGCGGCGTTTCACCGGTTGGGCTTTAGGTGGTCGGCCTATTATGAGTCTACACCGCCAGAAACTGGCTCTAACGCGCAACTGCGCCGCCTTCGCAATGCAGTGCTCGGTGATTTAGAGCAGATTCTTAAAGCACGCGCTGGGTGGTTGCGTCTGAGGCACCTTATGCAAGTGCGCAGCGAGTGGTGCTCTCGCGTGGCACGACCCAACAAACCCCACGCGGCGGTTACTCAACGACTGCGCCAATCACTCCTCGATGCCGTGCCTGCATCTTATCGGGAGGCTTACAACGAATTGGTTCGATTGAAGAACCTCGAAGCAGATTTGGCCACGCGTCAAAGCTTGCTTGATCGATTGGAGCGCGCCGCTCCAGCCTGGGCTTCGGCCATTAAGAACCGGCATCCACGTCACTCTAAGCCCGAACCACCGGGTGATCCGCTCCTGGCGTGGGAGTGGCGACAACTGCACGACGAATTGGAACGTCGAGCAAATGTGTCGCTCGACGAGCTTCAGCAACGAATTGAACGACTCGGCCTCGAACTCCTCGAGATCACATCGCGATTAGTCGAGAAGTTGACGTGGGCGAGTCTGATTCGCCAAACGCACCACGAACAAAAGCAGGCTCTCGGGGCGTACGCAGCGATGCGCAAGAGGCTCACTAAGTCAGGCAAGGGCGTGCAAGACGCCGCGATGCGAGCAGGAGCAAGAAGAGAGATGACCGTAGCCAAAGGCGCAGTGCCTGTTTGGATCATGCCGCTGAACGAAGTCGCAGAGGCTTTCGACCCGCGCACTGCCCGGTTTGATGTTGTCATCATTGACGAAGCAAGCCAATGCGACCCGACTGCGATGTTTGCTCTATACCTTGGACACCAGACGATCATCGTTGGCGACGACGAGCAAGTGACGCCTGTCGCCGTTGGCGTTGAGATGGAACAGGTGCTAAAGCTGATTCAAGTCCACCTCCAAGGGATTGATCACAAGGAACTCTACAATGGCGAAACCTCTATCTATGAGTTCGCACAAATCGCCTTTGGCGGAGTTATCCGACTTGTTGAACATTTCCGTTGTGCCCCGAATATCATCGCATTCAGCAACACGCTTTCTTATAAAGGCGAAATCAGACCACTCCGTGAAGCTTCCGCCATAGCACTCCATCCGCATGTGCTACCGTACCGGGTTGAAGGCGCTCGCGGCAGCAACGATAGCGTAAATGACGTCGAAGCCGAAGTCATTGCATCATTGGTTTGCGCCGCCATTCAGCAACCGGAGTACGCCGCGAGTGAGGCCGACAAGCCCACGTCATTTGGTGTGGTATCTTTGGTCGGCGCCCAGCAAGCGATGAAGGTGGACGGGATTCTCCGTCAACGACTCGAACCTGCCGAATACAAACGTCGCCAGATTCTTTGCGGAGACGCCGCGCAGTTCCAGGGGGACGAACGTGACGTGATGTTTCTGTCCGTAGTGGATGCGCCCCCATCCGAACCGCCATTGCCAATGCGCCAGGAAGGGCAAAAGAACATCTTCAAAAAGGGATTCAACGTTGCCGCCAGCCGCGCGCGCGACCAGATGTGGGTGGTACACAGTCTCAATCACGAAATCGACCTTAAGCCTGGAGACTACCGTCAACGTCTCATCGAACACGCCATCGACCCCGCAGCATGCGAACGAGAGTTGGAGCGTCTGTTGCCTCAAGTCGACGCGCGGTCCAAAGAGTTTGAAGGTCGAGTGTTGCGCCGGTTGCTGGAGTCCAACTTCCAAGTTTTTCCACAATATAGAGTCGGTGGCTACCGAATCGACTTGGTTGTCACGGGCGGCGGAAAGAGACTGGCCGTTGAGTGCGATGGGGAAAGTACTCATGGCCCGGAAAAACTCCAAGAGGATATGGAGCGCCAGGCAATTCTCGAACGGTTGGGCTGGCAGTTCGTCCGCATTCGAGGGAGCATTTTCTTTCGCGACGAAGACCGAGCGCTGCGACCGCTCTTCCGGCGGTTGGAGGAACTAGGAATCACGGCGGACATGAAGCTTTCGCCTGCAGGCTCCTTACCGACCACAGATGCCGTCACTCAACGGGTCATTCGCCGCGCACAGGATTTGCGTGCCGCGTGGCAAGACGAACGACTTCCGACAGATGAAGCCGAACATTCTGGCGAATCACATAGTTCGCGCACGAGACGAGGCGGCAGATTCCTGGACCAAAACTTTAGGTTGGTGTAGCTTGCTCGATCACTTCCGGGCACCCTGAACCAGGAGGCTTAATAACGGCGACGTAAGTACGCGGAGAGATATCGCCCGCGAGGTAAAGGCCACCTTTAATCGGAGCAAGTAGCGCGGACCTGCTTTTCAAGGTCTGCGGCTTTTCGGGGGCCTTGCACGGCGTGCCGACTACGGGTAAATTATCCGCCATGTCGCGCCTTCGGCGGCCGTTTCTTTACGACCGCTACATCTTCGTCACCGTGAAGTTACTGCCGTCCCGAGCCAAGCTATACGCAGCGACATAAATTGTAGCGTCGATCTCCGATCGACGGCGGCGGTCGGAGACCGCCGCTACAGCCGTCCCGCGCCTTGATGGGCTGGCAAAACGCCGCCACGTCCAGATGCTCCACCACCGCCGCGATCTGCCGTACCGGATGCTGCGCCGATACCAGATCATCCGGGCAGCGCGGTACCATCGCCATTTGCCGACGCTCCGGGGTCCGCAGCCGAACCGGCGACTGGCACCGCGCCGCCCCTGCCTCGCCCTGCGCCTCGACCGGGGGGACTTCTTCCCGCCCCGTCGACAGCTCCTCCATCCTCAATTGTGCATCATCATTGTTATCAACATTTCCCATGTAGACATCATATCATCTATTAACGAACTGGCAAGCGAAAACTTTGCATTAGGCGTAAAATATCTGTGGAAAAAATCCAAAAAGTCACAAGCTCTGAGCGAAGCGAGGGATCTGCAGTTCCGTGGCGAACTAAATTCAGATTCTTCGCTTCGCTCTGCAGAAAGATGACGCGTAAGTCCTTTGTAATCAACGGAGGCGTTTCGAGGAGCACGCGACATCTTTCTGCTCAGCAAGGGCAGCCCCTGCGGCTGTCAATGCTCAGAATGACAGACTTTCGAGAGCGCCGCGAGGAGTCTCGCCGTGATTTTGGGAAAACGGAAGCCTCTTCTCGAAAACGAAATCAAGCTGCCGGTTCGCGACCGCAGGCAGGTAGCAAAGCAGTTGGCACACCTGGGTTTCAAGGTTATAAAGCCGCAGCATTTTGAAAGCAATTACCTCTTCGACTTCCCGGATCTTCGGCTTAGCAAGTCCGGCAGGCTGCTGCGTTTGCGTTTCGCGGCGGGCGAGAGCCTGTTGACATTCAAGGGTCCCCCGCTCCGCGCGCGACGGTATGCGAGAAGACGCGAAGTCGAAACCCGGGTTGGGGCCGGCGCGCTGCTGCGCGAGGTCCTGAAAAGCCTGGAGTTGAGGGAAGTGTTCGCTTACGAGAAATTCCGGACCGTCTTTGTCAACGCTGCGGAAGCATCGCTCCACGCGCCGCCCCAGGCAGCCTTCGACGAAACGCCTATCGGCAATTACCTCGAACTTGAGGGACCGGCCAAGTGGATCAACAAGGTCGCAAGCCAGCTTGGCTATTCGCCCCGGGATTACATCACCGCCACCTATCTGTCGCTTTATTTGCAGAACTGCCGCACGCAAGGCAGGAAACCACGTAATATGGTCTTCAAGGGTCGTAAGCAGCGGTGACGAGTAGACGAGAGCGTGTGAAGGTGTGAAAGAACCAAGACAGCGCACGCCAAGGCGCAAAGATGCAAAGCAACGCCAAGGAGAAGTCCTGTCTCCGCTTTGCGCACTCTGCGCCTCGGCGTGAAACCGGCTTGTTCGCCCTGGGTCGGGTGGGGCCGCGTGGGAAACCCGGCCGGGGGGCCCGCATCAAATCGTATTGGGTTTCGTTGCCACCTGAGTTATAATGGTTCGGATTGTCGCGCCGCTGACCTTTGGTGGGCGGGCGAGGAGGATATGTTATGGAGGGTTTGTTTCAACCAACCCATTTGATTTTCATTTTGCTGATTGTCTTGATCTTGTTCGGTCCCGGAAAGTTGCCGGAGCTCGGAAAGGGTCTGGGAAAGGGAATTCGCGAGTTCAAGGATGCCATCAGAGGTGGCATGGACGGCAGCGCGGAAAAGAAGGACGAAAAGAAAGACGAAGAGAAGAAAGCCTGATCCTCTCCCCGCGGTTCCACTCCTTCTAAGCTCTTTCTTCGGCCTTGCCCTTCATCGGCCGACGGCGAGTTTAGTGACCGCGAGAAACACGAAGAGTGGCACAAACTGCATAATCCTCGGTAGCTCAATGGTAGAGCGTTCGGCTGTTAACCGAAGGGTTCCAGGTTCGAGTCCTGGCCGAGGAGCCAACCCTTTCAATGAGTTAATAGAAGCCACGAATCGGTTAGCTTGAAAGTGTGCCCAAGTTTGTTCCCCACCTGTTGTTAAATCGGCCCCATTTAGGTGCATCACCGCCTCGCGCTGTGCGGCTTGGTGGCCAAGGCAGAGCATCTGGAGAAGGGCTCGAACCCGCGCTTTGTGGTAACCTGGCTCGGGCGGGAGATTTGGGAAGCACGAGCGTTGTACGAAGATTTACATTGCGCGCGGGGAGATGCGGACTAGTAGCCCGGGCAAAGAGGCCGCTCCGGTCGGCCT
>CAVROP010000057.1:0-38490 GCA_963722675.1 uncultured Acidobacteriota bacterium
GGATCTTCCTCGTAGTAATTGACTCAAAATCCTTGCATCGAGAGGGGATGTCTCGTTTTTTGGCATCGTAATGTAGTCATGTATGTGTAAGATTTCCTTTGACAGTGTGAGATTATAGTGATATAAAGAAGTCATGTATATCGCCACCGTCCCCAACCGCAACTCCCCACCCGCCGTCCTCCTCCGCGAATCCTTTCGCCGCTACGGCAAGGTTAAAAACCGCACCCTCGCCAACCTCTCACACTGGTCCGCCGTCCGCGTCGAAGCCCTCCGCCGCCTGCTGCGGGGCGAGTTTGACCAGGCCGCCGAGTTCTCCCGGGCCCCTCAGCTGGGAGGCGTGTTTGGCCTCTTGTTCGTGCTTAAGCAGATCGCCGAAGCTCTGGGCCTCGGCGCCGCGCTCGGTCACAGCCGGCTGGCGAAGCTCGCTCTGTTTCTGGTGCTGGCCCGCGTTGCCCACCAGGGCTCACGCCTCTCGGCCGTGCGCTGGGCCCAGGATCAGGCGGTGGCGGAAGTGCTGGGACTGGAGAAGTTCGACGAGGACGACCTCTATGCCGCTCTGGATGACCTGGCGGCTCGTCAGGGGAAGCTGGACAAGACCCTATACCGCCGCTATCTCGCTCGGCGCGGCCAGCCCCCCCGCCTGTTTCTCTACGACGTGACGAGCAGTTATCTGGAAGGGGAGAAGAACGAGTTGGGGGAGTACGGTTACAACCGGGACGGGAAGCGGGGCAAGTTGCAAATCGTCATCGGCCTGTTGGCGGACGAGGCAGGCGAACCGCTGGCGGTGCGGGTGTTCGAAGGGAACCGCAGTGATCCCACCAGGGTGGTGGAGCAGATCCAGATTCTGCAGGAACAATTCGGGGTGGAAGAGTTGGTCTTTGTGGGGGACCGGGGGATGGTGAAGAGTAAGGGGAAGCAGGCGCTGACGGGGGCGGGGCTGCGCTATATCACGGCCTTGACCGACCCGCAGATTCGCCGGCTGTTGGGGCAAGGGATCTTGCAGTTGAGCCTGTTCAGTGAGCAGGTCTGCGAAGTGCAGGGCGAAGGAGTGCGCTATATCCTGCGCCGGAATCCGCAGGAGGCGCAACGCGAGCAGCATCGCCTGGACGACAAACTGGCGAAGCTCGAATCCCAAATCCAGGCCCGCAACGAGCAGGTGCGCACCCACCCCCGCTGCCAGCCGCAAGCGGGCCAACGGGCGATGGAAGCTTGGGCGGGGCGGCACAAGTTGACGGGCCTGGTGGAAATCCAGCTTGAAGGCACGCAGTTGAAGTTGCAACGGAACGAAGCAGCGATCCACCGGGCGCTGGAGTTGGCGGGCTGTTATGTGGTGACGACCGACGTGACCCCCTCCGCGATGAGCGCGCCGCAAGTGCATGACAGCTACGTTTCGCTCCAGAAGGTAGAGCGCGACTTTCGTACCCTGAAGACCGGCTTGTTGGAAGTGCGACCGGTCTGGGTGCGCAAAGAGAGCCGCACGCGGGGTCACGTGTTCTGCTGCTTACTGGCGTTGAAAGTCAGTCGCGAGATGGAGCGGCGATTACGCGCCGCCTTTGGCACCACCGAGACTCGGGCCGATGCCATTACCCTGCCGGATGCGCTGCGGGCGTTGACGCGTCTCTGCCTGTTGCACTACGCCGTCGATGAGAAAACCACGGGTGACCAAGTTGCCCCAACCGGACGCTCGCCAGCAAGAAATTCTCAAAGCTCTCGGCGTCACCCTGCCGGCTATGTAGTCAGAAGCTCTACGCCCGAGATAACCCGCAACTGCCATCATCCCAAGCAGTTCGATAAAATAACCCGCCTAAAACAAAAAGGAAGATGCGTCTGGAAACTTACACGTCGCCGATGCCTGCACAATAGATACTTCGCGCATCTGGATGACGTTACACATGCGGTAGAAAACGAATTCGCCGCGTGGATTAAACCCAACAACACCTTGCGCCGACTAGGCGCAATTACTTAAGACGCTTTGTATAGATCCGGGTCGGTAATCTACCGAGCCATGCCGATCCTTGCTGAGTGATGTTCATATGAAAAGAGACTGTGGACGAAGGGCTTGCCCATAGGGACTCTTGCCTTTCTGCTCCTTATCACGTCGTCTAATGCCGACGGCGCTGGTGTTGCCTGTGTTCAGGCTATCGCCGCTGCAACTCCTCAAAGCGCCAGTTCCTTATCTCTCTCTTTCCCTGCGAACACTAATGCGGGCGACCTTATTCTCGTGGGCTTCGATTATGATACGAACACTACGCCCTCCCGGGTCGCTGACACACAAGGAAACGTTTTCAGTCCTGTGGGAAGCCAACTGACCTCGCCAAGGGGAAGTCGCAGCCGAGTCTATTATGCCAAGAACATCAAGGGCGGCGGTGATACGGTGACGATCACCCTATCGGGGAATTCCAGTTGGCTGGAGGTTTATCTGACCGAGTACGGAGGTGTTGATCCGAATAATCCGATCGATGCCCAGGCGGGAGCCTCCGGCAGTGTGCGGGTGCGGTGACAAGCGGCAGTGCGACGACGACGGCATCAGGAGACGAGATCTACGGCTACTGTGTAGGGGACTGGGTGTGCACGGCGGGTTCTGGTTTTGAGACGCGCTCGAACCTTAACGACAACCTGATCGAGGACCAAGTCGCGGGTGTCGCGGGGAGCTATGCTGCCACGGGTACGGCAAACAACGGCTGGACGATGCAGATGGTGGCGCTCAAGCCGGTTTCTGGGGGAGGGGGAGGCACGTCGGCGCCAGTGATCACGAGCGCGGCGACGGCGAGCGGGGTAGTAGGGAGCGCGTTCACATATCAGATTACGGCGACAAACACGCCGACCAGTTACGGAGCGACAGGGTTGCCGGCGGGTTTGTCGGTGAACACGGGGACGGGCTTGATTTCGGGGACACCGACGTCCACGGGCACTTCGACGGTGGCGCTGAGCGCGACGAATGCAGGCGGGACCAGCACGGCGACCCTCACCCTAAACATCACCCTCACCGGGCCAACTGTGAGTTTCTCACCTGCGAGCATTACGTTTAGGAGCACCGGGGTGGGGGTGACGAGTGCAGTCCAGACGATCACTCTAACCAACACAGGAGCCGGTACACTGAGCATCACCAGTTTGGTGATGACCGGCCCGAGTCCGAGCGATTTTGCCCAGACTGACGATTGCGGTAGTTCGATAGCGGTGGGAGGCGACTGCACGATCAGCGTGACCTTCACGCCCACTATGGATAGTACGCGGAGCGCAGCAATCGCTATCGCCGACAATGCGACGGGCAGCCCCCAGACGGTGAACCTCACGGGGACGGGCACCGGCCTGTTCATGACGCTCAACGCGAATAAGACTTACTTGGTGAACACCATTACCAATCAGCCGGTCTACATTACTGTAGAAGATGCCTGGTGCTTAGCCACCCAACTCAGTGATGCCGATCTGGAAACCTATCTCGCGGATCGGGCCTCGCGCAAGCTCGACGCCATTTGGGTGGCGCTGGCGGATAACACTTATCAATCCAACGCGCCGCAAGACTACTATGGCAACGTCCCTTTTGACGGTGGGGACTTCACCAACTTTGATGCGGCCTATTGGGCGCACATTGATTATGTGATTCAGCAAGCGGCCGCCTATGGGATCACGGTGATGGCTTCCCCGGCTTTCGTGGGCCTCACCAGTTCAGGCGGGTACCTGAATAGCTATCTGGACTCTTCCGACAGTGTGATGACCGCCTACGGCACCTGGCTGGGCAATCGCTACGCGAACTACCCGAACCTGGTGTGGGTTCTGGGCGGAGACGCCAACTACAACATTTCCGGACTCTACAAAAAGATCAACGATCTGGCGGTGGGAATTCTCTCCCAGGACTCCCATCATCTGATGACGGCGGAGCTTTGCCCGCAGGGGGAGTGTGGATTCGGCCATTCCTCCACTCAAGATGACTGGACGGCGGCCAACGTGGGGACCACGCCGGCGCCCATGAATCTGAACTGGATTTACGATCAGCAAGCCTATATCCAGGCGGGCTGTGCGACGAACTATGCGCGCACCGGGGCCTGGCCGGAGTTGCTTGGGGAAACCTGGTATGAGGGCACGACGGGGTTGACGGCTCTGCAAATTCGCGAAGAGGGCTATTGGGGAGTGCTGAGCGGATGCACCGTGGGCTACGTTTTTGGCAACGGCGCCATCTGGACCATGGGCGGTCCGTCCGACACCATGGGGGTGACGTGGCAAAGCCAGTTGGGCTCGAACGGTTCGCTGACCCAGGAGTATATGGGAGCCCTGTTGCGGAGCCGGGAATTCTGGAAGATGGCGCCGGACTCGAGCAACCAGACCCTCACGGCAGGGTACGGCTCGGGGAGCACGCTTTCGGTGGCGTCGCGAACCTCGGATGGCCAGACCGTCATCGCCTACATTCCCAACGGGAATGCCACTACCATCACCATCAACATGAGTATGAGCAGCAGCGCCAGCGGGAGTGCGAAATGCTGGTGGTTCAACCCGAGTAAGGGCGCCACGACGCTGATCGGGACTTTTGCCAACACGGGGACGCGGAAATTCACACCGCCCGATTCGAACGACTGGGCCTTGGTTGTGGATGACGCGAGCGCCAACTTGAGTGCCCCCGGCAGCACTAGTCCGTGAAGTGTTCGGCCTGGGTAAACTCTTTCGCCCGGTAGAACTCTTCTGCCGCAAGGAAATCTGAGTCAGAACCCCAGCCAGGAGCTGGGGCTAAAAGAAGGGCGAGCAGGAGGAGGGGCAGAAAACGCCGTGGCATGACTCGCACAGATAATGCCGTGATCCTGCTGCCATGCGCACTCTCAGCATTGACCGCTCCCGTCACGGGACAACTGTAGGTCAGCAAATTCCTCCCAGCAACAAATGCGACAACCACATTTATTGTGGAGTTTGCAGGGGGCGTACCCGGCCGGACGCAACCGGGGAAGCCCCGGCACTGATCGTTAAGATCATCTGGCGACTCGCGAGAGCTAGGCCGGGCCGTCGGGGTGGTGGAGACGTCCGTTTGACCGGCGACCCGGAGTAATGCCGGGAGAGGAAAGGCGCCCGCGCTGAACGGGGATGCTAGAAGCGACCGAGGTCTGAGCGATTGGTGATGAAGCTAAGGTGCAGTTGCTGAAGCTTCCGCGGAACGGGCGCTCTGGGTCGTACCATTGGAGCTTAGGGCGGTTACCTCGTAGTAGTAAGTCTGCCCGTTTGTGACGTTTGAGTCTGCATAGAATGTCCCGACAATCGGCGTGGAGTTCAGTGGCGATGTGCTCTCTTTGCCAGGAGCTGTGCCACGGTAGACGTAGTAGCCCAAAACTCCCGGCGTCGCGCTGGCGGTCCAGGTGAGAACCACGTCGTGGCTACCCCCTCCCGAAAGCGATACGCTCTGCGGGCTGCCTGGGGCGTTGTCTGTCACGGTCAGTGACGCCGAGAGGTTGCCGCTGGTCAAAGGTGTGAATAACACCACGACCGTGCAGCTACCTCCCGTAGCCAGCGACGTGCCGCAAGTGGTGGCTTCGGAGAAGTCGGTGGGATCCGCACCAGTCAGGTCGATGCCCGCGATGCTCAAGTTCACGCTGCCCGTGTTGGTCACGGTGACTATCTGAGGCGTACTGGCTAGGCCTACGGGTACGCTCCCAAAGGTCAGGCTTGTGGTTGAAAGACTAACTGCGGCGCTTGGGCTCGGCGGTGCACCAGGGCCCAGTGGTGCACCGGTGGAGCCACCCGAATCTGGTCTCAGGGCCACCATCTGCATCGCCCAACCGTTGTTCGCAGTCCCCGTCGCTGCGTACTGGCCCGGGCTCCCCGAGGTCATGTCCTCGACGAGATCGGCGTTGAGGGTGGAGCGAGCCGTGAAGCCGGAACCCGCCGTGCAAGCCCAGTCCCCAATACAGAAGCCGTAGATAATGTCACCTGCCACCGTGGTCGTGGCTGTCCCGCTTGAGACTGCGCCGGCGGTGCCCGAGGCGCCCGCTTGGGCATCGATGGGATTGGTTGGATTGATGCCTGAGTATTCGCTCAGATAAACTTCAAGGTAGCTGGAAGTCGCCGACAGGATAATCGTCACTGTATCCGGACCTCCCTTGATTTTCTTCGCATAGTAGACGCTGCTGATGGTTCCCCTTGGAGTGCTTAATGGGGTTCCGACTGGAGTGAATGAGTTCCCCTGAGAGTCAGTGACGGCGGAAGGCGTGGCGCGATCATTGTAGTCGAAGGCCACCAGGAGAAGATCGCCCGCCAGGGTGTTGGCAGGGAAGGAGAGGGTCCAAAAACTGGTGTTCCAATAAGCTGCACTGGCAGCTTGCTGCACAAAGGACGCTGGGCTGGAGGCGCTAAGCGCCGGAATCGAACTGGCGCACTCGGTGAGGATCACGGCTATGATGAAGGGAACTCCGGAAAGGGTGCGTCGGACACAGCGCCTGAGCCAGGAGCCCTTCTTGCTGTTATAAGATTGGTCTAGAATAGGCATACTTCTCCCCTCTGGTCGGGCGACAAATCGGATCCGCCAGGAAATTTATTCGACAGTCTTAGGCTTGGTTTGCGAGGCTTTCAGCGCACTTTCAGGGGACAACGAACCTTTCCAGGTCTAGATGTGACATATGCGGATTTTACCTTGGGCAGCGCAAGCGAGTTGTTTGAGATGTTCTCGAATGGCGACTGCCCCAGAGGTCGCGGAATGAAAGACCCCACGCTAGTAGATTAAGTTGCGTTAGCCTCCTGGTTTAATCTGCATCGGCACGTAATTGCGCCGCATCGCACGACGGACTCCTGCGCCGCCTCGAATCGCAGTTTTATGAAATTATTCACTGAGCGAGGGAACGGCTCGCGGTCGGGTTGATGACCGCTTCCAACGGGAATCAGTGACTGTTGAGCAATGCACACCACTTGCCAAAAGACGGTGCGATAGTGACGTTTGAGTTCTACAGCTTGGGGCGCAACTGCTCTTCAAGGAGGTGACGCAAAATGTAAGTGTTACATAGGCAACGTAGAATTTACTTCCCACGGAGAGTGGACACGAATTACGCGCTCGCATCGACCGAAAGACAGTACGACCGAACTTACTGCAAGCTGCTACCAGTTCGGCTATTATTCAATTCGTGACCGCCTTGCAGAAAATCCTCACTCCGGCCCGATCGGCGATCCCGCTAGACAGTGGCAGGTTCCCCGACATCGGTAAAGGGAGCTACTTGTCAGTTTAGACTAACCTGTGGAGGTGGGGCGTTACGGCTCGAAAATCCCTTCCGATCTCGCCTTTCTAATAATCGCCCGACCGAAGAATGAAGAATCAGTAGAAGCCTACATATGGACATCTTGTGACATGTGCGCCTTGGGCGGCGCTGCAACACCATGGACTCGTCCTTACTCTGCTTGCCCGGGTATACTTCGGCCGAGGCGGCAGGACGAGGAAGGACCGCGTACACCTGGCTCCGCTGAAACCCTACCTGCGAGGCCGGGTGTCCAGCAACACGGGTGGGGCAGACAACGACCTAGGAGTTGAGTTGACCCCGAATTCGTAGATTGATGTGCACTGTTCCGTGCTTAATCCGTTAGATTGAAGTTGGTTAGACAAAATCTACGGAGGCACAGAACAGTGCAGAGAAAAGTTAGCGTGCTTTGGGGAGAAAAGAAAGTAGTTTTGCGCCAGACGCCGCGAGCGGTGACCCCGTTCGGGGGGCTGAGCGCGTTCATCGAGTTTTTGAAGCGGATCGGTTTTGCAGAGCGGGTGCGTCAAGATTTGCCGTTTTGTTTGAGTTCGCCCAACGCGATTCCGGCGGGGGAGACGTTCACGGCGTTTCTGATCGCGGTGGTGGTGGGAGCGCGGCGATTTGCGCACAGCTCGATGCTGCGGGCCGACCGCGCCTTGCACGCCCTGTTGGGGATGAAGCGCTTTCCCAGCGATGGCACGATTCGGAATTTGTTCAAGCGCTTCACGCAAGGGATGGTGGTGCGGATGTACGAGCCGCTGTGGGCTTGGCAGGTGGCGAGGTTGCCCCCGCGCGCCGAGGGTTACAGCCTGGACTTGGACTCGACCGTGTTCGAGCGCTACGGGCAGCAGGAAGGCGCGAAGAAGGGCTACAACCCTCGCAAGCACGGGCGAGCGTCGCACCATCCGCTGCTGGCGGTGTTGGGCGAAGCCTATTTCATCCTGCACGGCTGGCTGCGGAGCGGGAACACGACGGCGGGGCGGGGGGCGGTGGAGTTCCTGCAAGAGGCGCTGGCCAAGCTGCCCAACCTCGCCTGGATTCGCGGGGTGCGAGCCGACGCCGGATTCTTCGATCAAGAGCTGCTGGAATACCTGGAAGGCCAACGCCTGTCCTATATCGTCGTGGCGCGGCTGACGCGCTGGCTGAAGCAGGAGGCGGCGCGCGTGCAGGAGTGGCGAGCGCTGGATGCGATCTACGCGGTGGGGGAGTTTCGCCTGAAGCTTTGGGGCTGGAAGTGTGAGCGGCGCTTCGTCGTGGTGCGCGAGCAGTTGCAGGAGACGAAGGGCTCGCTGGGGAAGAAGCTGTTGGAAGTGCCCGGCTACACCTTCCGGGTTTTCGTGACCAATCGAGCCGATCTGCCGGAAGAGATCTGGCGCGACTACAACCAGCGGGCCTGCATCGAGCAACGCATCGAGGAGTTGAAATCGGACTTGGCGGCGGATGACTTCTGTCTGCAACAGTTCTATGCGACCGAGGCGGCCTTCTTGAGCATTTTGATGCTGTTCAACCTGCTGGCGGAATTCCAGCGCGCCACCGGTATGACGGGCTATCGCCAGCCGGCGAGCTTGCGGGCCCAGGTCTTCCTGTGCGGGGCGATTCTGGGCCGCGCCGGGCATCGCACGGTGCTGCATCTGTCCTCCGCCTGGGGAGGTCTGGAAACGCGCAACCCTTTGTTCGACAAACTCTTGCACTATGAAATTCCAACTTCGCGCAAGTTGGAATTTCAACCGCCAGCAACAGGGTAAAGGGACGGCTCGATGACGGCAGTTAGCCCTTCAAATCACAGTTCAACTTACGAATTCGGGTTGACTGGTTCTTCGAGAGTTGAACGAGGGGGTCTTAGAAATTGGTGAGGAAGCGAACGCGGAGAAGGGAAGTTACCTTACGGGCAGAGTGGCACTGGCAGGGCGGGTAATGCGGGTACCTGACGAGCGGACCTTTGACTGTTATGTCCTTTCGACAATCGTGGGTAAGCGGAGGCTCGGGTGACGCGACCGAAATGAAGCGGCGGCTGGCGGAGTATGAAGACAGTAAGCGTCCGGTGAGCACCGGTCAACCCATCGCTCTCCGACGGGTCTGGCGGCTGATACAATTACTTCACCTCCAGCAAAAGAAAACTCGAGTTTCGTACTAATTTCCACGACGCTTTATATCCGCTGGGAGGAGATATGGCCGTGACCTGCGATGAAGCTAGTCGGCCCGCCTGCGGCTCGCTCGCCGGGGCTTCGGCTTGCTCTTGCCCAGGAGATTGAGTGCCACGGCAGCGCGGACGAGATCCTGCAAGGCCGCCTCATCAACCTCCTCGCCTTCATGGATGTCGATGGCGCGCCTGGCAGTCCCCTCGAGGCTGGAGTTGAATAGACCTGAAGGGTCCTCGATCGTAGCTCCCTTGGCAAATGTCACCTTGACGACGTGCTTATACGTCTCCCCCGTGCACACGATGCCGCCGTGGGACCAGACCGGTATGCCGGGGTTCGTGGGTTTCACCCACTTCCACTCTTCAACAATCTCAGGGTTTGCCGCGTGTATGACTTCGCGCACTTTCGCAAGCGTCTTCCCGCGCCAGTCCCCAAGTTTCTTGATCTTCTCGTCGAACAATGCCGAGGCAGATTCCACCGCGACGGGCCTTTTCATGCACACCTCCAACTCTCACGCCTAATTTTAACTGCGCTCAGAGTAACCGGCAACCTCCGCAAGTGGAAGCCTCTTCTGGTTCGATAGCAGGGTAGTAGGGTGGCGCAAAGGTGCGCGTTCTGCGCTCCTTTGCGGCCTTTCCCCAAGTCCATGCGGTTTCATCTGTGCTCGCTCTGACCGTGATTAACGCTTCTTTTTGAAGAGCCGCGACGTTCACTCGGTGCGTCGCACGCTGCCCCACTTGGTGGCATACGGTAGCACGAACAAGTACAGACCGGTGAACGTTTGCAAGGCGAGCGGGAGCAGCGCGAAGAGGCCCACCCAGACGGTATACTTCTTCTGTGCCACGGCGACGATGTTGACGATGACGCCCACCGTAAAAGCAATGGACAGCCAGCGGTGGATCTGCCGAACCCACTTGTTCCAGTGCATTGGGACCTCCTCTATTGTTTTGCCGTACTGTCAAAAACTTTCTTTCTTTAGGCCGATATTCTGTTGAATTCGTGGGAGAAGCCAGCATTTCTGCTTTCTCCCCCCGGGGGCGCAGTGTGCCGGGGTCCGTTGGTGAGTCGAGAGGCCTGTCTGCAACCGGCTGGAGCTTCTGCGGTGGGAGTTGACGGCGAGTAAAAAAGGCGGTGAAGTCTCTCTTTCCCAAACCACTCGTCAGGGAACCCACCACGGTTCCCGAGAGACTCACCGCCATGGGCAGCATACCACGATTGGTACTTTGGCTCTGCCGGAAATTTACTCGCCAGGATTTGCAGGACCTTGTCGAACAACGGCAGGAGATCCTCGCCGGACGACAGCCCGAGCCTCAGCCGCGCGACGACTTCCGCCAGCAGCATCCGCACTACCGCGATTTCTACGTCGATCCCCGCGCTCCCCTGACCCCGCCGCCCACCCCGCCACCAGCCGCGCCCAGCTTGGATTGGCAGCAGTTGTGTGCTCAGTATCAGCGTCAGCATGGTCGGCCTCTCTCGCCGGTTCGCCGACGCGCTGCCCGCCCCTTGCCACGAACTTGCCGTTGCGCCCACTGCGGCGCACCTCCGCAGTTCCTCTACCGCAACGATGGCCGTCAAGCCAGCCAGTTGCTTTGCAAAGTCTGTGGTCGCTTGTCTCAACTGGCTCGCCGCCATCGCCTCACCCGCCCTACGCGCTACGGGTGTCCCTACTGTCACAGTGCCCTTTACTGCTGGAAACAACGTGCTGACTCCACCCTCTATAAGTGCCCCTGCGATCACTGCCCTCACTACCTGCAGAAGCAACAAGCCTTAAAGTGGAACGAGAAGCTGCTCCAGAAACTCCGCCTCTCCCAATTCAAGCTGCGCTACCAATATCGCGAGTACCACTTTCAGCCTGCTCAACTGGCCCCTTCCACTCCCGCTCCGCCTGGCGTCAACCTCACCCGAATTCACCGCTCCTCAGACCTGTTAGGGCTGGTCCTGGCTTTCCACATCTCCTTTGCCCTCTCCGCACGCAAGACCGCTCAGGTCCTCCGTCAAGTCTTCGGCGTGCCCCTCAGTTATCAGTCCGTCCTCAACTACGCTCAGGCCGCGGCCTACTACTGCCACGCCTTTAACCTGTCCCACAAGGCTCCGCTCAGCCACACTGCCACCGGGGATGAAACCTATATTCGTGTCGCGGGCAAGCACCAATACACCTTCTTCTTTCTCGACCCCCAAGGGCATCACATCACGTCCTATCACGTCGCCGCAGAGCGCGATACCTTGGCCGCTACGGTGGCCTTGGGTGAGGCCGCCCGCACCCTGCCCCCAGATCAGGCCCTCCGCTTCATCACCGATGGCAACCCCGCTTATCAGGCCGGGGTGCACTTCCTCAACGCTCACCGCTCCTCTTCTCAACCCCCGCACACCTTGCGGCAGGTCATCGGCCTGGAAAACCTCGACCCGGTCTCCACCGAATTTCGTCCCTTCAAGCAACTCATCGAACGCCTCAATCGCACTTACAAACACCACGTGCGCCCCGCCTGCGGCTTCGTTACCCAGAACGGCGCGCTGGCTCTCACCACGCTCTTCGTCACTCACTACAACTTTCTCCGCCCTCACTCCGCTCTGGGCTACCGAGTTCCTGTCCCCTTGCCAGAACTCAACTCCGTCACCACGCTACAAGGAAAGTGGAACAAGATTCTCGAACAAGCGTTGGCCAATGGAGCGGCGTTGCAGTAGACTTCCAACCGGCCGGGGCGGAGGATAGGGCTACGCAGGGATGCGACCTGAGCGCCGACCCCGGGGCCGAGGTGGGTCGGGAGCGAGTCGAACTCGCTCCCCCACTTAAGGATCCACCTTGGCACCAATGCGATAAATCCAAATCCGCCATCACCACTCTCGATCCAAGCACTCCCCCAAAACCTCTCCGCCTCGGCCCCGCTCGCTTCTCATAGCTCTTTCATAGAACTTTTGACAGAACCCGGAAGGGCGGGGCTTCAGCCCCGCCGTAGGAAATGCTTGAGATCTTGGGGGCTTTAGCCCCTGAAGCGGCATGGCTTCAGGGCCTGAAGGCCCACCAAGAACTTGCCACGCGGCGGCGGGGCTAAAGCCCCGCCCTTCCGAGGCACCAATGGTACGACGCTGATTTGTGTCAGCTAGTACTAGGGTTGCCCCTATTGCACGCCGGTCAGCTTAAAGACATAAGCTTCCGGCAACGACAGAGCGGATTCAGGAATCGGCGGAACCTGGATCCGCAATTTCCCGCCTTCCTGCCGCCATTTGAGCGGCGCGCTCCCGCCCAGCAGTTCCACCGAAGTAGCGGCGGTGGTTCGCGGCGCGCTCAGCACGAGTTCCGGGCCAGGCCACATTTCAGTAATGGCATATACAGTATTGCTTGTTGAGGTATAATGAACTTTCCCCTCTGAAGTCGCGCGCCACGGGTGTGTTCCGTAGATTGCCTCGCCATAGGCTTTCAGCCAGGCGCCGATCTGGAGCAGCCGTTCCTGCATAATCACCGGAACGCGCCCATCCGCCGTGGGGCCGATGTCCAAATTCAGGTTGCCCCCGCGCGAGACCACGTCCACCAGCAGGTGAATCAGTTCGCTGGCGGATTTGTAGTCATGGAGGCCTTCCACGCGGTTGTACCCGAAGGATTTTCCGATGGCCTGGCATTCCTCCCACTTGTGCGCCGGGCCGAGTTGCGCTCCCTCCGGGAGGAACGTCTGATACTCGGAGGTATAGAACCCGCCGTGCTTGCTGCGCGTATCTTTTCCCCAGCGGTCGTTGACGGCGATGCGGTCGCGCACCGGCGAGTCGTTGAAAAGCCACGCCAAAAACTCCGTCGATTGCCACTGGTCGCTGGGGTGATCCCACTCGCCGTCCGTCCAGAGGAGCGAAGGATGGTAGCGTTCGACGAGGTCCTTCATCTGAGGGATCATGTGCTCGTTCACGTAACGGTGAAGGTCGCCGAGATACAGCGGGTCGTACCACTCGTACAGCGAGTAATAGAAGCCCATGTTCAGCCCCTGGGCGGTCACGGCCTTGCTCAGATCTCCGGCCAGGTCGCGGTGCGGGCCGACGTCGATGCTGTTCCAGTTCCAACTCGCCGGGCAGGGCCATAGACAGAAGCCTTCGTGGTGTTTCGAGGTCAGCACCACGTAGCGCGCCCCGGACTTTTGAAACAGCTCGGCCCACTGGGCGGGATTGAACAGCTCGGCCTTGAACTGCCCGGCAAAATCCTGGTACTTGAAATGTTCTCCGTAGTGGAGCAGGTGAAATGCCCAGGTTGGCCCGTTCTTGTCCTGCATGTGGTTCCAATACCACTCCGCGTAGGTTTCGCCGATCTTGGACTGCGGGTCCGCAAAGGCCGGGACAGAGTAAACACCCCAGTGAATGAATATTCCGAACTTGGCCTCATCAAACCACGGTGGTGTCGGGCGCTGGTCAATGGACTCCCAGGTGGCGGCGTAGTGTTGGGCCGCCGCCGGTCGTACCATCGTTAACGCCAAAGGCAGCATTAGGGCCAGAAATAATCGCTTCATTGCGGATTCTCCTCACTCCTCTCAGGTTATAATTGCTGACTTTATACCATGAAGCCTATCTCCGAACACTACAAAGAGTGGATCTGCCGATGGGAAACGCGTTTGGCGGAGCGGGACAAGAACCGCGTGGTGCGCCCGCTCGATTGGGGATTGGAGTGTTCGAGAGACTGGCCGCTGGCGAGTTCGCGCCGCCCGTCTTCCGACCGGGAGCCTGAGAACTTCATCGCCGAGCTGAACGACGCCATCCTCGCGCAAAGCGACAGCTTTTATTCATACCAGACGCCTTCAGACTTTCGTCAGAATGGCGATTGCCTGTTCTTTACTTCGCCGGTCAAGACCTCCATCCCCAACAACAATCGCGTACGCGCTCGATGGTTTCCGGCGGGGCGACGCGGGGCGGTGGTGGTGCTGCCGCAGTGGAATGCCGACCAGGAGAGCCACAACGCGCTGTGCCGAATCTTCAATCTGGTTGGTATTTCGGCGCTGCGGCTGAGTCTGCCTTATCACGATGTTCGCAAGCCGGCGGAGACAGAGCGAGCCGATTACGCCGTCTCCTCGAACATCTGCCGCACGCTCGACGCCGGCCGCCAGGCGGTGGCCGACGCGCGCTCCTGCCTCGACTGGTTAGAGAGCCAGGGATACTCGAAACTGGGTATTGTGGGAACCAGCTTGGGCTCCTGCTATGCCTATCTGGCCAGCGCGCACGACGAGAGGCTCAAGGTCAATGTGTTCAATCATTGCTCAACAACTTTTGCGGAGGTGGTATGGACCGGGCAGGCCACACGTCACGTGCGCGCGGGGCTTGACGCCGATTTGACCCTGGAGCGCCTGCGCCGCTGTTGGATGGCCATCAGCCCCATTGCCTATGCGGAAAAGTTGGCGCGGTGGCCCAAGAAATCACTCTTCATTTACGCGCGCTACGACTTGACCTTCCTGCCTGAGTTCTCGCGTCGCATCATTGCGGAATCGCTGCGCCTCCAACTCGATACTGAGGTGGCCGTGTTGCCGTGCGGGCACTACACTTGCGGGGAGACGCCCTTCAAGTTCTTGGACGCCTTCTACATCGCTTCGTTCTTGGATCGGGCCTTCAGTGAAGTCTGATGATTGATGCCGGGCAGCTTGGGCATGAGTTAGACAGGCACTTCGATCTCCCGCACTTCTGCCTCCCGAAGAGTCTCTTTGACTGCATCCTGGATATTCTCGAGCGCTTCCGCTTCTGTCTGCCCTTGCGACCAGCATCCGGGCAAGCCGGGACACGAAACGCTGTAGCCCTCTTCAGAACGCTGCAAAACGACTTTGTATTTCATGGTTGATCCTCAATCTGCATTATACTCGCCTCTGTAACTTGCGTCTTGCGCTTCCCGATCGGATGCTTTTGCGAAGCCGGTCGTTTTGGCCCCTGCGTGTTTTGGAGGCGAGTTTTGAGTTTTTCGATGGCCAGTCCCGCAAACCCCACCCCTCGCGGGGCCGAGCAACTCCCACGGAGAAAGAAATCGGAGAGAGACACGAAAGAAAAACCGCTTGACAGTTGATCCGCACCGCCTTAGCGTGACGTTTGACCGAGTCACGCCATTGAGTCTGGAGGGATGCACACGTGGGACATCATAGCAATCGCCGTGAGTTCTTGAAATCCATTGGGGAGCGCAGCCGTTACGCCTTGCATGCTCCGAGCCGCGGGTGCGCTGGGCGTGGGTTTCAGCAGCGCCTTCGCATTACCCCGCGATCCCTTGGTATTGGGGGCCGACCCCATTTCTAACCAGCCGGTGGGCGTCGCCAAGGGTCTTCATCCGGGGCGCGTCGTCTGGGCCCGCGATCCGGCCGCGACCAGTTGGGCGGGGCCGGGTCAAGGACATTGGTGGGAAAGCGATCACACCAACCAGACGATTGTTGATCGCATGATGTCGGGCGCGATCCAGGCGCTGGGCGGCAAGGGCGGCGACGCAATCGCCTGGGATCGCATCTTCATATACTTCAACCAAAGCCACGGCAACGGGAAGACGGGATATCGAAAGGGTGAGAAGGTCACCATTAAAGTGAACCTGGTCGGTTGCATCGCCGGAGGAGCGGTCGATCGCAAGTCTTACGACCTGGCGCACGACCTGGATTACATGAACGCTTCGCCCCAGATGATCCTCGCCTTACTGCGCCAACTCGTCCACGAGGCCGGGGTGCCCGAGGAAGCCATTTCCGTGGGAGACCCGCTTTCCAATTTCCCCAACCAGTTCTTTGGCCCTCTGCACGCCGAGTTTCCCAACGTCCACTATCTCGACCATGACGGAGGAAACGCCACCTATCCCCGAACTCGCGTGCAGCCCTCTTCGATTCCTTTCTACTGGAGTTCGCGTCCGCCCGGAGCGGCCCAGGATTACGTGCCGGTTCACTATGTGGAAGCGAATTACCTCATCAACATGGCGAACTTGAAGGCCCACACCGGAGCGGGTGTCACGCTCTGCGCCAAGAACCACTTCGGGTCGTTGATCCGGAGGCCTCCCGACAAGGGCTACTACGACATGCATACCAGCCTGCCGATGTGGCGCCAGGGCACCGGAAAATATAGGGACCTGGTTGACCTGATGGGGCACGAACAGATCGGCGGCAAGACCTTGCTCTGTCTAATCGACGGCTTGTACCCGGGCGTGCATCCCTCCGAGCACGCACCGCGCAAGTTCTTGCAAGCTCCCTTCAACGGCCACTGGGCTTCCAGCCTCCTGGCTTCCCAGGACCCGGTCGCCATCGATTCCGTGGCCGCTCGATTTCCTGAGGGCGGAATGGAACGATTTCCCGCACATGTCCGGCGCCGACGACTATCTGCACGAAGCGGCCTTGGCGGACCGCCCGCCCTCCGGCACGTTTTATGATCCCGATCACGCTTCCGGCACGACCCGTCTCGAAAGCCTGGGAGTTCATGAGCACTGGAACAACTCAAAGGAGAAGCGGTACAGTAGGAATCTCGGCAAGGTGCAAGGCATCGAACTCGTCCCGGTTGGCCAGGCGGGATAGAGCGCTTGCAACCTTTTGTTCGGGATTCCCGTCCATATCGTTAGGGACAAGGGAGAGCAACTCAGAACAAGGATACAGACACATGAAAACCATTGCACGAGTCTTGCTCATTCTGACCCTGGGCGCGGCGCCGGCATGGGCAGTCCTGGGAGAGTATGAGTCGTCGGTGAGTCTCGATACGCAGTTTATGCGGGGTGAGGAACGCGTGATCTCCGCTGAAGGCTACAAGCTTCACCAAATCACTTCTCCAACCGGCGCCGTGGTCACCGAGTATGTTTCGCCGGAGGGCAAAGTGTTCGGAGTCTCCTGGCGGGCGCCGGTCATACCGAACTTGGAACAACTGCTGGGATCTTACCTCACGCCGGTCCAGCAGGCTGCGCAGGCGCAGACGCGCCGGCGCGGCGGCCCCTTTATCGTGCGGGCCAACGATTTGGTCTTTGTGAGCGGCGGCCACATGCGGGCCTTCCATGGCAGCGCCTACGTTCCGAGCCTGCTCCCCAAGAACGTTTCGGCGGAGGCGGTGCGATGAGGCTCAACAATACTGGTCACGCAGCTTCCGTGGTGCGCCTTCTTAGTGTTCTGAGCGTTTTGATTTTCCTGGCAGGTTGCAGTGGTAATGGTGGCGGGGGAACGACCCCTCCCACATCGAACCCCGTGCCGGCCATCACTTCCTTGTCGCCGGATTCCGCCCTGGTGGGAGCAGCGGCTCAGACGCTGACCATCACAGGTACGGGCTTCATTTCCAGCTCGACGGTCACTTACAACGGCACGGCCCATGCCGCGACGTATGTCAGCTCCACCCGGTTGACCATTCAACTCATCGCCGCTGACCAGGCCACCGCGGGCTCTTTCGCGGTGGTCGTCGCAAACCCATCGCCGGGCGGGGGCGACTCGAACACGGTCAACTTCAAGGTGAATAGTTCGAACAACGTGGTAAGCCTCGATGTCAACCTGGGGCCCACCGACGACTACGTCAACGGCCTCTTTGCTTCCGTGGAAGTCTGCGAGCCGGGCAGCACCACGAATTGCACCACGGTGCCCAACGTCATTGTGGATACGGGTTCCACCGGCCTGCGCCTGCTGTCCGGAGCGGTGAGCGGACTCTCACTCCCCGCGGTCACGGATTCGGGGGACAATGACGTTCAGGAGTGCATCCAGTTCATCAGCCTGGCGTACATCTGGGGGCCGGTCGTGCAAGCGGACATTCATCTGGCCGGTGAAGCCGCTTCCTCCGCCTCGGTCCACATTATCAGCGAATCTCCCCAGTATACTGTGCCTTCAAGTTGCATCAGTTTCGGCGGCGGTGGCACGCCGATGGACTACAACTCCGTCGAGGCCCTGGGAGCCAACGGCATTCTGGGCTTGGGCAATTTCACCCAGGATTGCGGCTCAGCCTGCGCAGACATCTCAACCGCTCCCGCCGTGTACTATTCCTGCCCGAGCGGCAATTGCCAGATTACGGCCGTGCCCACCACTACCACCAAGGGCCAGGTCTGGAACCCCGTGGCGCTTTTCCCTCAAGACAATAACGGCGTGCTGCTCTCTTTGCCCTCGGTGGCTGCGGGAGGGGCCGCCACCGCTTCGGGCTCGCTGATCTTCGGCATCGGCACACAATCCAACAACGCTCTGGGCAGCGCCAAGATTTATGCGGTGGACGACCAGGCGTATTTCACCACCACTTACAACGGCACCCAGTACAGCTATAGCTTCATCGACAGCGGATCGAACGCCTACTATTTCCTCGACTCCGGCACGCTCGGCGGCATCGACTGCGCGGATGCCCAGGGTTGGTACTGCCCCGCCTCGCCCCTCAGTTTCACCGTCACCAATACGGGGACGAACGGGACCTCCGGGTCAGTTACTTTCAGCATCGCGAACGCGGATAGTCTGTTTAGTACCGGCTTCGCGGCGTTCAATAACCTCGGGGGCGACAGCGGAACGAGCCCCTCGACCGACTACTTTGACTTCGGAGTGCCGTTCCTTTTCGGCCGCAACGTCTTTGTGGGAATCGGCGGTCAAACCGTGACCGGTGTCACCAACGCCCCTAACGGATTCTGGGCATATTAATCCGCCTCACCCCCTCCGAGGCGTGTCGCAGGGGCGCCCCTTCTGGGCGCCTCTGCGCGCTGCCGCTCCACAACAGTCCGGTTGGCGCAGACACCTGGGGTTTGGTGTCTGCGACGTCCCGCAGGGACGCGCGGGCCGGCGCAGCTCTGCGGCCTCTGTTCCTTCCGCCTCCGAGTTGAGCCCCGAAGGGGCGGCCTGGCAAAGCCCAGGCCAACGGCCTGGGAGAGACCGTGGTTCCCCGAGTTGAGCCCTGAAGGGGCGACCTACGGAAGGCGCGGCTATCACGCCCCTTCAGGGCTTGGGGCCGGAAATGAATTATCCTCTTACCCCTACCACCCGGGCCGTTGGCCTGGGCTTTGCTAGGCCGCCCCTGCGGGGCTGTGGGTTGCAGGTGGAGATCAGTTTTGAACTTGAGACACCGGGCCAACACACATTGAGGACACTGCACATCACCGGGGACTCTGCGCTCTGCAATCGGCGTTTTCACCCCTTCCACGTCTACACCGAAAAGAAGCGCCGAGAGAAACTGAACTGCAATCACCCGGTCCGGCGCGGGCTGGTGAGTTCGCCTGCGGATTGGCTGTGGTCAAGCTGGCGGTATTACTGACGTGTCCGTGCTCCGCATGGATCGACTGGACTGAGCGCGCAGCACAGACCTGTCCCTTCGGGACATCGCAGACTCCAAAAGGCAGGAGTCTGATTCCAGCCCGCGTGCGCATCCCGTCGGTCACCGTTACCCGCCACACTGCCCCATGGGCACGGGGCGACCTACGCACATCTTGGTGGTATAGTGTTTGCATATGGCGATCGACCTGTTCACCGACGACCTAAGTGGAGTTACCAATGACGAACTCTACTCTGCCATTAAGAGCTTCGCTGAGGCGAACCCCAGCGAGGGATGGCGCCACGACTTCACTAGCGTGTGGTGTGATTCTGCCCTTAGGAAGGCTGCCGCCTTCGCCAATACTTTCGGTGGGCTGCTGTTCGTGGGTATCCAGAAGAACAAGGGCGATCGCGATTGCAAGCTACTCGGCGTGGATTCGCCGACCGAATACAAGACCAGAATAGCTAGCTCGATGGCGGCAAACATCTCACCCACGCCCAATTACGATGTGCACGAGTGCGCCGATCCGACAGGTCCCGACAGGAGATACTGTATTGTCCGAGTACGGCCCGGCAAGGTTGTACATTTGGTGACGAAGAAGGGCCTCGACCCTGTTTTCGTGCGTAACGAAGACGAAGCGAGGCCGCCCGACGCTTCTCAGTTGCGAAGACTGATCGACCGCGAAAGACAAATGGCGCCAGGGGACCGAGGGGCAAGTCAGCGGGCACAGCGCCTGGCGGGGGCACTGCCCGTTTGCAGCGGATTCGAAAACGACGACCCGGCCGTATGGATTTATTCACCCCGCCACCAATCAGATACCTTCCTGAGACTGATGCTCGAGCCAAGTGAGGTCTTTTGCTTTGAGATGGAAAGAACTCACGAGAATCGACTGTTGAGCATCATTCACGAACTATATCCGCGCGTACGCAATCTAGCCGCCCAGGGCAAAGCAAACGATGCTGAGCGTCGTGGCGCAGAGTTCTACCAGTATGCCTGGTACCATAAGAGCCTTAACTACGAGCAGATATGGCACGCTACCGGCGACGGCGCGCTTGGCCACGGGACACAGATGGCATACAAAGACCCCCAAAAGGCCGTCTGGAGCGTGGTTGACCTGGCCATGTATGTCATTCTCTTCTTGAAGCTAGGCATGAGGTGGTGGAAAGCGGTCGGATACTTCGGCGAAGGGAGCCTTTATACCCAACTCAGCGTTCGCGGCTTAACGTTGCTTCGTAACGACGCAAGCGGCACTTTCGGCTCCTGCTTCGACCCGACCTACGAGGTCAATTCCGGACCAGCGCGCAAAACCATTCGGCCCGATTCGATATTGGTGTCGGGTCGATCCGGCGAGTCCGCAAATGCCGAGATCAAGGTAAACTACTTCATCGCGACCGAAGGCCTTCCGAGGCTTGCGACCTCCCTGTTAAATACGCTCCTTCGCTCGCTCGGGCACGCTGCTGTTTGGGGGCCGCTCGAAGAAAGCGTTGGACTACTGGCTGAAAGTTGACAGACAGAGCGTGAGCGCCGCGCAGGGCGAAGCTCTGCGGTCTCCAGACATTACCACTCCACTGTTCGCAGGGCTTCGCCCTGCGCCAGCCGGCGGAATAGTGCGAGGGCAGGCGAGTTCGTGAACTCGCGGACGTGAAACCGATGCAAATCGCCGCCTACATCAAAGGGCTGTCGGCGAGCCGATGAAACCTTCCTTGACGAGGACGAAAAGGTGGGGATTTGAGCCCCTGACAGGACTGCGAAGGTGAGAGAAATCTCCCCAGCGGTTAATGTCTCCGTTGACGATTGGGTAAAGTCGCTATCTCCTGAGGCAAAGCGAGCCGTTGAGGGAATCCGAAGGCAAAAGAGGGAAGGTACCCGTCAACTCCCTTCCGCAACGCTCATTGACCGTTCGGCAATGATGACAAAACCCCACCGCGAGAAACTCCTCGATGCCGTTGCCGCGCTCGTGGACGAGAATTACGCAGGCCGCTCCGAGATGTGCCTGCAATTCGCAGACCTTCTGCATCGGGCTCTCACTCACCTAAATTTCCCGTCTAGGGCAGCGGTTGGCACAGCAAGATATTTCTCACCTGAGGGTCGTGAGATCTATCGTTGGCTACATGCCTGGGTACGCGTCGGGGAAGAGCTGATCGATGGCAACGCTGACTGTCTCTCTGAGAATCCAGTGGTGCCCAAAACTGTCAGGGTTTCGCCGTTCTGGGGACCTGTTAAAGAGACACCGGATGACAGGTGGCTCCGGCAGGAACATGGCCTACTTTTACCACCAGACCCTGATGTTTCAAATATATGGTGGCCAGAATTGAAAGAGTGGCTTGATACGAAGTTCAAGTGAGATCTTAATAGGTGGTGAGCATGAATGGCAACTGGGCTGGCGCACAGCGAAGCTCTGCGGTCTCTTAGCATTACGGCTCCACTGTTCGCGGGGCTTCGCCATGCGCCAGCCGGAGTTTATTGTGAAATGGTTTCGTGATACGATGCGCGATGTTCTTACGGAGTTGGGACAGTGCTACTTCAACAACTACGTGACAGGGGATTTGATATTCGGTGTGAATCTCACGCCGCCGCGATTTTGGAGAAGGACTTTCCAGTCGCCCTCGACGAGTTGGAAAATGTCCTTCAAAGCGTTCAGGTGCCGATCACAGAAATCATCGGCTCTGGTGGCGGCGAGACAAAGGGAACGCAAAGGCTGCGTCGCGCACTAACTCAAATGGGTTGGAGAAAGGGCAAGTTCGAAATCAGGAAGACCATTAACGGAATCGAGCGCCAGTCGATATCTCACGAGATAGATCACGTGAGAGAGCTCAATGGCGACCATTTGGCCCTAGAAATCGAATGGAATAACAAGGACCCGTTCTTCGATAGGGACCTGGAGAACTTTAAGCGGCTCCATGCGGAAGGAGCAATCAGTGTCGGCATAGTCGTGACGCGCGGCCATTCCCTCCATGACCGAATGCATGAGATGGTCTTGAGTTTCGCACGGGAGCAAGGGATAGGCTCGATTAAAGACCTGAAGCGTATCGGTTTGAATCCTACATCTCGCCAGATGACAGCGGTCATGAAGCGCGTTAAGCGCGAGAGGAAACCAATTGAGTTCGCTACAGCTTGGACTGATTCTTTCGTGTCGGACAAATTTGGAGAGGCAACCACACACTGGCGGAAGCTTATGGACAGAATCAGTAGAGGCGTGGGAAATCCTTGCCCACTATTGCTGATCGGGTTGCCATCTTCGATTGTGACGGGGTTAGTCCAACAGTAAACGATCCTGGCGGACACTGCACGCTTCCAATTGCGCACCAACCGAACGATCCCCATTCGTGCCCCAAGCATAAGCTTTGTATAAAGGGGGCTCATAGCTGTCCAATTCGTCTCCCCACTGTGTCCAGCCTTCGACACGCTGTCGGCTGAAAAGCTCGCAATAAGGACCAGGGCTACACCGCTGGATCATGTCATAGAGTTGATCTGGCTTTTTGGAGTGTTCCTGTTTCCGCGTGACGATCACATTGACTTGGCTTCTCCCCGGCGCGAGCGTTCGGATGCGCCCTTTAATTCCGAAGAGAACCAACTCCGTCACGTTTCGGAAGTAGAACCCCACGCCGCGACCGTCCGGGCCACCATCCTTGCGGACCTTGTACCAAACAATATTGGTCTTGTAGGTGAATCCCCATGCCTTCATGATGCCAAGGGCCTCGGCCAGAAGCGCATTAGGGCACCACAAGTACAGGTGACTCTTTTCGGCGGCGATCTTGCCGACTGGTAGGGCAGCAATCTCTTCAAAAGAGAGTGTGTCATAGCGATGAAGTCGCTTATGTTCTGGGGCGATCTTTCCGGTGCGGTTGGCGAAACGCCAGGGAGGATCAATCAGGATCGTCCCGTATTTACCCTGCAGGGCCTCTAAAAGGCTTTGCACTGTGTCTCCCCCTCAAAGCTTTTGGCGCGATCCCTAATTCGTCAGGAGAATATCCCACGCTCGTTAGGTTAGTCAAGCTAAAAGCGCAACCTGTTGGTGCCAAATCCGTAAACACCACAATTTGTTGTACCTACCTCACGCTCTCCAAAGACTTGCCGGGATCATCGCTCACTCACAAATGCTATCGGAAGAATCGACCGGCGAGAAGAGGAGCTTTCAAGGTATTAGCCCACTACCAACAACTTCTATCTCTCGACAGAAACGCGGGCTGGTGCAGAGTGCAGCTCTGCGGTCTCTGTTCATCCCGGCTCCGCGCAATGCGGGGCTTCGCCCTGTGCCAGCCTCGCATTTCTCCTTAAGCTTTTGCCATGCTTCAGTGGTGGACCGACGCACGGGGGTACAGTCGGGGTCATTAACTTCGTTGATACTTGACAAAAGCGGTAATATGGGCTATAGTTGTTTGGTACGGCTGGCAGACGGTTAGGCGCTGCCGGACAGGTTATGCCTCTTCCTCGGATTAAGTTCGTAGTCCCTGCCTGTGCTTCCTGCCTCCTGCCCAGTCAAGAAGTCGAGGAGTCTCACCTTTGCGGGGACGGTTCGCCTGCCGCCCCTGCTTCTAACTTTCCGATTCATGGAGTTACTATGTCTCTACGCAAATCTACTTGTCTTACTCCCCAGCGGCTGACTGCAGCCCGGGGCAATGCGCAGCACTCCACCGGGCCCCGCAGCGAGGCCGGAAAAGAGCGCATGAAAATGAACGCCCTCCAGCACGGCTGTGATGCCGCACCCGAAAACGAAGCCGCCGTCATGCGCGCCCTGGGCGAAGATCCCGAACGGTATGCAGCCTTGCAACGGGAACTCGCCACCTCCTACGGCCCCGGCGACGCCCTCTGGGACCGGCAAATCGCCGACCTGGGCAAACTTTACTGGCGGCGCAACCGCATCGAGCGCATGGAGACAGGCCTGATGCGGCGCGCTCTCCTGGCGGTCGAGGAGCGCCGGCGCGGCCCGCCGCGACCAGATCGCCGCCGCCACCTTCGATGCCTCGAGTTCTCTCGCCACCGACCCCAAACTGCCCGTGCCCACCCAGCCGTGCGCGCGCCTGCGCCAGCGATTTCGCGTTGGGCGGCGATCCGCGAGCAGCTGCCGGCAAGGGGTTGTCACCCCCATGCAGTATCGCGTAATCCAGAAGCTTTCTGGGGACAATCCCGGGCTGGCGGCCGGCGCGGATCGCCCCCTGATGTTGACGTTCAGCAATCGGGCCTACTGGCAGGCAGAAGAACGACAAGGAAAGCGGCTGAACGATGTGAAGGAACCATCGGGCGGCGAGGCGGATGTGGAGGCTCGCTAGCAGGAACTGCTGCGCCTGCTGGAGGAAGAGATCGCGGCGGTGGAGGCGGCGTTCGCGGAGGAGATGAGGTGCAGGAGGAGAAGGACGAGATCGAGCGGGACTCCTGCCTGGCGCCGGCGGGGGAGACTTGGGAGATGCTGCTGCGGCAGGAAGCGGCGCTGGACCGCTCGATTGACCGCAAGGTGAGGATTATCCTGACCATGCGCCAAGAACATGCACGCCTGGGTAGGGGCGGTTCGCGAACCGCCCCTGCGCGTGAGCCGGACGACCGTGCGGCCGAGGAACTGAGTAAGGTCGTGGGGCTGGACGCTCAGACAGAAAGTCCGGACAGAGGAAAACGCCGGCGAAACCTCAAAATCGCCGGAACAAAGCGAGAATGTTATAGAAAACAAAGGACCGGTGCGCCGGGATAAACCGGCAGGGAGCAGAGAATGCAAATTTCTCACGAGAAAGGATTAGCGATCCACTCGGCCCCGAGTTTTGCGCTGTGCGCCGCGAGGTGCGCAGTGAAGCGTAAACAGGGGAATAGGTGGGCTGGGTATGGAGCTTCGAAAATGTGCAATCAGGACGCCGACGCCCTCGATCCGGCGGAAGGCAACATGCTCAGGGTTGCCAGCGCGAGACCCGGAGCAGTCCTGCGTAGTCCGAGACCCCAGACACGCCTAGATACTTTCTGCACGAGAACCGGGAGACCTCGGAGATGTCCGTCGCTGGGGCGGACCGGCGGGCGAAGGCTTAGGCTGTACGGCCCGCGTGTACGTCTCGGAGGAGTCGGACAGCGGCATAGTACCGATGAAACACTCGAACAAGGACCTCAGACGGTCTGCGGAGAATGCGGAGGGAAGGCTGCTGGTCAAGGAGAGCACCCCTTAGCCTCACACGCGCCCGACGCCGAGCGGGATTCCTTTCGCGTGTCCCAGGGGCCACCGGGTGCATGGAGAACGCCCGAGCGCTCTCCGTTATTCATCCGCGACAAGAGCCGTATGCGCTAGTGAGCGCTCGTACGGATCCGTGCGGGGGGCGATCAGCAATGGTCGTCCCTACCGCGACGCCGCAGAGGGAGTCGCCGCATGAGAAGTGGTGCGGGCGTCCCGCCCGCAGTCGCGGGGGCCACCCCCGCAGGAATTCGAGGGCAAAATGCCCACTCCACAGCGGGCGAGACGCCCGCACCGCAGCGAGGCTCCGCCTACCCGCGCGTTATCGACGGAGTAAGGTCTGCGCTCCCCTTGACAGCCACGCAAAAGTCGGGAAGTATTCTCCCTACACTTTGAATCAGACAGAGGAGGAATATGGCAGCTTCCAAACCAGTGGGATATGCGGTGATTGGATTAGGCGGATTTGCGCAGAGGGCGATCTTGCCCGGCTTCAAGCATAGCAAGAAGGGAAAACTGGTGGCGCTGGTGAGTGGTGACAAGCTCAAAGCCCAGCGGCTGGCGCGGAAATTCGGCGCCGGGGCGTCGTACACCTACGATGAGTTGCCTGCTTGCCTGAGCGATCCGCAGGTCGAGGCCGTTTACATCGCCACCAACAACGGTTCGCACGCCCGGTACACCGTTCAGGCGGCCAACGCCGGCAAGCATGTGCTCTGCGAAAAGCCGATGGCGAATTCGGTGGAGGAGTGCCGCCAGATGCTCGCGGCCTGCCGCGCCTCGGACGTGCGTCTGATGATTGCCTACCGCAAGTATTTTGAACCTTCCAGCCTGGAGCTCAAGAAGCTGTTCACGAGCGGGAAACTGGGGCGGCTGAAGTACATCCATTCCGCCTTCGGAATCTTTCTCCCGCCCGTTCTGAAGCGCGGCGCGTGGCACCTTGATCCCAAGCTCTCGGGGGGCGGCTCGCTGCCGGATGTGGGAGTTTACTGCGTGAATACGATTCGCTGGCTGGTGGGCGAGGAACCCAACGCCGTCTCGGCTTATCAGTGGGCCGCCGATCCCAAGCGGTTCCGCCAAGTGGATGAGAACATCGCCTTCCGGCTGGACTTCCCCAGTGGCATCGTGGCGCAGTGCACCTCGAGCTTTCAGGCTGCGGAGTCGTCATTCCTGCAGGTCAACGGCGAGAAAGGTTGGGCTTGCCTCAGTCCGGCGTTCCAGTATGACCTGGAGCGTCGCCTGTTCGGCGAAATCGCCGGGCGCCGGCTCGAGAAGAAATTCAAGGTGATTGATGAGCTGGCTCTGGAGATCGACGCCCTTGCCGCCGCGGTCCGCAGCCGGCGCGAGCCCGAGCCGAACGGCGTGCAGGGGATGCGCGATATGGCAGTGATGGAAGCGATCTATCAGTCGGCGCGCGAGGGCCGGACGGTGCCCGTCACCATGCCGGAATAAGGAGGCCTGTGCCATGTTCATACCCGCCGTTTATTCGGTGGCGCTCGCCATGATCGTTCTCAGCATGATCTGCTGGGGCAGTTGGGCGAACACTCAAAAGCTCTGCAAAGGCTGGCGATTTGAGCTGTTCTATTGGGACTACGTGTGGGGCATTCTGCTCATCGCGCTGGTTCTCGGCTTTACGCTAGGGAGCACGAATACCGGCAGCCCGGACAGCTTCCTGCGAAACCTGCGCGCCGTGGACAGCCGTCATTACCTGCTGGCGTTCCTGGGAGGAGTGGTTTTCAACCTCGGCAACATCCTGATTGTGGCCGCCATCGCCATCGCGGGCATGGCGGTGGCTTTTCCGGTGGGCGTCGGGCTGGCGTTGGTGGTAGGCTCGGTTTTGAATTACATCATTACGCCAAAAGGCAATCCCTTGATGCTGTTCGGGGGTATCGCGCTGGTCTGCGTGGCGATCGCTCTGGACGCGGTAGCTTATCGCCGACAGTCGAAAGGGCAGGCGGTGAGTGTGACAGGGATCGTGGTCAGTGTGCTCGGTGGAGTGATTATGGGGCTGTTCTATCCTTTCGTCGCCAAAGCCATCAAGGGAGACAACCACTTCGGTCCTTATACCGTAGCCTTCGTTTTTGTTCTGGGAGTGTTGGTTTCTAATTTTCCGCTGAACTATTTCCTGATGCGCAAGCCGGTGTCCGGGCCGCCGGTTGCAGTGAGCGATTATCTACGCGGTGCCGGCAGTTGGCACTTCTGGGGCCTCCTGGGCGGCATGGCGTGGGGCGTCGGCACGATCTCCAACTTCGTCGCCTCCTACGCCCAGATGGTGGGCCCCGCAGCTTCCTACGCGCTCGGCCAGGGCTCGACCATGGTCGGCGCGATTTGGGGTGTGTTTGTCTGGAGAGAATTCAAAGGCGCTGATGCAGCTACTAAGCGCCTGCTGGCCCTGATGTTCGCCTTTTTCATCATCGGGCTCGTCAGCGTGGCGCTGGCGCCGGTGGTGAAGTGAGGGATTGATTCCTGAGATCAACGGCTGAATAATGAGCTGAGAGGGTTTCCCAAAAGACACACGTGATCGCTTTGCTACTCTTGTGGACACGCGGCAAGGCGAAAGGGGTTTGATTCCAATGATAACCGTCAAAGAAGCAGCTGAGAAGGCCGCAGAGTATTTCGGGGATCTTTATGGTGGCCGATTCACGAATGTGCTCCTTGAAGAGGCTGAGCGAAAGGAGCGCTATTGGCTCATTACCCTCGGGTACGACCGTCCTTCCCCTTTGCCTCAGTTCGCCACGAAAGGTCCGCGTGCCTTTAAGGTCTTTAAGGTCGATGCGCAAAAGGGGGAGGTCATCTCGATGAAGATCCGAGAGGTCTAACATGTCGAGTAGTGCTACCGACCTAATGAGCGTTTACCGCAGGCGAGGCCTCCTTGTTGACTCGAATTTGCTTCTCTTGCTCTTCGTGGGCCAGTACGACCCGACCCGAATTCAGAAATTCAAGAGGACGGGCCAATTCACGGTTGGTGATTATGAGCTTTTGGCCGACTACGTTAAACAGTTCACGGAGCTTGTTACTACCCCCAGCATCCTCACGGAAGTGAGCAACCTGCTCGGGCAACTACCCGAGAACTTGAAGTACTATTTTTGGCAGGATTTCGCCGATGGCCTCAAAAACCTGCACGAGCATTACACACCCAGTCAAGAATTGGGCAATCACAACGCCTTCCCCAAGTTCGGGCTGACCGACACGGCCGTCCTTCATGCTGCGAGCGGGAGATACCTGGTGCTTACTGACGATTTTCGTTTGACACAATATCTCGCAGGCCAGAACATTGACGTCATCAACTTCAACAACTTGCGTTCGTCCGACTGAGGTTCACTGGTCGCCCCGTCGCGTCGTACTGATCACCGAACGAGGAGAATTCACTTGTACAAACTAGGCCGTTTGCCGTTGGTTGGTTTCGCCGTGGTCATGAGCTTTCTCGATGCCCCCGGTGCGCAGGCACCGGTCATCCTCGACACCGACATTGGCACGGACATTGACGATGCGTTTGCGCTGGCGCTCATCATGAACAGTCCCGAGTTGGAACTCCGGGGCGTCACCACCGTGGCTGGCGACACGCAGGCGCGAGCGCGCCTGGCGGCCAAAATGCTTTGGGAAGCGGGCGGAGCCTGGCGCAGAGTTCCGGTCTACGCAGGCCAACCGGGAAAGCCCCAGCCGATTGACCAGACTCGCTGGGCGGATGGCTTCACCAGCCCGGCCTTGCACATGAGCGGGGCAGTTGAATTCATGAAAGCCGAAATCGACCGGCAGCCTGGAAAGGTCACCCTCATTGCGATCGGGGAACTGACCAATGTGGCGGCTCTCCTGAAATCTGGCCCCTCGATGGCGAAGAAGATCAAGCGGATTGCCCTTATGGGAGGATCGATGGCCCGTGGCTACGGGCCGGATTCGAAGCCTGAGGCTGAGTGGAATATCAAGTCCAACCCGGAGGCGGCCCAGACCGTGTTTTCGTCCGGCGTGCCCCTGCTCGTGGCTCCGCTCGACGTAACCGCCATGCTGCAACTCGACGCCGCCGGGCGCCGGCGCGTCTTCACGCATCTCATTCCGCTCACCAATGCTCTGACCATTCTCTACCACCTCTGGGGTAATGAGTCTCCCACTCTGTTTGACCCCATGGCGGTGGCCATGCTGATTGACCCGAATATTTGCGAGACGCAACAACTGGCCGTCGAGGTTGATGCGCAGGGATTCACTCGAGCCGTCGAAGGCAAGCCCGCCAACGCGACCGTGGGGATGCGAGCCGACCCCAAGAAATTCTTCGACTTTTACCTGGGGCGGGTAGCGCCGTGAGTTTCTGATTTGCGATTTGTGATTTGCGATTTGTGATTGCGGGGTGGCAGCCCAACCATCCCGTTGCGGGGGAGGAGGGACTCCCTCACCCGGCCGTTTAGACTGTCAATCGCCAATCACCAATCACCAATCGCAAATTACTTGAGCTTCGCCTCGATTCGGTCGTGGATCCAGTGCGGGTCCCACCACTCGACGGGATTGACCGGGATTCCGTCCAGCAGCATGGTAAAGTGCAGGTGGTCGCCGAAGGCCAGCCCTGTCTGGCCGCTGTGCGCGATGACCTGGTCCCGTTTTACGGCTTCCCCTTCCTTTACATCGAACGCGTTCAAGTGAGCGTAAAGGCTCTGCAGGCCGCAGCCGTGGTCGATCACCACGACATTGCCGAAGATGCCGAGATAGCCCGCGTAAACCACGGTTCCATCATTGGCGGCCAACACTGGGGCGTGCTGCACAACCGCCAGATCAAACCCCAAGTGCACCTGGCGGTTGACCACCTGGCCGTTGTAGACGTAGGTTCGGAAGTCGGCAAACGAAGCCTCGACTTTCGAGTTTCCGAGCTGCACGAAGGGTTGGGTCCAAGTGAGGTGCGGGGCGGTTTTCTGGGAGAAAGCCACCAACTGCTGCGCGTCCATCCGGCGCAGCGTGCCGTTGACCAGCAGGAAATTCTTCAGAACGCTGCCCTGATCCGACAGTTCCGGCGTCTGAGCCAGAATCGGCGGGACGACGCGCTGCATGTCGTCATCTTTAAGGTTAATGGTGTCGGACCTGAACTTTTTGGGGAAGACCTTGTAGTTGAAATTGACTAAGCTCTGATTGCCGGCATCGTCGCGCGCCACAACGCGGGCCGGCGTCGACGGGTCAACGTCGTACGGATATGCAAAGATGCACATGCGGGAGGTGGGGTCGGAATCCTTCAGGGGATAACTCGGGAAAAAGTAGGTGCCCACCTGCACGCCGGATTCGACTGTCCCTTCGGAAACCTTGAGAAGGAGCATATCGCACCCGCCCTGATTGATGTAATGTTGCGCGGTGAGAACCTCAGCGCGGGGCGGCATAAAGCGGACCGGCAAATTCTTGCTGAGTTGGCTCTGGCCGCCGCGGAAGAATCGGCCCCAGGAGTTATTGGTGGCGGTAACTGTGAGCCTTGCAGAACCTTCCTTCAAATCGGGTATCGTTTTGCGGCCCACGTTGGCGTGGAATATGGCACTGCTCTCGACGCGGCGCGTCCAGAACTTCCACCACTTGGGTGCGCGAACCTCCTCGGCGCCGCCCAGCGTGGGGATTTGAAAGGTCCGATCGCCCTGGCGCACTTCCACCACCACCGACTTGATGCGGTAGTTCGAGTCGTGAACGCGGAGATCCACGGGCGTATTGACTCCCATCCCTCTAATCTCCGGCTGCATTTCAATCACAGGGGCTTCACGGTTGGTGAGTTTCAGCGCCAGTATGGCGATCGCCAGAACCACCACAACCGCCAAGAACACAACCGCCTTTCCCACGCCCGCTTCCAGATACTCCCTTGATCTCGGCAACTCCGGACCTCCTCCTGGCGGCGGCCGCCGCCTTACCACCGTGCTTTCGCTTCAAGCGCGGTGACTGTTATTCTAAACCAAGTCGCGAACAAAAGCCTTGAAGACTCCCTCGGATTCTGGTCAAATAGATTCATCTGTACTGGGGCTTCATACAACTCAAGTTCACGAAGGAGGATCGATGGGGGTGACACTCAGCGATGCGCGAAGGGTTATTGCGGCCGCCGAGAAGAAAGCGGCGGAACTTGGCCAACCGATGAACATTGCCGTGGCGGACGAGGGTGGGAATCTCGTGTCGCACGTGCGCATGGACGGCGCCTGGATCGGCAGCATTGATATTTCCATCAAGAAGGCCTACACCTCGCGGGCCTTCGATGTTTCAACCAAGGACTTGGCCGCGCACAGCCAGTCCGGAAACCAGTTCTTCGGCATCCATGTTTCGAACAACGGGAAGATCATGATCTTTGCCGGGGGCGTGCCTCTGAAGCGTGGGGGAAAGGTGGTTGGCGCCATCGGAGTAAGCGGGGGTTCGGGGGAGCAGGACCACGCAGTCGCAGAGGCCGGCGCGGCGGCATTCTAAGAGCAGAATTCAGGAATCAGGATTCGGGATTCAGGACGACCTTCCAAGAGCAGCATTCGGGAGTGCGCAGAGGCGGAGGTGTGAATAGAGTGTTCGCTTTCTATGCGCGACCCGTGCGAGTGAAGAGCCCTGAATCCCGAATCCCGGATCCTGAATCCTGACCTTCAAGGAGGAACTGCAATGGCAACTAATCGGGGTGTGGCATACATGGGGACCGGGGTGGTGGAAGTGCAGGGCATCGATTTCCCCAAACTGGCCCTGGGCAACCGGAAGTGCGAGCATGGAGTAATCCTCGAAGATTGTCTCGACCAACATCTGTGGAAGCGATCAGCACATGGTCAGGGGACGAACGACGGCGCCAAAAGGATTGATCCTCGGGCACGAGATCACCGGCGAAGTCATCGAGGCGGGACGAGATGTGGAATTCATTAAGGTCGGGGATCTCGTCTCGGTGCCTTTCAACATTGCCTGCGGGCGCTGCCGGAATTGCAAAGAGCGCGCGACAGGGGTTTGCTTGAACGTCAATCCCGCGCGGCCCGGCGCGGCCTACGGCTACGTGGATATGGGCGGCTGGGTGGGTGGCCAGGCGGAATACGTGATGGTGCCGTACGCGGATTTCAACCTGCTGAAATTCCCCGACAAGGCGCAGGCCATGGAAAAGATCCGCGACCTGACCTGCCTTTCCGATATTCTGCCCACGGGCTATCATGGCGCGGCCAGCGCGGGCGTCACCACCGGTTCAACTGTGTACGTTGCGGGGGCGGGCCCGGTTGGCCTGGCGTGCGCCGCGGCCTGCCAATTGCTTGGCGCCGCCTGTGTCATTGTCGGCGATCTGATTCCGGAACGCCTGGCCCAGGCCAGGAGCTTCGGTTGCGCGACGGTGGATGTCTCCAAGAGCGCAACGGTGGGTGAACAAATCGAGCAGATCCTGGGCGTCCCCGAGGTGGACTGCGGCGTGGACTGTGTGGGATTCGAGGCGCGTGGTCATGGCCAGGGTGCGCGGCGAGAAGCTCCGGCGACCGTGCTTAACTCGCTGATGTCCATTACTCGTGCCGCGGGCGCGCTGGGAATTCCGGGCCTCTACGTCACCGATGATCCGGGCGGAATCGATGACCAGGCCAAAACCGGCAACCTGAGCATTCGCATCGGACTCGGTTGGGCGAAATCTCATCACTTCACGACCGGCCAGTGTCCGGTGATGAAATACAACCGGCAATTGATGATGGCAATCCTCTACAACAAAATCCAGATCGCCAAGGCCACGAATGTGACTGTGATCACCCTCGACGAAGCCCCGCAAGGGTACAAGGACTTCGACAAGGGAGCAGCGAAGAAATTCGTCATCGACCCGAACCACCTGATTTCGCGGAACTGAGAGATGTTGGACCGACCCACGGATTCACTCCTCACCCGTCCCGCTCCGGCTGACGAAAGCGCCGGCAGCGGGACACCCTCTCCCCTAGGGCTGATCATTACCCATATCTTCGGCTGGACACCGGGGGTGAGTGCGCAGTATGAGCGAGGAGTTTCCACATTGCGGTGAGTGGCTCGAGATATTGCAATCCGAGCCAGAGCGTTTGGGTGCCGGGTTCGCCGTCGCTCTTGCGTCCCAGGAAGCCGCCCAGCGTCGCCACCATGCGCATCGCTTCCCGCAAGTTTGGAGGTTGCTCGGGTGGCCTCGGATCCTGGTTGATGTAGGCGGCCAGCGCTTTCCATTCGGCTTCCTCGAAGTAGGCGGAGCAAGGAACATCAGGGACTTCCCGGCCCAGCTTGGTCAGATGAAAAATGCGCCACGCCACCACCAGATCAATTGCCAAGCAGGCTTCAATGCGCTCGGCCGTGCCGAGTTGCCGCTGCTCGATGCGGCAGCCACTTTTCAGCGTGCGATGATAAACTTCAATCCCCCAGCGCAAGGTGTACCAACGCAGCTTTTCGCAAGCGGCTGCAAAACTGTCCACCGGGCAGGTGGTCAGCAGCATCCAGAGCAACGGTTCTTTGATTCCCCGGGGCGCTTCCACTTCCTCTGCCAGCACCGCCCAAAGCGTCAGCTCGCCCAGCTTTTCTTTGCCATGGGGCGGTCGCAAGGTGACCTGCGCAAAGCGCACTTCGAGCCGCGCCACCCGTGCCGCTTGGGCACCCCGCCGCGGTATCCGGACTTCCTGAATGCCCGCCAGCGCGTGCTGCGCCATCCCCGGCCACAAATGTTCTTGGCCGTCCTCGCCCAGCCGGTCGCGTTCGGCTCGCACCAACAGCCAGGGACCGTTCTCCTCTGCGAGAGCCCCATGGAACAGTTCGTAAATATCGGCTTCCCGATCCCCCACACTGACCAGCCGCGTGCAGCGCGTGCGCCGCTGCACCTCCGCCACCTGCCGCAGACTCTTCAGCCATTTATTGCTTTCTTTCTCTTCAATCGGCAGAGTCTTGCGTCGAGACCGTTTGCCAAACTGCGCCCGGTCCCGCGCCCAGCACTGCACATCCAGCAACCCCAAGGGTGTGCCCGCCGCATTGAAAGCCAGCGTCGAGTGCAGCACCAATCCCACCGTACCTTCCTTATTCGAGCCAATGGGGCCCAGGTCGTCGGTCGCCGGATGGGCGCTGTAGTTCAGGAACGTCGTGTCCTGCACGGCAAACACCAACCGCTCAGCCGCCACGCGCTGCCGGGTCGCTTCATAATGGGGTTGCAACAAAGCGTCCATGCCGGTGTCCGGATGCTCAAAGAAACGATAGGCGGCTTTGGTTCGGGCGCGAGTCTGACAGGCCTGCGGCAGGTTGGCCTGAGGCCGCGCGTAAAAATCGCGCGCCAGGACCAACAACCGTTCGCGCCGCCGCTCATCTCCCAATCGCGCTCCGCCGAACTCTTCCTCCGCCCAGTCGGCCGGAGGAGGGGGCGGAGCGGGTGGGTGTCCGCCCAAGCGCTGGCGGGCCTGCGAGTGCAAAGCATACAGGAAAATCCGCTTCACCGCTCGGCCGCCGGTGTGCTCGCGGTCCTGACGCCCTCGCCCCGTCGTCTGGCCCACCTCCAGCCAGTTGGCCGCCCGATAGCAGGTGCCCCTAAAACGCTCCGCGTCCACAAAGGTTTCCACCAGCAGAGGCCTATAGCCGTAGCGCTCTTGCCAGTCCTTGGCGACTTGCTGCAGTGCCAAGCCGAGCACCTGCGAAGCCAAGTTGGGCACGCGCCAGTGGGGCAGAATCAGAAAACGGCTGTTGGCAATCACCTCCTGCAGATGTTCACGGCGCACTGGGTCACTCCAGCCGATCCACTCATCCCGCGCCGCCAGTTGCCAGGCTGCGGCACTGAAGGCCAGCCCACCCAACCAATCGCCCTGGCCGCTGCGCACGCCATAGCGCATCTGCGCCCCACAGAGAGGTCCGGCTCCCAAGTAATGATAGCGCTCCATCATCTGGTTCCAGAGCCGCGAGGCCGAACAATCCGCCTGCTCAATGCGCAGCAAGCGCACCGGCTGCAAGGCCTGGAGCGAGGCTTCGGTGGGCAAGACCTGCTGCGGCGCGGGCTGGGCCGCAACTCGCCGGGGTGGAGAAACCACGGCCGGGGCAACCGCGGGCAGATCAAGGGCCCCACGACGCTGCAGCTTCCCCAGCGCCACGCGGCAACTGACCTGCTTGAGTTCACCCGAGGCAGTGCGCCAGTTCAACCATTCGCAAACCCGCCGCGACAGGGTCCGACGCGAGATGCCAGGTTCGTCGTCAACGGTCTGCTGAATGCGCTGCACAAGCTGCGGACCGAATTCTTGCCCGCAAACCTTCATGCGGGCAGCTTAGAGCATGAGGACCCCCGGTGTCCAGCAAAAAGTGTGGGACATGATCAGCCCCTAGGGAGAGGGCTGATGCCTGCACACCCAATACCCTTGGCATAACAGACCATACGGCGGTAGAATCTCTCCTCCGCGATTAGCAACGGGGCAACTGTAAGTAAGTCTAGCGTTCGGGCCGGAGGTGGATGGAACACACAACTATGAAACCGCGGAAGGTAGTGGTTACTGATTACATCGAGCCCGATCTTGAATGGGAACGCCAGGAGATGGCCCCGAGAGGCGTGGAATTCTTAGCTTATCAACTGAAATCCGCGCCGAACTCGGAAGTTATCGCGGCGACGCGCGATGCCGATGTGGTGGTCGTCAACATGGTGCCCATCACTCCCGAGATTATCTCGGGGTGGGAGAAGTGCAGGCTGGTGATCCGTCATGGCGTCGGCTACGACAACGTCGATGTGCCGGCGCTCGATAAAGCGGGAATCCCACTTTGCTACATTCCTGATTACTGCGCTGAAGAAGTCGCGGAGCAGGCGATTGCCCTTCTATTGGCTTGCGGCCGGCGGCTGGCTGCCAGTCGTCGAGCGCTCGATATCTCGTCTGCGCGGGGCGCCTGGGATTTCAAAGAGGCGATGCCTATTTTCCTCATGGCGGGCCGGACCTTGGGCATCATCGGCTGCGGCCGCATCGGCTCTCTCGTCTATCGCAAGCTGAAATCGTTCGGGTTCAAGTTCCTGATCTGCGATCCCTATCTATCGGAAGAACGGAAAGCGGAGTTGGGAATCGAAGTGGTAGACAAGGAGACGGTCTTCCGCAATGCTGACTTCATCACGATTCACACTCCGCTGACTGCCGAGACACGGCATTTGGTGAACGACCAGACCCTCGCCATGATGAAGCCCACGGCCTACCTCGTGAATACTTCCCGCGGACTGATGGTGGATTTGCAGGCCCTTGCCAAGGCCCTCGAGAGCGGTGTGATCGCCGGCGCGGGCATCGACGTTTTCGATGTCGAGCCTCCGCCGCCGGATTCCCCGCTCTTCCGGCTGCCGAACACCGTTCTGACACCGCACTTGTCCTGGTACTCGGAGGACTCGGGACGGCGCATCCGGGAACTGATCGTGTTGGAGATTAACCGATTCCTGGCCGGCCAGCCGCCGAGGTTTGTTGCGAAGTCAACTGTCTGAGCGGCAGAGCGAGATTCCTCGCAGCACTCTCGAAAGTCTGTCATTCTGAGCGACGCGAAGAATCTGCATTGGTTCGTCTCGGAACGGAACTACAGATCCTTCGCGCAGTTTACCCTGAGCGAAGCGAACGGGCTCAGGATGACAGCGGCATCGTGATTTGCATTGGTTACATTCGGCGATCGCCGCTAAAGTGAGAGGTGCACGATGAGTCACAAAATCACATCCGTAAAAGGGCCTCTGCCTGGTCCACGCTCGGAGGAGTTCTTCACGCGCTGGGCGCGCGTGGAGGCGCAATGCACGGGCTACCAGGCGCAGGTTGCTTGGGACCATGCTTCCGGCGTGGTCGTGACCGACGCCGACGGCAACACGTTCATTGACTGGACCTCCGGCGTGTTGGTCACCAATGTGGGGCACTGCCATCCCGACCTGGTCAAGGCCGTGCAAGCCGCCGCCGGCAAGCTCTTGAACAATTATGAGTGCCTGCACGAATCGCGTGTGATTGCCGCGGAGAAACTCATCTCGGTTCTGCCCAGCTTCCTTGATAAGTGTTTCTTCCTCACCACAGGAAGTGAGACCATCGAGGCCGCACTTCGGATCATGAAACGGAAGACCGGCAAGTTCGAAGTGATCAGCTTTTATGGCGGCTTTCATGGCCGCACCCATGCCGCGCTGAGCGCCGGTGGATTGCCCGGCCCGAAGAAAGGCTATGGCCCGACAATTCCCGGCTCGATTCGCGTTCCGTTCCCGTATTGTTATCGTTGTCCGTTTCGTGCCGAGCCCTCCACCTGCGACATGCTCTGCCTGGACTACCTCGAGGACGCCGTGCGCGCCAACAGCACCGGAAGCCTGGCGGGCCTGATTGTGGAGCCGTACCAGGGCGCGGCAGGGTTTATCTTTCCTCCCCAAGGATGGCTGACGCGCCTCGAGCAATGGCTGCGGGGGCGCGGTCTCCTCTTCACACTCGATGAAGTGCAGTCTTCCTTTGGGCGCACAGGCAAGTTCTGGGCGATGGAATGGGAAGGGTTGACGCCCGACCTGGTCTGCATCGCCAAAGGGATGGGCAGCGGCGTTCCGGCCTCCGCGCTCGCCGCGCGTGGCGAGGTGATTGGAGTGTTGGGTTCCGGGGAGATGAGCAGCACCTTTGGGGGGAACCCGCTGGCCAGCGCTGCCGTGAGCGCCGTCGTCGATATCATGAGGCGCGAACGATTGGAGGAGAATGCACTGCGCATTGGGGCGCTCATGAAATCCCGCCTCCTCGAGATGCAGGAGAAATCGCCTTACGTGGGCGAAGTGCGAGGCATGGGGTTGGTGATGGGAGTCGAACTCGTCAGAGATAAGAAAACCAAGGAACCCGCCCCGGACCTCACCCGAAAACTGATTGACCAGGCGGCGGAACTCGGCCTGTTGATGGGTTCCGTAGGAGTCTTCGGCAACGTGATCCGGGTGGCGCCGCCGCTGGTCATTTCCGAGGATGAAGCCAACGAAAGCCTGGACATC
>CAVROP010000058.1:0-45641 GCA_963722675.1 uncultured Acidobacteriota bacterium
TCTTGCCTACTTGCGCAGCAAAGTCTCCGTCCACTCCGCAACCGGCAAGACCGCCACCACCACGGCTGACATTAAAACCCACCCGGAAAACCGGCCTCTGTTCAAAATTCTACGTTTTTAAATGCGCGCCGACACTCTGCCGGCACCGTGCTGCCATACCTCCGCCATAACCCCGCTTCCCCAAATCTGGGATAGCCGCTGTGCTGCATCTTTGTCAGCAGTTGCTCCTGCCGTGCCAGACCAAACTCCTCGTCAGCATCGTTGACCACTCCGTGATGCCATCGGTGAGCAACAAGAAATGTCCCCCGGCGAAAAGCTCACCCGTTGACTCGCATACTGCCCACCAGGGAAACAGACCCACGGGGAATTGTGCCACTCGAAAGCCAGTCGTATCGCCCCTGCCAGGAATGGCGGTAGTGCAGGATAGGCAAATGCCCGGCTATAGCGTGCTCGGCTTGTGCCGAGCCGTTGAACTGGAGCGGCGCCACAGTGGCGTACATGTCTTCATCTTTGACGGCAGGCAGCACACGGTCTGCACTTCGGAGCAAAGCGGCGGGTTGTTGATGGAACTGAAGAGAAACCGCAGTGCAGCCTTTTAACATCCCCATAAGCTGGCCAGCGGCTGAGTCCGTGTCCTGAAATATCGGGCGACGTACGCGAGCAGATCCCCCTCGGCGTCGCTCTCGATGAGGTCGATCAAATCGCCACCCATCTCGGTGCTAGGAATTGATCTGCCGTAAACCTCGAAGCGCGAAGTCTGGAGGGTAATGTCTGGTACCAGCCGGGCTTGAATCCCGTGCGCAAGGGATAACTCAGTCTGCATGCGAACGTTCGACAAACCCTCATTGGTCACGAACGATAACAGGAGGCGAAAACCGAGAACTCCACAAATCCAGACACCGATCGAATCAAAGAAACAGTCGGGCCTTCATTGCTTGCGGGATCGGCCAAGGGGAGAAGACAAGCGAAATCGAATCAGTCAACCAGTGCAGCCCGACTCCAGCCCAGACCCGACAAGCCGGCTGCGACCCAGATAGTCGTGCACGTTGAAAACGAAACGAAGACCGCAAGAAAGATCGGGCGAACTCTTTTGATCTTTGCAACAAGAATGCCCACTGCCGCGGAGCCAAATAACGCAGGCCAGAAAAAACCTCGACCCAGCGATTGAGAATTGAGTTGCAGAAGATCGGCAGCGAAACCGACTACGGCGCTAATGAAGAACGTCCCCACGAGCAGGCTTTTCATGCGGCTTATCGGTAGAGCCCGCCAATAAGGATTCGCGCCACTGGGAAATGCAGAACCTAGAAGCGCCTTCCATTCTTGAAGGCTTTTATTCATCAGTGGACTCTCCTTGGCGAACTTATCGCTTCCTGCTCCTGCATAATGTGCGCCGCGACTAACCAGACGCCCTGCGACTTGATCACAACATAAGTATCGACCTGTGAAAATGAAGGGATACGCTCCCCATCGACAAGCAGGATTCCTTCCGCAAATCGCCAAGACACTTGCACTACGGCGACATCCGGTCGAAGAAACCGAATACGGCCAATTGTGACTGTTGGTGGTAGGGTATTCCTGGATACTATCTCGAAGGCATCTGACCAGAGCTTTTCGTTCTCATTTCGTCCAGATGGTAGGTGCAGTTCGCCGAAGCGGTCCACGATTTCCACGTCCGGTGTTTCAAGCGCGGCTAGTCGCTTTGCGTCGAGATCCTGATATGCCTCGACCCACTGTGAAATCAGCGTACGAATCGCGCCTTGTTCGCTCGCCATCGAAGAAGGCCGATGACTCCTGGCAAAAACCAAGGAGGCTAAGAACAGCACAGGGCAATCCAGCCAGATAAGACTGAAGGACCTTTTAAGCATTGCTTATCCTCACTGTGTACGTCCCTGATGGTTCGGACCACATCAGAATTGGTCGAATACTCGCGGCCGCGAACACATCCCCACCGTTTTTGAACATACACGCTTGCTCGGTCTCCTCGGAGCAAGGGCCACGACGGCTGGCGGTTTGGCCCAGAATGGGGAGTTAAAGTTTTCCGCGGAGACTCGGCCTTTCATGACAGCGCCGGTGCCCCCGGCTGGGGCCTCTGAGAGATAGATTTTGATTCCTACCCGGGGAAGACTGCGGATTGTTCCTCGGCAGGGGTTTTTTAGTATTGACATGATGAGTAAGGGTTGTAAGATGAGGTTATGGGCAAACGGTTCAGGAGTTGCGATTTAAATCAGGCTTACTTGCTGCCTCCCTCGCTGCAGGATTGGCTGCCGGAGGGCCACCTGGCGCGCTTCGTGGCGGAGGTGGTGGAAGCCTTAGACCTGGCGGCGATCTACGCGACGTACGAAGCGGGGGATGGGCGGGGGCTGGCGGCATACGATCCGCGGATGATGGTGCGGGTGCTGATCTACGGTTATTGTCGGGGGGTGGCGAGTTCGCGGCGGATCGAGCGGGCGACCTACGAGGATGTGGCGTTCCGGTATTTGGCGGCCGACCAGCATCCGGATCACGACACGATCGCGACGTTCCGGCAGGAGCAGTTGGCGCCCTTGGCGCAATTGTTCGTACAGGTGTTGCAGTTGTGCCAGCGGGCGGGGCTGGTGAAGCTGGGGCACGTGGCGCTGGACGGGACGAAGATCAAGGCCAATGCCTCGAAGCACAAGGCGATGAGCTACGAGCGGATGGAGAAGGCGGAGAAGGAATTAGCCGCGGAAGTGCAGGCGCTGCTGGCCGAGGCGGCGCGGGTGGATGCCGAGGAAGATGGGAAATACGGAAAGGGTAAACGGGGCGACGAACTGCCGAAGGAACTGGCGCGGCGGGAGAGCCGGTTAGAGAAGATTCGGGAGGCGAAGGCGGCACTGGAGCAAGAGGCAAAAGAGGCGGCGGAAAAGAAGCAGGCGGAGGTGGCGGCGCAATTAAAGGAGCGGGAGAAGCAGGAACGCGAGCGGGGACGGAAGTTCGGGGGCCGACCGCCGCAGGCGCCGGACGCGGAAGCGGCGAAACCGGAGCCCCAAGCGCAACGGAATTTTACCGACCCGGAATCACGGATCATGAAGGACGGAGCGACGCAAGAGTTTGTGCAAGCCTATAACGCCCAGGCGGCGGTGGACAGTCACGCACAAGTGATCGTGGGGGCGGCGGTGACGCAGGAAGCCAACGACAAGAAACAGTTGGTCCCGATGCTGAAGGCAGTGAAAGTGCAGATGGGGTGCCCGCCGCTGCAAGCGACGGCGGACAACGGCTATTTTAGTGAGCTCAACGTCACCGATGCGCAGTTGCAGGAGATCGATCTGTTCGTAGCGCCGGGCAGGCAGAAGCACGGCGAGAAGCGGCCCGCCACGACCGGGCCTCCGCCCCCCGACGCCAGCGTGGCCGAGCAGATGCGGCACAAGCTGCGGACGGCGGAAGGACAGGCGGTTTATAAACTGCGCAAGGCGGTGGTGGAACCGGTCTTTGGACAGATCAAAGAGGCGCGCGGGTTTCGGAGATTCCTGCTGCGCGGACTGAGGAAAGTGCAGGCGGAATGGCAGATGATCTGCGCCACGCACAACCTGCTGAAACTCTTCCGCTCGGGATGGAGCCTCCAGCGGGCTTGAAAGCGCGGGCCTAACCGGCAAAGCTCGTCTTCCCCGCAGCCCGAACAGTGCCCATGGCCCAACATCCGACTCTCGGAGACCGAGAGTCGGAAGAAGGTAGGGTTTTAGAGCCTTATCTCCGACGGGCTCCTAGCGTAACCCGCACATCGGCGATGCCCATGAAACCGAAGATGAAACGCAAATAGGGAGCCTAATCCCAGCGCTCATTCCCGAGCGTCGCCGTAGCTGCCTCCGTTGGCGACGATCACAAGCACCTTCTTTGCCCGGCAGGCAGGCCTTAGATGCCACCCGTATAGCGGAATGTATTCCCGGCCCGCACGACGTGGTCAATCCACCCCTCGACAGCGGTATTACTGAGTCGGCGGCAGATCGACTGATTTCCGCGGGGGCTGACGCTGATGTGAAGTAAAGTTGGCATTTCCACACCTCCTCAATTGAATGTCACGACGTTGCTTCCTAAACCTGCGTGCGTGCTCTGCGGGCAAGTTGCCGCAACAACTGTCTCGTGAACACACCACAGCAGCGGAACTTGACCCCTTCGTTCATCAGCGCAACTAGCAGGTTTTCACCCTCCTGGCTGATGACTGTCAGGTTCTTCAAATCGACAACGAGTTCAAGGCCCTTCAGGTTCTGCCTGGCCTTTTCGCATGTGCTTCTGAGTTCCGCTGTCCAGGGCGCGATGAGCTTGCCTTCTAAGACCAGCCGCCGCTCGTTACGCCGCTCAATGATGGAAATCCTCAACAGTGCCGTTTCCTCGCACTTAGAGGAAGGCAACGCACGTGCCAAACGCACGAGTGTGCAAGTGATGAGTTTTCAATGCGGGATCGGAAGAGGATGTGTTGACAGTCAATTATGTCAAAACACGATTGACAGCTCGTTAAGTAGAGGGATTCGGGAGTGGGTTGCTGGGTGCGCTCATCAGAGGATCATTTGGCACGGCGCAGTCTGAGCGCGAAGAGGCAGGCGGTTTCAGGCATACTGTCGGGGGTCTATTCCGAACTTCTTCATTCGCGCAAGTAAGGTCGTGCGATTGATGCCCATTCGTGCCGCAGCTCCATCTGCACCACCAACCCTCCCCTTGCTTTCAGTAAGTGCGCGCACGATTTCTTCGCGCTGCTTCCTGGCAAATTCGTCGGCACGATCTTTCTTGCCGTTTAGAGCACTGATTGTTTCTTTGACGATTCGGGCAATGTCGTCTCCCGCCGGGTGTGCGGCAGTCGCAGCTGGCGTGTCTGCGATCGGCCTGCGCAGCTCTGAAAGCGGCGCCTCCAGCGACTTGCCGCGCGTAAGGATCACCGCGCGCTCAATGAAGTTCTCCAGTTCGCGGATGTTGCCCGGCCATTCCCAAGCCGTTAGTCCCTTCATTACGGCAACAGGGATGGCGTCGATTCTCTTCTGCATTTGTCTCGAAAACTTCTGGACGAAGTAACTCACCAGCAGGGGAATATCTTCCCGGCGGTCCCGTAGCGGCGGAATGCGAATCGGAAACACATTTAACCGGTAGAACAGATCGCTGCGAAATTCGCGGTTCGCGACCATCTTCTCCAGATCGCGGTTCGTTGCCGCAATCAGGCGAACGTTCACTTTGCGTGTGTGAGTACTGCCCAGCCGTTCAAATTCCCGCTCCTGCAGCACACGCAGCAGCTTCGGCTGGATTTCGCTCGGAATATCTCCTACTTCGTCCAGGAACAGGGTGCCCTGGTCCGCCAATTCCATTCGCCCAACCTTTTGGCTGATCGCACCCGTGAACGCGCCCTTTTCATGCCCAAACAGCTCGCTTTCCAGCAGGCCTGTCGGTATGGCGGCGCAATTCAGCTTAACAAAGGTACGCTCCTTGCGCCGGCTGCGGTCGTGGATGGCGCGCGCAATCAATTCCTTTCCTGTTCCGGTTTCGCCCAACAGTAAGACTGTGGAATCGCTGGGTGCTACGGTCTCGACCAGTTGCAGGACGTGCTTGAGCGCCGGGCTCGATCCCCACGATCTGCTCGAAATGCATCTCGCTGCGGATTTCATCCTCAAGGTAGACCTTCTCCTGGGCAAGCTTGTCTTTGAGCTTCAAAATCTCTTCGTACGCCAGCGCGTTGTCGACGGCGATAGCAATTTGTCCCGCCGCCTGGCAGCGTTCCCGGTCCTGGGTCCGGTTCTCGGGTAAGTACAACCGCCCCGCCACCGGCGCGGCGATCCACCCGTCGCTCACCACCACCTCCACGCTTACTTGGCAGTTCGCCGGCTTGCCCACCGCACCACAATATTGATGCGAGACTCCCACCGAGTGCGAGCCCTGCTTAACCCAACCGGTCTCGTCCACCACCCAGGCCTCCAACGGCTCCAAGTGCGGAACGATCTCTTGTCGGATCGCCCGCCACAACTCTTCCTCCTTCCAGGGGCTGTCGGTCACGAACTGTTGCAGGCTTTGCGAGTCCACGCCCAGTCGCTCCGCCATGGGAACGATCGATTTGCGCTGCCCGGGCATCAGCAGGCCCTCCACATAGCGAGTGCCGGCGACACGCCGTTCGCTGCGACCCAGCCCGGCAATCAGAGGATTCAGAAACTCAAGGAATTGCGTCCCGCTTTCTTTCCAAACTCGGGTATTCTAAGGTAGGGGCTTCATGCGCCCATGCTATGCCATCCGAAGGAGAAATGCAAGAACTACTTAACATAGTCATACTAGGAAAGCTTGAACACGTTGACCGCATTCCCCCCCGTCACCCGCGCGTACACCTGCGGATCGAGCTCCGAGCGCTTTGTATTTTGCGACCTCGACGGGAACGTTACTGGGCAGGTCCGATCCCATCATCACCCGATCGGGCCCGATGGTCGAGATCATCCAGCGGATGTCTTCGGATATGCACCAGGATGTCTCTAGATAGAGGTTGCCGCAAACCGAAGCGGCCACCTGGGCCTCTGCGGAGAAGACCGCAAATCCGGCGTGTGCGAGGACGATCTTCAAGCCCGGGTACTTCCGGGCCGCGGGTATACATAGCGCGGGCAGCGCAAACGGAACCCCCGGGCCGGTGTGGACCATCACCGGAATGCCCAGGTCGTGTCCGGTCGAGAAAACAAAGTCGCCATCCGCCGAAAGCGGGTTCACGCCGTGCCCAATGGTATGAAGCTTGAGACCTACAAAATGCAGGTCCTTGATGCACCGCTCCACCTCGCGCCGGTACGCATCGTGGTCACCGTGCGGGCTGAGGCTTGCCAAGCCGTAAAATCGGCCCCGGTTTCGTTGGCACATATCAGCAATAAGGTCGTGCTGCCTGGCGGCATCCTCGGCTCCAGGGTAGGGTTGCACGATAGTTGCATCCACTCCACTCTCGTCCATTCGACGGAGCAAGTCCTCCTCGGTAGTCGCGAGGTCGAACACGCAACACTTGCCTAAGTGCGCATGAGTGTCAACCATCTTCAATGTTCTGGCCATAGCTATCTCCCTCAGCGTCCCTCCATGACTACGGCGGGGCGCAATCCCACTTTGGCTAGGAAGTAATACACTAAAAATCCAACCACGAATGAATACAACACGGAAGGGTTGTCGGCCTTCACCCAGGCGGCCGGTACGCCCGGTATTGCGGACGCAATGCCTACTAGAAATCCGATTGCCCAAGCCAGGTATCCAGCCCAGTTAATACCCTCGCGAGGTCCGGACCAGCGCTTTCCCGCCAAAAGGTAGTCCGCCACCATAGCCCCGCAAATGGGCCCGAATGAGGCGCCAACAATTCCAAAGAAGCCCACGAGGTGGCTTGCCGCGCCGGTCACAGCGAGAATGGCGCTTACGGTGAGAGCGACGAGAGTCGATACGCTGCGGGGGATTTTGGGCAACATGGTGCTGAAGCTGTTCGAGGCGATAAATGAGGAGAAGCAGGTGCTCACCATGGATGCAGCCGCGAAAAGAAAGAACATGATGGGCGCCAAGACCCCCACGCTGGCGATGGAGGCGCTATAGTCATAGTTAGGTTCGCCGGCGTGTTTAGCAATATACCCCGCGACCGATAGGATTGGAAGGCCGCCCGCAATGATAGCGCCAGCAACAATTCCGAGGCTTCCACCCAGCACGACGTCCCTTCGATTTCGGTTGTGCATTCCGAAATCGACGCCTGCTGCGCCGGCAGTGGCAAAAAAACCAATGGTAATGGTCAGCGTATTGAGAAAACCCGCCAGCGGGTCCTTGTGCGGAACAACGTACTGCGAAACGCCGCCGATACTTGACCAGAAAACAATGAGGATCATGATCAAGGGAACCCAGTTCAAGTATTTGGCCACTTGTCCGACGTATCGGATGCCCTTCATCGCAACCCCGCCCAGGCTATAGACCCATACAACCGCGACGATGATAAAACAGGCCCCGCGAAGTCCGCCCCAAACCTCGCAGGATGAACTCGGCAGAAACTGCTGTGATCACTCCAACCCAACCGATTTGGAGAAATCCCATCAGCAAGCCTGGGATCAAGTATCCCCCCTTCGTCCCGAACGTAGACGTGCCGACGACGTAAAGAGGATGGCCGGTCTGCATCCCGAGCATCGCAGGAACGTAATAGTAAAGGCTGAAACAGAGGAAACCCGCCAGAGCCAGTCCTCCCAAACACAACCAAAGGCTTGCGAACCTTATCGTGGGGCCAGCCAACTGAAGATAATATCCGACCCAAAGGAATATCCCGGCATAGGTAGGAAAAGTGTTTTTGTACCAGGGCGTCCGCTCAGACTGCGGAACAGGAACCGACAGCTTAACGTAATCTGGGGTCATAGTCTCAAGGGTTGCTACTTTACCTCTTCAGTATCCAACACCCATTTCTCTGCGGCAACGCCGATGATCATAAGCTCAAGGTCCTGGGAACTGCTATTCCGAAATGTGTGGGCTTCACCGAGCAGCACCGGCGCAGCGTCGCCTTTCTTGACGGCGGCCCTCTCCTCATTCACCCGCAACTCGCCCTCACCCTCCATCACATAATACACTTCTTCTATACCGACATGGCGGTGGCGGCCCTCGGAAGTACCTGGAGGCAGCAGAAGATGGTCCACATACGACCAGTTGCTGAGAAAGACGGCCGGCTCGAGGGCGCGACGATACCGCGCCGTTCCCTGACCGCCGAGATAGTTCTCGACAGACCGCAGTCTCGCCCTATCCAGCCTCATGGTCATGAATACCGGATTGGGATCTAGGGGAACACCCAGACGGGCGTCGCCGAGGTTAAAGGCGTCGTACCGCCCTTTGACGGCCGATACGTTGATGTTCATGAATTCCACCGGCTTGTCGGTCGGGTTATAGATGGCGTGCGAGTGCCCCATCCGGCAGGGAGCGCCTGCCGGGCCTTTGATCAAAGACGTCCTGCCGTCAATCGTAAACTGCGCCTCGCCTCCGAAGATGACGAACATTTCCTCGCAACGATTGTGAAAGTGATGGCCGACCCCTCCGCCAGGCATTATCTGGCAACGGTCGATGAAGTAGAGATTGGTCGTCATATCTCTGCTTTCGAGAAGCCGCTCGCATGCCATGTCGCCAGCGCTGCCGTGCGACTGGCCGCGCTCATACTTGCTGGGGTCGGTGTGCCTGATGCGCTGGGCTAAAGAATACTCTGCTGCGTCCGGAAGCATCATGGTGTTAGCTCCTGGGACCGACCTTAGGCTGGCGCAGACCCCGCCTTGTGGGGTCTGCGATATCCCGAAGGGACAAGTTCGATCCGGCAGGCCTGCTGTTTCGGTGTGCGGCCCTTCCCGCGCCGCCGTCTCGGTCGGGTCCCAGAGGGACCCAACATCATTAGCCGTAGGTGAAACCTACGGATCGTCACCGGCCGAAAACCTATTCGACCCCGCTGGGGTCGAACCCCGATATGTGATATGCGGGCCTTTCCGTGGGTTTCACCCACGGCTAATGATCTTCGGCCCCTTCGGGGCCGCCAGCCGGGCCCTTGTCGCGGCGGTCTGTGGCGGCGCCTGTCGTCATTTCACCGGCTGAGTATCCAGAACCCATTTCTTCGCGGCAATCCCGATGATCATCAGCTCGAGGTCTTCTGAGCTGTTATTGCTCAACGCGTGGGGCTCGCCGAGGAGCACCGGCACGGCGTCGCCGGCTCGCAAGGCAGTGGTCTCCTCATTCACCCGCACCTGGCCAGTGCCGTTCATCACGTAATAGACCTCCTCGACGCCAACGTGCAAGTGACGGCCCTCTGATGTTCCTGAGGGCAGAACCAGGTGATCGACGTAGGACCAGTTCGTAAAAAACACCTCGGGGTGCAAGCAGCGGCGATAGTGCACGGTGCCGTGGCCGCCCAGATAGCTCTCCACCGGGTGGAGAGGGCTATGGGGTTCGTCCTCGACCTCGTTCGGCAGGTCCGGGTACTCGGCCGGTTGCACCAGCGATTTGTCCAAACGCATGGTCATGAACACCGGAATTGGATCGAGGGGGACACCCAGACGGGCGTCGCCGAGGTTAAAGGCGTCGTACCGCCCTTTGACGGCCGATACGTTGATGTTCATGAATTCCACCGGCTTGTCGGTCGGGTTATAAATGGCGTGCGAGTGCCCCATCCGGCATGGGGCGCCGGCCGGGCCTTTGATCAAAGACGTCCTGCCGTCAATCGTAAACTGCGCCTCACTTCCGAAGATCACAAACATCTCCTCGCAATGGTTGTGAAAGTGGTGGCCCACGCCTCCGCCCGGCATGATCTGACAGCGGTCAATGAACAGCAGATTCATCGCCATGTCGCTGCTGACCACGAGTGAAGGCTGCTGGCACGCCATGTCACCGGCGCTGTCGTGTGAACGAGTCCGCACACACTTACTGGGATCGGTGTGTTTGATGCGCCCGGCAAGGGGCTCGCGTGCTGACGCGGGCAAGGCCATCACGCTTGCGCCCGCGATCATGGTTTTCAAACAGGTTCTGCGGTGCATGTGTTTTTGCTTCCTAGCTCGTGCATCATTTCACTTCCTGGGTGTCCAGAACCCATTTCTGCCGCGATCCCGATGATCATGAATTCAAGGTCCTGCGAACTGTTGTTCTTGAACGAGTGCGCTTCGTTCAACAGCACCGGCACCGCGTCACCCTTGTGGATCTCGGCCGTTTCCCCATTCACCTGTGCCTGGCCATCGCCGTTCAGGACGTAATAAACTTCTTCGATCCCGGGATGCCGGTTTAGTCCTTCGGAAGCGCCCGGGGGCAGCAGCAGGTGATCCATGTAGGACCAGTTGGTGAGAAACACGCTGGGTTCAAGCGCCCGGCGATACCGCGCCGTGCCTTCTCCGCCGTGGTAGCCCTGCACCGCGCGCAGCAGCTCCTTATCCAACCGCATGGTCATGAACACGGGGATAGGATCCTTCATCGCGACGTTGGTGCGCGCGTCACCCAGGTCGAAGGTGTCGTATTTCTCCTTCACGGCCGTCACGTTGATGTTCATGAATTCCACCGGATGGTCCGACGGATTGTAGATGGCGTGCGAGTGCCCCATGCGGCACGGGGCGCCGACGGTTCCCTTCAATACGGACGTTCGTCCGTCAATGGTGAACTCCGCCTCGCCGTCGAAGATGATGAACATCTCCTCGCATTGATTGTGGAAGTGATGGCCCACGCCGCCGCCGGGCATGATCTGGCAACGATGGATGAAGCCCAGGTTCATAGTCAGCGCATTGCCGGGCAGGAGTGTTTCGCAGGCCATATCGCCCGCGCTCCCATGGGAGCGGCTGCGGGTATACTTGCTCGGGTCGGTGTGTCCAATCCGTTGAGCCAGGGGTTCGCGAGCCAGCAGGGGAAGTGCCAGCGCGAAAATCAGAACCAACATTTTCTTCATATTTCACCTCATCTCCATGATTAAAGAGCTTCACGCAAAGCAGCATAGGTTGTTACCGCCCTAACTTCCGCTTCGCGCGTCATTACCACGCTAGAGAGCCGTCCGGTAGACACGGCGCTTGGACCAATTCCGTGCGGGTAAGTCCTTGACCCTCTCTAGGCGAAATCGGGTATTTACCACTTTTCGAATGGGCTTCTAGAAGTCTAGAGTCTTGGAATTTGGCCCAAAAGCGTCAAATTCTGCGTCCAATTCAAAGGGAAGGGCGGGGCTTCAGCCCCGCCCTCGAATTCCTGATGATGCATGGCTCGTCAGTCTGAGGCAACGCCTGTCTAGAAGTTCAGCTTCAGCGCGACCTGCATGTTCCTTGGTGAGTTGGCCATTGTCGTGATCTGCCCAAAGGTTGACGGGACCGAAATGTCCGAACTGGGAACTCCGAAAACCACACGGTTGAAGGCGTTGAAGGCTTCCAGGCGGATTTCAAAGTTGAGCCTTTCTTTAATCTTGGTGATTTTCGACAGGCTCAAGTCTTCGTCCGAATACATGGGTCCGCGGAGACTGGGCAGAAACCTGCCGCCGGTGCCGTATCCCTCCGGTAACGAGAACGCGTTCACATTCAGGTAGCTGTTGACCGCCGGATCGAACCTGCCGCTCCAACTGCCTTTCTGCCGAACACCTAAAATCGTGTTGGCGAAATTCGGTCCGGCAAAATTCGGCTGAGTTTGAGGTGAGACGACGCTGATCAGGCCACCCGAGCGGTAAGTCAGGATTCCGGCGAAGCGCCAGCCGCCCGCCACACGACCGACCGCTCCTGTGCGCGGGAGGAACCTCTTCCCGGGGCCGATGGGAAGGTCGTAGCTGAGGGCAACGCTCAGAGTGTTGGGCACCCACGCGTTCGCGACGGACTTGTCCAGATGCCGGTTGTATTCATCCCTGGCCATGCCGGCGCCGCTCGGATTGTTACCCGGGAGGGCTTGGCTCGTGTCGTTAGAATCGGTAATAGATTTATCCCACGTATAGGCCGCGAGCAGATACACGCCGTTGGACACGCGCTTCTCCAACTTAACCTGCAAGGCTTCGTAGGTGTCGTTTCCCTCGTTGACGGAATTGTATCCGAAACCCGTCAGGTACTGGGGGAAGGGCCGTAGGGCCTGCGCCAGGGTCGCGTTAGCGCCGAGCGCCGTGGCGAAACCGGGCCAGGGCGGTTTAAATCCGGCCGCTACTACCGCGGGATCGTTGATGTTGGAGTCCAGCAAGGTAGCACCCAGGCCGAGGTAGGCGTCATTCAACTGGTTGATGTTATCGGGGATGGAAAGGTGCGTGCCCTTGGTGCCGACATACGCGACATCCAGAGCCGTGTTGGGGGCCAACTGTGTCTGCACCGAGAAGTTCCAGCTTTGCGTCTGAGAGACTGTCTGCGCAGAGTGCCCCCAAAAGTCGAAGGTGCATCCAATGCAGTATGAGGAAGTCAGGTTCTTGGTCTGAAGTTTGCTCAGGGGAAAGCCCTGGGCCAGGGTAAAGGCGGGTGTAATGCCGTTGTCGGGAGTATTCGCGGTGGAGGTGGATCGAAGCCATCGGTCATGTAAGCGTTGTTACCGGCGCCGTAGAGGCCTGTCGGGAAGTATGAGATGCCGTAAGCCGAACGGATCACAACCCGGTTGGAGGCCCTGTAGGCGAGGCCCAGCCGCGGTCCCCATCGGTTGGGGCTAATGCACGCGGTACTGAGACATCTTTTCTGCCCGTTCAGGCCGGCGAATACATAACTCCCGGGAAGGTTTCCCGCCGAAGGATTCGGCATACTCAGGTCAACCGCAGAGTAAATGTTGTGCATCTCGATAAAGGGCTTGTATAAGCTCCATCGCAAGCCATAGTTCAGGGTCAGTCGCGACGTGACTTTGTAGTCGTCCTGGGCATAGAGATCGAACATGTACGGTGCGCGATAGTTGACAGAAGTGTTCGCCAAGCTGGGAATATTGGCCGTATCCACGTAACCCAGCAGGAAGCTCGAGATCTCGTTGCCAGTCGAACCCAGAGCGGTGGGCAGACCGGTTTCATTTTTCCCGAAACTGATCTGCGCGGGCCAGTCTTTCCATAGCGCATGCCATTCATCGTTCCATTCTTCTCCGAATTTGAAGTTGTGGCGGCCCTTGGTCCAAGCCAGGGAATCACTTATGATGTAAGTATTCGAAGTGGCATACCAGAATTGCTCAACGTCCAGCGGGACATAAGATCCCCAGAGGATGTTCGGGAAGAGGCCGGAGGCGGTGCTAAAGCCCGGGATGCCAAGTTTGCTTGCCCATGCCGAGTCACTGTAGGCACCGGTGGGCGAGTATGGCTCAATTTCCCGGTTGTAAGCCAGCCGGAATTCATTCAGGAGGTTCGGCCCGATCACCCAGTCGTGCGTGAGGCGCGCAGCGTCCCATGACCATTGGCCGATGCCTCCCCAGTAGGTAAGCGGAGGAGGCAGATAGCCACCGCCACCGGTGGGGTTCGCCGAGTCCAGCCACACCATGCTGAGATGGTGTTTTGGCCCGAAGTACTGATCACCCTTGATGATGTAGTTGTGGAAATTGTTGAAGCCCGGAGCGGTTGGCAAATACGCGTTGTTGGCGATAGCCTGGGTAGTGCTTGGGGGAACCATGGCAAGGATTCCTATGGCGGCCGGGCTGATGCGGCTGGAGGGAATGATATTGCGGGGAAATGCCGTGCGGCACTGTTGGCCGTTGACGGTCCGCGTCGTCAGCGGATCGAAGATTTGGCCAGCGTAGACGGTGCTTCCATCGCATGGGTTGACTCCTATCGCTGCGCCGAGATTCCCGGAGAAATCCCCATTGCGGAATGCGGTGTTGGGCAAAGAGACGATGTTGGTCGACCCGGCGGTCAGCCAGTGGTACCAATCTAAATCGACGAAGAAGAAAGAGCGGTTCGTCCCGTTATAGAGCTTGGGAATTCTAACCGGGCCGCCCACCGAGACTCCCCATTCATTCTGATGGTCGCTGGGGGTCGCAGTGTTGAAGAATCCGCGCGCATCGAAGGCGGTGTTTTTGTTGAACTCTAAGAGGGTTCCGTGGAATTCATTGGTGCCAGATTTTATTGTATAGCGTTGGATGCCGCCCTCAGTCTGGCCATATTCCGCGTTATAGGCGGTGGTGACGATGGACATCTCGCTGACCGCTTCCGGTGAGAACCGAACGTACCAATTCCCGCCGTAGGTTTCGGCGTTCTCCATGCTCGCACCGTCCATCGAGATCTGTGCCGACTCCTGAGGGCTTCCGTTGACGCTGTTGTTGCCGTTCACCCCGGGTGTCAGGTACTTGAAAGCCGCCGGGGTGCGGCCGCCGCCGGCACTCAACGGCAGCTCGTTGAAAACATTAACCGGCACTTCCGAACTGGTAGAACTCTGCTCCGTCTTGAGGATGGGCGGCGCCGCCTTCACCGTGATCGTTTGAAGGGAGCTACCCAACACCAGATCCATGTCGAGGCCAGTGACGTTGCCAACGTCAACAATGATGTTATCGCGGACCTCGGTTTCGAAGCCGGTTAGAGCGACGGTCACACGGTACATGCCGGCAGGCAAGGCAGGAATGTTGTAAACACCGGCATCCGTGGATTGCCCCTTGGCAGATACGCCATTCGCCAAGTTCGTAGCGGTGACGACCGCGCCGGCCACCACAGCTCCGGTGGGGTCAGAAATGGTCCCGCGAATGGCGCCGCGGTCGGTTTGCGCCCAACTCAGTGCCGTACACAGCAGGAACGCTAACAGAAAAGACGGTTGTCGTGCCAGTCTGACTGTGATGGACATAGGATTCCTCCTTTTCATTTGTTGTGGCTGTAAATCGCCCCTCCGGGATCCGCCGCAGGGTCCGCCACCGCCCGTGCTCCGGACTGGTGGGCGAGAACCTAACGGTCCAAGTGGTTTCACTCGAAATACGGAAAAAATTTAACATCGGCTTTGTTAGGGGAGCAAGGACATTCAATTAGGTGAACTAATCTTCGAACCGCTCAAGAAGGGGGGTGCGGGGTGTACCATTAATCGGAGGTCAACGTGCGACAAAATTACCCTGCAGACTTCGGCAGATCTCTTTCGCGACTGCCCGTAGCTCTCTACCGACTTCTGACATTTCCGAACTCAAAAGATGTTCACTCGAGGCAAAAACACCGATTGCCGCAATGATTCCGCCCAAGGGGTTGAAAAGTGGGGAGGCAACGCAACGCACCCCCAATTCGTGCTCCTCGTCGTCAGAAGCAAACCCGCACATTCGGATCTCGGCTAGTTGGGAGGTCAGGAGCGCCAGCGAACAGATCGTATTCTGGTTGTGCCTGGCTATGCCACGAATTTTGAGGAGCTTCTCTAATTCCCCATCGACAAGGTTGCTTATTAGTGCCTTCCCAAGGGCCGTGCAATGCAAATCGAAATGGCGTCCCACCCAGGAGTCCAACTTCAGCCCCGGCATCGGCGTGCGAGCGATAATTCGGACTTCGCCGCCTTCCCGCGTTCCTATCTGGGCCGGCATTCCCAGGGACTTGGACAGAGCTTCGAGATGCGGCGCACAGAGAGTCTTTAATTCGGCCTCGGCGTCGCCGGCTTTCAAAAAGCCCGGAGCATCCGTTCCCAGCGAGTAAACACGCCGGTCCGGGCTGCGCCACACGCAGTTGCGCCTGGCGAGGCTAGTGACCAAATAGTAGGCGCTGCTCTTGGGGATATTGAGTCTCCGACTTATCACGGATAGACTCATGCCTGTATTTGCTGATGCCAGGAGTTCGAGAAGGTCTAACGCTCGATCCACCGAGGGGACCTTCTTACGGTAATCCTGCCCGAGGTCAGCAACGCGGGTGTCCATAGCCCTTCACAGATCCACGCCCCGAGGTATATTTCAGACTAATAATCCCAAAACCCCTTGTTCGTGTCAAGTGTGCGGCCGACAAGCTACGGTTGACAGCCGCGCCAGAGAGTATATAGTACGTTAATCTAAGATTTCGGTTTGCCTTGCGGTTTCGAGAGGCAGGAGTCAGTTCTACCGATGGACGAACATCGAAAAGAATCACGCCAGAGACTTCTGACCGGCTTTGGAGCCTTGGCAGGAAGTAGAATTCTAAGGATTTCATGACAGAGGCAGCTATGGTTTCCCTACATATCGACTTGCAGCTTAAGCCCAGGGCAGGACCAGAACTTGAGACGACATTTCGTCAGGTCTTCCGGCCGGCAGTCTCGGCCCAGCCCGGGTTTGTTGCCGTAGCTCTCTTGCAGCCCACCTCGGAGGCCACCGCATATCGGCTTGTCATCGAGTTCCAGACGGAACAACTCCGGTTGGATTGGGTAGCTACCGACCTCCACCAACAGGTGTGGCCGAAAATCGAAGCCTACTGCGCTAGCTACGCGGTGAAGAACTTCACCGTCGTCTAGCACATTGTAACTTATCGCGTCGGCCAGGGCCGATGGCAATTGGATGACGCTGCCCGGGAACGCGGAGGCGGCGCTTCGTCAGCGCCGCGCCGAACTGGCCGACACGCGCGGGCGGATCGAGAGCGATGTTCGGAACGCCTATCTGGATATGGAAGCGGCGGCGAGCCAGGTCGAGTTGTCAAAGAACAATCAGCAGGTGGCGCAGGAGAATCTGCGGCTGACGCTGGAGAAGTTTGAAAAAGGGGTGTCGGATTCGGTGGAGGTGAGCCAGGCGCGCCAGGCGCTGGCTTCGGCGGATCTGGATTACATTACGGCGCTCTTTGCGCATAATCTTGCCAAATTGAACCTGGCGCGGGCGCTCGGCGGGGCGGAAGGGCGTTTGGGGGCGTATTTGGTGGCGAAGTAGCCCCTATCAGGTGGTCGCAGAAGGATCTACTCGCTAGTCACACTGCAAGCTATAGCTCCATAGATAGTTGCAGCACTGTTGGGGATTCGGCCTGGATAGTCGGCTTCATGGATAGCATCGTGTCTGCTGCGTCGTCCTTAGAGCCTTCCCCGCGAGCTAACGGCTGAGGGCCAAATTCTCAATGAATTCGATATCGGTCGGGTTGTCGCCAAACCTGGTGCAGCCTTGGAAGAATGCTTCCTGCTAGAGTGGCAGCCTTCGCGGGAACCAACGGGTTTATTTGGTGTCTGTTTGGTGTCTATTTCTAAAAGGCAAGGGCGAGAATCAGCGGGAACTAAGAGAACTAATAGAAAGGCGATAGGACTCAGTATTCATGCTGGTCCCGAGGTATTTCGTTGATTCCATCGGCAGAACTGATAGATAAGAACTGGAATCCCACCTTCCGCATATCAACCTTTGTTTTCAGTCATTTAGGTGCTGGTTCGGAATTATATATTCCGCCCCGTGCATACGACAAAGCACTTATAGTAATAGAGTTATCCGAAAATATGGCGTCCATTGTTGGACTATAGCAGACACCAAGAAATGGAACCTTCCTTGCCGGTACCCTCGCCAAGCCGTAACCGGCTTAGAGTGTAGCTGCAAAAGGCCGACTTCTTATAGCGTGCGCGCTCCGAGACACGTTTGCCATCCGCAATGGGCGTTTCGTTCCTAATCCTAGTCAGTCTATTTGGAACGCGCACGCGATCTAGTATTCCCGTGTTCGGGCCTCTATCCTTTGGTCCGGCGATCCGAGCGCCATGGGCGCGGTGAGGCTGCGCGAGACGTGCCTGGACAACCCCCCGCACCTCCTGCTCTCAAGACAGCACTATCCGCACACGTCTGGGCCGGAGGGAAGGACACTGTCGTTTTGAAGTGGCGCTACCGATTCGCCAATCAGTGATCACGATGCCGCTCATGCCGTGATTTGATGTGTTTACGAGTCAAATCATCGAGGGTTGTGTGCGCATCGTGTGCGTGCGGCTAGCCGGAGCGGGGCATCGCACCGGCCGACTCGCGCAGTCGCTACCGCAACTCGGGATGGTAGCGACGTCGCGTCTGATAGCGGGCGCTCGGCAAATAGGGAGATGGCCCAGTCTGCTTCACGGCCCGATTGCTGGGAGATATCAAGACAGATTCTCGGCATCGTGTCCGAATCAGTCTCCGGTAGAGACAACATAAGCCCAGTCTTGCCGGTTTCAAGCTGACTTCGCCCCCCGCCCTTGCATCATCGTTAAGGCGGTGTGGTACAGCCTCCAAAGACGATAAGCACAGGCTTCTCATGCCGAGAGTGAGCCCCGAGTCTACGGGCTTCCAATCGCTGACTTCTTTACCCCTGGGGAGCCGGGGCACAAAGTGCGAGACTCCCCTAGTCAGATCACGTTAAAGTGGTCATGCGGCTTCTCGGATGAATAGACCAGGCTCTTGAGACCGGCGACTACTCCACCCACCAGAACAAGTCCACCAAATACTGCGATGATAACCATGGCTTCCTCCTCAACCCTATGATTCGAGCAGCTCCAGGCGCTCGGGCCCTGCTCTTTAGTTTCTCTACGATGTGTTCGTTATGAACGCGCCTAGCAACCAGCTTCGTACCCTGGCCGTTCATGTTCATGAGAACCGCTTTCCCGTTCGAGTCGATCAACGTGATCCCACTGAGGTCAACCGCGATCTTCTGACCAGAAGCTGCTTGCTGAGCCCTCTGTCCCGCCACTGAAAACCGTGACCTTAAGCATCTGGCACCTGCCAACTACAAATAGTGAAGGCAACCGCGTGGCCAAAGCCGCTTCCACTGCTGGTTCCGTGCAACCTATTGAGGCAATTTGGAGATTCGCAAAATGTCAACTCGAGGGAACTCACCAAAACCTCGCAAATTCGCGAAAATCGCGAAATGACCAGGCGTGGGTCCACGTGTTTTCAGTAGCTTATGAATGGACTCTGTCTTGCACCGTGCAGAGTCGGGAAAGAATGTAGTGAGCCGAGTGCCATGATTTTCTGGTCAACATCTCGAAAACGACTGGGCGGACGCGGTGCTTCTCGAACTTTTGGCACCCGAGCTTTTGTAGCACTAGTTCTTCTTTCACTCGCCCTCGTACCCGTCATGGCCGCCCATGCGGAGCAGTGGCAGAAACTTGATGCGCATGGATACATCAACGATTTTGGCGGTGTGCTCGACACGGCGACCGCAGAAGAACTGATGCGACTGTGCGGGGAAGTTGACCAGAAAGCCAAGGCCCAGATCGCGGTTGTCACGATCAAATCCTTGGAGGGCGATTCTGCAGAAGACTTCGCGAACCACCTTTTCCAGAAGTGGGGAGTGGGCTACAAGGGAACGGACCGAGACGTGATGGTGCTGCTAGCGGTCGACGATCACAAATATTGGACGGAGGTTGGGTACGGACTCGAGCCTATTCTTCCCGACGGCAAAGTGGGCGGCTTTGGCCGCGATATGGTCCCGGTTCTGCGACGGGGCGATTACAACCATGCTGCCGCACAAATCGTGAGCCAAATCGCGGCGGTGATCGCGCAGGCTAGTCATGTCTCGCTGGATAGCCTGCCCCAGTCTCCCGCCGCCCCTCCACCCAGCGATCAAAGCGAGGGACAGGAGTCGCACGTAACAACGGGGGAGATAGTCGGTTTTCTCGTCCTTCTGGTGCTGGTGGGGATCCTCTTCATGGTTTTCGGCCCTTGGCTCTTGTTCTCCTTGTTCCTTGGAGGCGGAGGTCGGGGGGATCCGGCAAATGGGGTGGGGGCGGGTTTGGCGGCGGCGGAGGGTTCGGCGGAGGTTCCTCCGGCGGGGGTGGAGCCGGCGGAAGCTGGTGAGCAATCCCTCAAAGCATGCTTAGGGAGCAACGAACATGAACGCAGATCGGCCACTGGGAGGGCTCGTTACAAGATTGGAGCAGCCGATGGGAACCAACCTGCTTTCCGTTAAGAGAGGCGAACCAATATGAGGATTCTACTGACTGTGCTCGGAGTGCTGGCGCTGATCTGTCTGATTGTGGGAGGAGCTTACGTCAGCAGCCGCAATGAGATGGTGCGCAAAAACGAAGCGATCAAACAAGTTTGGGCGCAGGTGGATGTCGTGCTTCAGCGCCGTGCGGACCTAATTCCCAATCTCGTGGCGACGGTGAAAGGGTACGCGCAACAGGAACAGAAGGTGTTCGGGGATATCGCCAATGCCCGCACCGGTCTGATGAACGCCCGGACGCCCAGCGAGAAGATCGCCGCGAATGGCCAATTGGATGGCGCCATCGGCCGGTTGCTGGCCATCGCCGAGAACTATCCCAATCTCAAATCCGATCAGAACTTCCGCGCCCTTCAAGACGAGCTGGCGGGAACTGAAAACCGCATTGCCGTGGAGCGTCGCCGGTACAACGAGGCCCTGCAGGATTACAACACCTACATCGGCTTATTTCCGAACAACATTTTTGCTGGCTGGGCTGGGTTCCAGCGAAACAACGATTACTTCGCAGCTTCGGAAGGCGCGCGGGTAGCCCCTAAGGTCGATTTCAGCACGCCCAAGCAGTGAACCGGGAATGATCATCAATTTGGAGGTCGAACATGGAAAAAAGCAAAAAGAATCAGTGGTTGTTTACGTTAGCGAACGTGCTGGCGGCGTTGGCGCTGATATATATCTTCAACAGGGCCATTGTCGGCGCCGGCCCAAAGGAAGTCCCCTACAGCGATTTTCTGGCGGAGGTTCGCGCCGGGCACATGGCCGAGGTTCAGATTACGGAAAAGACGTTGCTGGGAGTCCTGAAAGAGGAGAAACCGAACTCGGGCCAGCCGGCCCCCGCGCATATGCTGAAGGCCACACGTCTGCCGGGGATGGAGGAGAGCACGCTGCTGAAGGAACTGGATGCGCACGGGGTGAAATTCTCGGGACACATGGATACCAGCTCGGGATGGCTCTACGCGCTAGCCTCCTGGGTGCTGCCGCTGCTGATTATGGCGGGGATCTACGCAGTGGGCATGCGGCAGATGAAGCAATCCGGGGGACCGCTGACCTTTGGCAAGAACCGCGCCAAGATTCACGATCAATCAGAGGAGATCAAAGTCACCTTCGAGGATGTCGCGGGCGTGGATGAAGCCAAGGCCGAGTTGGTGGAAGTGGTCGATTTTCTCAAGCACCCAAAGAAGTACCAAGCGCTCGGCGGGCGGATTCCCCGAGGCGTGCTGTTGGTAGGGCCGCCGGGCACGGGCAAAACACTTCTGGCCAGAGCGGTGGCGGGCGAGGCGGGGGTGTCCTTCTTCTCCATTTCGGGCTCAGAATTTGTGGAGATGTTCGTCGGCGTGGGCGCGGCGCGGGTGCGCGACCTTTTCGAGCAGGCGAAAAGTAAGGCGCCGTGCATCATTTTCATCGACGAGTTGGATGCCATCGGGAAATCACGCTCCATGGGAGGAGTGTTCACCAATGATGAACGGGAACAGACACTGAATCAATTGCTGGTGGAGATGGATGGCTTCGACACTTCGGAAGGCGTGATCATCATGGCAGCAACCAACGAGCCGGAAGTGTTGGACCCAGCCTTATTGCGCGGCGGGAGATTCGACCGGCAAGTGACCCTGGATCGGCCCGACCTCGAGGGACGCGAGGCGATCCTGCGCGTGCATGCGCGCAAGGTTAAGCTGGCAGCAAATGCGGACCTGAGCGTGGTTGCTGCGCGGACCCCGGGTATGGTGGGTTCGGACATGGCGACGATCGTGAACGAAGCGGCGTTGCTGGCGGCGCGACGCGGGGCGGCCGAAGTCGAGATGCGTGACTTCGAGGAGGCCATTGACCGGGCGATGCTGGGGCTGGAGAAGAAGAAACAAGTGATGAGCGCGGATGAGAAGGAGCGGGTGGCCCATCACGAAACAGGACATACGCTGGTGGCGCTTTCGGTGAAGCACGCCGACCCGGTGCATCGCGTGTCGATTATCCCGCGCACGATCGGGGCTTTAGGCTACACGCTGCAACTGCCCTTGCACGAAAAATACCTCATGACCCAGCCGGAGATCGAAGACCAGATCGCGGTGATGCTGGGCGGGCGCGCCGCCGAAGAGATTATCTACCAGGGAGTGGTCTCCACCGGCGCCTCCAATGACCTGGAGCGAGCGTCGGAGTTGGTGCGGCAGGTAGTGACGCGTTTTGGCATGAGCGCCGAACTCGGCCCGATGACCTGGGGTATCCCCACCGCGGCGCGCTTTCTGCAAAGTCCGTTTGCCAGCGAGCAGCGCAATTACAGTGAACAAACTGCCCAGATGATCGACGAAGAAGCACGGCGCATCACTGGGGAAATATATACGCGGGCGAAGGGGATTCTGGCCCAGCGGCAGGAAGATTTGAAGCGCGTTGCGGCGGAACTGATGCGCAAGGAAACGTTATACCGGACGGATTTGGATCGGCTGTTGTCGCAGCCGCAGCCGACCTCGGCGTAGAAGGGCCGCTTGTAGGGGCAACCTGTGCGGTTGCTCTGGGGCGGCCACAAGGGCCGCCCCTCCGCGTCTCGGTCCATCAACACGACGGAGGCAATGAAATTGAAAACCAAGATGGGCCGCAACCCCGGGTCATCCTGATAACAGGCCGCGAGAAGGAAGTAGCGTGGGCTATAGGAGGAGGCAACATGAAGCGATCGGACGGTCGGCACGGCTCAGTTTGTATCATGTGTGGCAAAGCATCAAAACAACCTATCTGTGAATCTTGCCGGGTCAAGGTCGAGGCCGAGGCAATTCACAAGAAGGTGGAATCCGATAAGCCAGTTGAACACCTCGATCGACAAATCTCGTAGACCGCGCCAGAGCAGCAGCACGTGACCGGCAGTGTTGGAATGGACCTTCCTGCCGGATCCCCGCACCGCCTTAGAAGCGCGCTGATGCCAGGAAGACGTCGTCTATCCGGGCACGTTGATATTCGAAGGCAGGTCATAGCGTTCCCGAACTAAGGCTGCAAGTGCATGCCCGAGATTACGGATGTGACCCAGGCGATACTGCTCCTCCACTTTGCGAATTCTTGAGGAGAGCGTATGATCGCGGAATTCGTCCAAAATCCAACGCGAGAAGTCGCCCCGTTTGGCGTGTCCGTCAAGCACTTCGGGAGGAAGGCTTGTTGCTGCGGATACAAACTCTCTTAAGCTGCGAGCCGGGGCCCGCACTGCATTGCCGTTGCTTGTAAACACGAATCCTTGTTTTTCGCTGACCGACACATCGAAATACTTGACCCGGTGACGGACGTGCAGGGTGAGCCGGGGCAAAAGCTTGAATGGCACCAGCTTTCCTCCCGTAAGAGGCCCCGGAAGAATCGCCGCCTGATTGAGGCTCAGGCTTGGGAGAACCTTCTTCAATTCAGGGCCGGCGCTAGCGCCGCCGTCGGACATCGCCACCAAGGCGTCCAACGACCGCGGGTCCGTCACCCGAGTGGCAGCAACGTAGTCAATGGCTTTGCGAAGCTCCGGATACAGGTCCGACGGACGGTAGGTGACGAGCGTGTAAGCACCCAAGTCGAAATCCAACAACTGAAGGACGTTCGGTGCGTTAAGAAAGTAATGAGCTTCATCGATGACGATGCGGTGCGGCAAGCCTGTGGAGCGGCGGTGGGAAGCCAGCATCGGCAATAGCGAATTCAGATAATCGTGCCTCTCCTGGAACGACACTCGCGACAGGTCCACCACCACGCTGATATCAGGATATCGAAGGGCCTGTTCCAGCTCGCCGGACGCCGGGGGAGAGGTCCCGCCCCCCATGAGCACTACGCCGGGGAGCGATTCCAGGGTGCTGTAATCCCCTTCGGGGTCCACTACCCACACACAGTAGCCTTGGAGAATGTACAGTTCGCAGAGAAGCCCCGTGGCCCAGGACTTGCCCGATTGCGGGCCTCCGGTGATGAGGACGTCGTAACCACGAATCGGAAGCGCCACGGTATGACCGTCCGCAGCGGTACCGACCGTGATAGAGTGGCGGCGGAGCAGATCAGGGGGGAGTCTCCCGGTTCTTGCAGCTTGCCGAATGTAAGTCGCCACAGCGCTTGGACCGTCACCCTGGAGAACCTCATCCGCCACAGCCTGAAGAGCGCGACTGCCCCAGCAGACGGCTACGCCCAGCTCGCAGGCCATTAACAGGTCATGATCGTTCTCGGCATCGCCGATCCCGATCGCGTTGTGAGCCGAAAGGCGGAGCGCGCTGAGCGCGGCGCGTAGTCCCGTGGCTTTGCTTACCGACTGGCGAAGAACCATCAGGCGGCTTCGATTGAACAGCAGCACGAGTGGGAGTTCGAGTTCTCTAATGACCGCCAAGATCGATTGAGCGAACGAAGCGTCTGCTTCTACGATGCACTGGCCGGTCGAAAAAGCGATTCCGCGGCGTTTCAGCTCCGCAAGGAAGAGCTCGGGGAGAGGTTGACCGAGCAGCCGCGAATGACCATTGCGGAAGCAGAGAACTGCGCCATTCTCCGCTACCACAGCGTTGACAAACCCAAGATCTCCAGCCACGCGTTGCAAATCGGACAGAGTGCGGCCGCTTACAATGACGACGGTAATTCCTTGCGCCCGCACATCGGCGATGGCTGCCCTGACCTCAGGATCCAGGACTCCTTCCCGGGCAATGGTTCCGTCATAATCAAGTGCGAGAACGCTGAATTTCATGAGTGGTCCGATTCACGCAGCGGGTGACTCTGGGGCGTTTGCATGTGTAGCCGGCATCAGCACAGGTTTAGTAGAATCCGCGTCCGGGTTGTCGATTATAGTGGCGGCCAGCTTTTCATTCAAGGATTAGGTTATTGCGTGTGCTCGGAAGAAACCCGTACTGCTCTAGTATTTGGGGAGGCAATATTAGATAATCTCCGCCGAGTCAATGCATTAGGGAAGAGGTAGTCCGCCACCATGCTATTGAAATTCTTCCAGTGGCTACCGCCAGAGTCAGTGAAAATCCTTTTGGTGTTAGCCCTTTCGCTGCTGGTCGGTTCGGAGCGGGAGGAACATAAAGCCGCTAGCGACCACACCGCATTCGGCGGCGTGCGCACATACCCCCTGATCGGGCTGATCGGTTATGCCATGGCTCTTCTTGGGGGCGGGCAGCTTCTGCCGCTCACCTTGGGCTTTGCCGTGGTGGGGGGCTTTCTGTTTCTCTCTTACTGGCACAAGCTCACCACGTCCACGGTCGCCGGCATCACCTCAGAGGTGTCTGCCTTGACCATCTACATAGTCGGCGGGCTTGTTTATCAGGGACACTTCTGGGTTGCCACCACGCTAAGCGTCGCCAGCGCCCTCCTGCTGGAATTGAAGACCGCACTGGAGGGCCTCACCAAGCGTGTTGCTTCTGAAGAGATTTTTACCTTCACCAAGTTTCTTCTTCTCACTGCCGTCATTCTGCCGATCCTCCCCAATCAGGCCTTTGGGCCGTTCCAGATCAATCCGTTTAAAACATGGCTCGTCGTCGCCGCTGTGAGCACGGTTTCGTACGGCAGCTACGTCCTGCAAAAGCTGACGAAGCCAAAAGGCGGAGTGTTACTTACGGCGATCCTCGGTGGAGCGTACTCCTCGACCGTGACGACAGTGGCCCTGGCCAAGCGAGCCTTGCGCGAGGACCAGCCGCACCTTTTTTCGGGCGCCATCTTGATGGCGTCCGGTGTCATGTACCTGCGCCTGGTTATACTGCTGGGCTTATTCAACTGGAATCTGATGATCAGATTGGCTCCATCATTCGTCGGGCTGGCCTTCGTGGCCCTCGCAGCGGGCTGGATTTGGTCCCGCCGGCCCGACGACCGTTCTGAGGCGGTCAGGAGAGAGTTCGAGCCCCCAAATCCGCTCGAGTTACGCGCGGCTTTTCTCTTCGCAATCTTCTTCCTCGCCATGCTCGTGGTGACCCACTTGACGGTTGTGCACCTGGGAAGAGCCGGGATTTATGGGCTGGCGGCAATCATGGGGGTTACGGATGTGGATCCCTTTATCATGGGCATAACTCAAGCGACGCCCACGCTCACTCCTCTGGCGGTCGGATCAGCGAGTATTGTGATTGCAGCGGCCAGTAACAATCTCGTCAAGGGGATTTATGCTTACGCCATGGCCGACCGCAAGACAGGCATTCAGAGCTTGTGTCTCTTGATAGGATTGGCCGCACTTGGTCTCGCACCACTGCTTTGGTTGCCGGCGTGACTCCACAGTATTCCGAAGTTGCCGCCTCCACGCCAAGCATGTGGTGTGCCTTGTCTGACTGTGATAAGATTCGCCGCCAACGTCAATTCCAGGGAGGGAGAATGCTATGGATGCTCCCCATGATCATGCCGAACTTCGTGGAGGAGCCCCCGGTGAAAGCGTCCAAAGTCACCAACCGATCCAGCTCACCGGCTCCGTGCTTGGAGCAAGACCTCATGTGTACGCTGGTCGCCTCGTCGAGGACGAAGCGAAAAGAACGAGGGTAAACAACGATCAGTTCAACTCCTGCGGGCCGTATCCATGAAACCGGTCGAGGAAACTCGAGGGGAAATCATGCAGCATCAATGGAAGCATCGGATCGCAATTGCTATTGCTACAGGGCTGCTTGTTAGTCTATTAATCGCTCACGTAAAAGCAGAGTCCCAACCTCCGCAGTACGTCAGCACGGTTTGGCAAACGGAGCAAGGTCTGCCGCAGAACTCGGTGAATGCGATAGTGCAAGACCATCGCGGCTATCTCTGGATAGGCACATTCGGGGGGCTCGCGCGCTTTGATGGCGAGCGCTTCACGGTTTTCGGTTCGGCGGATACGCCAGGTTTCGGCAGTGATCAGATTCTCTCTCTGTACGAGACCCGCTCCGGAGTGTTGTGGATCGGCACTGTGGACGGCGGTCTCACCCGGCTGCATGATGGTGTAGCCACCACATATACCGAGCGCGACGGCTTGCCGAGCGGGTTCATCAGCTCCATTCGCGGGGATGCTGAAGGGAACGTGTGGATCAACACGTCGCGGGGCGTAGCACATTTTGCGGGCGCGAAGCTGGAAGCTTACCCCACTCACCGGGGGAAAGCGGTCAGGGAATTTTACCTCCAGGCGCGGGACGGAAGCATGTGGTTCCGCTCAGGGGAAGAAGTTCTGCGTTTCGGGGCCGACGGCTCCGTCGCGACCCTGAATGTCCTCAAGCCGAGCGTTTTTCTTGTTCAAGAAGCTCGCGACGGAAGTATCTGGATTGCTGCACGCGACGCCTATCGTCTTGTGCGCTATTACCAGGGGGTATTCTCCGACGTACCGCTGCCGCCAATTGAGCGGCGCCGATTGACGGGCGCGTATCCCGAGCAAAGCATCCTGGCTATGGCGAAAGATACGGATGGGGAATTGCTGCTGCTCACCCCAGCCGGACTCGTTCGGATTGTAGGCGGGAGGCTCAGTCCTCCCGAGCCACTATCCTTGCCTGCGAATGGCGCCGAGTTGCCCAAGGTGCGCAACCTCCTGGTGGATCGAGAGGGCAACCTATGGGTGGGAATGATTGGGACCGGGCTGGCTCGTCTCCGCCCAGCCCCTTTGACAGCCTACGGAAAGGACGAAGGTCTCTCGGACTCCAGCTTTAGTACGGTGTTTCAGGACCGGGAAGGCCGCATCTGGCTCGGCGGAGATTTGCTCTACTGGTTCGATGGGCATCGGTTCCATCTTTTCCCGGGCGTGGTGAACATTCTCACCATTGCCCAGACACGCGATGGCGACGTGTGGTTCGGCGGATATGGCGGGGCGTATCGCCTCCGGTCGGGCGTGCTGACCCATTTCAAGGTTGAAGCACCTGCCGTGAAAGCCATTTTTCAGGACCGGGAGGGCACGCTTTGGATCGGTGCGCTGACCGAGGAGCGTCCCGGAGGGCTTTACCACTTTCGCGATGGGAAATTGGAGCAGGTCCCAGGCACCTCTGATGTGCGCGCAATCACCGAGGACCTAGGCGGTGGCTTATGGTTGGGCGGCCTCGAAGGGCTCCGGTACGTGCGCGGCAGCAAAACCGTCTTGTACGACCAGAAGCAAGGTCTGTCCAACAACACCGTGTATGACATCCACCAAGATTCGACCGGGACTCTCTGGGTTGCAACCTACGGCGGGGGATTGAACCGTCTGCGGGACGGCCGGTTTAAGGCGATCACCACCGAGGACGGTCTGCCCAGCAACATGCTGCTGGGCATCCTGGATGACGGCAACGGCAATCTCTGGGTCAGCTCCAATCAGGGTATCTTTCGCCTCCGTCTGAAGGAGCTATATGATTTCGTCGACGGGAGAATCTCTTCTGTTTTGCCTGTCTCCTACCGGGTCGCCGAAGGCATGAGGAGCAGCGAATCCAATGATGGGAGCCCGGCAGGCTGGAAAACTACCGACGGGCAGATATGGTTTCCCACCCTGCGCGGCGTGGTGGCTATTGACCCCACGGCGGGCAATCGCCTTCCTCCGCCGGTGGTGTTGGAGGAGGCATGGGCAAACAAGTTGACGCTGGCGCGCGACGGCCAGACTTCCGTACCCCCCGGCAACCGCACCTTCGATTTCCGCTTCACGGCCCTGAGCCTCTCTGCCCCGGAAAGAACGCGCTTCAGGTACCGGCTCGAGCCCTTTGATAAGGGCTGGGTGGATGCCGGGACGCGACGCACCGCTCACTACACCAACATGGCTCCCGGAAAATACTCGTTTCAAGTAGTTGCGGCAAACAGCTACGGCACTTGGAACAATCAGGGGGCCAGCGTGCGTTTCGCGCTCCGGCCGCACTTTTACCAGACGCTGTGGTTCCGGCTGGTTCTCCTGGCCGGCATCGTGCTGTTGGCCGGCAGTATCCATTGGCTGCGTGTAACGCGGCTCCGCGCAAGGGCAACGCAGTTGAAGCAGCTCGCGGATACTCTCCAGGAGCAGGCAAATCTCCTCAACCTCACGCACGACACCATTTTTGTGATGACTATGGAGGGAACGATCAAGTACTGGAATCGCGGCGCCGAGGAGCAGTACGGCTGGACCGCAGAGCAAGCGGTGGGCAGAGTAGTTCACGACCTGTTGAAGACCGCTTTCCCGACCCCTCTGAAACAAATCAAAGCAGAAGTAATACGTACAGGTCGTTGGGAAGGCGAGCTTGTGCAAACCAAGAAGAACGGAACCCGGCTAGTGGTGGCGAGCCGTTGGTCTCTGCAGCGGGGCGAGCCAGGTGCGCCGGTTGCGATCCTGGAGACTAACAACGACATCACCGAGCGCAAGCAGGCGGAGGAGGCGTTGCGTCGTTTGAATCGCGAACTACGAGCCATCAGCAACTGCAACCTGAGCCTCCTGCGCGCCACCGACGAGCAGAGCTTACTCGATGAAATCTGCCGGATCGTCTGCGAGGAGGCCGGCTACCGCATGGCGTGGGTGGGCTATGCCGAACACGACGAGGCCAAAAGCGTGCACCCTGCCGCGTGGACCGGAGCCGAGGAGGGATATCTCACAAGCCTTGGCCTTACTTGGGCCGACACGGAGCTTGGGCGCGGCCCTACTGGAACGGCCATCCGCAACGGGAAAAGCTGCTGTATTCAGGATTTCGCCACGGATCCTCGACTGGCGCCCTGGCGGGAGAGCGCTGTGCTGCGCGATATTCGCTCCGCCATCGCCCTTCCGCTCAAGGATGAACACTCGAGCGCCTTCGGCAGTCTCAGCATTTATTCCGCCCAGCCGAACGCTTTTACGCCGGAAGAGATTCGGCTGCTTGAGGAGTTGGCTGCCGACTTGGCGTTCGGCATCGTCACCCTGCGATCCCGGGCCGCACGCCAACAGGCAGAGCGGGAAGTTGCCCTCCTCAGTTTCGCCCTGGACAAAGTACGCGAAGCCGCCTTTCTGACAGACGACAAGGGGCGTCTTCATTACGTCAATGACGAGGCCTGCCGCGTTCTGGGTTATAGCCGTGCGGAATTGCTCGGCATGGGCGTATCGGATATTGATCCTGAGTTCTCGGCGAAGCGTTGGTCCGAGCATTGGCGCGACCTTAAGGCGCAGCAGTCGCTGAGTCTCGAAAGCCGCCACCGAACCCGGGGCGGCCGCGCTTTCCCGGTCGAGATCAGCGCGAATTATTTCGAATATGACGGCCGGGCTTACAACTTAGCCCTCGTGCGGGATATTACCGAGCGCAAACGCGCTGAGGAGGCACTACAGAGAAGTGAGGCTTATCTGGCTGAAGGGCAACGGTTGACCCACACGGGGAGTTTTGCCTGGAGCGCTTGCACTCGCCAGTCGCTTTACTGGTCCGAGGAAATGTTCCGGATTTTTGGCTTAAATCCGCAGGAAGGTGTACCATCCACCGAAACATTCTGGCAGCGAATCCACCCGGAGGATCTCGACCGCACGCGTGAACTGCTGCTTAGGGCAGCGGCTGCAAACATGGAGTACGAGCATGACCACCGGATCGTGCTGCCCGATGGAACAGTCAAGCACATCCACGCAGTCGGCCATCCGGTTCTCGACGATAACGGAGAGGCAGTTGAATACGTCGGCACCTCGATCGATGTGACGGAACAGAAGCGTGCCGAGGAAGAGCGAGTGCGGCTGCGTCAACTCGAGGTGGATCTCGCCCACATCAACCGGGTGAACATCATGGGGGAACTGGCTGCCTCGATCGCTCATGAAGTTAACCAGCCGCTGTCGGGTGTAGTGAGCAACGGCAGCGCTTGCCTGCGTTGGCTGGCCGGAGACGTGCCTAACCTGGAGGAAGCCCGGGAAGCCGCCCGCCGGATCGTGCGCGACGGGAAGCGAGCCGGTGAAGTGATAGCCCGCGTTCGAGCGCTGGTCAAAAGGGCTGCGGCACCAAGTGAAAAACTCGATCTGAATGGAATAATCCGGGAAGTCCTGGCCCTCATAGGGGACGAAGCGAAAAGAAAGAGCGTGAGCATTCGCACGCAGTTTGCGGACGACCTTTCACCTATTTCAGGGGATCGAGTGCAGTTGCAGCAAGTGGTGCTGAACCTGGTCATGAATGCGATCGAAGCGATGAGCAGCGTAGAGGAGCGGGGACGTGAACTCCTGATCACCACCCGGAACATGGATGCGGACCAGGTGCAGGTAACGGTTAAAGATTCGGGGCCAGGTATTGACCCGAACACGCTAGACAAGATTTTTGACCCGTTCTACACGACGAAGCCCGGGGGCATGGGCATGGGACTTTCGATCAGCCGTTCCATTCTTCAGGCGCATGGAGGCCGGTTATGGGCGGCGGCCAAGGACGGCCCAGGCACAATCTTCCACTTCAGCCTTCCGAAGTACCACGATGAAGAATCAAATACGGCAGCCTGATGCAGTTATCGCGATTGTGGACGACGACCTCTCGGTTAGGGAAGGTCTCGAGACTCTGATCCGGTCGGCGGGGTGGAGGGTCGAGACCTTCGCCACCGCCCAGGAATTCCTGGCTTGCCCTCGGGCTGAGGCGCTAAGTTGTTTGATCTTGGACCTGCAACTGCCCGGGCTGAGCGGGCTCGACTTGCAGAAGCGGATGGCCGAACTCCAACTGGAGATCCCCATCGTTTTCCTGACAGGCCATGGCAATATCCCAGCCTCCGTGCAGGCCATGAAAGCGGGGGCAGTTGAGTTTCTAACCAAACCCTTCGATGAGCAGGACCTCTTAGGGGCAATTGAAGAGGCTGTCGAACGCGATCAGCTTGCCCGCCGGCGGCACGCGGAGATGCTTGAGTTGCAGGGTCGCTATGAGTCGCTGACCCCGCGAGAGCGGGAAGTTATGCAGCAAGTGGTTTCCGGGCTCCTCAATAAGCAGGTTGCGGCCGAACTGAAGATAAGCGAAGTCACCGTCAAGGTTCACCGTGGGCATGTGATGCGCAAAATGCGCGCTGATTCATTGGCGGACCTGGTGAGAATGGCGGACAAGCTGGGGGTTAGGTCTCGAAAACCATCCTAAGGGCAGTCAGGGCTCACGCCGGTGGATCTAATACCAAGGTGTAATTGATTTTCCTTTCCACCGCTGCTATTCAAGAGTATGGAGGATCGATGATACCTCTTGTCGCAGTGGTAGATGATGACGTTGCGGTGCGGGAATCGCTCGAGAGCTTGATCAGGTCCGTCGGCATGGCGGTGACGGTGTTCGCCTCGGCGGAGGAATTCTTGAACTCGGCTCATCCGAACAAGCTGGACTGCCTCATATTAGACGTGCGCATGCCGGGAATGAGCGGAATCGAACTCCACCGTCACCTGCTGGCCAGCAATTGTAAAGTGCCGGCGGTCTTCATTACGGCGCACGCATCTGACGACCGAGCAAGGGCAGAGGCTTCCTCCGATTGGACGGTCGCGTACTTGGCTAAGCCATTTAGCGACGATGAGTTGCTTGATGCGGTCCACGCGGCTTCAATTTTAAGATCGAACCATAACCATAACAGCTAAACCTAGGAGGCCCCATGAGTGACACTGGAGCTTTGGTTTACGTGGTGGATGACGATCCGTCGGCGCGGGAAGGTGTAGCAGGTCTGATTCGCTCCGCCGGGCTGAAGGCAAGAACTTTTACGTCAGCACAGGAGTTCCTGGGAACGCCTCGACCTGAAATACCGAGCTGTCTAGTTCTGGATGTAAATCTCCCCGGGCTAAGCGGACTCGACTTGCAACAGGAGCTGGCGAAATCGGGCGATCAGATCCCGATCATATTTCTCACTGGCCACGGCGACATTCCCATGACGGTGCGCGCGGTCAAAGCAGGTGCTATCGACTTTTTGACGAAGCCCTTCGATGACGAGGACCTGCTGAACGCCATACGGCAGTGCATCGCCTCCGATGGTAAACAAGAGACCCGCAGCGAGATGAATTTTGGGCAGATGCAGATCGTTGGGAACAGCCGGGCGCTGAAGCAGGTCCTGGAACTGGTGCGAACTGTGGCTCCTAGCGATTCTACGGTTTTGCTGCTCGGTGAGACCGGTACGGGAAAGGAGTTGATCGCCCGCGCCATTCACAATTGCAGCTCACGGAAGAACCGACCGTTCATCAAGCTCAACTGTGCCGCCATTCCCACCGGGCTGCTTGAGAGCGAGCTTTTTGGGCACGAGCGTGGCGCCTTTACGGGGGCTATAACGCAGAAGATAGGGCGGCTGGAGCTGGCAAACCAAGGTTCATTGTTCTTGGACGAAATCGGGGATATCCCGCTGGATCTTCAGCCGAAGCTTCTGCGGGTTTTGCAGGAGCGGGAATTCGAGCGCCTGGGCAGCGCACAAACGAAGAAAGTCGATGTTCGAATCGTGGCTGCGACGCATTGTGCCCTGGAGGAAATGGTCGTCCAGAAACAGTTCCGGCTGGATCTCTACTACCGCCTGAACGTCTTCCCGATCTCTGTTCCTCCCTTGCGCGAACGCCGGGAAGACATTCCCTTGCTGGTTCGGCATTTCGTCCAACAATTCGCCCGGAGGATGCACAAGACGGTTGAGGCGATTTCCTCCCAGACGATGGAGGCGCTGGTACAGTACGCGTGGCCAGGAAATGTCAGGGAGCTGCAGAATGTAATTGAACGGTCCGTGGTTGTGTACGAAAAGGGGGAGCTCTCGGTCAGCAAGGATTGGCTGACTCACGAGTACTTCCTCACCGAACCCGCCCCGCACCCCTCTTTCAGAAAATCGACGATAGAAGAACGGGAAATGATTGGCGCTGCCTTGGCGGAAGCGCACGGTCAAGTGTCGGGCCCTTTGGGCGCAGCCGCCAAGCTCGGAATCCCCCCCTCAACTCTTGAATCCAAGATCCGGGCAATGAAGATCAACAAATACAGCTTCAAAGCCGTCTAGCGTCCTGACCCGAGGATTTGCGATCGAGTTCAGTCGGGAGCTTATATTGCGACGTTGGCGCACGCGATCTTGTACAGAGGCACGAGCACTCGTCCATTCTCGGTTCAGTTCAGCCAACCACCGTGATACGAGTTTGCTTTCATTCTGTAAGAGTTCCCTTCGAGAGGCAGTTGTAGGTAGCAATCAGCCCATAACCCTTCAGGTCGGCCCGACTGTGCCCAAAGCGGTACCCTCTTACCGGTTCCATTTTTCCTCACCCATCTTGCTTTTATTCCAAACAACTCGTACTGAGCGTTGCGGTACGCAGCCTCCGCTGGACTCATACAGGAGCAGGCGATGACGCGAGTAGCATAAAGACGGTAGAGCACCAGGTTTGCTGTCGTACTGTGCAAACTCGCCAACTGCGCCGTTGGGCCGGTGCAAATTCTCGATGGACTCTTCCTGGCTTTGTTCATGTTCTTATTCCTAACGGTCAACGTCGCACGCGACGTTCGTCTCCTTGCTGGGCAACCCGCATTCCACAAAGAAGGAAGGCTGTAAGTGACTGACTCAACAGGGTGCCAGGGACTTAATTTCAACAAACCCGGCATAGACTTTCACGAGCTTCGCGAATTCACGAAACGATTGCGACTTCGTGAAGCACGAGTTCCCATGTTTTCAGGAGCTTACTAATGGCGCTTAAGTTGCCTTGTGGAAAAGAGGAAACACCCAATCGAGGAGAAAAGCCTTGACGGCTACGGAGTCCACCATTACCGAAGGTTTAAGTATCGAGGTGACAGATACTGAGGGTGCAGCAGTCGTTTGCCTGGGCGGACGGGTCAGGGTCGACTCTTCGCCTGGGCTTCGCAAAGAGCTCCTTGCGCTGCTCAGCCGGGGGTTCCTCCCGACCCTCATCATCGACTTGTCGGGGTTGAGCTATATCGACTGCTCCGGGATCGCTACGCTGATCGAGGCACTCCGGATTGCGCGTCAGCGCCACACGAATTTGCAGGTGCGAGGGGTGCGCGATGGTCCCCGCCATTTGCTCGAGGTCACGGGGCTGTTGCATCTCTTCGAAACAGGTGGGGGGACGGACCATTCCTCCATCTCAAGGGTTTCTTGATGGCGAAATTCACCGAAGCGGTTGAAAGCGTGGGAAGGGCAACTCTCGACCGGCTGGACTATGTCGGAGGCCTGAGTATTGGCTTTTGGTCCGCGGTTCGAGCGCTGCCCACAACGCTCCCTTTCAGGGGAAACCGCTATCGCTGGAAGGCTTCCATCGTTCAGATGTTGCAGATCGGGGTCGAGGCGGTTCCCATGGTGGGACTGCTGGCGATGTGCTGCGGCTTCATCCTCGCCCTGCAAGGGGCCTCGGAGCTGCGCCGGGTTGGCGCCATGAGCCTCGTGATCCCACTCGTCGCCATCGGTTTCACACGCGAAGTAGGCCCGCTCCTCACGGCCATTGCGGTCAGCGGACGGTCGGGTTCCGCAATCTCTGCCGAGATCGGGACCATGTTGGCGACCGAAGAAATCGACACTCTCAAGGTGATGGCCTTTGACCCGATCGAATTCGTCGTGGCGCCGAAGCTGCTTGCCGGTCTCATCACCGTACCTTGCCTTACCGCCGTCTGCACTGTCTGCGGCATTTTTGCGGGTTGGATTTTCATGTTCTTCAGCACACGTCTGGGTCTGAAGCTGTATGTTCACAACGTGCTGACCTCGCTGGTGTTGCGAGACGTGGTCAGCGGCCTCGTCAAAAGCGTGGCGTTCACCGTCATCATCGTGCTCGTGGGATGCGTGGGAGGATTCAGAAAAGCGAAACGTACCCGCAGTGGTAGCCGAGATGAGTCAGGCGATGGACCGCACGATCCAGAAGCTCCTGGTGCCGCTTACAGTTTCCACTACATCCAGCCTTAATCTTCCCCTCCAGAAATGACCCTCCACCCGGCCCGCCTCCCGATGACGTGCATTGGGACAGCGGGCCCCTCCCTCCCCAGGGCAAGGGCTGAAATCACGGGCGACGATTTCTCCTTTGGGCAGCTTAGCGAGAGGACGTTGTTGGGAGCCGGGTGAAGGTTTTCTTAAGTGCTTCACTCTGAAACTCTATTCGCCACAGCAAATCCCTTGGGCGGCAGGCTTTCACGAACTTCGCGAATTCGCGAAAGAGATTGTGAGTCTGTGATGCCCAAGCGCCAGTGCTTTCAATGGCTTGGCCTTGGCGATTGCCTTGCACTGATAAGGTCCGACAGCAAATGGAAAGAGACCGCAAAACAAAAAGGAGCAAAACCATGGAAAGAATGCTGGTAGTTGTATTTGACGCAGAAAACAAGGCGTACGACGGGAAAAAGGCGCTCTCTCAACTGGAAAACGAGGGCAGTATTGCCGTCTACGCTTACGCGGTGATTGGCAAGAACCCGGATGGCACCACAACGTTGAAACAAGGCGACGACCCGGGACCGCTGGGGACTCTGGTGGGTACCTCGCTGGGAAGCCTCATTGGACTTCTTGGTGGGCCGGTTGGCCTCGCGATTGGCGCGGGGGCGGGTTTACTTGCCGGCGGCACGGTGGACCTGAACAACGCCAGGGTTGGTGAAGACTTTGTTGATGACGTGAGACAGGAACTGCAACCGAGCAGGTTCGCTCTGGTGGCGGACATTCAGGAAGACTGGACGACGCCGGTGGATAGCCGCATGGAAGCGATCGGCGGGAAAGTATACCGGCGAGCACTGTCAGAGGTAAAGCAAACTCTCCACGACGAGAACGTCGCCGCCATGAAAGCCGATCTCGCGCAAATGAAGGCAGAGCAGGCCAAGGGGCACGCCGACCGGAAAGCAAAGATTCAGGAGAAGATGAACCAACTCGACTCCAAGATCCAAGCTCAACTGGAGAAAGCCAAGGCGCAACGCCAGGCGGCAGAACGACAAGCGCAGGCCAAGATCGAGATTTTGAAGGCCAAGGCCGCAACCTTGAAAGCCAAAGCAGCAGAGAAACACATTTAGCACCTGAAGTCGTGTAGCGCGGGCGTCCCGCCCGTTGATCTTAGCTTCCCCTGCGCAACTGCGGGCGAGACGGCCGCTACACGGAGCTCAAATCGGAAAGACGCAGCGCAGGAAGGCAGCCGGCGCGGAGGTGGCGTATGGAGCGGAGAGGCGACCAGCAGAAAATCAGTGGCGGATATCCCATTTCTCCTGAACCTAGAGCTCTCGTAGTGGACGAGCGCCCCGACGGGCTTGAATATTATGCCGCCATGCTCGAAGCGTATGGGTATCGGGTCCGACGCTGCCGCTCATATTGCGAGGGTGTCCGCTGTGTGGGTAGTGAATCCTTTGACTTTGTCATCCTGAGTCAGGGAACCCCTAAATTCGAGGGGAGCTGCGTGCTCAAGCGGGCCATCGAGATTGATCGCAGCCGGCCCGTTGTTGTCGTGGCGCCATGCCTGGACATGGGCTCCTATATAGAAGCCATGCAGTTGGGAGCTACGGACTATTTAGTGGAGCCCTTGGCCGCCTGGGAAGTAGGCCGACTACTGCCTCCCCAGCCGTACCTGAGCGCCGCGGCCTGAATCAAAGGAGCAAAAGGAGGAAAGCAATGTCGAAAATCTCTGATGCGTTCGCGGCTGGAATAGCCGAAGTTAGGAAATCCTGGGCCTGGTTCCTCCTCATAGGAATCCTGTTGATGGTCCTGGGGGCCACCTGCATAGTCAAAGCCCAGACGGCAACCACTTTTTCCATCCTGGTGTTGGGCTGGATTCTGATGATCAGCGGAGTGTTCTGGCTCATCAATTCGTTTCTCGCTATCGCGGCGCCCATATTCTTCCTGTTTCTTCTGAGCGCGCTCATTCGAGGAGGGATCGGATACCTCCTGATCCGCCACCCCAACGCAGGTGCGGAGGGCGTGACCATGCTGCTGGCTGTGCTCTTCATCGTCGGCGGGCTATTCCGGACAGCCGGGGCGAGTGTCATCAAGTTTCCCTGGTGGGGGTGGACAGCCCTTTCCGGCATAGTCGCCGTGGTTCTCGGCGTCTACCTTTTGGCGAATTGGCCCGTAGCCAGCACTTTCTTCGTTGGTATCGTGATTGGTGTCGACCTCTTGTTTGACGGCGGGGCCCTGGTAGCTTTCGCCGCCGCCATTCGCAGCTTGCCAGGCGAATGAAGGCATCGTACGCCACGGTGCTTGTCTTGGCGGTAGCATACCGCTGAGGAGCCAAAATGATGTCCGTAACTCTTATCGGTCCGGACAAAGTTCGGTCCATTGTGCAGGTCAGTGAGGAGACAACCGTGCGCGATGTTGCAACTTCCAAGTACCGCCTGTTCCGGCGGACCGCACAACGCAACGGCGTAACCATTGACCCTTTTACCACCGAGGTTGCATCCGGCGACACGGTGACTGTTGAAGGAAAGTGATTACAAGAAACCAAATCGCAATACAAGGAGGAGCTATGGCAGAGAGAACGAACAAACCGGTTTTTCTTTACGTCGCGACTTATTCAAGCTTTGACAACGCGAAGGCTGACTACGGAGAGGTCAAGCAGCTTTATTTTGACGGCGTGATTGGCGTGTTCGACGCTGCAGTGATCAGCAAGGCCGCTACCGGCCAGGTGAAGATCTACAAGACCGAGATGCCGACGCAGTACGGGGCATGGGGTGGCTTGGCAGTAGGAGCGTTAATCGCCATCTTCTTCCCACCGTACCTAGTATGGGAACTTGCGGCTGGCGCGGCTGCAGGCTCTCTACTCGGGCATTTCTGGGCGGGAATGTCGCGTTCGGATCTGAAAGAGATTGGCGAAACGCTTCAGGCGAGCACGGCAACTCTGATCGTGGTCGGCCGGTCTAGGTTGCAAGAGGCCCTGCAAAACGCAACCAAGCGTGCCGTGAAGCAGTTTGAGAAGCAACTGAATACCGATGTCGAAGCATTTGACAAGGCTCTGGCCGATGCGGTCAACCAGACGCTGAAGGAGGCATAGCAAATCATCATGGACAGAATCCTGGTAGCGGTTTTTGATAACCTGAGCAAAGCTCAACAAGGGTTGGGGGCACTTGTGCAGTTGGATCTCGACGGTAGCATCACTGTTTACGCGCACGCGGTGGTGGTGAGAAACCCCGACGGTACAACGATGGTCAAGCAAAGTGATGCGCGAGGCCCGTTCCAGTCCCTTGTCTGGACTTCACTGGGGGCCCTCATTGGTCTGCTGGGAGGTGCGCCCGGTGTGGCAATCGGCGCTAATGTAGGCTTTTTTGCCGGTGGCACGGCCGACTTGAACAGAGCCAGGATTGGAGAGGACTTCGTTGATGATGTGGCCAAGGCTCTCTCGCCCGGCCGGGCTGCAGTTGTTGCTGAGATTGAAGAAGACACAACTGGTCCTGTGGACACCCAGATGGAGGCAATAGGGGCCACTGTTTTCCGCCGCACCCTATCCGAGGTTAGACACACCATCCATGACGATCACATCGCTGCCATCAAGGCCGACCTAGCGCAAATTAAGGCAGAACACGCCCAGGCTCATGCAGAGCGAAAAGCCAAGCTCCAGAAGAAAATTAACCAGCTCGAGTCGAGACTGCAGGCTCAGTTACAAAAGGCCAAGGAGCGCCGCGAGGCAGCGGAGCGCGAGGCCCACGCTAGAGTCGAACTGCTTCAGAAGAAGGCGGCGGCCGCCAAAGCCAAGGCGACTGAAACACACATTAGGCCGTAGTAGCCCTCCTGCGGTGTATCGCCGATGCCGCAAAGCAGTTTGAGAAACAATTGAATGCCGACGTGCAGGCTCGTAGAAGGAGAGAAACCATCATGCAACGAATGCTGGTAGTAATATTCGAGGACGAGAGCAAAGCCTACGAAGGGGCGAAGGCGCTTCGGCAGTTGGATCTCGACGACCGTCTTACTGTTTACCGCCACGCGATAGTGGTGAAGAATCCCGACTGCACGGTAACGGTGAGGGAGATTGATGACCGGGGACCGTTTGGCCTTCTAGTCGGAACTGCACTCGGAGCACTTCTAGGTGCACTAGGCGGGCCCGCGGGCATTGGTATCGTCGGTACGGTCGGGTTAGTTGCTGGCGGCGCGGTGGACCTGCATAACGGCTGGGTTGCTGAGGACTTTGTTGATGATGTGGCCAGGGCTCTCTTGCCGAACCGGGCGGCAGTTGTTGCGGAGATTGAAGAAGACGCGACTAGTCCTGTGGACACTCAGATGGAAGCCATAGGGGGCACTGTATTCCGCCGAGCCCTTTCAGAAGTTAAACACACCATCGATGATGAGCACATTGCAGCTATTAAGGCCGACCTTGCGCAAATGAAGGCAGAGCACGCCCAAGCTCATGCGGAGCGAAAAACAAAGCTCCAGGAAAAAATCAACCAGCTCGACTCGAGGCTACAGGCGCTGTTGCAAAATGCCAAAGAGCGACGCGAGGCGGCGCAGCGCGAGGCCCGGGCTAAAGTCGAATTACTCCAGGCAAAGGCGGCAGCGGCAAAAGCGAAGGCAACGGAGAAACACATTGAGCTGTAGCGGCGTAGGGGGCAACCCTTGGAGTTGTTCCCAATGCGGGCCACAAGGGTGTGTATGAAAACCTCAGTCTGAGATTGGTCCGCGGGCCACCCCTACAAGCGGAGGTTCACCGATGAAATCTAACATTAAGCTGGGAAAAATCGCGGGAATCGAGATCGGGCTTCACTACAGTTGGTTCATCATTGCTGCTCTGATCGCGTTCTCTCTCGGGGAGCGTTTTCATCACGTCAACCCCGGTTGGAGCACAGGCCGAGTCTGGATCGCGGCGTTGCTCACCGCACTTCTGTTCTTTGTCACCTTGCTATTGCACGAACTCTCCCATTCGCTGGTGGCCCAGGCGCGCGGATTGAAGGTGAAGTCGATCACCCTTTTCGCACTCGGCGGTGTTTCCCAAATCGAAGAGGATGCCAAGGACGCGAAAACAGAATTCTGGGTCGCGATCGCCGGACCCCTCGCCAGCCTGGCTATTGGATTCGGCTGTATCGCCATCGCGGCCGGACTGGGGTGGCATCCTCCGACCGAGCCGCGCACGGCGGTGACTGCGGTCCTCGTTTGGCTCGGATATATCAACGTTGGTCTTGGGATTTTCAATATGGTTCCCGGGTTTCCGCTGGATGGTGGCCGCGTGTTCCGCGCCATCGTGTGGGCGATTAGCAAGAACGCCGATCGCTCCACCCGCATCGCTGCACGCGTTGGCCAAGTCGTGGCCTTTCTCTTCATTCTCGCTGGGTTATGGAGTTTTTTTGGCGGCGCCGGCTTTAACGGGCTGTGGATTGCCTTCATCGGCTGGTTCCTGATGGACGCGGCCCAAGCTAGCTACGCTCAAGTGGACGTTGCGGCCACCTTTCGCGGCATGCGCGTCTCCGAGGTGATGTCCCGCGACTGCGCCGTTGTCAACCGCGGTATGAGTTTGCAGGAGTTTGTGGATACCTGCGTTTTGAGGACCGGCCAGCGCTGTTTCGCCGTGGAGGACTGCGGCCGCTTGGAGGGCCTCATTACTTTACGGGATGTTGGCGCTGTCCCCCGCGGCCGTTGGGAAAGCACTACGGTACGCGAGGCTATGCGACCACTCAAGGAGCTGCACGTCATCACGCCTGACACGCAGGTGTTGGACGCGTTGAAACTCATGGCCGGCAACGACATTAACCAGCTCCCGGTGGTCGCGAATGGCGCTCTGCAAGGGGTCGTTTCCCGTTCTCATCTTGTGCAGTTATTGCAGACTCGGTCTGACTTGCAACAGCCGGCAGCACATCATGCTCCACTCCATCGAATGAAACAGAGAGGAGTAACACCGTGAGTCTCGTATGCGTATTCCCGCACATTCGTAATCTCCGAATCGGCGGGATGGATCCACCGGCTGGGGGGACTTGGACTGATCAAACTTGGAGCGGTCCTGCTTGGTCTGGTCGTAATTCCCGACTCGGTGTGGAGGTGGATCCACGGGCTAGGGGGACTTGGATTGATCTTGCTCGGCCTGGCTGACAACGCCCCTTTCGTCTCCGCCCCGCCAGGAAGCGAGGACGTATTCCTCATTCTGCTTTCGGCACATCACCGCCAGTGGTGGGTGTATTACGCCTTGATGGCTACGGTGGGGGAGGTGCTCGGCGGATATTTAGGCTATCGGCTGGCCGCAAAAGGCGGCCAGGAGACCTTCGAAAAGAAGGTGGGGAAACCGCGCGCAGAAAGAATCTACAAGCAATTCGAGAAACGCGGATTCCTGACGATGTTCACCGGCTCCATCTTACCGCCGCCCTTTCCTTTCAGTCCCATGGTGATGGCGGCTGGGGTGATGCAGTATCCGCGCAAGAAGTTCTTGTCCGCGCTTTTCACTGGGCGCACTACGCGTTTTCTTATCGAGGCCTTTCTGGGAAGGGTCTATGGTCAGCAGATGATCGCCTTCTTCTCGCGCCACTACCGGCCCCTGTTGTATGTCCTGATCGCAGTGTTAGTGACCGCCGGCGTAGGAACCGGGGTCTATTTCAAGTGGTACAGACCCAAGCAAAGACGCGGAGGCGAAGCACACCTTGCCGGTAGGAAGGAAAAGACCGCCTCCAGCAGCCAAGGTATACAATGAAACTCTCGAAGGCACCCTGGGGAGCGTCCGGGAATCCCGCCTCGAGCCGTGAGATGTAGAGATGAAACCACCAGATCCAACGAGTCAAGTTGCGCCGAAGAAAATCTTGTTCGCCACAGACTTTTCCCCCGCGTCAGAGGCAGCGCTGCCGTACGCCTTTTCCTTGGCAGGCCATTATGGGTCCAACCTCTGTTTTGCTCACGTTATCTCCCTCGATTACCCGGATTTCCCTCCGCCAGAGAAGAGAGCGGCGAAGCTGCAGCAGGCCCGCGAATTCACGGAACGGGAACTGAAGCGCTTGCTTGAGGCAGCTCGTCAAAAAGGCATTTCGTGCCAGCCTTTGATTGGAGAGGGTACGGTCTGGAACGTTCTTTCGGAAATGATCCACAAAAACGGCATCGACCTTACTATCGTTGGAACTCACGGACGTCGAGGCTTGAAAAAGCTACGCCTAGGCTCGGTCGCGGAGGAGGTGCTTCGAATGGCGCCTTGTCCGGTGCTCACGGTTGGCCCGAAGGTCTCGGAAACGTTCTCGGCGGCCATCCAACTAGCTCACGTACTTTACGCCGTAGAGTTCGCGCCTGATACCAGTCATGCCGCAGCCTACGCGGTTTCGCTGGCTGAGGAATACCGCGCCAAGCTTACGTTCATTAAAATCCTTGCGGAGACAGTTGCTTCTCCTGAGCTGAAAGCCCAAATCCAGGAGCCTGTAAGGCATTGGATGGACGATCACGTCCCGGCAGCGTCAGTTTTACGCGAGCGGACCAGTTTTGAGCTTGGGTTCGGCCGTGCGGCAGAAGGCATTCTCAAATTCGCCTCGGATCGCGGCGTGGACTTGATCGTGATGAGCGTGCGAGGTGTGGACCCGGTCATAGCCGCTCACCTTCCGGAAACTGACACTGCTTACGAGGTGGTCCGCACCGCCCACTGCCCGGTACTCACAGTCCGCTGATCTCGCCCGCCACAGAGAAGGCTGAGAAAGAGCTCTGCGCCATAGATAATTTCCCACCAACAGAGGTGCCGGTCCAAATCACGGTCCTTCGAGGCGAACGGCTCTTTATAGGAATCACGAGCCAACTCGTCGCTGTACACCTTTTTGCGAAGTTCGCGAATTCGTGAAGAGTCTACAAACTCTGGTGCACGAACTTAAGCATTTTGAACAGCTTGAGAATGGCACTTGCATTGCACGAACCGAAGTCAGGAAAGGAGAACGTGCCAAACCAAAGGAGAAGAGCCATGAAGAGTGACAGGCAAATTCAGTTGGATGTTCTTGATGAACTCCGGTGGGAGCCGAGCGTCAACGCCACAGACATCGGGGTCACGGTGAAGGACGGCGTAGTCACACTCGAAGGTACGGTGCATAGCTACGCTGAAAAGTGGGCTGCCGAGAGGGCGGTAAAACGGTTGCCCAACGTTAAGGGCCTTGCCGTCGAGCTCGAGGTCAAGCTGCCCGGCTCCAGTGAGCGAACCGACGCGGATATCGCCCGCGCCGCCGAGGACGCTTTGCAGTGGGACATCTTGGTGCCCCGTAACCGGATCAAGGTGACCGTAGAGAAGGGCTTCCTAACACTGGAAGGGGAGGTTGACCGGCAATTTCAGCGGTCGGCTGCAGAGCGAGCGGCGCATCATCTGACAGGGGTTAAGGGAGTAGGCAACCAAATCACGATTAAGCCGAAGGTAGCGCTGGCCGACGTGAAGGGGAAAATCGAAGCGGCACTCAAGCGCAACGCGATGCTGGATGCGCAGGAGATTAACGTGAAAGCCGAGGGGAGCAAGGTCACCCTGACCGGCAGCGTGCGCTCCTGGGCCGAGCTGGACGAGGCCGCGAACGCAGCTTGGGCCGCGCCCGGGGTCACTCAAGTTGAGAACCTCCTTACGGTGTCGTACTGAGACTGGGCGACGTAGAGCAGAAATCTGAGATGTCGGAAGATCGGCGGTATTCGAGAAATGCGTTGCCCCTGAGAACGCGCGGGTACCGTCCGTTCTTCCGGTGAAGCCACTCAGACGCGTGTCGAACTGATTGACGAATCGCGCTGGAATGAACGAATTCTACCTTACCGAATGTAGAGGGGTGATTTATGTACTCCATTTCCGAATGCGTAACGTGCATCGTCATGACATTCGCAGTAAGTGCCATCTTGTTTGGGTTCGCTATCTTGTTTCTCGCGATCAAAGACGGACTGGAAAATCGAAGGGGTGCGTCACGGGCGTTCCAAGAGGCCGACACGCCATTTTGGGCTCAGCCGGTTGCCGTTGTGGCACAACACAAGAGATCAGGCCGTTAGGGCCACAACGTCGGATTGATGCTGCCAAAGGATGTCGCCAGCCTTTGGGAGTGAGATAGCAGAGGAGTTACACGCCATGCCCTCAATTAAACGCATCCTTTGTCCGATTGATTTCTCAGAATCTTCGGTGTTGGCTTTTGACTATGCGCAGTCGGTCGCTGCTCATTACAAAGCTCCTTTGTTGTTGCAACATGTCGTCGATTCGCTGAGGCCCTACTACCCTTACCATGCTTTTCCGGACGATTACGATGAAATCTGCCGAAAACTCCGCGCCAATGCCGCGCAGCAGCTGCAGGAGTTTGCCAAAACACATAATTGCGGCGGCGTGCATACCCAATGCACCGTGCAGGACGGCGACGTGACGGCCCTCATTCTCGAAGTTGCCGAAGACAGAGCGGTGGACTTGATCGTAATGGGAACCCACGGGTTGCGAGGGATTGACCACCTGACGCTGGGATCAGTAACGGAAAAAGTGTTGCGAAAGGCCGGCTGTCCGTTGCTGGCCGTGTGCAAGCCGGCACACCATTTAGCTGCCCAGGCGGGAGTGCCCGAACTTATCGAGTTACAGCGAATACTCTACTGCACGGATTTTTCGGAACACTCAGAGCAAGCTTGGGACCACGCGGTCTCCTTGGCGGCGGAGTACCGCGCCGAACTCACTCTGCTCCACGTGCTGGAAGATATCCCGGGCTCATCCGACATTGAAGACGAAATTGCGAAAGCGCTGCAGCGCCTGGAGAAACAAATCTCCCCTTGGGCGCACAAGAACGTCGTGAAAAAGCCCGTAGTCCGTATCGGCAAGGCGTATCAACAGATCATTCAGCTTGTCTTGGAGTCGCAAACGGACTTGGTCATCATGGGTGTGCATGGACGGCATGCTTTGGATCTCGCAGTATTG
>CAVROP010000059.1:0-64386 GCA_963722675.1 uncultured Acidobacteriota bacterium
TTTATTTTCTGGCAATTGACCAGTTCAAGCAAATGGAGAAAAATCAAAAAGATTAGCACGTTAGTCAAGCAATCATTTTGATTAAATTCCGTCCTAAAGGGATCATGATTAATGGGTACCCTTAATCTGCTAATAATTTTTAGTGAAGCATTCTCAATAATAGATCACATCAGTAATGGCTACTTGAAGGAGAACTCGGAGAATATATCGTATTTGCACAAAAAATTAGAAATTCATATTGCAGTATTCTTAGTCTTTGGATGGGCAGGAAGAATTGAAAAAAATGTAATAAATTTGAAATATTTATTTTTTAATTAGTTTATTTTGAAAACTTAATAATAGCAATTATGAAAAAATCGATATTTGCGACATCACTAATATTTATACTTCTGTGTCCTATTTTTTCTGATAGTTCCAAATCCTATTATTTCCCGTGGCAAGCCTGTATACACTTCTAGCGGTAGTGCTTCTTATCTTGTTGACGATAAATTCGGCGGAACTTCGTTTAATGTAAACAATGGTTCCTGGATAGCTAGAAAAGTGGATTCCGGTCCTTCCAAAGTTTTTGTAAACTGGAATAATCCTATTTATGCATGGTCCAATGAACTTGCACCTTCCCAATGTCCAAATACTACATCCTTTCCGGTAGATTATAACTTTCTGATATCATCAAACTCTACAAATGGAGTTGATGGCACATGGTCAATTGTTGATTCAGTTCGTGGCAATATAGTAACTGCACGAGGTGATCTTATTGATTTTTCCGGGGCAAGCTGGGTAAAAATGCAAATTATAAAAGGAGGCGGACAGATAGACGAAGTGGAAGTTTTTGATGCCTCACTAGGAGACTCTGACGTATGGTTCTTTGCTGGAACCAGTATTTCAGCGAATGCTTTTAAAGGAACTCCTCCTGCAAAGAATTATGCTGATCTGGTAAATAAGAACCACTCAGGATATAACCCTGCAATGATCAGGGGTGGTATTGGCTGCATTACCAGCACTGATTTTAAAAATAATATTTCCCAGTATTTAAAGATGGCAGGGAATGCACATTTTTGGGCCATCGAAATGGGTACTAATGATGCATGGGGAGGTACCAATGACAATGTTGCCACATTTAAAAGTAATATGCAGACAGTTATTGATTCTTGTAAAGCGTACGGAATTCAGCCTATAATTGCGCATGTACTGGCTACCAATCCAGCTTATACGACAAATCCAACAGGCTGGCAAATACACCCCGATTATTTTAAGGCTGTTGATGACCTAACTGCTCAAAACAATCTGATCTCCGGTCCTGATTTTTATAATTGGTTCTTGGCCCATCCTGGTGACTTAAACACCGACGGTATTCATCCTAATGCATCAGGTGCTGCAGACATACAAATGCTCTGGGCTGAAAAAATGGATTCTCTTTACGGTGGATGTATGGCAACAGAAATAATTCCATACATTAAAGTCAATCAGGATACATTTACTATCAAAGCAAGTGCAACATTAAATGTAGGTGACAGTGCAATTTTAAGACCCTAAGCAGCAGATAGTGGATCATGGTCATGGAGCGGACCCGGTGGATTTTAGTTCGACATCTCGAGAAGTTGTATTGAATAAAATACAATCTACACAGGCAGGTGGTTATATTGCAACTTTTAAAAACAGCGACTCATGCGCGAGTACATATACTTTCAGTATTGGAGTAAATAAACCGGTGGAGATAATTTTTCAGGATAAATCTGACAATGCCAGTATTTTCCCGAATCCTGCTGATGGAGGCAAATTCAGAATTTTACTTAACAATTTAATCGTCAGTCCGCATCAGTCCAGCCTCGAGCGCCACGGCAATTCCCACGTTGACGTCGCGCTTGTAGATAATGTTGGCGCCGTCGACCGAGGAATTGACTACAGGAATGTCTCTGATCGCTTCGACGGAAGCGCGGACGAAGAAGGGCGTGTAAGTCAGCTTGAAGCCGTTTCGCCGCTCGAACTCCTCACGTTGCCGCTCCCTTGCCTCCACCACTTTGGTCATTTCAACTTCGAATACGGTGTAGACGTGGGCCGAAGTCCTCTTGCTGGCCACCATGTGCTCGGCGATTTGGCGCCGCATCGGCGTCATCTGAACCACTTGGGCCGGCCCGGCAAAAGCGATGGGAGCGGGAGAAGGCTGAACCGTGGCGGGCGCGGGTGGGCCCGCGGCGGGTAGCGGAAGAGATGGCGTGGGTGCGGACGGCGGCGGGGCTGCTGCGGTTCGACTTGCGGCGGCAGACTGGCGCTGTTCCACATAATCCAGAATATCTTTCTTGCTGATTCTGCCGCCTGAGCCCGTGCCGTGTACTTGCGTGAGGTCAACCTGGTATTCCCGGGCGATGCGCCGGACGAGTGGCGACGACCTCACGGGCTCGGATTCAGGGGGAGCTGACGGACCTTCGGCCCCGATTTCAGCGTCTGCTGTCGCAGCCGGCGCTGCCGGTTCGCCCGCCGCAGGAACTGCCGGAGGCGCCGAAACCTGCGCGTCGGCCTCCTTCGCCGGTATGGTGAGGGCTGCGCCTTCCCCGTCGATCACGGCCACAACCGTGTTCACCGCTACGGTCTCGTTTTCTTTCACCAGGATTTGGGTGAGAATCCCCGCTGCCGGCGATGGTATTTCCGCATCCACTTTGTCGGTCGAAATCTCAAAGAGCGGCTCGTCTCTGCCAATCGGTTCGCCGACCTTCCTTAACCATTTTGTAATCGTTCCCTCGGCAACACTCTCGCCCATCTGGGGCATGATCACGTTGGTCAACATGGCAACCCCCCGCAGAATTGAGTCATTGAATCATCGGGTCATTGAGCCATTGAGTGATTTCGTCATCGAGTCACTGGGCCATTGACTCATTGAGTCATCGGGCCATTTAGCCATCGATCCTTGGTCCGGTGCTTGTTTCAATGAATCAATGACTCAATGGCTTAATGGCTCAATCTTAGTACTTCGCCAGTTTCCTAGCTGCCTCAGTCACCTTCCGGGCGTTGGGCAGATAGTATTCCTCGAGGGGCGGCGAGAAAGGGACAGGCGTGTCCGGCGCGGTGATGCGCACGATAGGCCCGTCCAAGGACTCAAACGCCCGCTCGCCGATTAAGGCGGCGAGTTCGCCCGCCATGCCTCCCGTCCGCGTGTCCTCGTGAAGCAGGATAACCTTATTGCACTTTCGCACACTGCCCAACACTGCTTCTTCATCGTAGGGCAGCAACGTGCGCAGGTCAACGACTTCGAGGGAAATGCCTTCTTTTTCAAGTTGCTCCGCCGCCTCCAGGGCGGTCCAGACCATGGCGCCGTAAGTGATGATGGCCACGTCGTGCCCTTCGCGCCTTACCGCCGCCTCGCCGAGGGGAACCACATAATCCCCCTTCGGGACTTCTTCTTTGATTCGCCGGTAGAGAAACTTGTGTTCATAGAAGATGACGGGATTGTCGTCGCGGATGGCGGATTTGATCAATCCCTTGGCGTCATAAGCTGTCGCGGGCATCACCACTTTCAGGCCCGGAGTGTGGACAAACCACATTTCGTTCGATTGCGAATGGTAAGGGCCGCCGTGCACACCGGCTCCTGACGGCCCGCGGATCACGATCGGAACTGCCGGCCCCCACCTGTAATGCATCTTCGCCGCCATGTTCACAATTTGGTCAAAACCGCAGGCGATGAAATCCATGAACTGCATTTCGGCCACAGGCCGCATCCCCATCAGCGCGGCCCCGATGGCCGCGCCCACAATCGCCGACTCCGATATGGGCGTGTCAATCACGCGCTCTGCCCCGAATTTCTCCAGCATCCCGGCCGTCACCTTGAACGCGCCTCCCAAAACACCGATATCTTCGCCCAACAGGAACACGGAAGGATCGCGTTCCATCTCTTCCCAGATACCTTGGCGAATTGCCTCGAGGTAAGTTAGCAGTGGCATTGGCGCACCACGCGGGAAAACCGAAACTGAAAATCGAAACTCGAAATTCGCCCACTACATCGTCACCCCCGCGAAAGCGGGGGTCCATTGGCCCGTGGATTCCCGCTTCCGCGGGAATGACGCATCGAACGCTTTTCGAATTTCGATTTTCGGTTTTCGAATTTCGGTCTTCCTCCTGAATCCTGAATCCTAAATCCTGCTCTTCTCCCACCAGCATTCCGGCCCGCAGTACACGCCTTGCAAGGCTGATTCAGCTTGCGGCAGCGGGCGCGCCTCGGCGTCGGCGACGGCCGCGTCGATCTCTTTCTGGATGCGGCGGTCGAGGTCGTCGATCTGCTGTCTCGTCATGGCCCTCTTGGAAAGCAGGTGTTTTTCTAACCTCAGGATGGGGTCTTTCTTTGCCCACGCCTGCAAGAGCCGGGCTGGAACATACTCCGCCGCGTCGTGAGCCGAGTGTCCGGTCATGCGAAATGTCTTGCACTCCAGGAAGCTCGGGCCCTCTCCCCGCCGCGCCCGCGCGATGGCTTCACCCACAGCGCGGTAAACAATGAGTACGTCGTTGCCATCGATGGATTTGCCGGGCATGCCGTATGCCGAGCCGCGCGCCGAAAGGTTCTTTATCGGGAATTGTTTTTCGACTGGCGTCGAGAAGGCATAGCCGTTGTTGTTGCAGATGAAAATCACGGGCAGCTTCATGACTCCCGCCATGTTCATCGCTTCATGAACCTGCCCCACGCTGGTTGTGCCCTCGCCCAGGTGGACCAGCACCACATTACCCTGGCCGCGCCACTTCAACACCATGCCGACCCCGCAGGCTACCGGGCAGGTCCCGCCCAGCGGAGAAATGATCGGTATAACGCCGAGTTTCAGATCACCAATGTGCAAGGTGTTGTCGCGGCCGCGGGTGGGTGTGTCCGCGCGCCCCATCCAGTTGGCGAAGACGTCGGCAAGCGAGAAGCCGCGAATCAGGAAGGAAGAGAAATCCCGGTGGCTGGGCAGCACCACGTCGCCTTCGATCAACGGCAAAGCCGAGCCGACGCCAATGGCTTCCTGCCCGCGCCCGACGTAGACCCCTCCCACGATTTTCCCCTGACGATAGAGGACCTGCTCGATCCTCGCTTCCGCCTCGCGCGTCAGCTTCAGGTAATACAACATGCGCTCGTGCACGGCGGCAGGGTTATCGGCCCGTTCCCCAGTAGTTCGGGCTGTCTTGGTCTTGGGCATGGCTGATTCAGGTCACACTCTATACAGGTCAACCCCGTGGGAGCCTGTGTAAAAACGGTTCAATGCGGTCACTCCGAGCGGAGCGAGGAATCTCGCTCTGAGTGATTTACCGCCCCTCTGCTCTCAACCTTCTCGACCATTTCCAATCCAAAAACTTTTCCAAAATGCAGCACGACCTTTTCCGCAACCTCATCCATTTCAATCCGCCGGCCCAGCAACTTCTGGAGCGAGGTCACGCCTTTGTCGCGCAGCCCGCAGGGGACGATCCAATCGAAGTAGCGCAGGTCGGTGTTGATATTGAAAGCGAAGCCGTGGGAAGTGACCCAGCGGGAGATATGGACGCCCATGGCCGCAAGCTTGTTGTTTCCCACCCAAACTCCCGGCGCGCCTGCAAGACGTCCGGCCTCGATGCCGTAATCCCGCGCCACTCGGATCAGGACTTCTTCGAGGGAGCGCATGTACCAGGAGATGTCTCGCCGATGTTGCGTAAGGTCCAAGATCGGGTAGCCCACCAACTGGCCGGGTCCGTGGTAAGTCACATCCCCGCCGCGGTCAATCTCGAAGACTTGCACACCGCGCATGGTGAGCTGCTCGACGGAGAGGAGGAGGTTGTCCTTTTTCGCATTGCGCCCCAGAGTGTAAACATGGGGATGCTCGAGCAGGAGTAGCGTGTCCGGAATCAGATCGGCCTTGCGCGCCGCAACACGCTCGCGCTGAAGGCGCAGGCCGTCGGCGTAATCGACCAAGCCCAGACGTTCGACGTGACAGGTCATTGTTTCCGCGCGGCACAATTCATGGACTTATCAAGCGGCGTTGCGCCCCCTCACCCGGCCCGCCCCGCCCGATGAAAACGGCGGCTGCGGGCCACCCTCTCCCCCAAGGGGGAGAGGGTTTAGATCTAACCTCCAGTCCGTCGCTCCTGGTCCCTAGCCCCTAGCCCCTAATCCCTAACCCCTGTTCGTCAGATATGAATGGCCCAGTCGTGGGCGGCGTGGGCCGCTTCCATCACCGCCTCGGTCAGCGTGGGATGCGGGTGGATGGCATAAGCGAGATCCTCGACGGTGCCCTCGAGGCGCATGGCCACCACGGCTTCGGCAATCATCTCCGTGACGCGGGGCCCGATCATGTGGACGCCCAGGATTTCTCCGTACTTCTCATCGCTGACGACCTTTACAAAACCCTCGCGGGCGCCCAGGATGGTGGCTTTACTGTTGGCGGCAAAGGGGAACTTTCCGATGCGAACCTTGTGTCCCTTCTCGCGCGCCTGGCGTTCCGTCATCCCCACGCTGCTGACCTCAGGTTCACAATAGGTGCAGTTAGGAATCTGGCCGTAGTTGACGGGCTCAACCGGCTTTCCCGCCGCGTGCGTAACTGCGACGATTCCTTCCCTCGAGGCCACATGCGCCAGCAAGGGGCTGTTTGCCACGATGTCGCCAATGGCGTAGACGCCTGGCTCATCGGTTTGCATGTAGGGATCGACTTTGACGAAGCCTCGTTCCAGCTTGGCCCGGGTTCCCTCCAAGCCCACATTCTGGGTGTTGGGCGAACGACCCACGGCGACTAGAAGTGTCTCAGCTTCGATGGTTTGCGGCTTCCCGTCTGCCCCAGTGTATGAAACGGACACGCCATTTGCCGTCTTGGCGGCTTTCTCAACCTTCGCCTTCGTCTCGAGGGCGATGCCTTGGTGGCGGAATGATTTCTCGAGTTCGGCGGAAATCTCTTCGTCTTCAAGGGGGACGGCCCGCGGCAGCATCTCCAGAATCGTGACTTTGACCGCGAAGCGGTGGAAGATCGATGCGAACTCCACGCCCACGGCCCCGGCTCCCATGATCACCATCGACTTGGGCAGGGCGGGCAACGCCAGGATTTCCTTGTTGGTCAGAATGGTTTTCCCGTCCGGCTCAAAGCCTGCAAAGGTTTTGGCCTCAGAGCCCGTGGCCAGCACAACTTTGGTGGCCTGAATTTCCCGCTTCTGCCCTTTAGCGTCGGTTACCGTGATCCGCCCCGGCCCGGCAAGGCGGCCGTAACCTTGGAGGGTCTCCACTTTGTTCTTCTTGAACAGAAACTCGATGCCTTTCGAAAGCTTCGTCACCACCTTCGTTTTACGCGCCTGAATTGCCGCCCAGTCAATCGAGAATTCCTTCGCAACGATTCCGAATTCCTTGCCGTGCTTGATGTAATCGTAAACGTCGGCATTGAGCAGAAGGTCTTTCGTCGGTATGCATCCGACGTGCAAGCACGTCCCGCCCAGTTTGTCGTCCTTCTCGACAACCAGTGTCTTGAGACCCAACTGCCCGGCGCGAATCGCCGCTACGTATCCGCCAGGCCCACTGCCGATAATCACGATGTCGTACTTTGCCGTGTCTGCCAAGCCCGCACCTCCAGTCAGGATTCAGCGAACGTAGTTTCCCGAATCCCAAGTCGAGAATCCCGTTCGGTCATGTATCATCGAGTCCACTAGTTGTCATCTTATTACATTACGAGAATTGGTTAAACTGGCTACCAACGCTAACCGGGGAGTTATGTCATCGGGTACAGCGCCCAGAGCGGCAATGACGCGCACTCTGGACAGCTTAATGTGACCGTGCAGTAGTTTATTGATCGGGCGCCATTGAGGAATGCCGTTCTCTCGAGGTGTCTCGAGGTGCAGCGTCACGGCCTGCGCAAGCATCTTCTTGGCTGCTTATCCCGCCTGCTTTGGGTGCGAGACGGCACCTTAGCGAGCCAGCATCCCACCTGGGTTGAAGTGTCCACAAAAACTTAAAGGCTATTGCAAATCGAAATGGATGGGTGTAGTGTCCGGCACCGGGGTCCCAAGAAGAGACTCCCGAAAGAGGCAATACCTGTCACGACAATGTGTCGTACGCGCTGTCCGCCTCCCAACCCACCAAAGTGATGTCAAGGTGCAGGAAACCGAAGCCCCGATGACAATCCCGCAGGCGTGGATGGGAGAAGCGCATTCGCTGCGCACCCGTACGGACAGCGCCACCTTCATCTTTCATCTTTGGAGGCAGCATGAAACTCCTGCGCCCCCTTCCCGTACGACTCATCGCAGTCATCGCGTTGGTCTTACTCTCCTCAATAACAGCCATCGGGCAAACGCCCGCGGCGCGCGTAACGCAACCCGTGGACTTGGAGCAGCTCGTTACGCTGCGGGGGAATACCCATCCGTTGGCAAGGCCCGAATTTGACCAGGGAGCCGCGCCGGATAGCCTGCCGATGCAGCGCATCCTGCTGGTTTTGCAGCGCTCGGCAGAACAGAACGCGGCGTTGCACGAACTGCTCGATGAGCAACAGACGAAGTCGTCGCCCAACTATCATATGTGGCTCACGCCGGAGCAGTTCGGGCAGCACTTCGGCCCTGCCGACGCGGATATTCAGGCAGTAACCGATTGGCTAACGTCGCAGGGCTTCGAGGTGAATCGAGTGGCCACCGGCCGCACGGTGATCGAGTTTTCAGGCACAGCGGGGACGGTGCGCCAGGCCTTGCACACGGAGATTCACAAGTTCTTGGTTAACGGCGAGGAGCATTGGGCCAACGCGAGCGATCCGAAGGCCCCTCGGCGCTTCAGCCGGTGGTGGCAGGCTTTGCCTCGCTGAACAATTTCCCGCTCAATGCGATGATCGAGCGCCTGGGCGCTTACTCACGGTCACAGGCCGCGGGAGTAGTGAGGCCGCTCATCACGGTTCCTACCAACAGCGGCAATTACTATGTGCTGGGCCCGTATGATTTCGCCACCATCTACAATGTCTTGGCGCTTTGGCAGGGGAACCCGGCAATCAACGGCTCCGGGCAGACCATCGCCATCGTGGGCTCGTCGAACATCAATATTCAGGACGTGCGCGACTTTCGCAGCCTGTTCGGCCTGTCGGCCAACGATCCGCAGATCATCGTGAACGGCGCCGACCCTGGAGTTACCGGCGGGATCGATGAAAGCGAGGCCGACCTGGACACGGAGTGGTCCGGCGCGTTGGCGCCGAATGCGACGATTGAATTAGTCGTCTCCGAGAGCACCGAGTCAACATTCGGTGCGGACTTGTCCGCCGTCTACATCGTTGACAACAACCTCGCGCCCATCCTCAGCGCGAGTTACGGCTCTTGCGAGGCCGCTCTCGGCGATGGCGGCAATGCTTTCTACAATGCGCTTTGGGGGCAGGGGGCCGCTCAGGGCATCACCATACTGGTTGCCACCGGGGACAACGGTTCCGCAGGATGCGATGAGTCAGGGTACGAGGCAGCGGCACAGTATGGCCTAATGGTGAGTGGGACCGCCTCAACGCCGTTTAACGTCGCGGTAGGTGGAACGGACTTCAACGATGTCAACACCTGGTCCAACTATTGGTCAACCAGCAACAATCTCCGCACGCTGGCTTCCGCACTCTCCTACATCCCCGAAACGACCTGGAACGATTCCTGCGCGCACACCGCACCAGCGGGTAGCTGCGCCAACGCAGGGTCGGACACACCTTCCGGCATCGACCTTGTCGGGGGCAGCGGCGGCGCCAGCAATTGCGTCACGTTAACCAGCACCGACACGAGCTTCACTTGCACAGGAGGATATCCCAAGCCTGCCTGGCAGGGTGGAAACGGCGTGCCCAATGACGGCGCGCGCGACCTGCCCGACGTGTCCTTATTCGCCAGCAATGGCGAGAACAACAGCTTCTACCTGGTTTGCCAGGCGGACGCGCTTCCGTCCGGTGACCTCTCTTGTACGCCGGGGTACGGTGCATGGTACTTCATGGGCGCCGGTGGGACTTCGGCTTCCACGCCCGCCTTTGCCGGCATCATGGGATTGGTCGATCAGAAGACCGGAGAGCGGCAGGGGAATGCGAATTATGTGCTCTATTCCCTGGCCGCGAAGACTGGCGCGAGCTGTTCGTCGACCGCAAGCATGGCTGCCACGGCCAACACTTCATCGTGCATCTTCTATGACGTCGTCACGGGGAATAACTCGGTCGCGTGCCAGGGCGGCACACCGAACTGTAGCAGCACGACGAACGGCAGCTACGGCGTTCTCGAGGTGAGCCCACCGAGCTACACTACGCCAGCATGGACCACAGCCGCCGGATATGACCTCGCCACCGGACTCGGCTCTGTGAACGCGGCGAATCTGGTGAAGAACTGGAGTTCCGTCAGCTTCAACCCATCCACAACATCCCTGGCAAGTCTTTCTCCGACCACGCTCACGCACGGCCAACCGGCCACCTTCACCGTCAACGTTTCTCCCGGCTCGGGCTCTGGCACGCCGACAGGCGCTGTCTCTCTCATGACGCAAACGGGCACAAGTTCATCCAATGTTACGGGCATCGGCCCGTTCACGCTGAGCGGCGGGACCGTCACCAACTCCACCAACATGCTCCCCGGCGGGACGTACGGCGTGACGGCGCACTATGCGGGTAACGGAACGTATGGCGCGAGCGATTCGACGCCACCTGCCCAAGTCACCGTGAGCCCCGAGGGCAGCCAGACACACGCCGCCCTGCTGACATTCAATCCCTTGACCGGCCTAGAGACAAGCTCGAACGCCAGTTCGGCGGCTTACGGCTCACCCTACATCCTGCGCGTCGACGTTACAAACAGTTCAGGCGAGAATTGCTATTCTGTTCCGTATGGATGCGCCACGGGTCAAGTGACGCTGACCGACAATGGCCAACCCCTCGATCTCGGCACTTACAAATTGAACAGTGAAGGCTACGCCGAAGATCAGCCTATCCAGCTTGCAACCGGTTCGCACCGCCTGTCAGCGAGCTATTCCGGCGACAGCAGTTACAACAGCAGTACGTCACCCACGGATGCCATTAGCATCACCCCAGCTCCGACAACGACGACATATACCGGGTTGCCGTCGTCGTCCATTGCAGGGAACGTGACTGTCAGTGTCACCATCAACACGCAGAGTTACGGCACGGGACCGTCAGGGACAGTGCAGCTTATGGTCAACGGTGCGCCGGTTGGCGTTGCGTCCAAAATCGCCGGAGAACCCTTTTCGCCCACAGCGGGGGCCTTCGCCACAGGAACAGCGAGTATCACTGCGTCTTTACCTGCGGGCAATGATAACGTCACCGTGCAATACAGTGGGGATAACAATTATGCAGGCTCGACCTCGGCTCCCGGGACGATCTCTGTTACCGACTTCAGCATGGCGGGGAATCCCTCGACCATCAACATCTCAGCTCCGGGGCAGTCAGGGACGACGACGCTGAGCTTAACCCCGCTGAATGGGTTCACCGGATGGGTGAACCTGTCCTGCGGCATCGTTGGGGCAGCGCCGGGACTGTCCTGCGCGGTTTCCACTTCCGGGGTCGAGCTCACTGGCTCTTCACCCATGACGGCCACGCTTACCGTCTCCACGGTTGCCCCAGCCGGTGCGGCGTTGACCAGCCGGCCACGGAGAATCCTGCCTCAACTTCGCATGACCACCAGCCGGCGTTGGATGTTGGCAGTCTTGCTCGCCCTGGCAATTATGATGATACTATCGGCGCCGCGACGGCGCCGGGCGGCACTGCTCATTGCAACCGCATTGCTCGTGGGAATCTGGGTTGCCTGTGGAGGCGGCGGAGGGGGCGGTGGGGGCTCTACTCCGCCTGCAACACCGGCCGTGGGCCTCTCCTCGCCAAGTCTCACATTTGGCCAACAGTTGACGAATAACACCAGCGCGCCTCAGGTGGTGACACTTTCAAATACCGGCAACGGCACCCTGAACATTTCGAACATGGCCATTACGGGCTCGAATGCCGGGGATTTTGCCGAGACGAGTAATTGCAGCAGCAGTGTCGTGGCAGGCGCAAACTGCACGATCAGTGTGACGTTTACGCCGACGGCGTCGGGAACGCGGACCGCGTCATTTGCCGTAACCGACAACGCCAACGGCAGCCCGCAAACAGTTGGCTTGACTGGCACGGGATTCTACGCTCAAGGTCTCACTACGCCAACCGCCCTCGCATTTGGTCAGGAACTCCTGAACGTGACCACTGCTCCGCAGACTGTAACGTTGTCGAGCGCAGGCGACGGACCTCTCACCATCTCCAGCATTGAAATGCGTGGTGATAATCCCGGGGATTTCTCTCAAACGAACACTTGTGGCAAAACCGTCGCGGCAGGCGCCAACTGCGTCTTCACTGTGACGTTCACGCCAACCGCGGTGGGTTCCCGGGATGCGGCGCTTACGGTGTTAGACAACGCGTGGAACCTCGTTCAAGGGGTCGAATTGACGGGCCAGGGTGTCCAGCCTACGCCGGCCGGTACTTACACAGTCCAACTCAATGCGCTTTCCGGGAGCGACCAGCATTCCCTAAACATTTCTGTGGTCGTCCACTGAACCTCACTCGCCGGCTGGCGCATCGTGAACGTTGACACGCGAGAATGATCGACGGTACGTTGAGGCGGACGTCTGGAGGAAGTTTGTATGGCCAGTGTGCCGGACATCATTCCGATCACCGACCTGCGGCAGGACGCCGCTGCGGCTTTGAAACGCGCCAAGTCTTCGCGCCAGCCTATCGTCATCACGCAAAGAGGAAGGGCCGCTGCGGTTCTTCTCAGCTTAGAGACCTACGAGCGCAGGGAGCGGGAGCGCCAAATCCTCGAGCTTCTGGCGCGAAGCGAGCAAGAGATTAAGGCCGGCAAGGGCTTCGACCTCGACGAGGTCCTGGCGGAAGCGGACAAGAGAATTACAAATTGTAAATTATGAATTGGGAGATAACAATTGAAGTAATAGCAAATGTATTTCTACGTGCCCGATTTCATAATTTATAATTTACAATTTATAATTCACCAATCACTATTCACCCCTCACTATTAACCCCCACCTTAGAGCGTTTTTGGCGCAACATTCCACCCGTCGATTTTGACGACCGGCTTGCCGGAGCGCAGGCGGCGCTTGGCATAGGATGCGGTGATCTCGCGCTTCTCACCCGGCAACAGCGAAATATAGTTATCCGACCAAAGGATCGGCAGGACTTCGTCATCGCCGCCCCCGCCTCCTTCCTCAAAACGGAAGCGGGCGCCCTCGGCGACGACTTTGAAGTGAACGAAGAAGGCCAGGCCGCGGCTGGGGTTCTCGACGCTAATCCGTGTGACGCCTTCGTCAGCGTTCATTTCGGACTGCGCTGTCGCCTGCACGTCAACTTTAGGCAGCCCCTGAAGCGCGGTCAGGTCAGCAAACGTCTTGGTGGGGGTGACATACCATGTCGAGCGATCCCAATCGAGCACGTCCGGTTGAGTGGAGAGCCAATAGAAGTTGCTGCTGACGTTCTTGCCTGTCGCGTCGTTCAAATCGAGGCGCACAAAGTAAGTCTTCGAAAGGTCCGCGAGGGTTGGCAGGGTAAACACTCGATTCGTGCTGTCCGGTCCAACGTCGATGGTCGCGTCCTTGGAGAACTTCGGCGACATGCCGAGGTTGTAGACTTTCGCGGAGACTTTCATCCCCGGGAAGGCTTGATAATAGGAGTTCACCACCACGATCGACTGGTCGTCGTACGAGTACTGGACGTGAAGGTATTCGCAGCCCTTCTTGGCGCCGAAATAGGAGCCGCCGGGGCGCAGGTAGTAATCGTACAAATGCCAGATCAAAGAGGGCCAGGAGTTGTCGAGCATCCACTGGATGACGCCCGTAGAGTTGTACTTGTTGCGGCCATAGGCTTCGAACATAGCGCGCTCACCCTCGTAGGCCAGGACCTGGGCCTTCATGGCGTAGTCTTCGAGGCCGGTGGCTTGTCCGTAGCGGTTGTTAAGGGCCTCCGTAAACACATGGACGTCGCGGAAAGCTCCACCGCCCGCGTGGTAGTCCCAGGTGCTGTTGATGGGCCAGAGTTTATCGGAAGGCAGGAAGCGCTTGAGGCTCTCAACTGGGGGAACCGCGGGGCCGGGGCTGGTTTCGGTGTTGAAGCCGTGCGCGCCGCCCCGCTCTTCATCTTTATCGAGCAGCCAGTAGGAGGGCGCGACGTATTCATAAGGCCCGGTCATCTTCAGGCCGGTCTTGCCGCTCACGCTGGTGCGCTTGGCGGTGGCGGAAGACTGGTAAGGATTCGGCCAGTTGTATTCCTTCAGAATCTGGATGTAGGTCTGCTCGACTTTCTCCACGGGCGGGTTATCGCTTCCGTTAAGCCAGTCGAGCAGGCAAGCGTGGCTGCGCAGGCGGCGAATCTGGTCCTTGAGGGATTCGGCGGAAACCACGAAGTCCTCGCTCTTCCAGTCGCGCCAGCGCTCCCAATGGTCGCAGCAGCACCAGCCCGCCAGAACCAGGATGCCCTCCCGATCGCAAATGTCGAGGAAGTTCTCGTCTTCGAGCTTGCCCTCCAGTCGGACCGTGTTCAGATGCATGTCTTTAACGTATTGCAATTCCGCCTTCTGGCGGGCCGGGTCGGCGCGCAGCAGCATGTCAAAGGTGTAGCCTGCGCCGCGAATCAGAATAGTCTTGCCGTTGATCTTGAAGAGGCGATGATCCTTGGCGTCGAGGTCGGCGGTGATCTCCCGGATGCCGAAGGTCAGCGACCGGGCATCGGAAATTTCGCCGCCGGTTTGGAAAGTGAGGTCGAGTTGGTAGAGGTTCTGCGGCCCCAGAGCGTAAGGCCACCAGATCCGCGGATGCTCGATCGCCAGTTGCGGGAAGCGGTCGGGGGAGAAGCTCACCACCTTTACTTCTTTGGGCTGAAGCGAAACGGGCGTCGAAAACTCCATGCTCTCGATCTTGCCTTTCAGCGTCCCCTCCACAGCCTGGTCTGAGGCGTTATGCAGCTCGGCAGTGACGGTGAGTTGAGCCTTGTCGAGCGAGGGCAGATTCAACTTCGAGATCACCTGCGGGTAGCGCAGGCTCACCGGTCCGCTGGTGGTGAGATACACCTCGCGCCAGATGCCCATATCCTTGTCGGCGGGCAGCGGGTTCCAATCCACGAAAGTTATCGCCAGGTCGTCCGGCTGGGGCGGGGAGATCTCCACGGCAAGCGTAGCTGTCTGGCCGGGAGTGACGTAGCGAGTCACGTCAAGTTCGAAAACCCGCCACGCTCCCACCATCTTGTCCGGAGAGGCGATTTGCTGTCCATTCAGCCACACGCCGGCGCGGTAGTTGATGCCGCTGAAATGCAGCCAGATGGTCTTCCCGGCAAACTCCTGCGGCACTGGGAATTCGGTGCGAAACCACCAGGGCACGCGGAAGGAGCTGCCCGGCGGCATGGGGAGGTTTGAAAAGTTGGCGCCCACGGCATAGGTGGTTCCCGGAATCGCTCGCAGGTTCTTGCCCACATAAGGGTCTTCGAAGACGTGTTGGCGCACGAGCGCGGCAATGACCGTCGAGGGCACGCTCGCCCTGTACCAACCGGACGGCGTGTAGGCGTGGGTGGAGACGACCTCACCCGGAACGGAGACCTCGGCCGAGGATTGAATCGCCCATCCATCCCTGAGAAACAGCGGGCCGCCGGACGCTGGCGCCAACTGCGCCCATGCTGCGTGGCCGCCGGCGATGAAGGAAATCAGTGTGAGTGCGAAACTAAGCCTGTTCATGCGTGAATTACTCCCTGAAGGTTGTCGACGCATCGGACCTCCTCCCAAATCAAAGGTGAGGAGAATATCACTCGCGGGGAGAATTGGGAAGGGTTGGCGCTGGCGGGTTGGCGCCGGCGTGCGACAGCGGGCGAGACGCCCGCACCACGTAGTGTAGGGGCGGTTCGCGAACCGCCCCTACTAGCCGACAATGTGTGCCTTCCCGGTTCCGGTTCGTTTTCCGCAGAATGCGCTCTTTTCGGGCTCGTTCTGTGCAAAACGGCGCTGAAAACGTGCATCCTCGGCGGCCTTCGAGACGGTTATGTGCCTTATTTTCAGTAAGTTCTTGGCTTTCATTTCTCCATTCTCGTATAACTCCTTTGTTTCCAGTTACTTCCTAGCTTCGTTCCGACAATCGCCGCATGGCCTCATTTATTTTCAATAACATACTGGCTTCGTTCGTAATTTTTTTATTTCTTCCAATCCCGCGCTTTCCTCTTACCTCGACCCGTCCGCTTTGCCTCGCGCCGCCACGCGTTTCATGCCGCGCCCGCGACAATGTGTCCAGTAAATGACCATGGTAATAGGCTATCACATCCCCCTCCGCTTGTCAAGCGAAAAATGCGAAAAGGCCCGTAGCGCCGACCTGCTTTCTAGGTCTGCGGTTCTTCGCCTCGGCCACCCGGGAGAAAAACCGCAGACGTAAGAAGCGGGTCTGCGTTCGTGTCTTGGGTCCGTGTCATCTACTCGCTCGGGGTATACGCGATTCTGCCGATGTACTAATGGGGAGGCCGTCGGATTGACGCTGCCGCCAACGGAGGGATATACTAGGGACTTGAGACTAACACGACTTCGGTGCTATTGAATCAGGCGCTTACGTGTGCTAGCATGGCGCCCGTTTTGGTGTTCGTTTTTGTGGACAAGTCGTGGGCAGGCTGCGGCGCGTCAAAAGCCCGCGTCGGTTCTTCTCAGGGGAGAGATGTCTAGAGGGCACAATGTCGGTTCCCAGGCGATCCAAGGGATGACTGATGGGCCGGTCAAGATACGGGTGTTTCAAACCGGCCCCCACCAGGTTACGTGCGAAATTGGGGTTGATTACCGGCGTGCACCAATCCCAGAGCGCTTCTATTATGCGGATTATTGTGACGCACTTAAAGCCCGATCCGGTTTTGGACTGTTCTTCGGTAAGCTGATTACAGGGACGTCCAGATTGCGCACGAAGATAGAGATTGATTTCCCAGAAGAGATGTTTGTGAAGCAGCTTTGGAATACCTCCAGGGAATTCCACCAAGTTCTCCAAAATGCTGTAGCGACGATGGATTTCCCGTCTATGGGTGAGGTTGAGGACACCGATAAGGTTCAGACGTTTCGATCAAACAACGCTTTTATGGCGATATGGGGAGAGGAGGCGGTGGTGGACTTCTACTATCTGTCGCCACGCGATATGTCTCAACCCCAGCGTGGAGGGACAGGGCTTGAGCCAGTGATTCGCGTGGTCATGCCCACGCCACTATTGCTTGAGTTCCTCGACAAGTGTAGGCCCCTTGTCGAACACCGACTTCAGCTTGAAGCCCCCAAGGCGGAGGTGGTTTAATATGCGCGTTTGGGATATCGTGGACAACATTTTCCCGGGAGTTCCGATCATTGAAACCCACAAGAACAGGCGACGGGAGCAAGGGGTCGCTTGTTCGGCCGCCCACTGGTTCTTCGCAGCCAGTCTTGTCATCGCCGGTGCCGGCACATTTACCGTCACACGGCCTTGCGAATCGAATTACATCCAAAGGGTAGAGGTGGCGGCGGAGCCCTTTATGACCCATGAGGTAGCAGCAACACTTTTGGCAATGCGAGACTCGAGGCTTGACGCCGGTGTTGCCGATCTCGAGCCAGAGAACGAAGAACCCATTGGATACTCCTACCCGAGCTGATGTGGACGTCGCACCCACTCTTGACGACTTCTACGACCGAAGTCCGATTGAAGCAGGTAAAGTCTACCAGGGCGAGGTTGTCGCAGAGGTTCCCGTCGTATTTTTGCCAGTTGCCCTTGACCGCTGGCTGCTTCTCCGTACGGATAAGTATCCGATTGAAGAAGTCGTTGCTGGCAAGCACACACCTCCATTTTTGAGGGTGCTCGATGCCAGACAAACGGATGAGGCATGGCGCGGTGACGGCGGGACTGAATGGGTGGTAGCCTGCGCGTCAAAACAAAGATTGCTAGTGCTGAGCCACACGTGTGATATTGCGGCGCCAACAAAAAGGCACATTCAGGTAGCGCCGATTTATCCGATTAGCATTTTGACTGATGCGAAGAAGAAGTCGCTTTTTGCCGGCGATTTCAAGTACCGCTTTTCTCTTCCGCGTTACGGTGCGCAGATTCCGGAGGATTCCTTCGCCGAATTGAGCATGATGGCGAGTGTACCGAAAGCGTACTTCAGAGCGGATAGGCCACCTTTGCGACTGACCCAAGCGAAGACTGTTGACTTTCAAAATGTAATTGCAGGTTTTTTTGCGCGGCCCTTTGGTTTTGCTCCTAATAAGGACTCCGTTCCCAAGACTGGCGAATACCTGTGCGCTCTGTGTTTTTATAAGCAGGCGAGCATCATGCGGCTCTCCCTGGCGGAAGGAATCAAGTTCCCTGAGTGCCCTCACTGCAGCGATAGAGCCCTATGGGTCTATTTCGCTGGGACCAATCGTGATATCCGGTAGCGCAGGGTTTTTTCGAGATCGCCGGCTGCGGAGCTTTGCTCTGCGCTGACGCCTTTCCCCGTGCTCAGTTCGCGTCCAGTTTATTCAAATAGCTTTAGGAGTTTTGCAAAGCCTCAAGCGTCGGGTGGGCTTTGCCTTCGGGCTCTACGCGATAATGCTTCACGTGTCCGTCAAGAGACGCCGTCGCGAACATCTTCTTCCAATCGATGGCCCCGAAGCCAATGCCTGCTGCCCGCCCGGCGTGGAACCGGTCGAGCCTTGATCTTCATCTTATCGAACAGTGGGGACTCACCGTCAAAGGGGGGCAAAATGCGGATCGGGATATTGGGTGCGGGGAACGTGGGGGCCGCGCTGGGGCGCGTGTGGACAAGCGAAGGGCATGATGTGTTTTTCGGAGTGCCGGATGCGAAAAGCGAAAAGATTCGGAAGGCATTAGCTGCCTTGGGCAGCGCGGGGCTCGCCGGCACGAACGCGGAGGCAGCGGCTTTTGGCGAAGTCCTCGCCCTCGCCGTGCCTTGGCCCGCCGCCCGGCAGGCCATCGAGTCAAGCGGGAACCTTGCCGGGAAGGTGCTGATCGATTGCACCAATCCACTTGCATCCGACGTGAAAGGACTTACGGTAGGGCTGAACACCTCGGCGGCCGAACAGGTTGCAGGGTGGGCGCACGGCGCACGAGTGGTGAAAGCCTTCAACACCATTGGCGCCGGGAACTTTGGCCGGGCGGAGTTTGCCGGCCAAACCGCCGATGGTTTTTATTGCGGAGATGACGCGGGCGCGAAAGCGATCGTCAAGATTCTGGTTACCGATGCCGGGCTGAACCCTGTGGATGTCGGACTTTTAAGGAATGCACGCTGGCTTGAATCGATCGCTATGCTTTGGATTGATCTGGCGGTGAATCAGGGATGGGGCGGCGATCACGCCTTCAAATTGCTGCGCCGGGTAGGATGAGGCCGCTACGCATCCTTCGTTGCTCGGAAAATACCCTGGAGCGCGGGCATCCTGCCCGCAGGCCGCGCCGCAATTCCATTCCCGCTGCGGGCAGGATGCCCGCGCCCCAGGGTATTTCAGTTATGATAGAGTGGTGCAGCCCAGCCACTTTTGATTATGCGCGTGCTCATTGTTGAAGACGAGAGAGCGATGGCGGAACTCCTCAAGAAAGGGCTGGAGGAGGAAAACCATCGTGCCGCTTTAGCCTTTGACGGCGTGCAGGGCTTGGAGCTGGCTAAAACCTACGAGTTTGATGCCATTGTGCTCGACCTCATGCTGCCTCGAGTGGACGGCTTTGAGGTGGCGCGGCGGCTCCGCCATGGCGGGAATCAGACCCCCATCCTGATCTTGACCGCTCGCGACGCGGTGCCGGACATCGTCAAGGGCCTGGACCTGGGTGCGGACGATTACTTGACGAAGCCGTTTTCATTCGAGGTATTCCTGGCGCGCCTGCGCACGGTGGCTCGGCGGGGTTCGGCGCCGCGCCCCACGTGCTTGCGAGTAGCTGATTTGACCCTCGACCCGGCGTCGCGCCAAGCCCTTCGCGGGCGCCGGGAGATCCGGCTCTCGCCCACCGAATACCGGCTGCTGGAGCTGCTGATGCGGAGGGCCGGCCGGGTGGTGACCCGCACGGCGATTGTGGAAGCGGTTTGGGGCCTCGAAAACGACGTGGAGGAGAACACGCTGGATGCCTTTGTGCGATTGCTGCGGGGCAAAGTGGACAAGGGCTTCAGCCCTAAGCTGATACAGACGGTTCGGGGAATCGGGTACTGCTTGAGAGCGGATCCGAAGCTATGACCAACCTGCCTCTTCGCATCCGGATCACGGCCTGGTACTTCGCCGTTCTGGCGACGGGATTCTGCGCCTTCGGAGTGATTGCGTATTACGCGATGCGCGGCAGCATCCTGGAAACTGTCGATGAGAACTTGCAGGATCAGGTTCAGGGAGTCCGTGAGCTGATCGAGCGAGACTCCGGTAAGGCTGACTTGGAGCGCGACCTCAAGCACGACGAAGAAATACGCGCCGGTAGCGATCTCCTGCAGGTCTCAGATCCTGCCGGCAAGTGGGTTTATCGTTCCAGGACCATGGCGCACTTCGGTCCGTCCGCGCCTGGTGAAACCCGGACTGCTTTCACGACTCAGCAGCCGGATGGCGTGCCCTTGCGGGTGCTGACCGTTCCTGTGGAAGCGGGCGGCAAGACTTATATCGTGCAGCTCGCCTACCCGCTGGACGATTTTAATGAGGCGCTGAGTCGTTTCCGGCGAGTGCTGGTTCTGTCTTCTCCCCTTCTCCTTTTGTTGGCTTCAGCAGGGGGCTATTGGCTCAGCCGGCGGGCGCTTGGACCCGTGGATCAGGTGACGCGGGAGGCGCGTAGCATCAGCGCGCAGAACCTTTCCAGCCGTCTGGCAGTGCCGCGTACCGGAGATGAACTGCAGCGCTTGTCGGAAACGCTGAACGGCATGCTGGAACGGCTGGAGCAGGCCTTCCGGCGAATAACCCAATTCACCGCCGATGCTTCTCACGAGCTGCGCACTCCCGTGGCGCTGATGCGGACGCGGGCCGAAATCATCCTGCGGAAAGCGCGAACGGAAGAGGAGTATCGCGAGACGCTTCGGCAAATCCTCGAGGATCTGCAAAGGACGTCTTCGCTTATCGAGAATCTGATGCTCCTGGCTCGCGCCGACTCGGGCGCCCAAGCCCTTGAGCGAGCGCGCATTAACATGGCCGAATGCATTGAGGAATCCTGCCTGGAAGGACAAGCGCTGGCGGAAACAAAACAGATTGGTTTGCAGGTGGAGTTGCCGCAGACCCCTGTCTGGATTAATGGCGATGCCAACTCGCTGCTCAGGCTGTTCGTAATTCTGCTCGACAACGCCGTGAAATATACACCGCCCCAAGGCCGCATTAAGGTCTCTTTGTGCTCGAGCAACGGGTCTGCTGTCGCCGAGGTGAGCGATAGCGGCATCGGCATTGCTGCCCAGGACCTCCCCCACATCTTCGAACGCTTCTTTCGCGCCGACTCGGCGCGCTCCCGCCAGACCGGAGGCGCCGGTCTGGGATTGGCCATCGGAAAGTGGATCGCCGAAGCCCATGGGGGGACGATCACCGCCCAAAGCAAGCCGGGTGAGGGTTCCGTGTTTCAGGTGAAGATCCCTCTGGCGGGGAAAAGCGGTGGGCAGTAGGCAGTGGGCGGTGGGGGATTACGCATATCTGTCGGCTGGCGGGTACTTGAAAATCATGAGAGTGACTTCCCTCCTTAGCTAAGGAGGGGGCTGGGAGTGGTTTTCAGTGCGGCAGTCGCGCATGTCCATTCGACTGCTTTGAGGGGGTAGGCCAACCCTCTCGTTGCTCGCGTTCAGGTTCTTTGCTGCCTCGCGAAGCCTGTGTTCCAGGATGGAATAGCTCACGACCATTATTGGTCTTACTAGCCGGTAAACGGCTCGCGAGCTAGGGAAAACTAGGCTGGCCAGACTGTTTTTATTCTTGACATTTTGTTCGCTTTCCACGACAATACCTTCATCCCCAACCCGACAACTCGTTTCAGATTAGACCAGTTCCACAGGAATGGGTGGGCGATGTTTGGAGGATGAATGAAAAAACTTGTCATAGGATGCGCAGTGGCGGGGTTAATCGCACTGTCGGCCAAATCTGAGGCAAGGTCGTCCGTTTCGAGTCTACCGCCTCGCCCATCGGTTGTGCCGAAAGAAGAAGCGGAAACCGGAGAAGCAAGCTGGTATGGCGTAGAATTCGAGGGCAATCCCACGGCAAGTGGAGAAGTATATGATTCAAATGGACTTACAGCAGCACACCCCACTCTACCGTTCGGAACTACGGTGAGGGTCACCAACCTTAGCAACAGTAGGAACATCCTGCTCAGAATCAACGACCGTGGGCCCTACTTTGGGCGGCGTTTGATTGACGTTTCGCAGCGTGCGGCAAAGCGCTTGGGATTTATCGACTCCGGCACGACCCCTGTGCGGGTGGAAGTTGTCGCTCGCCCCTCCTCAAAACTCAGCAGCGGCATGGATCTAATATCGCAAACCCGACCTGCAAGTTGTCCGGCTCTTCCATAGGGTGCGAAAAGCCCGAGACCTTCGAATACTGGACCGGGCGATTTGGATTCCTATTTTCCCGCTTGACATATCATTCCGGGCTCTCTAGAGTGGCAGTGTCTAGAGTCGTAACCCAGGCTAGAGAATGAAGGTTCGGTGAGTTCGGCCAATAAGAGCAGCGTACTGCGTGGAGGGGTCCATGAAGAAGCTCATCATTGGCTGTGCTGTGGTAGGGCTCATTGCGCTATCGCCGAGGTCCGAGGCGCGGTTATCCGGTTCGCTCAGCCTGCCGCGCGTGAGTGTGGCGCCAATCGAGGAACACGCAGTCGGTGTCGCGAGTTGGTACGGCCAGGAAATGCAAGGAAATATGACTGCCAGCGGAGAGATGTTCGACTTAAACGGACTCACCGCGGCGCACCATACACTTCCCTTCGGAACGACCATACGGGTCACCAACCTCAGAAACCATAAGTCCATACTGCTGCGCGTGAACGATCGCGGTCCCAATCTGGGGACGCGCTTGCTCGACGTTTCCTGGGCAGCCGCCAAACGTTTAGGATTTCTCCACTCAGGAACGACACGGGTTCACCTGGAAGTCGTTTCCCGCCCCACTCTGCTTTCCGCCCAGCGTTAAGGGTTTAGGCACCCAACTCAAGACATTTTCAACCACTTTGGCAAGACATCGTGCGTTTCCGGCGCGCACGGTTTGGTCTTCGCCTCCGGCGCCGGCCCCGCCGCACGGATCTCCCCTGCCACAGAATGACAATAAGTCAGAGAAAACTCTTCAGGAACATTCGGGGTTGCTTTCGCGTATTTGCGACTGGAGAGACCGTCCGGGATTGAGGTAACGCTATGTCGAATAACAATCACAAGAAACGGCGGCGTTGGATCGCCGCGACCGTTGTTCTGGTGGTTCTGGTCGGGTGCGGATTTGGCATTTCCGCGGCCTTGCGCCCGAGTCGCCAGATTGATTCCTCCAAACTGGCCACAGTCGAACGAGGTGATTTGGCCCGGTCAGTAGTCGCCACCGGCAAAATCGAGCCGCTGGCGAAGGTGGAAGTGAAATCAAAAGCCAGCGGAATTGTGGAGAAGATTTTTGCCGATTATGGCGATCGAGTGAAGCAGGGCCAGGTTCTGGTGGAATTAGACAAAGAGCAGTTGCGCGCCCGGGCGGCTGAAGCCCGCGCCAATCTGCAGGCCGCCGAGGCCTCCGTGGAATCGGCGCAGGCGACTTTCGAGCGCAATGTGGTGGATGCACAAGGTCCTGACGTGCCGTTCTTGAAATCCACCGCCGAGCGCCAGCGGAAGCTGCAGGTCGAAGGACTGGTTTCGACCGCCGTTTCGGAAGACGCTGAGAAATCCTACCAGCTGGCGCTCAACAAGCAGTTGTCAGCCCAGCGCAACGTGGCGGTGAGCCGCGCCGAAGTGACGCGCGCCAAAGCCCAGGTGGCCCAGATGCAAGCCGCCCTCGACAATGCCGAAGAGGACCTGAGCAACTCCACGATTGTCAGCCCCATGGATGGATTGGTGCTATCGCGGGATGTGGAGGTGGGCGACGCTGTCAGTTCGATTTTGATTCTCGGCTCGCAGGCCTCCAACATCATGACGCTGGGAGACGTGAGCGAAGTTTACGTCAAAGGCAAGGTGGATGAGTCCGACATCAGCAAAGTCTATCTGAGCCAGCCGGCCAGGATCTCCGTCGAGTCGCTCAAGGATAAGAAATTCATGGGGAAAGTCACGAAGATCTCCCCGCTGGGAGTCGAGAAGGACAACGTCACTACCTTTGAGGTCCGCGTCTCGATCCAGAACCCCACGGGGGAGCTGAAAGCAAACATGAGCGCCAATGCCGAGATCATCCTGGAGGAAAAACACAAAGTGTTGATGGTGCCGGAGGCGGCGGTGATCTACGACAAGGACCGCCACACCTTTCTGGAGACTCCCGATCCGGGTTCCAAGACGGGCCGGCGCAAACTCTCAGCGAAACTAGGCATTTCCAACGGCGTGAAGACGGAACTGATCGAGGGCTTGAAGGAAGGGCAGCAAGTGATACTGCAGTGACGAGTGACAAGTGATGAGTGACAAGTGGGACTCTCGCTGTGATGGTGCAGTGACGAGTGACAAGTGACGAGCGGGACTCTCGCTGTGATGGTGCAGTGACGAGTGACAAGTGATGAGTGACAAGCCGAACTCTCAATGTAACCTGACCTCTAGAACTCCGTAGCTGGTTTTTTGGCTCGTCACTTGTCACTGGTGTTTACAATGGTTTTCCGCGACCTCATTCTCGACACCCTGCGCACCCTGTGGTCACACAAGCTGCGGACGTTCCTCACGCTGTTTGGCATCGCCTGGGGGATTATTTCCATCACCCTGATGGTGGTCGCCGGGGAAGGGTTGCGCGTGGGCATGAAGAAGCAGCAGGAGACCTTCGCCAAGGACCTGATGATCTTCTTCAATGGCCGGACCAGTATGCAAGCGGGCGGACTGCGGGCGGGCCGCGAAGTGAGCTGGCAGGACGAGGATGCGCCCGAGGTGGCGGCGGAGGCTACGGCCTGCCGGTACGTCTTGCCGGAACTTTCGCGCGGGAGTTTATCCGTACGCAGCCTCTATAACAATGCTTCGCCGGAGGTTACGGGTTCGCTTCCGCCCTTCGCCGAGATTCGCTCGATCCGCGTCTCCGAAGGGAGGTTCCACGGTTGGGGCGACAACGCCCTGGCGCGCCGAGTGGCCTTCCTCGGCAGCAATATCAAGAAGCAACTTTTCGCCACCCGAGGCGCCGTGGGGGAAACCATCTGGATCAACAACCTGCCCTACACCGTAATCGGAGTCATGGAGAGCAAGGACCAGAACAGTTGCTATGACGGCTGGGACGTCGATAAGGTCTTCATCCCCTTCGGCGCCATGCGGCGCGATTTCCCCAACAAACCGCCTCTGTTGCCCAGCAGCCTCGATCACTTGCTGGTGGCTCCGAAATCGCTCGTCGACCACGAAACCTGCAAGCGGCAGGTGCAGCGCGCGCTGGGGCGTATTCACAACTTCGACCCGCGCGATAAGGAAGCCGCGCCCATCTGGGACACGGTCGAGGAGGCCAAGGGATTTCAGAAGATCATGGACAGCATGAAGCTCTTTCTGGGAGCGGTGGGCATCGTTACCCTGCTGCTGGGCGGGATCGGCGTAATGAACGTCATGCTGGTGGCGGTGCGCGAACGCACTCGTGAAATCGGCGTGCGCAAAGCCGTCGGAGCCAGCGCGCGGTCGATCTTGACCCAGTTCTTCATCGAGGCGGTAATGATTGTGTTGTTGAGCGGCGGCCTGGGCATGGGCATCGCTTATGGTTTTTGTGCGCTCGTCGACCTTCTTCCCATGCCGGCCTTCTTCGCGGGCCTGCTGCCCACCTGGAAATCCGCCGTGTTGTCGTTCGCGCTCCTGGGGACGATCGCCATCTTCTCAGCTTTGTACCCGGCGCGTCGCGCGGCGTTGGTTGATCCCATTGAAGCGTTGCGCTATGAGCCGGGCAGCTAGTCGTAACTGAGAACTGATAACTGAGGCCTGAAAATGTTCCGCGAAACCTTCCTTCAAGCTTGGTCCGCGCTTCGCCGGCAGCCGCTGCGGAGTTTCCTCACGATGTTGGGGATTATGTGGGGAATTGCCGCCGTGGCTCTTTTGCTCGCCTACGGCAGAGGGCTTCGTTCCGTTGTGGTCGCGTCCTTCGACGCATTCGGCAAGGGAGCAGTGATCTGCTGGCCCCAGCAGACCAGCGAGCAGGCCGGAGGCCAGCGGGCGGGCAAGCAAGTAGTGCTTGAAAAAGAGGACCTGGATCTGGTTCGCGAGAACGCCACGCTGGTGAAGACCGCCTGTCTTGAAACCGTGCGCTGGCTTCCCATCTCGTACGGCGACCGCCTGGCCAACACGGCGATTCGCGGCGTCTGTCCGGAGTATGGCGAAATGCGCAACGAGGTGCCCAGCGCGGGCCGCTGGATCAGCCCCGAGGATGCGCTGGAACGGCGGCGGGTGGTGTTCCTGGGCGCGCGTCTCCGGGAAAAGCTTTTCAGTGGACAGCCGCCAGTGGGCGAAACGGTTCGCATCAGCGGCACCCGCTTCACCGTGATCGGAACCATGGAGCGGAAGATTCAGGACAGCAACTACTTCACGAGTGACGACGAATCGGTATGGATCCCCTATTCCAGCGCGGGCGAACTCTGGAACACTCGCTATGCCGCCGTGCTGGTCTTCGAGCCGCGGGCGCCACGCTTTGAAAAGGAGGCCATGAGCCAGGTGCGGTCGGAAATCGCCAAGCGGCAACGCTTCTCTGCCACTGACGAGCGCGCCATGATCATGTTCGGCCGGGAGCAGTTCCGGCCCGTCATTGACGGCATCACCATCGGCTTCGAGGCGTTGTTTACGTTCGTAGGGGCGCTGACCCTGGGCATCGGCGGCGTGGGGCTCATGAACATCATGCTGGTGGCGGTCGAAGAGCGCGTGCGGGAGATCGGCTTGCGCCGCGCCTTAGGCGCCCGACGCTGGCAAATCCAGTTGCAGTTTCTGGCTGAGGCCCTGGTTATCACCGCGATTGGCGGAGTCATTGGAATTGGCCTTGCCTACGCCGCTTCCGCGGCCATTGGACCGCTTCCTTTGTACGGCCCTCTCTACGAAGACACTTCCGGCAAAGGCGATATCCACCTCTACATTTCACTTGGGACCGTCGGGGTGTCCACAGTCATCCTGATCCTGGTAGGGCTCATCAGCGGCCTTACCCCGGCCATCCGCGCCTCTCACCTGAATCCCGTTGAGGCCCTCCGATACGAATAACTCATGGAGGTTGACGCTACTTTCAATTCAGGGCCGGGTTGGTGTTACGCTTGACGCTACCTTGTGGCTCAACTAGACTTGCAACAGGGGAGTGGTGCGCGGGAACCGGATGAAAAAAGAGACATTACTAACGGCGGTGGTTTTTCTCGTGGTGGGATTTCTGGCGGGCTACATCACAGCCGCGCAGATGGGCTGGAGCGGGCGGCAGAAAGGTGTGATGACGGCATCCTCCGGGATGACCGCCGAGAATGCCGGCGGCTCTCCCGGAACAGGCCAGGGAGGGGCGATGCCATCCGGATTACCCCAAGGGCATCCCCCCATCGACAACGCGTTGATCATCAAGCAACTCCAAGAGGAAGCGCAACAGAACCCCAAGGACCCCGACATTCCTCTCAAGCTCGCCAATTTCCTATACGACCAGCGACAATACCCGCAGGCCATTGAGTGGTACCAGAAGTCCCTGGCCCTCAACCCGAACAACGTCAACGCTCGCACTGACCTCGGGACGGCGTACTACTACGCGGGCCAGAGCGATGAGGCGCTGAAGCAGTACAGCCAATCGCTCGAGATCGATCCCGACCACAAGCCCACCTTGCGGAACGTCATTGTGGTGAACCTGGAAGGGACTCACAACCTGGCCGCTGCCCGAAAGGCGTGGGAGCACCTGCACAAGCTGGATCCGGCGAATCCGAGTCTTCAAAGCTTGAAGCAGAAGTTGGACGCGGCACAAGGTTCTTCCGGTGACGCTACGTCCAGCCAGTAGAATCAGGGCATCCTGCGGGGCGATTGAGTCGTCTGACATATTATGGGAAGCTTGCTTGAGTATTTGGTGGAATTGATCTTTCTCATCGTAATGGGGAAGCTGCTTGGCGGGGCTCTGCGAGTTTTCTTCCGGCCCTCTCCAGTGCGCGGAGAGGCTCATCCCTCGGCACGAGCTAATCAGGTGCGCGTAGGCAAGACCGCACGCGATCCGGTCTGCGGTATGTTTGTTTCTACAGAGCTTTCCCACTGCCTCGTGCGCGGCTCCGAAACCCTTCACTTGTGCTCCCCTGAATGTCTGGAGCGCTACCAGAAGGAAATGGCGAATGCACCGGTCTGAGAGGCAAGACCTACGCGGGGCGGATTCCGTTCCGGGAACGCCTGGGCAGCCACAAGGGCTGCCCCTACGATTTCAGCGGCCACCAGGGCCGCGACTACGAATTCGGCTCGTCGCGGGGCTGGCACTGCTCTGCTTGTGCGCACCTGCACTGTCTCACGGCGAAGAGGTCAGGCTGGCGCGTCGCTACCGAAGCGGCCAGAAAATGGTCTACGCCACCAAGCTGCACACCAAAGCCGTGGTCCATTCGGAGCCGCCCGAGCTGCAGAGTTTCTTGCCTCCTCTTCCGACCGACTTCTCGATGCAGCAGCAAAATACTGTGACGGTAAAAGGGGTACACGACGACGGGAGCGCGGACATTGAGAATCATTTCGACAAGTTCGAATTCCAGTCCGACCTCGCCCAGCACACGCCCGACGGCTTCCGCGAGTCCGCCGAAAGTGCGCAACGGGAGATCAGCGAACACGTCGTCGGCCAGGATATCGTCGCCCACTACGACCGGGAGGGAAAGCTTCTGGGCTTTGAAGGCGGCGAGGGCCTGTTCGAGCAGTTGGACGTGTCCTACCGCGAGCCGCTTCGCCAGGCGTTGAGATTCTTTCTCGAGCAGGTGGGAGGCGACACACTCTACCCCGACTATCCGGTGACACCGGGGAAGACGTGGAAGCATAAACTGGACTCACCGGCAAGCGCCGCATATCCGTATGACGTTACAGGGGAGAACACGTTGCGATACGTCGGCAAGACCAAGGTGGGAGATATTGACGCCGCGGTGGTGGAATTCAGCTTCGTGAATGTGGTGCGACCCTCCTCGAAGGTGCTTGGGCCGACGGAGCCGCTGTCTCAGCTCGCCTCGCACGGGATGGGCGTGGACATGCACATTGACGGCCAGGGTCAAGGCAAGGTGCTGCTGGCCCTCGACGACGGTCGAGTCCTTGAAAACCATGCCACCATCCACCAGACGTTGAGTGCCCGCCTCGAAAACTCGGGTTCGATTCCCTTTACAGGCTCGAAGACTTTGAAGCTGGTGGTGCAATCCGACTCTGAGATGGACGTGGTGGGGACGGCGAAGTGAACAAAACTTTATTGACAACCCGGCACGCCCCTCTATAATCAAATAAAGTCTTGATCTAAAAGCGAGGCTCAGCAAGAAAAAATGAATCACCAGCTTAGCGCCGGGTGGCCGGTGGCCCTCAGCATCGCAGGCTTCGATCCCTCCTCCGGAGCAGGAATCGCCGCAGACTTGAAAACCTTTGGCGCCCATGGCTGCTATGGCGTGTCGGCGCTGACGGCGCTGACCATCCAAAACACCCAGGGAGTTTACGCTGTTTACCCCACTGAGCCCGCGGTTTTGAAGGAAACGATTGCCGCCCTGCTCGCGGATGGACGAGTGAAAGCCATCAAAATCGGAATGTTGGCAAATCGCGCCAATGCGGAAGTGGTCAGCGAGATTCTGGAATCCAACCCGACGATCCCTTCCGTCCTCGATCCCGTCATTCGTTCCTCGAGCGGGAAAGACCTGATGGATGAGGCGTGCCAGGTGTACTTGCGCGACGAGTTAATGAAGCGCGCCCAAGTGATTACGCCCAACCTCTTCGAAGCTTCGGCAATGACCGGGCTGCGGGTGGAAAACCTGGAAGCGATGAAGACGGCAGCGCGCAAGCTGGTGGAGATGGGGGCGCGCGCCGTGGTCGTGACCGGCGGCCACTTGGACAAGGCCACGGACGTTCTTTATGACGGCTCGGGGCTGGAAGTGTTCATCGGTGACCGCGTGAAGCCCGATAACACCCACGGTACCGGCTGCACGTTTTCTTCTGCAATCGCCGCGCACCTGGCGTTGGGCCGCCAGCTTCGCGAGGCTGTGGTTCTGGCCAAAGCCTACGTCACCGAGGCCGTGCGCAAGGCTTACAGCGTGGGCCCTGGCCGGGTGCCGTTGAACCACCTCTATCGCATGATCCAGCCTACCCGCCTGGCCGACCACTCGGCCGCTCTCACCGAACCGGTGAGCTAGGCTAACTTACAAGCCGCGGATTACGCGGATGAACGCAGATTTGAATCCCTTTTAAATTATCTTCAGCTTCTTCCCTACGCTTTCGAGTATGTCCAGCGCGCGGGTCAATTCTTCTTGTGAGTGGGTGGCCGTAACGATGGTACGGATGCGGGCCTTGCCCTCGGGAACGGTGGGGAATCCGATGCCTTGGGCGAAGACGCCGGCGGCAAAAAGCTCGCGCGAGAACTGGTGCGCCAATGCGGCGTCGCCTACGATGACGGGCGTTATGGGCGTTTCGCTCACGCCGGTGTTGAACCCGAGCTTCTTCAGTCCTGCCTTGAAAAACCGTGTATTGGCCCAAAGCTGGTCGATCAATTGCGGCTCTTCTTCGAGGACCTCGAAGGCCGCCAAACAGGTGGCAGCCACGGACGGGGGATGCGAAGTCGAAAAGAGGAAGGGCCGGGCGCGATGATAGAGAAACTCAATGGCGTCGCGCGTCGAGCAGACGTAGCCGCCCAGCGCGCCAATGGCCTTCGAAAGCGTGCCGACCTGAATATCGACGCGGCCGTGCAAATTGTAGTGGTCCACGGTTCCGCGGCCGTTCCTCCCCAGGACGCCGGAGGCGTGCGCGTCGTCAATCATCATGATGCAGCCGTACTTTTCGGCCAGCTCGACGAGCCGCGGCAACGGCGCGATGTCGCCATCCATGGAGAAAACTCCGTCGGTGACCAGCAGCTTGTGGCACTTGCGGTCCGCAATTTCCTTCAAAATGCCTTCGCAAGCCTCGATGTCCTTGTGCGGAAAGACCTTGATTTCAGCCCGCGAGAGCCGGCAGCCGTCAATGAGCGAGGCATGATTGAGCTGGTCGGAGATGATGATGTCTTCGCGGCCCAGAATGGCTTGCACGGTTCCCGCATTGGCGGTGAACCCGGACTGGAAAACCACCGACGCTTCGACGCGCTTGAACCTGGCGATCTTTTCCTCGAGTTCGAGGTGGATCGACATGGTGCCGGCGATCGTGCGCACGGCCCCGGAGCCGACGCCGAGTTTCTCGATCGCCACGAGGGCGCGCGCGCGGAGCTTGGGGTGAGTCGTCAGCCCCAAGTAGTTGTTGGATGAAAGGTTGATGACCTCACGGCCATCGAAGCGGGAGACGGGAAGCTGTTCGGTTTCAAGGACGCGCAGCTTCTGGTAGAGCTTCTGCTCACGCAACTTGTTCAATTCGTCGGTCAGATACTGTAATTGAGCCTTGGGCATGGTTCCCTCAAGCTGTCAGCTCTCAGCGATCAGCCGTCAGCTTCTGGCTATTGTACTCTGCGGTAGTTGACGACGCCATATCCCGCATCGCTAGTCGCTCATGCCCGTCGGCGGCCGGACGTGGCGCGGGTGTCTCGCCCGCTATCGCGGGAGCATCCCGCTCCCGCGCACGGGCAGGATGCCCGTGTGACAGCGGGCGAGACGCCCGCGCCACAGTTCTCGAAGAAGCGAAAAATCTCCGCAGTTCGCTCTTGGCGGAGGAGGAGGAACTGCCGGGATTCTTCGCTTCGCTCAGAATGACAGTGGGGATTTCAGGATGCTACTGGGGTGGCGCGGCCGAGATCACTGCATCTTCCTTCGGATCTTTTCCAGAGCCTCATTGGCGAGCGTGTAATCCGGTGACAACTTGAGGGCCTGTTCCAAGTGGTAGCGGGCCTTGATATACATTTCCTTTGCCATGTATGCCCGGCCGAGGTTGTAATGGGGATAGTGGTAGGAGTCGTAGCGGCGCGACTGCAAGGCCCGCTCCAGCCAGGGAATGGCCTCGTCGTATTCACCCTTTTCAATCAAGTAAGCGCCGATGTCGTTGTAGGGGGTGCCGAAGTCGGGGTCGACCTGGATGGCCTTCTTGCATTCGGCAATGGCGTCCTCGATTTTTCCCTGGAGTCGGTGGGTCCACCCCAGAAAAGTAAAGGCCTCGGCCGTGGGATGCAGGTCGAGGGAGCGCTTGTAGAGCTCGACGGCCATGTCGTAGTCTCCACCCATCTGATACTGGTAGGCTTCTTTGAGCAACTCCCAGGCTGATTGTAGCTCTTCCACGCCCATACGCATTCTCGGGTGTAACGCCCTGACTTAGGGGCAAGTTCCGGCGTGGCACTTGCGGGACCGGTGCGACGCCTAAGAGACTTTAGTTAGCACAGCCGCAGAGGGATGTCAATTACTACCCTGCAACGGCACGCAATGGCGTTGCAAAGGGAGCGTGACTGCTGCTATGCTGCAACTCGTTCAGGGTCCGATTCTCATGCCCACACAGCGTTGGCTGCACATCATCCCCGTTGCCTTCATCATGTACACCATCGCCTTTATCGATCGGACGAATATTTCCCTGGCGCTGCCTTCGATGAGCAAGGCTCTTCACATGTCGCCTCCCGAAGCAGGGGCTTCTGCGGGCGTCTTCTTCTGGGGCTACCTGCTCTTGCAGATCCCGGGCGGATACCTGGCGCAGCGATGGAGCGCCAAGCGCTTCGTGACCATCCTGCTGGTTCTGTGGGGAGCGTGCTCCGTAGGCTGCGGGCTGGTCCACACCTGGCGCGCGTTCTGGATGATGCGGTTCCTCTTGGGCGTGGCGGAAGGCGGCGTTTGGCCGGCCACCCTTGTCCTGCTGGCTCACTGGTTTCCGCGCGCCGAAAGGGCGCGCGCCAATGCTTATTGGATGCTCTGTCTTCCTGTGGCCGTGGTCGCTTCTTCACCGCTTTCCGGGTGGATTCTGCAACGCTGGGATTGGCGCGTGCTGCTCATTTCGGAGGGCATCTTCCCAATGTTCTGGCTGGTGATCTGGTGGTGCTTTGTTGACGATCATCCACGCCATGCCCGCTGGATTTCCGCCCAGGAACTTCACTACCTGGAAACCACGTTAGAACGCGAGGCCTCAGAACTTGATCCCGCGGCTCCAGAACCCTTGCTTCGCTCTCTTTTCCGCCCTGCATTGCTGCTGATGGTGGGGTTCTACTTCTTACTCAATTGCGGTAACTACGGCTATCTCTTCTGGCTGCCGAGCGCCATGCAAAAAGCGCAAAAACTCAGCAACGCGGAGGTGGGATTTCTTTTCACGCTCCCGTATCTCATGACCGCGGCAGGGATGGTCATTGTGTCCCGCCATTCCGATAAGAGACGGGAGCGGCGCGGGCATGTGGCGTTAGCCATGGCATGGGGCGGGTTGTTCATGCTGGCCAGCGTTCTGTTGAGCCGTCAATTCCCTGCCCTCTCTTTCCTTGCTATCTCTCTGGTTGGGGCAGGGTCCTACGGGGCGCTCGGGCCTTTCTGGGCGATTCCTACCGAGACGCTGCCCCGGGCCGTATCGGGCTCCGCCATGGGCTTAGTGAATGCGCTCGGAAACCTGGGCGGCTACTTCGGTCCCTTGGCCATTGGGTACATCAATCAACACACGGGGAATTTCGGATACGCCTTCGGCATGCTCAGCGCGGCTTATTTCTTGAGTTCCGTGCTGATCCTTTTCCTGCGGCCGCAGGCGGAGCGCCCGAGTTAGCCAATCGACAACAACCACCCCCCACCCCCTCCTTTCCAAGGAGGGGAGTCCAATTCCGCTCACCGCTGAGGAGGGGCAAGGGATGGTGAGCCCGAAAGCGTTCGAGACAGGTGCGTAGCGACCAGTTAGAAGAGGGCAACGGCTCGAATGGGCGAGCCCGAGCCGGCGCGGATCTTAAGTGGAAAAGCCAGAAAAAGGAAGAAATCGGGAAGCTCTCCCAGGTTTGTCAGGTTCTCGATGATGAGAAGATTCTTCTCGAGCACGACGGGGTGGATGGGATTGGTGCGCAAGGCTTCAGGCGGATCAGGGGAAAGCGAATCGACGCCGAGGGCCGCCACGTTTTTGGAAATGAGATACTCCGCGGCTTCCATGCTGACCCCGGGCCAATGCTCAACGTAAGGCAGATCGTGTGGACGAAGGCCCCAACGCGCCGACCAGCCAAAGTCGAATAGCACGATGTCGCCCTGCGCAATCGCGCCGTGCTGGGATTCCCAGTCCTCGATCTGCCGGCGCGAGACGTAATCGGACTCCTTGCATGTACGGCAATCAAGGTGAACGCCCCGGCCCATCAGGCGAGCTACGGGAATCTGGTCAATAGTGAGGTGTGCGTGGGGCTTGGCGTCGCTGATGAAGTGCGCCGGCGCGTCCACATGGGTACCGTTGTGCTCGTGCATCACCAGTTGATAGCTCAGCGAGCGCCCGCCATGCCAGTAAGAGCCCCACAGATTGTGAAAGAACATGGAATGCGTGGGGAAGTGGGGCATGTGCTCTTCGAGGGTTTGGCTAAGGTCGACGATGCGGGCATTGCGAAACATCTCCAGCAGATTGGGTAAATCCATTAAGGCACTCCCAATTCTTCAAGAACGCTTAAGATTCTGCGGAGAGCTTGAAATAGCCCGGAGCTCACGGCCTTTGGCAGCTAGTTTGAGGCACAATTCGGATAGGTCCAGTGCCCTGCGCAGCCTTTCGCCGGGCGTAAGCTGGGCGAGGGCCAATTGTTGTTCCCGTCGAAGTTGTTCCCTAAGTGGCGAGAATTGGCGACGGCGTTGTTTCCGCATTAGGTCAAATCCTACTGCGCAAGAGGGCGATCCCGTTTCACTCTGCGGTGGCGAAATAGCCCGGCTTCCAGCGGCAGGTGACGCCCTTGCGAGTCAGCAGGACGCGAATGCTTCGGTAGGTGCCGTCGAGGAGGCCATTCGTGGGTGTATACCCCAGATCGTATTGCGCTCCCAGCTCGTGGTAGATGGCCTCCATCGCGTCGGCAATGTGCACCAGGCGTTGCGCGGAAAAGGTTCCGGTCTCCGCGCCCAGTCCCTTGTTCTGAGACGTTTCTCCGATCTGCCCGTGGGATAAATAGCCGGTTGCCAGGTCGGTGCCGGGGGAGTCACGGAGGGGAAAGAACGCTCCACCGCCCGTGCCCTCCGCAAACTCTGATAGGAACGTCGTCCCCGGCATTTGTGAAGCCATAACTCGCATTGCCGATGGTATAAATCATGGTTTCGGCTTTGTGCGCCATGGAAATCGCTTCATCCAGGGAATGTTGGCTCTGGACGTCGAGGCCATCGCTGATCAGCACCAGGATCCGCCGCGTGCGCTCGGGGTCTCCTGCGTGCATCATCTTATCCTTGCAGGAGTTATAGATGGCGTCATAGAGTGCCTTCCCGCCTCCTGCCTTCAGGTCCTGAATCTTCTCGCTGAGGGTTTCAGGGTCGGTGGTGAAATCCTGAACAAGCGAGCTGGAAGCGTCAAAAGTTTCCAGAAAAATCTGGTTCTTGACGTTCCTTCCCTGCAACATCTGAAAGACGAAATCCGTCGCCGCATTCTTTTCGAACTCGAGTTGCCGCCGCGCACTATTGCTGGTATCGAGGATCAGGCCAATCCGCAGGGGCAGGTGGGACTCCTGACTGAAGTAGCGGATCGCCTGTGGCCTGCCATCTTCATAAATCTGAAAATCACTTTGCGTCAAATCAATGATCGGGAGACCATGCTTGCCGACAACGGTCACCGGGACGTCCACCACCTTGACCAGGACCTTAATCTGGTCTCTGCTGGTCGGCGGCGCGGTCTCGCCTGGCCGAACGGCAGGTTGTTGGGTTGGGTTGTTGGCGCCGGACGTTGACGAACCCGGCGACGTAGTCTGTGCCCGAACGAAGCAGACCGGCACGGCGCACACGCCAACTAGCAACGCCAGCGCCGCAATTCTGCCCGGGTGGCGTTTGAGGTTAACTCGCCCCTCTGGGCTTTCGCTCATTCGTCGTGAATCGAGGAGGCACATACATCCAGTCCTTACCGTACATCTGGACCGGCCGTTGTCGGCCCGCCAACAGATATATTACCTCAATCCTGCGGTGCAGTGTATTAGGGCGACTTGGGCGTCACTGGAAACGCTCCAAGAAATCGAATTGTAGGGGCCAGCCCTGGCCGTCCTAGGGGAGCCACAAGGGCTACCGACGTGACGCTGGTCCGAGGCCTTTCGCGGGAGTGTCGCGCAGGGAGAGGCCTTCGAAACGGAATTGCACCCCAGGAATCTAATAAACTGTAGTTAACGGCTCCAAGACAGGAGTGCGAATGGAAGCAATTTTAGAGAATGTACTGGATATAACTCCCGCCCCGCCCGCCGGAGTGGTATCCACGGTCGCACCGGCGCCTGACGACGAACTTCTGGATGCTTATTCGCGTGCCGTAATCGGCGCCGCAGAAAAGGTCAGTAGCTCCGTCCTCAACCTCGAAGTTCATCAGTCGCCCGAGAGGGAGCAAGCCGCGGAGCCACGCGTCCCACGCCAGGCTCTCGGGCATGGATCGGGGTTCATCTTTACGCCCGACGGATTCATCCTCACCAACAGTCACGTCGTGCATAGCGCGAGCAAGATCGAAGCGACACTCACCGACGGCCGGCGATTTCAGGCCGACCTGGTGGGGGACGACCCGGAGACCGATTTGGCAGTAGTAAGAATCGAGGCCTCGAACCTCGTGCCCGCCTCCTTGGGGGACTCGCAGTCGCTGCGCGTGGGACAATTGGTCATCGCCATCGGAAATCCCTACGGTTTCCAATGCACGGTAACAGCAGGTGTGGTTAGTGCGCTGGGTCGCTCGCTCCGGTCCCGCACGGGCCGCCTGATCAGCAATGTGATTCAAACCGACGCCGCACTGAATCCTGGAAACTCCGGCGGCCCGCTGGTGACCTCGCAGGGACAGGTGGTAGGCGTCAACACGGCCATTATCCTCCCGGCGCAGGGGATCTGTTTCGCCATTGCGGCCAACACGGCGAAATTTGTTGCGGCCCGACTGATCCGGGACGGCAAGATACGCCGCAGCTTTATCGGCGTAGCCGGGCAGGATGTTCCCCTGCCGCGCCGGGTGGTGCGGTTGAACGGCCTGGAAGTCGCAAGCGGCGTGCTGGTGGCGTCGGTGGAAGCTCAGAGCCCTGCGGAGATCGCGGGCCTGCGCGAAGGAGACGTGATTGTCGGCTATGACGATCATCCTGTCCCTGGAATTGACGCTCTGCACCAGTTGTTGACGGACGAAAGAGTGGGTGTCGTAGCCCAGGTGACAGTGCTCCGCCACGGCGAGAAGCGGCTCATCTCCGTCGTTCCACAGGAAAGCAGAAGACAGTAGACAGCGGCAGGGTGAAAGCTTGCCCGAATCACGCTCGAGCCGGCCGGTTGCGTGTGTGGCTTTGCCCCCTCTGCGAAAGAGGAGAGAGTATGAAGGTCGGATTTATTGGATTAGGGAACATGGGGTTTGGGATCGCGCAGAATCTGCTTCGGGCGGGCCACCAATTGACCGTTTACAACAGAACGCGTAGTAAAGCTGAAGCCCTTGCGTCTGCGGGCGCGCAGGTGGCGGACACGCTCACCGAAGCGTGCCAATCTGAAGTGGTCATGACCATGTTGGCGGATGACGCCGCCCTCGAGGAAGTGGCGCTGGGAGACGGGGCGTATCGTCAACACTCTTGCCGGGGGAGGAATTCACGTCTCCCTCAGCACCATCAGCACGGCGCTCTCGAGGAGACTCACGAAAGAGCACGCCAGTCGCGGCCAGGTTTTCATCGCCGCGCCGGTTTTCGGACGGCCCGACGCCGCCCAGGCGGCGCGACTGGTGGTAGTGGCCGCGGGTCCGCCTGGAGGCGATAGAACGTGTGCGCCCGCTTCTGGCAGCGATCTCAAGGAAGGTCTTCGTGATAGGGAGTGAGCAGTACGCGGCCAATGCCTTCAAACTGGCGGGGAATTTCCTGATTGCCTCCATGCTCGAGTCCCTTTCGGAAGCCTTCGCGCTAGCCCGAAAGTCCGGCGTCGAGCCCGCGCAATTCCTCGAGGTCCTCAACGGCTCGCTTTTCCAGTCCCCAGTTTACGAGAATTACGGCAAAATCATCATCGGGGAGAAGTTCTCGCCCCCAGGCTTTGCGCTCCGCCTGGGTCTAAAGGATCTCCGGTTGGTGCTTTCCGCTGCCGAAGAAGCCGCGGTGCCAATGCCGGTCGCCAGCGCAATTCGCGACCACTTCGTGAGCGGGGTGGCCCGAGGGTGGGGAGACTTGGACTGGGCGGCCCTGGCGAAAGTGGTGGCGGAGGATGCGGGCCTGCAAGTGTTGTAGCGGCGGCTCGGCAGTAGCGCCGACCTTTAGGTCGGCATCTGACGGTGCTGACCTGAAGGTCAGCGCTACGAGGAGGAAGGGATATGAAAGCCATTCGCGTTCATGAATTCGGCGGGCCGGAAGTGATGAAACTCGAGGATGTGCCGGACCTCACGGCCGGCCCCGGCCAAGTGGTGGTGAGTTTGAAAGCGGTGGGTGTGAACCCCGTGGATAGTTACATCCGCACGGGCGGTTATGCGCTGAAGCCTTCGCTGCCCTATACGCCCGGCATGGACGCAGCGGGGACGGTGTTGGCAGTCGGTGAAGGCGTGGACAACGTCCAGTTGGGTGAGCGTGTCTACGTGGGCGGAACGCTGCGCGGCGCCTATGCCGAGCAGACACTCTGCGAAGCCGCGCAGGTTCATCCCTTACCGGCACGGGTCAGCTTTGCGCAAGGGGCGGGCGTCAACGTTCCCTACGCAACAGCCTACCGAGCCCTTTACCAGCGCGCGCAGGGAAGACCTGGGGAGACCGTGCTGGTCCACGGCGCCAGTGGAGGCGTGGGCATTGCCGCGGTGCAGATGGCGCGCGCGGGCGGGCTCAACGTGATCGGGACGGCCGGCACGGAGAAAGGACAAAGGCTCGTGCTTGAGCAGGGCGCGCACCACGTACTCGATCATCGCCGGTCGGGCTACGAGGAGGAGATCATGACGTTGACGAAGGGCCGCGGCGTCGACGTCATCCTCGAGATGCTCGCTAACGTAAACCTGGCGAAAGACCTCACCTTGCTCGCTCTGCGCGGGCGTGTGGTGGTGATCGGAAATCGCGGCAGCATCGAAATCAATCCTCGCGCCACCATGCAACGCGATCTGAACATCCTGGGATTTACGTTGCTGAATGCCACAAAGGATGATTTGGTCGGCATTCACGCGGCGCTCGTCGCGGGCCTGGAGAATGGAACGCTTAACCCCATCGTGGGCCGCGAGATGCCGCTCGCCGAAGCGCCACTCGCCCATCAGGCGGTGATGGAACCCGGCGCGTACGGGAAGATCGTTCTGGTTCCCTAGAGAACGAATCCACATTCGATCACGCGTGTTATACTGGTTTTTTAGGACCAATTGAGGGGCATTCCACCCAATCTATCTAAATTCTTCCAAAGGAGTTCACCACTATGGCCGTTCGAACGTCCGAAGCTGAATGGAAAGGCAATTTGAGGGAAGGAAACGGCACGATGAAGCTGGGCAGCGGCGCTTATGAAGGCAGCTACTCCTTCGCCTCGAGATTTGAAAGCGGGAAAGGCACGAACCCCGAGGAGTTGATCGCGGCCGCGCACGCCGGGTGCTACTCGATGGCTCTCTCAGCAGGATTGTCGAAGGCCGGCTTCACCCCCACCCGCGTCCACACCACCGCCAAGGTGCACCTCGAACCGGTGGAGGGCGGATTTGGCATCACCAAGATTGAATTGCTCACCGAAGCCCAGATCCCAGGCATTAACAACGACGCTTTCCAGCAGCAGGCCGAGGCCGCCAAGAAGGGCTGCCCAGTATCCAAAGCCCTAGCCGGAACGCAGATCACCCTGGATGCGAGATTAGTCTGACGGCGTGGAAGGAGTCAGAGTCAAAAATGAAGTGTCAAGGGTAAAGGATAAAGGGTAGATGCAGCCTTCACCCCCTGATCCTTATTGGGCGCACTCACGTCTGTGCCGTGCGCCCTCCTTTATCCTTCAGCCTTTACCCTTTAACCTTTTACCTTCGTACTGACTCCTGCCCGTCACTCGTCACTGTTCTTGCACGCGGATTCCCCGATGGAATAAAATCACGGCGGGGGTTCATGTGCACAGCCACGGTCATGGCCACAGCCACAGTCCTGGGCACAGTCACGGCCACTTTGAGCGGCGGGATTGGGTGGTCAAGGGCGCGCTGCTGATTACGCTGATCCTGGTGGTGATTGAGTTCGTCACCGGCCATCTCTCGCACAGCCTGGCGTTGGTAAGCGACGGCTGGCACAACTTGACGGACCTTCCTTCCCTCGTGCTGGCCTGGATCGCCCTCTACTTTGAGCGCAAGCCTCCCGACCAACAGAGAACCTACGGCTACCAACGCGCCGGTGTGCTGGCTGCCTTCGTGAATTCCCTGCTGCTGGTGGCCGTGGCTATCTTCATCTGCTACGAAGGCTACGAGCGGATCATGAGGCCGGAGCCGATCGCCACCCAAGCCATGTTGATTGTCGGAATCGTGGCCTTCGTTATAAACGGAAGCATTTCACTCGCACTGGTATCGGGCCGACGTGATTTGAACCTGCGCGCCGTCTTCATTCACAATCTGGGCGACGCACTTTCCAACCTTGCCCTCATCGCCGGAGCCTGGCTGATTCATAGAACCGGCCAGACGTTGATCGACCCGCTCATCGCATTCCTGATCTCGGGAATGATCGTGTGGACGGCGCTGGGAGTGATTACGGATTCGACCAACATCCTGCTGGAGAGCCTCCCCAAGGGCATGGAGCTGGAACGGGTTGCGAATGCCATGCTGGAAGTGCAGGGCGTTCGTGAAGTCCACGATATTCATATCTGGAGCTTGGGGACTGAGTCTCACGCTCTTTCCTGCCACATCCAAATACTTGACATGCCGACTTCCGAAACTGAAAGAATCTGCCAGCGATTGCGAGAGGTCTTGGCCAGCACTTTCGGCATCACTCATTCCACCATCCAATTCGAACACACCCACCCGCCCGGCGACTTCCACCGCTACATGCCGGAACCCGCCCCGAGCGGCGAAGGGGAGCGGAGGTAAATTAGAAGGCAGAAAGCAGAAAGTAGAAAGCGGAGAGCAAGAGACGCGAAGGGAAGACCGAGGCAGTAAGCAACAGCGGGATCGACGAAAACCTTCGAGACAGCAACAAGGGGTCTATACGCCAAATGCTTCTGGCAGAGATTCACGGCCATGCCCTCAGAGAGGTAGAGAGAAACGAAGACTATCTCACATCGGTAGTCTTCGGACATCTGCGTTACATACCACCACGAATCTTTTGGGAAGAGTTCTTTGGGCTCGCGAAGGGATCCCCCTGCGTGGGGGACGGGACTTCTCTCGCGGAGTATATCGCAAAGCAGGGCCCTAGCATTTCAGAATTCTCAACACTAGAAGTGCATTTCTGGCCCTCCCACCCGAGATTTGGACAGCCCGATATCCTGCTACACTTCGGAAAAGCGGGAACGCGTTCGGTTGTAATCTTGATCGAGGTTAAACTCTGGTCGGAAAAGAGCGGAACTGGAGAGGACGACCAGCTGGTCAGATACCTTCGCGTACTAAATGACCTGCCCGCCATAGCGCCAAAGCTGCCCAAGAATCCCATAGCAGCTCTGGTTTATCTCACCCCAAGAGAGTCAGCGGAAGAAATTCGCTCCTCAGTGGCGTGCTGTAACGCAGAGGTCAACCCGGGGCTTTTGTTTAGGGCTCAATGGCAGGACCTGTTGGTCATAGCCAGTCGCGCTCTTCCCGGAGCGGATCGGCTCTCAGAATTGGTCCTGCGAGATATTAGCCTCTTCCTCAGAAGGAGAGGCCTCGAATACTTCAATGGCTTTGGCGAGGAGCCGTCGCTGCCGTTCTTTAAGGTTGACGACAGTCTGTTCTACCGCCCGGAGGGTCTGTTCGAAGGGTTCAGACATGTCGAGGGTCTGGGGTTCATTCAGATTGAGGAGGCTCGGGGGTTTTATGGCCGATGAATATGGCAAGAAGCTAACCACGGCGTTGGCGGCAGTCCGTCAGCTGCACTCCGACACCAGCAAGCTGCTAGTCGACTTTGACAGCAAGATGTTTGCCGGGGACTGGTCCTCGGTATTTGAGAACACAGCCACAGGGGATCTGACCTACGCCGTCAAAGCGCAGTTTTGGATGGCACAGGCCGTGTTCAGGTACTACGCCAAGGACGGGAATCCCGGGCACGTTGAAGGTCTGACTGTTGCCTTCTTCCAGAGCCATGCCGAAGAGCCCTTGTTCTTGATTGCCCAGCTCCAGTACCGCATGGGCACCGACAAGCTAATTAGGGATGTGTGTCGCGCTTGGGATATCTGGGACCTTTACTTTAAGCATACGGATAAATGGGAGCTCCAAACTCTGCACACATTCCAAAACATAGACAACGACCGCATAGAAAGGGCTGCGGTGCTTGCGGTGCCGCTCCTAACTATCAAAACTCTCGCTGACGCCGTGGCAGCGCTGGAACAGGTTCGTGAAGCACGAGTGTGATCATTCTGGACCGCGTTCGGCCGTGGGGGGAGCGCCGCTCGCCCTTACGACGCACGGGAGATTTTCCCCAGTGCCTTTCTGCTTTCTGCCTTCTGCTTTCTGCCGACTGCCTACTGCCGACTGATCTTCTCCTGCCCGTCCATATAAGGCCGCAATGCTTTGGGAATAACGACGGAGCCATCCGCCTGCTGGTAGTTTTCGATGATCGCCACCCAGGTTCTTCCGACGGCAAGGCCGCTGCCATTCAGGGTGTGAAGTAATTCCGTCTTACCCGACTTGCCGCGCCGGAAGCGAAGGTTGGCCCGGCGAGCCTGAAAGGCCTCAAAGTTCGAGCAGGATGAAATCTCTTTATACTCGCGGGCGGCAGGAAGCCAGACTTCCAGGTCATAGGTCTTCGCCGAGCTGAATCCCAGGTCGGCCGTGCAAAGCGCCACCACCCGATACGGAAGCTCCAAGCGCTGCAAGATGGCTTCGGCATTGCGCGTGAGGGACTCGAGTTCGTCGTAAGAGCTTTCCGGAAGGGTGAACTTCACCAACTCGACTTTCTGGAACTGATGCTGGCGGATGATGCCGCGCGTATCCTTGCCGTAGGACCCCGCTTCACTCCGGAAACAAGCTGTCCATGCGCAGTGTTTCACGGGCAGTTTTTCAACTTCCAGCACTTCACCACCATAGAGATTCGTGACCGGAACTTCCGCGGTAGGGATCAGCCAGTAATCAGTTCCTTCGAGCTTGAAGAGATCTTCCTTGAATTTGGGCAAATTGCCGGTACCGAAAAGGCTCGCCGAGTTTACGATGAAGGGAGGAAGGATCTCGGTATAACCGTGCTCTTTCGTGTGCATATCGAGCATGAAATTGGCCAGCGCGCGTTCCAGCCTTGCTCCTGCACCACTGTACACGGCGAAGCGCGTCCCGGCGATCTTTCTTGCCCGCTCGAAATCCAGGATGCCCAGGGCCGGGCCAAGGTCCCAATGCGCCTTCGGTTCGAAGTCGAACTCGCGAGGCATGCCCCAACGACGAACCTCCTGGTTCTCCTCTGGGCCGCGGCCAACGGGAACGCTCGTGTGGGGCAGGTTGGGAATGGTGCGCAGGAGTTCTTGCAATTGCTCGTCGTATTGCTTGGCCTTCTCGTCCAACTCCTGAATTTCCGTGCCCACCTCCTTCATTTCGGCGATCAGGGCAGAGGCATCCTGCTCCGCCTTCTTCAACGCCGCGATTTCGTCGGATGCCTTGTTGCGGCGCGCCTTGCGCGTTTCCGCCTCCAAAAGAAATTTGCGCCGCTCGCGGTCAATGGACTCAAACCCGCCGAGCTCCTCTGCCAGGCCGCGCTCGCGCATTTTCTGCTTCACCAACTCCAGATTGTCACGGACGAAATTCAGATCGAGCATGGTGGCTCCTTGTTATTCTTAGAATCGTCAATTTAAACCAGGCGCGAGAGCGTGTCAAACATAGCTTCGTTTTGACAATCCTGCAGCACAACGCTAGGCTTGATCGAGACGGGGGAGATCCTAATGCGCACGGTGGTGATCAGTCTTGTGTTGCTGGGAGTGGCTGCTTCGGCAGGCTGCCATAAGCTCAGCGGAATTGATTCAAAAGCGGCAGTTCAGCAAGCCATCGAGGAGCACCTGAAACAGCAGCCAAACGTTTTCTTCCAGAACATGACGGTGGAGCTGGGCGACGTGACCTTCAACGGAGACACGGCTCTGGCGCAAGTGAAATTCCGAAGCAAACAAGCTCCCAATATGGCCGTGGGCATAGTTTACCGATTGCGCAAAACCGGCGATAAATGGCGGGTTGAATCCACTGCCACCGCGAGCATGCCCGGCACAACTCCGCACGGCAGCACCACCGCTCCCATGCCGCCTCCATCCACTCACCCGGGCGTTGGTCCAGAGCCGAGCCACTGAACAGCAGGGGCTAGGGATCAGGGGCTGGGGGCTAGGGACCAGAGTCCAAGACTAGCTATGGTCGCCATCGAAATAGTCGGAGGCAGCAGCGTTCCAGTCCCTAGCCCCTAATCCCCAGTCCCTAGCCCCTGATTTCTCGGCACGACGGAACACCGCCCAGGCCTTTTGCGGTTTCCACTGCTCTCACGATAGCTTCTGCGGTCACCTCGGCTGCGGCTGTCCCGACAGTGTTCAGATCAGCCGGCTTTCGACCCACCGAAAGCGCGAAGACCAGATCGCCGTCCCATTGGGTGTGAACGGGGCGAATAGCGCGCGCCAGTCCATCCTGCGCCATCTGGGCTACCTTCGTCATCCGGATTTTATCGAACGCGGCGTTGGTCACGACGACCACCAGCGTCGTGTGGGTTGCTCCAAAACCCTGGCCCGCGCGGCCTTCAAACATGCTCTCCACAGTTCCCACGAACTCGGCTGAATCGCGCGACCGGCGGGCTCCGGCAAGCACTCTGCCGCTTCTGGAATCCACGACATCGCCAAAGGCATTCACCACGGCGAGGGCCTGCACGCGGACTCCGCCCTGCAATTCCCGGCTCCAGAATCCCACGCCACCCTTGGTGGCGCGGTCAATACCGAAGAGCTTTCCGACCGTCGCTCCGGTACCTGCCCCAACCGACCCTTCGACTACCTCTCGGCTCGCTTTCCGGCAGGCTCGAAGCGCCATCCGCCGGTCCGGACGGGCGCTTGAAGAGGCCAAGTGGAGGTCGAAGATGACGGCGCCAGGCACGATGGGCACGCGGACTTTCCCGGCCGGAAATCCGACGCCGCGCCCTTCCAAGTACTCCATGACACCCGCGGCAGCGTCCAGGCCGAAAGCACTCCCTCCACTCAGGAAGATTGCGTGCACGCGCTCCACCACATGGCCGGGAAGGCAGGGAGCCAAATCACGCGTGCCCGCAGCGGAACCGCGAATATCGACTCCGCACACCGCGCCCGCTGCGCAGAGGACCACACTGCATCCTGTCAGACCTTTGAAGTCGCTTGCGTGTCCGATGCGGACGCCTGGAATTGTGTACAAATCTAAAACCTCACCGTCGAGTTGCGGAGACGCAGAGACAAGGCCCTTCGTATTCAATACCCGCGATTCTGCGCCTCCGCGGTGCGAGCGTCTTGAAGCGTCCTCTTAAATGTGCTTGAGGGTGGTTTTGATTTGGTCGTCGAGCTTCTTAACCTGTTTGTCTTTATCCGCGTTAGGCGTCTCCTTCAACAAGCCTTCCGCCGCCTTAACCGCCTCGGACGCCTCGTTGCAGACCGCCCGGAGTTTCGCAGGATCGTTGCCGTGCTTGCGGTCGAACAAGCCAGCCCCGTCGACAAGTTGATTGCCGATGAAAATAGTGAAATCCAGACCATCGATCGTAGTTGAGCCGGAGGCCAGGGCGCTTCGGGCCTTCGAACGATCCCCGCCGACGGCGCCCGCCAAGGCATCGTCAATCGCTCTGTTTAGCGAATCGACTGCGGCGGCATCCTGGTGGTCCGGTTCGATCCAACCACCCTCCTTGACATGTGCGAGATCAGCTACTTCAAAAGGACCCTCGACTGAGGGATAGGGCGTTTCCAGGGTCAATTGCTTCGACACCTTGCCGCCTTCCAATAACTGGTGCGCGGTTTCGGCGAGGAGGAGCGCGGCCTTCATCCCGTCGAGCGTATTGTCGTGGCGCAATCGCTCATATTCGGCTTTGAAATGCGCATTCTTCGTCGCGTCGGCGCCTTTTGAATAGGCTTCAGCCAGCTCCTTGCAACTCTGGAGCTGGCCGGTGAAAATCACCACACGGAGCACTTGCGCCCGTTCGGTGTATCTTGTAGCCGGGGTGGCGGTGGCCAGCCCGTCGGAAAAGTCCAGAGCTCGGTCAAAACGGCTACGCTTGAACATATCTTTGGCGTCCTGGTAATCGGCCGCGGGACCGGTAGGCTTCGGCACAGGCGCTGAACAACTCAAAACGAGTGCCAGGCTTGTGAGCAACAACACCAGCACCCGATGAGAACTTAGGAGCGAATGATTGGCTTTGGGCATATGCTTATCTCCTGAGAGAGTGAAGGCGCGGTTCATTTCGCCTGAGGAACATCCGGCGCCGCTTCGCTCGACACCCCCTTGAGTCACTTGGTCTCCCTTGCCACGTCTTCTCTGCCGGGCTAGCTCACCAAGCAAGGCAGCAAGGCAATACAATTCGGCGCGGGAACTATATGACAAGCTTGGAACGAATTCAATAGGGTGCTACCCTGTCGAGGACGGCAAGCTGTCTCCCTGTAACTCGTATATAATCACCCAGACGCCTATGGGACTCCCCAAAGCAAAGTGGCCGCTCTTGATAGGGATGACCCTTTTAGTCGTGCTGGGCTTCGCAGGATTGGCCATCTGGAAAGCTTCCAGAGCGCTTCGGCGGGCCACCTCGGAAGTGGCGGCAGAAGAAAACCTGAAATTCGCGGTTTCGCGTTTAAACCGTGCGGCTCCGCCGGGCGTCGAATGGATCAGTTCGCCGGCGGCATTCAATGATGCGGCCTTTTTTGGCGGCCGTCTGTACATTTGCGGCCCCTCGGGCCTCATCGAGTATTCCATGGATGGGAAGCCCGCGGCGCGCTACCGAGTGGGCCTCGAGTTGCCCGCAGCGCCTCTAGTGGAGATGTCGATCGGCCGCGCGGCAGATGCCGCCGAAACGGAACTCTATCTCGCCACGGCGGGCGGCGGCTTGCTGGCGTTCGGCGAAAAGATTGTGCGGCAAGTCCTTCCCGAGGCTGGGCCGCTTCGCCAACTCACTGCCGTACTAGCCCTGCCGACCGGTCGAGTTTTGCTGGGCACGGAGAAAAGCGGCGTCCTGGTTTACGACGGCAGACACCTCTCGTCTTTTCATTCCCAACTCGCGAAGCTGCACATCACGGCGCTGGCGGGAGACGACTCCAGCCTCTGGGTGGGCACGCTCACGAACGGCGTCGTTCATTGGCACGCGGGCCAGGCCGACCGCTTCGCGGAGTCCGAAGGGCTGCCCGATCAGCGCGTGCTTTCCCTGACGGTCGAGGGAGACCGGGCCTTTGTGGGCACCCCAATGGGCGTGGCGGAATTCCGGGGCGGTAAGTTCACGCGGGTGCTGGCATCGAGTTTCTTCGCCAGTTCGCTGCTCGTCGATGGCGAAACGCTCATCGTGGGCACGCTCGACGAAGGTATTCTCGAGGTCCCACTCGCGGCAGGCGTGAATGCCGGCCCGCGCCCGCACGGCCAGGAAATCTCGGGCCGCTTCATGCGCCTGCTGTCGGCCCAGGGCAACCTCTTCGCACTGACTGACAGCGGATTCTACAACTTCAATCCGCGCGGCGGCGCGTGGCGTCCCGCTTTCGAGCGCGAAGCTTCGTTGCTGGCGGACCGCAACGTCTCCGCGCTTGAATTCGATTCCTCGGGTCGGCTCTGGGTGGGTTACTTCGATCGCGGCCTGGACGTGCTCTCACCCGGCGGCGAGCGTGCTACGCACCTGGAGGATGAACACGTCTTCTGCATCAACCGCATCGTTCATGACTCACAGCGCGACGCCACCATCGTGGCCACGGCCAACGGCCTCGTCGTGTTCGACGCAGCCCTGCGGCAACGCGAAGTCCTAGGCCATAACGACGGGTTAATCGCCGATCACGTGACCGATGTGGCCTTGACGGCAGGCGGCATGACCTTGGCAACGCCCGCCGGCATTACCTTTCTCACCTCCAGCGGGGCAAGCAGCATCTACGCCTTTCAGGGCCTCGTTAACAACCACGTCTATACTCTGGCGGCGGAGGGCATGAGGCTGCTGGCGGGAACACTTGGCGGCCTGTCGGTTCTCGATGACGGCAAGGTGCGCATGAACTACACCACCGCCAACTCCGGGTTGAAAGCCAACTGGATTACGGCCCTCGCGCGCGTTGGCGACGAGTGGTTCGTGGGAAGCTACGGGGGCGGGATCTTTCGCCTCGATCCCACCGGCCGCTGCGAAAGGTTCCCCGACGCCTCGCAGGCCTTCGTGGTGAATCCCAACGCCATGCTGGTTACAGGCCAGCGCGTTTACGCCGGAACCTTGGATAGAGGATTATACGTTTACGACCGTGCGCAAGGGCGGTGGAACAACGTTACGGCTGGCTTGCCTTCAGCTAACGTCACCGCCCTCGCGGTCCACGATGGCTACCTTTACGTGGGTACGGACAATGGTTTGATTCGGATTCTCGAGCAGGACCTCAGAACGATCGGGTGATCGGGAGAACCGCCGTGAACAAATCGCGACTTCCGGAAGATAGGGTGATCGAAAGGTCTACGCGAGTCTACCCGCACACTTCAACATCCTATCATCCGATCACCCGATCATTCGACCACCCGATCGTCTGGTTCGCAATTCTCCTCCTTCTTCTCTCCGCCTTCTCCTGGTGTTACGGTGATGCCGGCGTCATCATCCCGCTCGGGGAGGAACGGCCGAACCCTGCAATCTTATCGCTCGACGAAATGCACATCACCGTCTACATCGACAACGGCGATGCCCGCGTCTTCATCCAGCAGATTTACGGCAGCCATCGCGGAAACGTCCTCGAGGGCAATTACATTTTTGCTCTGCCCAGCCGCGCGGCCATCTCCGACTTCGCCGTGTGGGACGGCGTAACGCGCATCCCCGGCGTCATCCTGGAAAGAAAGCGCGCCGAGGAGATTTACAACGCGCTGAAGCAGCAGTCGATCGACCCCGGCCTGCTCCAGATGGGCGAACGCGGCGCGGAAGAGGCGCGGCGCAGCCAGGTGTTCAGCGCGCGCATCGTTCCCATTGCGGGCTTCGGCACAAAACGTATTGAGATCGAGTATCACGAGACCCTCCCGGTTGAAAATCTCGAGTCGCTTTTCGCCGTGCCTCTGCATCCCGATGCCTACCAGGCCCAGTCGGCCGCTCATCTCAGGATCGACTTCGAGTTGCACAGCCAACACCCCATCCGGGAGTTTCAGGTCGTCGGCCAGACGTTTCCTCTGAAGATTACGGAGCGCGGACCAGCGGTGGTGAAGGCCTCGCTCGAAACCAACGACATCCTGTTCAAGGAAGATTTCGCCGTACGATACACCCTGGATGAAGCCAAAGCCGACTCGCTCGAGGTCCTGACCTATCGCAACCCGCACCCTCCGCAACCCGATGCCGCGGCGACGAAGGCTCCGCCCGCGCGTTCGAGCGAGCCGGGCTTTTTCGAGGCCTCGGCATTGTTCGCCGCTCGCTCCCACGTGTCCTCTGCCGGCGGCGCAGCCTTAGCCGGATCGCCAAGAACTTTCCTGGTGCTGTTCGATACCTCGCTTTCCATGCAGTGGGAGAAGCTGGAGCACAGCTATCAGGCCATGGAAGCGCTGCTTCGGTCGCTGCGCCCCAACGACCGTTTCAACGTTCTCCTTTTCAATACGGAGCTGAACTGGTTCGAAAAGCAGTCCGTGAGCGCTGACAAACCCGCTGTGGAGCGCGCTCTCGAGTTCGTGCGAGCCGGCAGACTGCGCGGTGGAACCGACCTTCAGCAGGCGCTCGCTGCCGCCCTCGAGCAGGCAAAAGGTTCGAGCGGCGAGAGCTACCTCATCCTTTTGAGTGACGGAGACGCGACGCGCGGCCTCATTGGCACGGGACGGCTGGCGGCGTGGTATTCGCAGCAATGGAAGGTCTTGCCTGAGGTCTCGCGTCCCCGCACCTATGCCTTCGGGGTCGGTGACGACGCCAATCAGGCGCTCCTGCGCCTGCTCAGCCGCAATCGCGGTCTGATGGAATGGGTCCGCTCGACGGAGCCGATGGATTTCAAGCTGCATGCCTTCCTCGGCAAAGTCGGACGAGATTCTCTCGCGCAACTCAAACTCGCCACCACGCCGGCGGCGAACTTCGATCTTGTTTATGCGCTCGAAGATACAGTCTTCCCCGGCTCAGTCGCCGCTTGGGTCGGCCAATACAAGAAGCCATTGCCCACCGCACAGTTCGATCTCCAGGCCATTCGGGAAGGCGCTCCCGCCAGGATGCGCGCCAGCGTGCCACTGCCGCAGGAGAACCTTGAGCATCCGGATCTGCCGCGCACCTGGGCCAAGGCGCGCGTTGATGCGCTGCTGGCCAAGATCGAGCGTGACGGCGAGGACCGCGCTTCCGTGGACGAAATCATTCGCCTGTCTCGCAAGTACAAGTTCGTTACGCCCTACACCTCGTTCCTGGCGGCTCCCCGGGCTCTGCTGCGCCCGCGCGTGATCCGGCCCGGCGATCCCGTGATCCGCGTGAAGACAGATCCCTCCATAGGTTCGGTGGTGGCGCTATTCCCCTTTGGGTTGATCAAAGCCCTGCGATACCTGCCGGGCGAGGACATCTGGCAGACCCGCTTCCTGGCGCCCGAGGAAATGACCGATGGGACCTACGTGGTCCGCCTCATCCTGCGCGACCGCGAGGGCCACGTCTATCGCGAGTCGAAGAGCTTCGTTATTGTCACGCAGCCTCCGGTCGTAAGGGTTCGCCTCGACAAGAATCAATTCCGGCGCGGCGAGTCGATTCCCTTGCGCGTCAGCGCATCGGCGCGGACGCGCACCGTGGTGGCTCGCCTGTACGGTGCCGAACCCGCCTATCTCACTTGGAACCAGGACGCAGGGGCCAACACCGGTAGCCTGCCCCTTCCCGCGGACCTTCCTCCGGGCACTTACACGCTGACGGTCACGGCGGAAGATATTGCCCACAACATCGGCAGCCAGGAGGTGGCCATTGAAATCCTCCCCTAGCTCGTGCTCCCGAGTCCTTCTGGCCGTTCCGATCACTCTCCTGCTCTTGACCGGGCTTACGGCGCGTGGCGATCTCGTCGAATGGTTACAAAACCTGGAAAGCAACGGCCGCTTCGAAGCGGTCTTTTTCCGCAGCATGACGCTTCTAGGCGGCCCGGTGAGCGTTCGCCGCCCACCTGGCGAGGCTCGCAACGCCTTAAACGACCTTGTCTCGAAATCTCCCCATGATCCCGAGTTGTATCGCATGCGCGCCCGCGCCGACGAGGCGCAATTAGATTTTGCAGCCGAGGAGGCAGACTGGCAAAAGTACGCCCAACTCGCACCCGATAAGGCCGCCGCCCAATTGCAGCTTGCCGACTTTTACCATCGGCGCGTACGCCCGTTAGACGAGGTCAAGGCGCTGGCCGCGGCCGCGCAGGCCCCTGCCTTGCCTGCGGAAAAACTGCGGCCCGCGAACGAACAGCGGGCCTGGCAGGCTTTCGAACGCAGCTTCGAGGTCATCCGCCTGCAAGCTTTACCCGAGGCGCTCTCGCTCCAGCAATACGACTCGTGGCTCCAGCGCTACCCTCATGAGGCGGCAGTTTATTCCCGCTTCTTTGATTTTCTTATCGGCGGGAGAAGCGTAGCCCAGAAGGCGGGGTCCGGGGGAGTCGAGGCTCATGCAGGTTTCGATTCCTCGACTCCTCGACTCTCCACTCCTCGACTTTCTGCCGAGGCCGAGCAGCTCATTCGCCGCTACGAGAAGGCCTTTCCAAGCAACCAGGTGTTTCCCATCGAAGCCCGCGCTACGCTGGCCTATAAGCGCGGCTCAACGGACGAGGCGCTGGAAATCTACGACCACAACTTTCAGCCGCTTTGGCCGCCCGAACTCGTCCAGGACTACTTTTCTCTGCTGAAGGATACACATCGCTTGCGGGAATTCCTCAGCCGCGCCCGCGCCGCCGTTTCCGCCGATCCCAGCGGCGTGGCGGCTGCCGCGCGCCTCTTTTACTACTTCCAACAGCAAGGCAATGCGGCCGAAGCGCAGCGCGCGCTCGTCGAGTATCGGCTGCGCATGGAGAGAACCCATGCCGCCTGGAAACCCGAGCAACTCTGGACGCTGGCGCGCCTCCTGGACGGCATCCACGCCTATAACGAAGCCGCGCGGTGTTATTACGCACTCTACAGCTTGCCCGGCGCGGGGCCCGCGCTTCAAGAAAAAGCTCTTGCCGGAATCGCCAATCTTCTTCTCTCTGCCCCCGAGCAGCCTATCGAATTCGGCAACAACTCGATTTCTTTTCTCCGCGACATCGGCTCCATGGATCCCTATCCCGGCTTTTTGAACGGCGTCCTCTCGTTATTGCTGAACTCCCAGTCGCCCGCCTTTCAATACTCGCAAGCCGAGGGGACTGCCGTGGCGTATTTCCATCGCGCGCACGCCGCCGAACTCGTCGCGCTTTTCGACAAGCGCTTTCCGCAGTCTGCCGAGCGCAGCGAACTCCGCGCCAGCCTGCTGGATACCTATGCCGTCTACGGCATGGATGATGCCATCTTGCAAGAAGGCCGCCAGTTCCTGAGCGCCTTCCCCAAGGCGCCTCAGCGCGTGCATGTCGCCCTGCTGATGGCTGATTCCTACGCGCGCAAGGACATGGAAAAGGAAGAACTCACCCTTTACGAGCAGCTATTGACCGAACTGGCCGCGCGTGCCGATCACGTTCCGCTCGGCGAGGGAGCCCGCCCGAACGCCCCCATGGCGCAGCAGCCGGGGCAGGCAGAGGAGTCCGAAGGCGAAGAGGTCGGCGCCGGGCAACCATTGGATGACGTAAGCGAGGCCTCGGAGGCCGGCCAGTCAACCGCAAGGCCGCAAGTGGTCCGGCCACGCCGCCCCCTGCCCTTCCAATCACGCCTCCGGGCAACGCGCACGCCGCCTGCGCATACGGGAGAAGCGCGATCGCCGGAATACTCACAAGTCCTGGAACGTTACATTTCGCGCCTGGTCGCCCTTGGCAGGCCGCTTGCCGTGCTGGACCTTTTCCGGCGCGAGATGGATCACAATCCCAACGACCCCGGGCTCTACGAACGCCTGGCCACTTTCCTCGAGCAGAACCGCATGGACGAACGCATCGAGGCCGTTTACAAAAAGGCCCTCCAGCAGTTTCCCGATCGCTCCTGGTATCAGAAGCTGGCCCGCTGGTATTTGCGCCGGCACGAGCGGCAGCAATTCGAAGCGCTCTCCCGGCAGGTGATCCAGACTTTTTCCGGCACGGACCTTGAGGAATATTTCCGCTCGGTGGTTTGGAGCGGCCCGGTCGTACCCCAGATGTACATGCAGTTGAACCTCTATGCCCACCAGCGGTTTCCGCACAATCTCACCTTCGTGCGGAATCTGCTGGAGGCCTTCCGCTCAAAGCAGACCTACAACCGGCAGGCCTGGGACGCGCTGATTCGGCAGTATTGGTTCTATGACGACACGATGCGCTCGGTGTTCTTTGCTTATCTCGCCAGCGGCGGCCGGCTCGATTCCGAGCTGCAAGCGGTCCGCGCCTCGATTCCCCAGGCTGCCTCCGGGCAGTGGGACGCGCTGACCAAGGCCAATCCCGCCGCCGCGCAGTTCGTCGCCGAGGCGGAAATCTGGCGCTCCCACTTTGAAGCTGCGGTGCCTCTGAGCAAGGCGATTGCAGAGGCTTATCCGGCTGACTTCGCGATGGGCCTGCGCGCCGCTTCCCTCTTCCGGTCTCTCGCCCCCTTTAATCCGCAGGACTCGGCGGCCGCCGCGTCAATTGAGGAAACCCTCTCGAAGGCCCGCCCCGGTGATCGCGACATTTTGATTCGCATCGGCGACATTTACGCCGACCGCGAAATGTTCGCCAAGTCGCGACCGTATTGGAATCGCGTGCCCGGACTCGAGCCCGGAAATCCCGACGCTTTCCTCGAGTCGGCGACCGTTTTTTGGGACTACTTTCTGTACGGCGATACGCTGCGAATCATCAATGACGCGCGCAGGAAGTTCTCGAACCCGGCCCTCTTCGCTTATGAGGCGGGAGCGGTGTATGAAGGTCAACGGGACTATCGGCGCGCGGTCGGCGAATACCTGAGCGGCGCGCTGGGTTCGGCGGCCGATTCGCCGGCGCGCGCCCGGCTGTTGCGTCTGGTCAAGCGTTCCAACCTGCGTGCGACGATCGAGCAAGCGACCGAGAAAGCAGCCGGCGGCGCCAACCCCGATTGGAATGCCGTCTCACTGCGCCTTGACGTGCTCGAAGCGCTCAACCGCCGCGCCGATCTCGAAGCCTTTCTGACGCGCCTGGCGCAGGAGACTTCGTCGCTCGAGCTTCTTGCGCAAATTCAGCCGGTGGCGGAACGCTACGGTTTCGATAACGATCGCATCCTGATCCTCGAGCGCGAAATCGCTCTGCTCGCGGACCCGGTCGAAAAGCTCCAGCTCCGCCTGCAACTGGCCCGCTTTTACGAATCGAAGAATCAGGTCGAGCAGGCTCGCACGTTGATGGAAAGCGTGTATAGCGAGAACCCTTTGCTGCTCGGCGTGGTCCGATCCACGGTTGATTTCTACTGGCGCGACAAGATTTGGGACCCCGCCATCGAAACCCTGGTGAAAGCGGCCAAAGCAGCTTACCCGGAACTCGGCAGGCAACTCAGCTTCGAGGCATCAGCGAAGGCGGCGGAAGTCAAGGAATACGCACGCGCCCGCGAATTGCTCACCGCGCTGCTCCAGGATCAGCCTTACAACGCCGAATACCTGGCGGCCATGGCGGACACCTACGCGCGCGAAGGCGACGACAAAGCTCTGCGCGACTTTTACCTTGCCAAAATCCAGGCCTTCCGCGAGTCGAATCTGCCTGCCGATGAAAAGACGGCTCGCATCGCGGCGCTTCGTCGCGGGCTCATTCCCGCCCTGGCTCGGCTCAAAGATTTCGCCGGAGGCGTTGACCAGTATATCGAGATCATCAACAAGTTTCCGGGAGATGAAGGACTGGTTCAGGAGGCCGCAGGCTTCGCGGGCCGCAACGGCCGAGGCAAGCAACTGCTCGACTACTACACCAAGACCGCCGCCGATTCCCCAAAGGACTTCCGCTGGCCCATGGTCGTGGCGCGCATCGATGCTTTCTTCGAAGATTATCCCGCAGCCATCGCTTCCTACGCGCGTGCCCGCACTATCCGGCCGGACAGCACAGACCTGCTGGCGGCCCAGGCCGGCCTCGAGGAACGCTTGATGCGCTTTGATGACGCACTCAAGAGCTACTTGCGCCTCTACGAACTGGCTTACCAGAATCCCACCTGGATGGAGAAGGTGGCGGAACTCCAGGCGCGCCAGGGGCGCACCGATGCGGCCGTCGCGGCGCTGAAGAAAGCGTTAATTGTAGGCCGGCCCGAAAAGCCCGACCTATATTTCGCTGTTGCCGAACGCCTGGCGGGCTGGAATCTGCTCGACCAGGCGCGGCAGTTTGCGGAGCGCGGCGTGGCGCTGGCCGGCAAGGATCTGCTGGTCCGGCCTGAGGATTTCAGTGGCGCGGCCGCCTACGCAACGATCCTCACGCGCCTGCGTGATTACAGCACGGCCTTCACGCTTTTGCGAGAGGCGGCGCAGGCGGCGCGGGATCAGAAAATCGAACCCAACTTGATTTCCTGCCTTTCCGCCATGGGCAGCGTGGTTAAGGAATACTACACGCCCGAAGAAAACACCGCCTTTGCCAACTTCCTTGTTAATCAGAAACAGGCAATGGAAGCGCGCGATTTCAAGGAGACTCTCCTCCCCTTGGTACAATACGCGGGCCTTACGGATCTGGAGGCGCGCTGGCGGCTCGAGGTGATGATGGCGACCGCCGGCACACCCGAGGCCCAGGCCATGCAGACGCGGTTGGAGGTGCTGCAAAAGCAGCGTATGCGCTTCAACGAATGCGGGGAGCAGCTCGAAGCCTATTGGAAAGTCTTCCCCAACGCGCCCGGCAAGGATTTCGTCCTCGAACAGGCTGCCGAAAGTTACCGTGCTGTTGGGAACACCGCCGCGGAATTGCGTGTGCTTCAGGAGGCCTTCGAGGGACATGGCCTGAATGGCGAGACTCTCCGACGTTACTTCGAGCTGTTGTCGAGGACTTCCCCTGATCGGCTTGTGAGCATCGCGGGCGGGCGAGAGGCCGACCAAGTGCGTGACGCCGCTGCAACTTCGGTGCTCGCGACGGGAAAAGTGAATCTGGCCCTCGAAGCCATCGCCGCCCGCGGCCATCGCCTGTCCCTCGTCTGGACGCGCGCCTTTACGGCCCTTGTGGGCCTCTATTACTCCGACACCTCGCCTGCCGTCAATTCTGCCTATCAGCAGGCGCTCGATACACGCACCATTGGCGAACGAGTAGCCACCCCCCCAATCGCGACGAAACGCTGGCGGGTGATATCTGGTTTTACTATGGCGGGAGGTACGGAGAGTATCTTTCGATTGCGCATCAGGGCAACCCCGAGGACTTCCTGCCGGCCGCCCTGGAAGGGACCCCGGCGCGTTCGGAGGCCTACTTCGCGCTCGCCGATTATTACCGGGAGGCGGGCCAGTTCGACGCTGCGCTGGAGGATTATGCACATACGCTGGAACTGAATTCCAAGCGCGCCGACGCGCGCGATCGCAGGGCGCAAATCCTCTGGCAGCAAGGCAAGCAGGAGGAGGCCATCAAGGAATGGTCGGCCGCATTCATTGCCCTGCGCGCGCAGGAGGACAGCCGCACCGTCCCGCCCGCTTTCTGGACCGATCTTCGTGTCACACTCGAGCATATCGGCGAACGAAAACTATTCCCGCGCTTGCGTGACGACGCCGAGCGCGTGGTACGCACCTACGTCCGGCGCAACGGCAGTTACCGCGCCGCGCCGGTCCTGCGGGGTGCGCTGGCTGCGGCGGGAGATCCCGCAGAGGGCGCAAATTGGCTCTTGGACCTTTCCCGCTCCGCTCAATCGCCCATCGCCTTCCTATCAGAACTCGTCCGTGCCCCGTGGTTCCCGGAAGACCAGAAGGAGCCTGTCTATCAGAAGATCCTCGCTCTGGCTCAGGACCAGGCCGTCAAGACCTTCGGCGCGGAGCACGCGACCGCGCTTGAAACTTTGCACGATTGGCAAGTCGACTGGATTACATTCTTGCTGGACCATCGCCGCACTGCCGACGCCCAAAGCGCGTTTAATAACCTTCCGGAGGATTTTCGGGACCCGCACCGGCTCGAGATCGCTCCCCTTATGGTTCGCCTCGCGGCCCAGTCCAACACGCTTGAGGAACAGCTCCGGCAGTTTGCGCTGGCCCCCGAGAAGGCTCCGTCTTTCGAAGTCCTCCGCAATACCGCGATCGGTTTGCAGGAAAAGGACCCGGCAAGCGCTCGCCGGCTCCTCGAATACGTATACACCCGCCAGATTGAGGCTCGCGATTTCGCCCCGGCGAACTTCCTGGGGCTCGCAGAAGTTCGCTTACAACAGGGCAATGTGACTCAGGCCGTAGCCTTGCTCCAGCGCATGAACCTCGTGGCGGGTCAGCCTTTCGAGAACCTGTCCGCGGCCGGGGACCTGCTCGTGAAGATGGGACATCCGGCGGAGGCAGGGAACTTTTACAGTATGCGTCTGAAGGCCGTTCCTTGGGATATCGACGCTCGGTTGCAACTGGCTCAGGCGGAAGCGGCGGCAAACACACAACGAAGCGATGCCATCCAACTACTCACCGCGTTGGTATCCTCTCCGAATGCTGCTTATGCCAAGCGAGCCTCGGCAGCCGAATCCCTTGGGGCCCTCAAGGCGTCTGCACCAGGTCAGGTCAGCGCCGAACTCGGGTGGCTGGTTCGTGGGGGACCCGCGGCGGCGGCTGAGTCGCCCGGCTTTTACTATGCGCGCCTGCGAGCAGCGCGGGAAGCTGCCGACCCCACGACCAAAATCCGCCTCCTGCTGGATGCCATTGCCGTTCGCCCCCAGGACTTCTCGCAGCGCGCCGCTCGGTCCGAGCCTCCGAACGAAAGCCCTGCGGGCGTATCGCCGCGCGTCTTCCTGGCCGAGGCCGCGGCCACGGCAGACCAGAATGAACTCGCAATGTCGGCCATAACACCATTGCTGGAACAGAGTCTTACGCTCGTCATGCAGCCCGATACGCACGAAGGTGAAGGGGCCGAGGAAGTAGCCGGCCAACCGGAGTATCCGGATACCCTGTGGAAGTGGTTTCTGCGTGACCAGAAGTTGAGCGATGAGCAGAAATCGCTCCTGGCCGCGCAACTGGCTGGCGCGTTGGTGAAGCTCGTTCGGCTCACGGAAGCAACGCGGCTCTGGAAAATCGCCGCCATGCTTGCCACGGACGACTCCGTTCGGTCGAAGGCAGGCAGTGAACTCGGGCGCGTTCAGGCGCAACTCAAGCTCGAGAAGGCCGACCAGGAGCGCCGGCCGGTGATCACGAATCACCTCGAGCAGACTGTACTTGTGAGGCCTCGCCTACTCGGTCAGAGCGGGCCGTCGGCTGGCGAAGGGAAATAGGGTGTGTGGCGCATACGTGCCGACGCTCTTTGTCGGCATGTATGCGCCCTTCTGCAACACCGTGGCGCAGACATGCCAAAAAACGGCACGTCTGCGCCACCCGAGGATTGGGGGGGGCGCAGATTTCGCTTGACAGAGGAACGTGCTTATAGTAGCCTATAATAGTGGTCAGATTACGGATAATTCGTCGCCTGAAGCCGCCCGCGCACGCCGATGGTCGGGGAGCGCGGAGAAGTTCTGACGCGAGAAGTAAAACAGGAAATACAAAAAATGAAAAATAGTGGGAACGAAGCTAAGAAGTACTTGAAAACAAAGGAAAATACCTTTTTGAATGATGCAAATTGCGCGCGTTTTGCGTGCAAATGACGCCAAATCGGACCCAAGAACGAGCGAAAATGCCTCTTTTCACGAAAATCGAACCGAAGCTTCCTGGCGGCGAGGTGCTGGCGACAGCGACAGTTGGGGGGCTACATGCGCTTCCTGGGTGGCGGGTTCGGAGGTACAGGGCTATGATGAAATTCGCAGTTGTCCTCCTCTGCTTTCTAAGTGCCACCCTCGCCATGGCCCCGCCCGGCCAGGCGCCTGCTCCGCCCTCGTCCAGCCTCGCCGCTTTCATGCCGACGGGGTCGCTGCTTTTCGTGGAGTCACCCGATTTCGCCAAGCTGGTCCACGACTGGAACAACTCGCAAGAAAAACAGAAGTGGCTGGAGAGCGACAATTTCCAGGTCTTCTCGCGCTCACGTTTATTCCTGCGCCTTCAGGAAGCACAGCGGCAATTCGCCGTGGCCGCAGGCGCTCCGCCGGATATGGCGCTGCTGGATTCACTCGCGGGCGGGCAGTCGGCGCTCGCCATCTACGACATTGGCAACCTGGAATTCCTGTACATCACTCGCATGCCGTCCGCCCGCGCCGTGCAAAACGTTTTGTGGACGAGCCGCGAGAAGTTCGAGCCGCGCAAGGCCGCGGACCTTCCTTACTACGTTCGGACGGAACCGGAGAAGAATCGCCTGGTGGCGTTTGCCACCTCGGGCGACTACCTGCTGCTCGCGACCCGCGAAGACCTCATAGCCGGTGCGTTGGGCTTGCTTTCCGGCAAATCGCAGCCCCGGCTCCCGGACGAGATTTGGTATAAGAGTGCGGTTGCGGCGGCAGGGCCGATCGGCGATGTCCGCCTGGTAATGAACCTGCCGCTTCTGGTCAAGTCGCCGCACTTTCGCAGCTATTGGATCGAGCGCAACGTCGCGGAGCTAAAATCCTACTCGGCAGAAGTCGCGGACGTGCACCGGTCAGCGACGGAAGTTCGAGAGGATCGCGTCCTCCTCAAAACCAACCCGCCCGCGGGGGCGGAGTCTCTCCCTGCCGCCCGCAGTGCCTTGAGCGAATTGATGGGCATGGTCCCGGCGCAGCAAGGCCTTTACCTCGCCTGGAAAGACCCCACCTCAGATAGGGTGCTCAACTTGGTGCAGCAGAAGGTTCTGATGCCCCACACGGGCCCGGGCGTAGCTTCCCAAATCGCGCCGGCCGTCGCTTCGACTCCGGGGCAGGCGGGCAGCGAGAGCGATCTCGAGACGCGGATCGACGTTGCTCCTCTTCAAGGAACGGCAGGAGCCCTTGGCGTCGAAGCTCTCAAGAAGCTCCTGAATGCGGCTCCGCTCGAGGCGGTGCTGGAGTTTCACTCGCTTCATCATGCCGGGTCGCCCGATTTTATCGAGCCGCACACTGCCATCCTGATTCGCAGCTCGGCGAATTGGGACTCGCAAGCGGCGAGGGACGCCATCCGAACTGCCATTCAAGACCTGTGGACGACTTCACAAATCGGTGTGAGCTGGGTGGAAAATCACGAAGGGAGCGCCGGTTACTATCAACTTGATGGCTTGGTTCCGCTCGCCATCGCGGTGCGGGGACCAATTCTCGTCGTGGCGAACTCCAGCGAAATGCTCGATTCACTGCTGGGCCGCGCGCCCCTCGGCCCGGCGACGAGCCCAGCGAGCGCCGCGCCGGGTCAGAATTTGGTTTACGCCACAGGATTTCAGCATGCCGCCGAGCGCGAAAACATCGTGGCCATGATGCGGCTGATTGAGATGCCGCTGGGCCAGTCGGGCGGAGCCATGCCGGGCCAAGAGGGGCGGGAGCCGGCTTTCTTTTCTGAGAACCTGGCGAGCCTCAGCCAATCGCTCGAGAGCATCGAGTCCGAGTCGCTGGTCGTCGAGGACCGCGGCCCAATGCTGGTGCAGACGGCAACGTACCGGCTGAAGAAAAAGTAGGTGGTATGTGGTAGGTCGTATGTGGGGAAAAGAATGCGGGCGGCACATAGTTGAAAAGCCCTCTCCCGTGGGGAGAGGGTGTCACGCTGCCGGCGCTTTCATCAGCCGGAGCGTGACGGGTGAGGGGTTGTTTGCCGCAATGCTGTTGGCTTGCCTTTTCGCTTCCTCCCCTTTAGCCGCGGCTTCACTCTACGACCAATCGGTCTCCCGCCTGCTTCGAGAGCGCTATGCTTCCAGTGACTTGTCGTACATCGTGATCGACGCCGCCACGCGCCGACTGATTGCCTTCCGTTGGGACGCGATCACAGAACCGGTCCCGGTTGGCTCGCTCGTGAAGCCGTTCCTTGCCTTGGCCTACGCGCAGAAGCACGATTTTAGGTATCCGGGCTATTTTTGCCACGGAGCACGGGACGGTTGCTGGCTGCCGCGCGGCCATGGGCCTGTGGATATTAGCTCGGCTATAGCATATTCTTGTAATGCCTATTTCATGAACATCGTTTCGACCTTAAAGCCTGAAGACGTGGATTCCATGGCCCAACGCTTCGGCTTTTCTCTTGGACAACCGCCCTCCGGCGCGGCGCAAATGATCGGTTTGGGCGGCGCTTGGCGCATTGACCCTCAGGAACTCTTGCACGCTTACGTCCTTCTCGCCGCCGCGCCGCGAGTTGCCGGCGCGGCCGAATTGTTGCGGGGGATGGGTCTCTCCGCCAAAATGGGGACCGCCCGGGCCGTGGATCTGACTCTTCACGGAGCTGCTGCCCTGGCCAAAACAGGCACCGCGCCGTGCGTCCACCAGCCTCGCGCGCCGGGCGACGGTTACGTGCTCATGCTTTACCCAGCGGACCAGCCTCGCCTGGCGCTGCTGGTTCGCGTGCACGGTGTCCCCGGGGCTCGTGCAGCCGAACTCGGAGGCCGGATCTTGAACAGCGTGGTCAATCTGGAATAGTGGGCGGGCCTGCCTTGCCTTTTGAAAGTGTTAAAACATGAAAACAACTCACACCAGGATACCAAGGCGCAAAGGAATGCAAAGTGCAGATCCTTGCTTTTCTTTGCGGCCTTTCCGTCCTTTGCGGCTTTGCGTGAAACCGGTTTGAGAGCAATGGAAAGTCTAATTCGTATTCGCTTTCTCGCCTCCGTTCTTGTGCTCATCTTGCTGGCTCCTTGCGCCTCCGCCCGGGATTTGCGGATTGGCGTGTTTGGCCTGCTTCATCCCCGGCAGTTGGCGATTACCTGCCCGTCCGGGCAAATGCTGATTCTCACCGCGGGCTCACACCAGGTCAGCCTCTCCGATGGCGCTTCCGCCTTCTTATATTTGGAAGGAGACCATGTGCGCGTGCGAAGCAGGAATGACGCCTTCGTGGCCACTGAAGTACACCTGGCAGGCACAACCGGAAGCGCCTCTGACTTCCTGCTCTCCGTTCCCGGAAGGCTTGCCAGACAGTATCGCGGCAGACTGGACGTCCAGTGCCAGATCGACGAATTGGTTGCTGTAGTGGAAATGGACCTGGAAACGGCCGTGGCTTCAGCAGTGGCCGCCGAAAGTGTGCCCGGGGCTTCCCTGGAAGCTTTGAAAGCCCAGGCGGTCGCCACGCGTTCATTCTATCTGGCTTCGCGATCGCGCCACGGGCAAATTGATTTCTGCGATACGACTCACTGCCAGTTCCTTCGCGAACCGCCGTCCCCGCAATCTCTCGCGGCCCAGGCAGCCGCGGCCACCCGCAGCCTGGTCCTCTTTTACGATGGCGCGCCTGTCCCCGCGCTATTCACCGGAAGTTGCGGGGGCAGAACCCGGACCCTCGCAGAGATCGGCCTCGCGCCTGCTCCTTATCCCTACTTCTCCGTAGCCTGTAATTACTGCCTGCAACATTCGTCGCATTGGCAGGTGCGGCTCAAGGCCGAAGAGGCCGCCGGGCTCGCAAGCCATTCGGAAGCGCGCCGGCTGAAACTCGGCCGCATCCTGGGCTGGGACGTGGTGCCCGGCAACAATTACGAATTGCAGCCACGGGGTGATGAGGTGCTGGTGGAAGGCCGCGGCAAGGGGCATGGCGTAGGCCTCTGCCAGTTGGGCGCGGCCTGGATGGCCAGGCAAGGACGCGGCTTCCAGGAGATTCTTGCCTTTTATTATCCCAACACGCGAGTCGCTGGAACTTCAAACTGAACTTCCTGCTTCCCTTCAAGTGCAATTTGTGGGACTATTTAATTTTGCGACCTGATTCTGCTGTCCCCTGAAAAACCTGCGTCGGCAGTTTAGAATTGAAGGGACGATGGGGAACTAATCCGTGGCCTCCGTCAATAGCCTGACCACCAAAGAAGTCTTCGACTTGGTGCGCGCTGACCTCCAGAAGGTGGAAGAGGAGTTTTGCCAGCAGAGCGTCTCCAGCGTTCAGCCCATCACCGAGATCGGTCAATACCTGCAAGGAAGCGGCGGCAAACGGCTTCGTCCCGCCCTGGTGCTGCTCTCCTCGAAACTGTGCGGCTTCGAGGGCCAGGCGGCGATTCGGCTGGGCACGGTTGTCGAGCTCATCCACACTGCCACTCTCGTTCACGACGACGTGATTGACGAAGCGGAACTGCGCCGCGGGCGCCCCTCCACCAATTCCCGCTGGGGCAATTACTTGAGTGTGCTGGCCGGCGATTGGCTGTACATGCAGGCCTTTAACATTGCCCTCGGCGAGCGCAATTTCAAGATCCTGGACCTCTTTATTGCCATGACCCAAGCCATGGTCGAGGGCGAATTGCTGCAATTGACCTGGCAAAGAAGGATCGACGTCCCGGAGCACGTCTATTTCGAGTTGACCTATCGCAAGACTGCCTACCTGTTTTCCGTCTGTCTCCGTCTGGGCGCGGTGCTGGCGGGAAAGAGTGAAGAGGAGGAAAGCCTGTTGGGCTCCTACGGCCTGAACCTGGGCCTCTCCTTCCAACTGATCGACGATCTTCTCGACTTCACTTCCTCTGAAGAAGTCCTGGGGAAGCCGACCGGGAACGATCTCCGCGAAGGCAGGGTCACACTGCCTCTTATCCACCTCCTGCAGCGCTGTACTCAGGAGGAAGCGCAGAAAGTAAAGGCGGTGCTCGCCGAGGGCGGTTTCAACTCTCTGCGATTCAGTGAGATTCTGGACTTGATCGACCGCTATGATACGTTGCGGGCGGCGAGAGAAAAGGCCCAGGAATTTGCTCAGAAAGCCAAGCGCTCTCTGGAGACATTCCCCGATAACCCCTACAAGGATGCCTTGCGGTCTTTGCCCGACTTCATGCTGGATCGCGAGTTCTGAGGACAACTTCTTACCGTGAAATCGGTCGCTACCGCCGCATCACCCTGCAACATTGTCGTTCCGCACGGGCATGGGACCGTGGCCCACCCAGGGACATGAAAGTCGCTG
>CAVROP010000060.1:0-8686 GCA_963722675.1 uncultured Acidobacteriota bacterium
CGTTGGCCTGGGCTGTGCTGGTGCCGCCACGTTGGGGCTCAGCCCGAGCTTTGCTGCCGCACTCCAAAATTGAACGAGCGATCCGGGAATGTATATGAAAACAAAGGAAGGATGTGGGAAACTCAGGTGGGGGATGATTGCCCTCTCTCACGGTTGCCTGATCTCCGATCACCGGATCACCCGATCTCCCGATCGCGCTGGGCACAATGGCCCACCTTCCCAAATCGCAAGTGTTTCAAATGCCACATTGTCGAGTCCTGCGCCGGGCCGCCGACAGTTTGTACAGCGCCTGGTCAGATTGATGAACCTCGGAGGTTGCGAAATGTCGCTTAAAGCGCGTGCAGGGTGTTGGAGAAGCGTCCTGCGGCTACGAACCGGCGAGATCGACTCGCCGCGCCTGGAATCTGTCTGCGGTGACAGGCTGGCAAGGGAATTGCACTTGATTTTTGGATTTCGGGAACCGCAAGTTTGACATTATGTCACTCTCAAGCCCACGCTTCGGAATTCCCCTAGGTTCAATCGCACACCGTTTGAAGGAGACTGACCTTGAGCACTCTGAACACGACCACCGTAGGAACTCCGGCGCCTGAGAACCGGCCCCGAGTGAAACCCAATCCCAAAGCGCCTCGCCAAGCCTTGCCGTTGCTTTCGCCGGAAGAGCGGCTGCGGGGTCCGGAAGAGGTCGCTCTGGGTTTCTCCCTGGCTCAGGTTCAAGTTGAGGCGCTTCGCTGCCTGCAGTGCAAGAATCCGACCTGCGTCGATGCTTGCCCATTGCATATCAACGTCAAAGGCTTCATTGGCTTGATGTCAGTAGGCGATTTTGCGGGGGCGTTCGACAAGATCAGCGAGGAGAGTCCTTTCCGGGCATTTGCGGCCGGGTGTGCCAGCACGAACTGTACTGCGAGACGCGCCTGCCTGTTGGGAAAGAAACTGGAGCCGGTGGCCATCGGCTCGCTGGAGCGTTTCGCGGCCGATTACCATCGTCGAACAGCCTGCCGCACCGCCTCCGGCGCCGGCGCACGGCGGGCCGCGGGTGGCGCTGGTGGGAAGCGGTCCTGCTTCTCTGATCGCGGCCTACGATCTGATCCGGCACGGCTACCGCGTGACGATTTTCGAGGCCTTGCACGGCCTGGGTGGCGTGCTGGCTTACGGCATTCCCAATTTCCGTTTGCCGCGCGAGATTATCCGGACGAAGATCGAATCGCCTGCGCAGCATGGGCGTGGAGTTTCGCACCGACTTCATCGTGGGCAAGACGGAAGCGGTGGACGAATTGTTCGCGGAAGGATTTCAGGCCATGTTTCTCGGCACCGGCGCCGGCCTGCCGCATCTGATGAACATTCCCGGCGAGAACCTGATTGGCGTCTACACCGCCAACGAATTCCTGACGCGACTGAATCTGATGGAGGCATTCCGTTCCCGGAGTCTGACACTCCGATTCGCATCGGCAAGCGGGTGGTGGTGGTGGGCGGCGGCAACTCCGCCATGGATGCGGCCCGCTGGTCGCGGCGCATGGGCAGCGACACGACCATCATGTTCCGGCGTGGACGGGCGGAGTTGCGCGCCCGGTTGGAGGAGATCGAGCACGCCGAGGAAGAAGGAGTGCACTTCGATTTCCTGGCCGCGCCGGTTCGCCTCTTCGGCGACGAGAAGGGTATTCTGCGCGAAATGGAGTGCATCCGCATGCAGTTGGGAGAGGTTGACGAGTCCGGGCCGGCCCTCACCGGTGCCCATGCCGGGTTCGGAATTCCGCATGGCGGTGGACACGGTGGTGATGGCGATCGGTCAAAGCCCCAACCCGACCGTACAGCGCGCCACGCCGCAGCTTGTGACCAAGCGCGGCAAGGTGGTGATTGACGCCAGCGGCATGACGAGTATGCCCAACGTTTTTGCGGGTGGCGACGTGGTGCGAGGCGGATCGACGGTGATCCTCGCCATGCGCGACGGCCGCGCCGCGGCCGCGGCCATTCACAACGCCCTCCAGTCAGCCACCCGCGCAGCAGTCGGTAGCGGCCGCGCCAGCGGAAGCCGCCACGGAAGCGCCGTGCCGACACCCGCAGCGGCGGCCGTGCCGCACCGTTGCCGGTAACCTGATTTTGGCGAAGCGGCTGCTCACCCCGGAGATCGCCTGGTTGCAGGTGGAAGCGCCGGAAATTGCCAGGCGGTGGAAGCCCGGCCAGTTCATCATCATCCGGCCGACCCGAGACCAGCGAGCGCATTCCGCTGACGATCGTGGACGGGGATGCGAGCGACAGGGAAGCATCACCCTGGTGGTGCAGGCGCTAGGCAAGACAAGTCGGACTACAGTGCAGCTCGAAGCCGGCGATCGCCTGGCGGACCTGCTGGGGCCGCTGGGCGAGCCGGCCAGCATCGAGAACGTCGGCAACGTCGCTGTGCCTGGCGGGAGGAGTGGGGGTTGCCGAGTTGCTGCCGGTGGCGCGGGCCTTCCGAAAGGCGGGCAACCACGTCACGGCCTTATGCGGGGCGCGCTCGTCGTCGCTCATCATCCTGGACGAGGAATTGCGCGCGGCGGCCGACGAGGTCTATTGGGCGACCGATGACGGCAGCGCGGGCGTGCACGGCACGGTCGTGGATCTGATGCGCGTCTGGCGGCAGAGCCACGATGATGAGATCGGCGCGGCGCACGTCATCGGGCCAATCCCCATGATGCGCGCGGCCGCCGAGGTCACTCGGGAGTGGGGCGTTCATACCTACGCCAGCCTCAATCCCATTATGGTGGATGGCACCGGGATGTGCGGAGGATGCCGGGTCACGGTAGGCGGGAAAGTCCGGTTTGCGTGCGTTGACGGGCCGGAGTTCGACGCCCACCAGGTGGACTTCGATGAGTTGACTCGCCGCACTCGAGCCTACCTGGCGGAGGAACGCGTGGCCCGCGAGCGGCACGAATGCTCGGTTGGTCTGGGACAATGATCGCGGGATACGAGCCCGGAAGCGGAAAACCCCAAGAGCAACCATTCCCAAGCATCCGGTATCTTAATCTTCAGGAGGTTCGCGGGAGAGCCTTCAGATCCTTAGGTCTTTGAGTTCGGCGCGAGCATGAACAAATCAACACATCGCGAAACGAACCACGATAACTACTATGGCACAAGAACCGACAGTCAATCAGAGCCAAGAGAAACGGGTAAGGCTGATCCGCCCTTCGATCGTTCTGCTTTGCGGACCGGCTGCCTGCGGGAAGTCAACTTTTGCGCAGCGCCACTTTCGCCCCACGCACATCATCTCGTCTGACTGGGCAAGAGGCCGGGTGTGCGACGATGAGCGGGACCAGCGATTCAACGCCCAGGCGTTCGCGCTGGTGCGCTGCCTGACGGAATTGCGATTGGGGTTGAACCGTCTCTGCGTGGTGGATTCCACGGCGCTCGCCCCGCCGCACCGCCGGGAGTTCGTGGAACTGGCCAAGAGGTTTCAGGTTCCGTCGGTGATCTTCCTGTTTGACGTCCCGCTGGAGACCTGTATCGAGCGCGATCGGCTGCGGGAAAGGTCGGTTGGCGCTGCCGTAATCGAGCGTCACTACCTGGCTTTTGGGCAGACCAAGACGGACATTCGGCAGGAAGGCTTTGACCAGATCATTGAACTTGGTGACAGCGATCTGGACAAAGTTCAGATTGAGATTGTCTTCCGTCCCATTTCGCAGGCTGCTCCAGCGCCGGGGCGCCGCCCTCAAACGGAAGGCCGATCAGCCCCTCGGCCTTGGCCGCCAAGGGCTCCGAAGGCGCAGGCGCCGCGCGAAGTTGCGCCTCCTTCGACCCCGCCAGCCCAGCCGGCGGCAGGCACACCCGATAAGCCGGAGTCCAAGCCCCCAAGTGTAACCCCCAAGCCGCCTTCTGCGCCTGCACCCGAGCGCGCCCAACCCGCTCCTGGGGCGAGTCCTGGGGGCGCGGCCGCGAATCGTTCCTCGACCTCGAGCGCCGCGGACAAGACGACCCCAGGTGCAAAGACCACCTCTCAATCCTGAGCGCGGAGGGGCGGCCTTCGTGGCCGCCCTGGGCAGCCACTCGCCCTAAGGGTGGATTTCCCTGACAGGTTGCGGAAGAACCCTAAAACGCTGAGGTGCCGGTCAGCGATCCGGCCTGCCTTCCAGCCGGTCGTAATCGGTTTGCGCGCAGGTTGAACCCAGGGATTCATTGTAGAGCGACGGCAATCGGAGGATTTGGCGGACTTCCTCGTCAAAGCGGTGGACTGTCTGGAGGTCGGTTTTGCGAATGGGGAAGCGCGTTTCGCCGTGGCGCCAGAACTTCTGGTACCCCTTGTCCTCGAGTTCGCAGTCGAGGCCACGGATTTGGAAATAAGGCGGGCCTAGAGCAAGCCACTGGCGATCAGCCTGCGGTTCAAGGTAGCGCACACATCCGTACTTCCTCACGCCGAGTGAGCCGGGGACGGATCCGCCGTCGACGATCTCAAAACCCGCCGCCTTAAACTGTTCTCGCAGATCGCTCATTGCAGATTCCTCATGTTCAGCCTAGAATTTGAATCTAATCCATTGAGGGCTGGAAGCGCAAGGTGTGACGAGGTCTGGTAGGGACAACCTTTGTGGTTGCCCCGCGGCTTACCCGAATTGGTAAGCGATCTTGTCCGTGGGAATCGGAAGGGCGGGGCTTCAGCCCCGCTGCCAAGCTCGGGCAGTATGCCGGGGGCTTTAGCCCCTGAAGCGACGTGGCTTCAGGGCCTAAAGGCCCACCAAGAACTTGCCACGAGGCGGCGGGGCTGAAGCCCCGCCCTTCCGAGCCGTCCCACCAGAATGCAGACCCATGGTCTTACGGATCACACAAGCACAGACGGAAGCGATACGCCGGCATGGCGCGCGGGACTATCCCAGCGAGTGCTGTGGGGCGCTTCTCGGCAAGGTCGACGGCGAAGCGAAGCAGGTGATGGAGGTCGCGGCCCTCAAGAATCTGCGGCACAATCCCAGCTACGCTCAGGAACTCCTGCCCGTTGATGACCTGGCACGCGAAACGGAGCGCAACCGCTTCCTGATTGACCCGCTCGAGCAATTGCGGATGGAGAAGGATGCACGGTCCCGAGGCTTGGATGTGCTGGGATACTACCACTCACATCCGGATCACCCCGCCCGGCCTTCAGTTTATGACCGCGAGCATGCCTGGCCGTGGTATTCTTATATTATCGTTTCTGTGGAGCGGGGCGTCGCGAAAGACGTAACTTGCTGGGTGCTGGCTGAGGACGGGGGAGTATTTAACCCCGAGTCAGTCGAGGTTGTTGAGTAAGTCAGGGCATAAGCCGAGCGTCGAGACTCAGAATGGCAGACTTTCGAGAGAACGAAGCGAGGAATCCGAGCCGATCCTCGTCACTCGGACTTGGAATCGCTGAGTTCCCTGAAGCATCACATAAAGCTGGGGCTGGCTGTAACGTCGACACTCAGCGTGAGGAGAGGGAATGGCAGTCAAGATTATGATCCCGACTCCCCTTCGACAATATGTGGGGAAGAAGGATCAGGTTGAAGTGGAAGCGAAGACGGTAGCGGAGGCGCTCTCAAGACTCGCCAGCGAGTATACGGAGCTAAGACGGCATCTTTACAACCAGGAGGGCAAGCTACGCAGCTTCGTCAACGTCTACCTGGGCGATGAAGACATTCGTTTCCTTCAGAAGGAACAAACGCCTCTGAATGAAAACGACGTGCTTAGCATTGTTCCGTCCATAGCGGGCGGCAGGGAGGCCGGGGTCGCGAGCGGGAGCGGGACGCTCCCGGGACAGCGGGCGGGACGCCCGCACCACAGTAGGAGAGCTTGAGGGCAGAGAGGAAATGGCAACAGCGACTTTGACTTCCAGTTCCGATTTGAGCAAGGACGAGATTCTTCGCTATAGCCGTCACCTTATCATGCCGGAAGTGGGCATGGACGGGCAGCTTAAGCTGAAGAACGCGAAGGTGCTCTGCATCGGGGCAGGAGGGCTGGGCTCGCCATTGCTACTTTACCTCGGCGCGGCAGGCGTTGGGCGGCTGGGCATCGTGGATTTCGACGTCGTTGACTTCACCAACCTGCAGCGCCAGGTGATTCACGGCACCGCGGATGTAGGGAGGTCGAAGCTGGAGTCGGCGCAGGCGAGCCATCCGCGAAATCAATCCCAACGTAGAAGTCGTGGGCTACGATGCGCGCCTGACTTCCGAGAACGCCCTCGAGATTTTCAGGGATTATGACATCATCGTCGACGGAACGGATAACTTCCCCACACGCTACCTGGTGAACGATGCTTGCGTGTTGCTCGGCAAGCCAAATGTCTATGGAAGCATCTTCCGCTTCGAAGGCCAGGCGTCCGTCTTCTACGCCCGCCAGGGGCCTTGCTATCGGTGCCTGTATCCCGAACCGCCCCCGCCGGGCATGGTCCCCAGTTGCGCGGAGGGAGGGGTGCTGGGAGTGCTGCCCGGAATCGTCGGTTGCCTCCAGGCCATGGAGACGATTAAATTGATTATTGGACAAGGTCGAACGCTCATCGGGCGCCTGCTGGTATTTGACGCGCTGGGCATGAAATTCCGGGAGCTCAAGCTACGGAAAAACCCCGACTGCCCGGTTTGCGGAGCCCATCCGACGATTACCGGGTTGATTGACTACGAGCAGTTCTGCGGAATTCGCGGGGAGGAGCACACAGCGGTATATGACTGGCAGTTCCGGAAATCGGGCCGCGTGAAGTCAAGAAGCCATGATCGACGAGAAGCAGACCTTCGTCCTGATCGACGTGCGTGAACCGCACGAATTCCAGATTTGCCGGATTCCGGGTTCCACACTGATCCCGCTCGGGGAGATTCCGAAAAGGATGCACGAACTCGATACGGCGAGTGAAATCGTTGTCCACTGCCGCTCCGGTCAGCGTAGCGCCCGGGCCGTGGAGTTCTTGATGAGGGCCGGATTCCAGAAGATTCACAACCTGAAGGGAGGCATTCTCGCCTGGTCTGACCAAGTTGACCCGAGTGTGCCGAAATACTGATGGTCGATTCCAACGAGTTGCCTATTCCCGATTCGCCGCTCAGTTCGCGCGGCCGCAGTGCCTCTTTGAGCCTCCGCTGTATCTGTACCTAGCCTGGGCACCTTATGGTTTCGACCGTAAGGCGCGCCAGGGGCAAATCCAAGCTCATCCCAGTGCCATTTCGAGTTCACACGTTGTCGTTGTGACTACTTCGAATCTCAGTACACCAAATTCACTACGGAGAGGATATCGAATGTCGAACATTTTCCAGGATAATTCGTTCAGCATCGGGAAGAACCCCGCTCATCAAGCTCAACCGCATCGTCGATGGAAGCAAAGCAACTGTCTTGGCCAAGATCGAGGGGCGCGGCCCCGGTTATTCGGTGAAGGACCGGATCGGCGCGGCGATGGTCTGGGACGCGGAGAGACGAGGCGTCCTGACGCGCGAGAAGGAGATCATTGAGCCGACCAGTGGCAATACGGGCATCGCACTGGCCTTCGTGGCTGCGGCGCGCGGCTACAAGCTAACGCTGGTCATGCCCGAGACCATGTCGCTGGAGCGCCGGCGCGTGGTGGCGGCCCTGGGCGCCAACCTGATCCTCACGCCCGGGCCGGGCGGAATGCCGGGCGCAATCAAGAAGGCCCAGGAAATCTACGAATCCGACACCAACCACTATTTCCTGCCCCAGCAGTTTGACAATCCCGCCAACCCTGCCATTCATCCGGCTAAAATCCAGTTGGCTGCCCGATGGTGCCTGTTCCGGAAGGTTACAACCCTGAAAATAAGTGTCATTTAATTCTTTAAACTGCCCTGGCTCCAAGCCCAGATAATCGGGCAAAACGCCTTGACCGGCACGCCAGCTTGCTACCATGCAGGCCAGCCACTCCTGATTCGGCGATAGCTCAATGGCGCTTTGATATTTTATCCGGGAATACACCTGTTCCCGGTCATCCTGAAGTTGGAGAGCCGGGAGACATGGTTAATATTCGACCAGAATATCTTCATCTCTGACAATCATCTGGCAAGCCAAACGCCAGGGCGATGGCAAATCATCAACAATCATTTGCTCCATTTCTTCTTTGCTGAGTTTGCCGGATTTATCTTAATACGGCTTTTTCTTTTTCCGTTAAAGGACCGCCCATGCGCTCGATGTTTTTTATCAACACTGCTGACTTTAACCAGACAAGTGCCGCATTCCCCATCCTCGCATTCATAATTGATCGGAATTTTGTTTTCCCGCGCCAGTTTCAGAAGTGATTCAGTATGGCTGCCTGCGACTGCATACACGGTTTTATCCCGGTATTCGGGATTTGAAAAAGTAACTAACGCCATGATTGACTCCTTAAAATAAATGTATTGTGCGGGTTGCCCGTAGTGTTGTGGGAGCAGTTTAAGGCACGCGATTATCGAAGATTAAAATGCTTTCCCAGGAAGTAAAAATGTTGTTTTTAAACCGGCCTGACTTTGATTGTTCCCCCAGAACCTGAGCCTGACAGGCAAGCCGATTATGTTTGCCTGCCATATTTTCCCGCAGGATCTTATCTTCCAGCACTGACGGCTCGGTCAGATTGTTCCAGCCTTCCGTGACTTTGGTAATACAGGTGCCACATTCGCCTTCACGGCAGCCGTAAGCAATACCTGAGCCGACCTTTTCGGAAATTTCGATAAGTCGGGTTCCCGCAGGTGCGGTAACGGTAATGTTGATATCTTCAAAGGTAATCGACGCTTTCGCCATTGCTACTCTCCTTAAG
>CAVROP010000061.1:0-45919 GCA_963722675.1 uncultured Acidobacteriota bacterium
CGTACATCAACAGCAGGGCGGGTGCGTACAGGACCATCAGCAGCACCAGCCCTGTGTCGATGGCGGACTTGCCCAATCTCCAGAGCCGGGATTTGCGTGGATAGCTCTTGGAATTCTTCCAGAAGGCCAGGCCACAGAGCGTGGCGATGCAGGCAGCCCAGAAAAGCTTGTACTTTACAACCAGTGACATGCTTGTCTTCTCCTTATGCGAAGTCCCACCCTCGCCTGCGCAGTTTGGCCCTCATCCAGGCCATCACGAAATCTCCCATCACGATGGCGATGATCACGTTGAAAACGTCAGACCAGAAGGCAATCGACAGGATGGACTTCAGCAGGGAATCCTCCGCACGTGGAGGTTGGTGATTTGCGATTACGCAGCAGGCGCCGCTCCAGCTTCCTGAGCAGCGGTAGTTTCGGTGTGAAGCAGTGTCTGCGCCAGCTTGCTTGCGTAGCGCTTCACGGGCGTGAAGCCCAGGTCCTTGTGGGTCAGACGGCGGATGCCGAAGTATCCGGCGACAGCGGCAACAACGGCCAACACAACAGCAATCGTGTATTTCATGGTTCTGTTTTCTCCTTTGTGTGTGATTTGGTTCTTACAGGAAAGGGAAATCGAGAAAGCTCAAGACAACCGAGACTCCAGCCTGGACAGCCGGCACCAGATGGGAACGACGAAGGCAACCATCAACGTGTTCACGATGGTCCCGCCCAGAGCAAACGTCACGCCCAGCGGACTACTGATCCCGTGGACGGAGTAATTCACGACCTCGGTCGTGGTCAGGGCGATGACTTTGTGGGAGTTTATCCAGCGCAAGGCGGATTCCCTCGGCTTGGCCCGTTTGAAGCCGACGAACCTGGCGAGTTCGTTCAGCTTGCCGAGCCCTGCCCAGACCATCGACCAGAACACCGCGCCGGCGGTGAAGGACGAAGTGCTACTCGGAGTGAACGTCATGCTCCTCCTTCCATTTCTTGTAGGTCTCGTCCATGTAGGCTGTCATTTCATGCTCCCAGTTGAGAGCCCATTCCGTAGCGCAGAGAAAGAGAACGATAAGGCCACCGGGCAGTACCAACATAAGGGCAATGAATAACAGCTTTTTCCAGTAGAGCTTGAACAGCCTCCAGAACAGGCCCTTCTTCTGAATCGGGCAGGTCCCAAGGCTGGCCAACAAGTCTTCCATTTCACCGGGTCGCATGGGCGCACATCTCCTTCCTCTGTCGCGCCCGCAGCGCTTGGGCCGAGTTCTTGAGCACGGCGAAGATCCACCTGGCGCCGCACACGGCAGCCCATGCGACGGCGGCGGCAGTAACAATGGCGACCATATACGCCAGCATGTCGAGGAAAAGTAGCAGGCAAAGATTGAGAAATGATTTGATCACCAGGGTCTCTCTCCTTTCTTTCGTAGAGCCTGACGCATCGGGGAGTGCGCCAAGGCCAATCCACGAACTACTTGACGGAACGCCTCGTATTGCACGAGCTTCCGAATCAGGTTGACGAGCCCGTCGGCAAGCTGCAACCGCAGGCGATCCTGCCGGGTGAAAGCTCGACCGACTTTGCCACGCAGGACCTTGTCAAACGGGGACGGCCTGTCGTTGGGCTGGCGAAAGAAGTTGACCTTGGCTTTCAGCACTTTGTTCCTCCAAGTCGCCAGAAAGCCGATGCCGCTGCCGATCTCGGCAAGAGCAAAAACTTCCAGTATTCCGGTCAAGCTCCACCTCCTTATGCGAACAGGTGCGCGATCCAATGGGCCATGCCAGCTCCGAGACCGATCAGCACGCCTATCCCAATCGAGCCCAGAATAGACGCAATAACGACGCCCAGCGTCAGCCCAAGCCTGTTCTGAGGGACATTGGCTTCGGGATTGGCCAGCCCCTCAATTGCGCACAGCGCCGGAAGCTTGGCCTTGAGGGTGTCGATGGGGACGCGGGACTCGTGGGAATAAGCTTGGACCTTCTTTGCGACTTCGTTATAGAGCGTCTTGAATTCCTGAGCGCCAGGGCGGACACCATTTGCTTCGTGGCCTTGGGCGGCTTCCGAGGCGGCAGCCACGGCCCACTTCAGGTGGCGCCATTGCCAGCCGAGCTTGAGGGATTTGTAGAGGTTAGCTCCCAGCCAGGAGCTTCGAGGAGTGCTCGTGCATTCCAACTCCCTGTCCTTCTCAGCATTCTGTTCGTCCATAAGCGAATCTCCTTTTCTAGTCTGTTTTCGATTTGCGAAAGCTCCGTTCTGGTCAGGTAGTGATATGTTCTTGCGTTGCTGGATATGTGATACGCTAACAGACAAAAGATGCTCCCCGATTTGGGAGGAATCATGTCTGAGAGAGCGCAAGGTACCGTGAGCAAGTGGATTGACGATAAGGGCTACGGCTTCATCAGCGTGGACGGAACGCATGAATCGGTGTTTGTTCACTACACCGAAATCGAGGGCACTGGCCGCAGGGGACTCAAGGTGGAAGAGCGCGTGGAGTTCACGATTCAGAAATCAGACCGCGGGCTGCGGGCTGTCTCGTTGGCCCGCATCTAGGAACCAATGATAATCCTATCGCGGTCGGGCATGAGGGCCGGCCGATAATGGTCAGCTCTGAAGAGGTGGAAGCCGCAAGGCTCAGTATGCTGGAAGCGCGAAAGGCGCTTGAGGACTACGAAACGCTTGAGGGCACCGCTCGTTCCGGGGAACACAAAACGCTGATGCAGGCATTCACCAAAGCCACAACAACCTACCTAAAGCTTTCAGCGAGCCAACGCTGAACATGGATATGGTGCAGCCGCACCCACGGCTGGCCTTTGTTTGCCCGACCAACACACATTTAGGACACTGCCCACGATGTTGGGCTCTACGGAAAAGAAGTACCTACTGAGATCTCGCTACGTTCTGTTGGGGGCCAAGTCTTACATTCGCGGTGGGTAAAGGCATGCTTTGTACGACTTCGCTCTATTGCTCGGAGCGATTATTTAGTCCCTTCAACTCTTTTCCAAGTTACCTCTACACTTCTGACGTGACTTTGACCTTGACCTTGAACTTGACTTTGATCTAGAGACACATAATTGGAATTTGCATCGAAGGCCGAAACCTGCTTTTCATAGTGGCAACCCTTGTCTCCGGTTGGTGCCCATCCCCAATCACAGTTATGTGGCCTATCTTGGATTTTGACTTTATCGGGTGGGATGCCGTACAACACGGCGTACCCATAACGATTGGGGTACCTAGGTGTAATCACCCGAGTAAAGACCATAGTAGCAATAATGAACAACACAATAAAGACTACTATGGCTCTAAATGTGCTTCCAATTAGTCTCATAGGAGGCAATTTGAGGGTAGCAGAGGAGCCGCTGTAATGTCGATAGTCTGCGCAATCTGGCACTGGCTGAATGGTGTGCCGTTAGCTGATTCCCCGCAGAGCTTCGGGAAAGGCAGGGCTCTTCATCGCCCCGTGGCTTCAGCACAGCGTGCCTCAGCCCGCTCCAGGGGGCTTGCGGCCCCGTCCAGGAAGAACTCGGTGTGCGTTCGGCGCTCCGGCGGCGGGGCGTACTTCCCAACACCGGTCTGCCACATGCGCAGCAGACGGCCAGACTTGGCGTCATTCACCAGACTTTGGCTCACCGGGAGGACGATCTCCCAAGAGTTTGAATAAGTGAGGACAGACGCTCGACCTTGCTCGGGTGAATGGTCATCGACCTGAACGGCCCACTCCTCGGGCGCGGTAGCGGTCGAGGTGAGCTTTCCGTATCCGGAACCGGCGCGAATAAAGTATCCCAGACCCACTGTGGACTCGCATTGAGCCTGAGTTTTAAACGAGAATCTGAGCGTCGCGCGAGGGCCGCTCCTCTGGACAGCCATCCGTGCCGCATAAAATGATGTTCCTTGAGGCGTCTGGTCCTCTATATAGGACCAATCCGAGCCATCTCCTGAACCCACGACGGGGCTTCCCGGCAGCGCCAGAAAGAGGGCGGCGACCATCAAGGTCTTAGTCTTGGCGAATCTCCAGTCTGGCATTGGTCTCCCCACTTTCCAACAACATACGCCCACGCCCTTTCCCAAGTCAAAGGCAATTCTGCTTCTATCTAAGGCGCTGAGTGCGAAGTCAGAAGCAACCCTGTGAGCCCGCACCCAGAATCGCTTACCGTTGTTTCAAGAACTTGCTCCTCGGGCTCACCCAGGAAGAAGCAGCACTGCTGACAAAGCCTGCCACGCTTTGGTTGTGGTGGCTTGCCCAGATCGCCGGCTTCGAGTTGCCCGGAGGCACAATCGGTACTGAAGTCCAGGATTCCTTCACCTGGGAAATGGCGATACTTGGGGCAATACCTGCGGACTTCCTTACGGGTGGTGAACACCATCGCGTGATAGTCTTTTTCGATCTGACGCTTGAGCTGGCTTTCCGGCGTCTGCCAGAGTACCAGCGAAAAGGAATCGACCTTTCCTGCGAGTTTCACCAGGGCGCTATTTCCACTCCGAAGCGCCTCGGGAAGATGAAATGAAGCAGTCGTGTTTGGCATAGGCAATGTCTCCTTAAAGTGAGCTGAATTCCACTTATCCGTGTTTGAGAACCATTGAACTGGTGTCTGGATGCTGGCTACTGCACTTTGGCTTCGACCGGCAACCAGTGGTAAAGCGAAAGGTGCAACCACTGCAGGGCAAGTGCGAGCCGAGACTGGTCTATGAGCTGACGGGACGTCCTGTGATCCAGGGACAATCTTCAACGGATCTGATTGATGACCTGGAACTATCCGCCGGCTCGTCGGCTCAAGCTCCAACCTGCCGAATTGATCGGGATGCAGCGATGGTGGCGGATGCGGGTAACTGCTGTATCTATGTGGTGGGGACGAACCAGAATACATCAGGTTTTGGAATTGCTTCATGTGCAGGATCCAGCAAGCAAAGTTCGGAGCCATTTCTTCTCCTTCTTATGTCCTACAGAGTTTCAGATTGTGCGATTCTCAATGCGGTAGCGTGCAGACAGCGGTGAGCGAGTATTTGCCGTTCGAGACGAGGAAGCCTGTGAGTTCACGTGTGACTGCGGAGACGTGTTCGCGGGAAATCCAACAGAGCGGCTCCGACTTCCCTTCCAGGAACACCTCGGCGGCAGGCTCGTCCTGGCGAGTCTTGGGGTTGTGATATGTGACCGGCTTGACGGTGACCCGTTGGCCAACTTGATCCTGAAACAGCTTCAGCTCGGCTTCGATCCTCTGGCGATCTTGCTGCTTCAGAGTTGCGTCTTTCAGCCTTTGCTCAAAGCTACTGGCTGCAGGCAGGGTCACTGTGGCAGGCTGGGGTGTTGTCTCACCGGTGTCTTCAGTCGCCAGCAGGCCATGTTCCAGCCGGTACTGGCCATCCGCCACATCCACGATGCCAAGCCAGTTGGCAGAATTCCCAGTGGTGCCTGCCATCCGGACCAGCGTGTCCTCCACGACAACATCGAGGTTCACGTGGCCGTAGTCGGCGCGCACGCGGTCCGACTCCCAAGTGATCGGCACATATTTGCAGGTCGCGCCTGCTGCCCTGGCCATATCCAGGAATCCATCGAGGGTGTGTGGACCGCCCAGAATGCCGTCCGCCACTGGCTTCACCGAGCCATCTGGATTACGTGGTGGTTCAAGAGTCAATTCCCGATCAAAGACCAGCATGACGAGTTCGGCGTAAATCTCCAGATACATGCCGCTGGCCTTGATGCGGTTGTGGACATCCTCTTCCGCGAACAAGTAAGCGGCTAGGCCGGCATCCTGCTCAGTGGTGACTTTCTTGCCGCGATGATCCTCGCCGGCCTTGAGGAACTCCGTTTTCTTGGCTTCCCGAGTGCGGTTGTACAAGTGCCAGAAGTCCCTGGCGGCCGTAGCTGCCTCAGGGCGAGTGGGGAAAGTCCGGATCTCCAGAGGCACTCGCCAGCAACGTTTCCAACTCTCCTTGTCGGCGTACTTACGTGCCTTCTTGAAGATCTCGACCCATTCCTCGCGGGCGATATCCATTGCCGTGGTCACCGGAATGGGTTCGTTTTAGCTGCCGAGACGACGGCGCGGAATGCGGCCCTGGCCCTCGAAGCCGCCTTGCCACCAGAACTTCGGAGCTACCGGGCAGGTGTTGCGGAATTCCGTAATCGCTGCGCTCGCCCACTCGACCGACTTCCCGTTCATCTTGATCGAGTCGATGATCTCCTCCAGGCGCGAGGCAATCATGGGCATTTGGCTCTTGGGCAAGTCAAGCTCCATCCAGCGGATGGCTTCCAGGACCTTGGTGCTCGGCTCCATCGCCCTGAGCTGGGCCACGATACTCTCCCGATTGAGCCACAGCAGATTGAACCAGACAATGGCGTTGACCACGCACCCGATGCCCATCTGGCCGTGCCTGGCATCGGCGATCATCCTGATGACGTATAAGTGGTCATACCGTTCGACTTCGGGATGGCGGTCGAACAGGGCATCACCGTCATCAATCACCATCGCCTGCGTGGGAGTGGCCACAGCCTGCGGATAATCCTGAAGGGTCTTCCAGTGCGCCACGATCTCCGGGTCGAGCAATGCCAGCACGGAATCATCGAAATCCGCGCCATTGAAGCTCTTGCCCAGACCCGGCGTGCCGTCCGGACTGGCTGCGAAGCCCAGATGCACGAACATCACGGCGCCACGGTCGGTCTCCGCGAAATGCTGAAGCCTGCGGCCGCGCAGCTTGCCGGATTCCTTATGAGAGGCATTGGGATTCCTCAGAGAGATGAACTCACCCTCGAATCCGCCCAGATACACTGAGTTGACATCGGGCAAGGTCGAACGCTCCCAGTGTGGATAGCCCTGCCGGTCGAAGACGAACGGCTCCGGGAAGATATATTTCCGTACAGCCGTTCCCGCCAGCTCCTGGGGCTTCACGGTCATGAGATCCTTGGGCTCCCGGAAGCGGATGCGGAAGCGATCGGGATCGCTGTTCTGCGGAGATTCCATTTGGGTGCGGTAGAAAGCATCACGGCAATGGCGGAATTGCATAGCCGGCAGGCCTGCGGCATACATCCTCCAGAGCTTCCAGCGATTCTCGTTCATCACCGGATTGCCGTCTTCATCGACCCAGCTGTCCGGGTTATAGAAGCCGATCTCCTCCTTGACGCGTTCGTCGTCCCTCATCAGCTCGAATACGTCGCGGGCAAACTCCTGGCTGAGGAATTGGATCAGCTTTTGATCTCGAACTTTGGCCAGGTCGAGATTGGAGGCAGTTTGCACGTCCAGATTGGCCGGGCTGGCATGGAGTTCATTGAGCACACTGAAATACGCTTCGCCATTCCAGGAACGAAGCTCTTTCTTGATGTCGAAGACGACCAGATCGTAATCGACATCCCAGATGAGGCAATGCGCCTTGATTTGGCCGGTGGGCAGGGCGCCGGTGATCTGAATCAGATCGCCGATCTGAACCGGATGCCCAGTCAGCAGGGAGCCGCCCCGGCGAGAGGCCAGAGCCGCTCCCGAAGTCCAAGCTTCGGGCCAGCGCGGGCCAGGATCGTAGACCGCAGTCTCGAAGGATGTAACCCCATCCGCCAGGATGACCCGATGAACAGAGTCGTATGGATTCAGCTGGCGGACTTCGGCTTCCTTTCCGAATAGCGCTGTCCTGCCTCTCGCCAAGTGCCTTTTGATCCGCTTCGGGACACTCGGCTTGGCTTGTGCAATCCCGAAGCCGAAGAGGCGGCAAGCCTCCTCGTAGGGTACCTGTTTATCGAGCAGGACAGCTGAGAACCCATTGTCCCTTACGATCGGGATCACCGGATACCAGCTCTGCCCCTCGATTACAACGCCAAGACCAGACTGCACGATCTCCAGAGCCAGCCCGAAGGACTCGGCACTGCTACCCAGGCTGATGCGGCCATAATGCAGGCCATTCAGCTCCGCATAGTGCTCCAGCACTGGGCTAAGTTCGCTGAACCCGAAGCTCGTCCTGACATCCGGCTTTTCGCCCGGTTGGCGATAATGCCGAGGGAGCAGCCTGCGGCCAGGACGCTCCGGGTCCTCAAGCACCGACCACTTCTGGTGCGGGTTGTTGATGTCCGGAGTGAAATACAGCTCTTCGTGATTGGGCATAGTTCGCCCCTCCTTCTGTCGGGCATGCCTCCGACGGGCAGGATTGGGACTGAAGAGTGGGACTGAAGAATGGGAATCCATTCCGGACGGAATGGAGAAGCGGTGGGATTGCCGGAATGCGGGGGAAAGGTGGGATCCCCTTGCTCCCCGGCCGAAGCCGGGGCTTGCCGGACTTAAGTGGGTTAGCTGCGCAGCCAGCGCAGGATGTGGGTGGATCTGAACGTCCTTGGCACGCTGGACGTCCTCACGCATCTTGCCGACACTGATTTGGAACTGCGCTTCGAGAGAGAACGAAGGAGCAGGCAGCTGAGTCATTCGCCCATAGGCGATCTGGCTGAGCATCGTGTCCAGCTCTCTTCGCCTCTCCGCTCGGATTTCACGAGCGATCAAAGCGCGTTCCGGTTGAAAGCACCTCAAGGCACACCTCCTTAGTGATCGGGGAAATTGGCTGAATTCGAAGGAATGTTTCGTACTGGTGGGAGTAATAAAGGCGGGAAAGCAATTGCGGAGAACGCTGTCCTCGACTGGAGCAAGGACAGGAATGTGCTGTCGCTATGAGGGAAGGACGTGTGACCCTTCCCCCCAGAAAGACTCACTTCTCGGTGCAGCAATCCGTCAGCTTGGAGCCGACGTAAACCAAGGTATGCCCTGTTGTCAGCGTAGCTTTCCGTGACAGATTGCAGACGCCAGGTATGACGGTTGATTTGCTGTAATTGATTGTGGCTGCAGCAGCCTTATCGGCTGCTTTCAGGCATCCGCCGAACAAGCTCGTGAAGATTGTATTCGAATCCATGTGTCCTCCTGGACAAGCCCGGAGGGTCTCTCGACTGCGATGTTCGCGGAGACCCCCCTGGGCTCGAAACGATTTGGATGGGGCCCCCCATCCGTATCGTGACCAGGTGCATATCCGCTTGGGACATTTTCGGCCTCGCGCCCGAAACCCTCCCTTGGGCCAGGGAGAATGAGGTTTCCTGGCAGGGGTGACGATTTCGGCAGGTTTTGGGTATTCAGTGGGCCTCGCGTGGGAAACCCGCTTTGAATCCTAGCGTGGAGGATTGCCAGTAGGGGTTCTCAAATGTCGCACATTCTGGATGCCGGGGATTCGGAAATTCCGTCTAAATCAAGAACAGGCCTGATTGATGGCTGAAGGGGATGGAAAATCGTGAAGCAGGTGCGGATGGCTGGGGAAGGCAAGTGCTCTCTCAGTAGACTGATTGTGTGGGATTTTGTGGGGACCTTGTAAGCCCTATTTACGGGGAAATTACGTTCACTACTTTTCATAAGTCATTGATAAACTATGGTATTATTGCTTTGGCATTGGACTTGCTGTAAGTAATTCTCTTGCGCCCAAGGCAAGCGCGCTACAAGGCTGCGCCACGCCCCGAATGGGAAGATGCCTCCATTTTGCCAAGCTTCCTCAAGTGTGTCCAGTCCGAATCTTGAGGCCTGATCCGGCCTCCGGATATCACTGGTGCCTTCTCAACTCTAGCGTTACACTATGGCGGCCAAGGCGGCAGAGGCAAAAGCTCCTGTGCTGCGGCGAGGAAAATGGGGCGGAGGGGGTGTAGCGATGAAAAACGAGATGGATCGCCGAGACTTTCTGAAGTATGGGGCGGCAGGTACAGTAGCGATGAGTTCTGTCAGCCACAGTTTGGGACTTGCACCAGCGTCGTCGGAGAAACCGCTGCGGCTCGGTATCGTCGGGGTCGGAAACCGCGGCACGAACCACGTGGAAACATTGCTGGCCATGGGCAGCGTTCAAATCCCCGCGCTCTGCGACATCAACCAGGAGCACCTGGCGCGCGCGCAGGCCATGGTCGAGAAAGCAGGGCAGAAGCGCCCGGAGGGATACGGGCGGGATGTGGAAGACTACCAGCGCCTTATGTATCGTGATGACCTGGACGCAGTCCTCATCGCGACCTACTGGGAATGGCACACCCCCATGGCCGTCTGCGCCATGAAGTCAGGAAAGTATGCGGCGGTAGAAGTCCCGGCCGCCCTCACCGTGGAGGAATGCTGGGATCTTGTGAACACGAGTGAAGAGACCGGCGTGCCCTGCATGATGCTCGAGAACTGGAGCTTCCGGCGCGACAACCTCGCCGTGCTGAAGATGATCCGCGCCGGCTTGTTCGGGGAGATTGTGCACTGCCACTGTGCGCATTCGCACAACTGCATCGATCACTGGTTTTTCGACTCGGAAGGGAACATGCGGTGGAGCGCGGAGTACCTGGTGAAGCGCAATGCCAGCCAGTACACCACGCATGCGCTCGGGCCGGTACTCAGTTGGATGGACCTGGGGTGCGGCGACTACTTCGATAAAGTGGCGTCCTTCGCCAATCGCTCCCTGGGGATCAATCACTATTTCGCGTCCAAGTTCGGCCCTGAGCATCCCAATGCGAAGCGGAAATATGCCCAGAGCGATATTGTTACGACGCTGGTCAGAACGAAGAAGGGCAATACCGTTGTTATTAACTATGATATGCAGTTGCCTCGGCCTTACGACAATCGCTGGGAGATCCAGGGCACGGAGGGCATCTATAACGAACAACGCAATGCCGTTTACCTCCATAACCGCAGTCCCAAATACGAAGAATGGGAGTCTTTCGACCCCTACCAGCAGAAATACGAGCACGAGTGGTGGAAGCCTCTCGAGGCCCGGCCGCGTTCCGCCCCCGCTGGGAAGGACGTGATCGAAAAGCAGCTTGCACTGGGGCATGGCGGGACCGACTACGTGGAACTCGAATTGTTTCTGAACGCCGTGCAGAACAAAGCGCAGACCCCGGTGGACGTATACGATTCGGTGCTGATGAGTGTCATCTGTCCGCTGTCGGAGAAGTCGATCGCGGAGGGCGGTTCGACCGTCGAGTGTCCCGACTTCACACGAGGCAAATGGAGCGAGAGGAAGGCGGCGTTTGCCCTTGAATCATCGTAAGACGGTGGCTTGCGCTCTACCATCTCCGCGGGCCGCAAGTTTCGCGGAGATGACCGCTGGAAGACGATGCTTAAGGCACCACCGCTGAGGCAGGGTCCACGTCAGCGGACATCGAAGGAAAAAGAGATGAGTGAAAGTGTTGCGGGTCGCAGGGCGGGCCGCTCGGGGTACTTTCTGCTGCTGGTTCTGGTCAATATGATGTGGGCTTTCCAGTATACGGGGGCCAGGATCGCCACCCGTAAACTTGGCTCCATCACGGTTACGCTCTTGCCCATGGCCATGGCCACGGTTTTCTTGGGCGTGCTACTCTTCTCCAAGCGCGGCGCGAAAGCAACGCAGCCCTCGAGGGAGCGAAGCGGCTTCGGCCGGCGATTATTCGAGTTTGTAGCTTTGGGTCTTGGGGGTTGCTTTGTGGGGCAGTTCTGCTTGACTTCGGGCGTCAGCCGCTCGTTGGCCTCGAACGCTTCCGTTATCACCTTAGTCATTCCGGTCCTCACGGCATTTTTCGCCACCCTGCTGGTGGGCGAGAAGATGAGCCGTCTGCTGTGGGTTTCGTTTGCCCTGGCCATCGGCGGTGTGTTGCTGGTATCGGACGTTGACTGGCGCACCGTCCACATCTTTCGTGGTAAATACCTGGCCGGCAATGCACTGATTCTGGTGGGATGCTTTGGGAGCGCATTCTACAACGCCTTCAGCAAGCGGTTGCTGCGCGCTTTCACTCCGCTGGAGGTCCTGGTTTACAGTTACATGGTTACGGACTTGGCGCTGCTTGTGACCATGCTGGCGCGCGAGCCGTTGTCGTGGCGGCAGTTGACCTCCCTGGGGTTTGCGGTGTGGCTGAGCCTGGGGATGATTGCCTTTTTGTGCCTGACCTCAGCGATGTTGCTGTTCTTCTGGGTCATTCAGCGGGTCGACTTGACCCACGCGGCACTGTCCATTTACCTGCTGCCGGTTTTTGGCGTGCTGATCTCTACCGTCACGCTTCATGAGAAGATCAGGTGGCAGTTGCTCGCGGGCGGATTTCTGGTGTTTCTCGGGGCCTTCCTGGCTACTAAATACGGCGAGCGCGAAACGGCCCGGTGAATCCGCAGGGAGACGGCCTGCTGTCCCCCGGGTGTTGCATCACTCATCGAAAAGGGTGGGGCGCGCCCTGCCACGGAGAAGCTGCGAAAAGATCACTCTGTCATGCTGAGCCCTTCGCTGTCACCCTGAGCGAAGCGAAGGGTCTGCAGTTTGCCCGCTCAGGGTAAACTGCGCGAAGCATCTGCATTTATCCCCTTGAAACAAACAAATGCAGATTCCTCGCTCTGCTCGGAATGACAGGGATGGGCGGTTTTTTCACAGCTTCAGAGAGGAAGGAAGGGCCACAACATGAAACCGGGTAATCGGGTAACAATAGCAACAGTGTCAATTCTGCTTGCGGTCGCGGCGGCTCTTTCGCTGGCGACTTCGGGGACGGCGCAAACTTCCAAGAAGGTCTTCATGATTACGGATATGGAAGGTGTATCCGGCATCTACGACTCGGATCTGCAAGTCCAACCGTTTCAGAGTCCGCGTTGGGAAGAGTCTCGCAAGCTGCTCACGGGCGAGGTGAATGCTGCGGTCGAAGGCTTGCTCGCGGGCGGCGCCACGGACGTGGTGGTCTGGGACGGGCACGACTCCGGCCGTACACTCTCCGTGCTGGATATTCATCCCAAGGCGCGCTTGCTGACCGGCAGGCCCATCTCCCGCACGCTCGAACTCGATTCTTCTTACTGCGCCGTGATCTTCATCGGGCAGCATGCGATGGCCGGCGCCGACAAGGGAATCCTCAGCCACTCCTATGATTCGCACAACATCCAGAACATCTGGGTGAACGGCAAGCCCACGGGAGAGATCGGCGGACGGGTGCTGCTGGCGGGCGCCATGAACATTCCCGCCATCATGCTCTCCGGCGACACTGCGGCGTGCAAGGAGATCCACGACCTTGTCCCCGAGGCCGAATGCGCCGAGGTGAAGAGCGGAGTCAGTCGCAACGCCGGATTCATGCTTTCCCACCCGGCGGCCTGCGCGCTCATTCGCGAAAAGGCTCAGCGAGCCATCGAGCGGCTGGGCGAGTTCCGGCCGTACAAGATTTCGGGCCCCGCGGAAGTTAAAGTCGAGTTCACCACGGCGGCGGGTAGAGTCTTCGAACTGCGCGAGGGAGTGGAAAGAGTGAACGAGCGGACTTGGGCGTTTCGGGGAAAGGATATCATGGACGCCTGGCTGAAATACGGCTCGTTCTGATTAGGTGCAGTGGCTGGTGGCTAGTGGTCAGAGGGTGTGTTTTTCCAGGTCGGCCGGACTACTAGCCACTAACCACTAGCCACTCGCCACAGCCTTTAAGGAGGAGGAGCATGGCTCGAAAGAAGATTCTGATGTTGGTAGGCGATTACGTTGAAGACTATGAGGTCATGGTGCCGTTTCAGGCCTTGCAGATGGTTGGGCACACCGTTCATGCCGTGTGCCCGGATAAGAAAGCAGGAGCGACGGTGCGTACAGCCATTCATGACTTCGAAGGGGATCAAACTTACAGCGAAAAGCGAGGGCATAACTTCGCCCTGAATGCCAGCTTCGACGAGGTGAAGCCGGAATCGTACGATGCCCTGGTCATACCGGGCGGGCGCGCCCCGGAATACCTCCGCCTGAATCCGAAGGTCATCGAGATGGTCCGGCATTCCAGCGATGCCGGCAAACCCATTGCCGCGATTTGCCACGGCGCCCAGATCCTTGCTGCCGCCGGCGCCCTGAAAGGCCGGACTTGCAGTGCTTATCCCGCCGTGTCGCCGGAGGTGAAGGCGTCAGGTGGCGCCTACGCAGAACTGCATATGGATGAGGCGCACGTGGATGGGAACCTTGTCTCGGCGCCCGCATGGCCTGCCCATCCAGCCTGGCTTGCCGCATTCCTGCGAGTATTGGGTACGGTCATCGAACCGTGAGGGCAGTGACGAGTGACGAGTGACGAGTGACGAGCAAGAGAAGCTCGTCACTCGTCACTGCTTCAATACGCTTGCGCTCCGGCCGCTGCCTCATGCAACGATCCGAACTTCTGCGCCACGGGCTTCAGCGTGGGATAGAACTGCACATACGTGCTGTCAACTGCGCCTTGATCGTGATGACATTGCCAGCACGCGGCCTTTGGGTTGGCGTGTGCGGTCTTGGCGGAGGAATCGAAGCTGAAGTAGGCCCACTTGTCCGGGAATCGGGCAGCGTCTTTCACCTTAACGCTTATTCCCACCAAATCGGTTTGAAACTGAGCCGCCTTATTGAGGGACCCTTTGTTTGACGATGTCCTCTTTTCCTCAACCAACACGGTTTGGTCCGGCCAATTTCCGGTTGTCAGAAACTGTTTGTAAGCGGAAGGATTGACAAAGACGTTCGTAAACGTCGCGCCCTCTGCAGGCGAGGGGTTATTGCTCAGACGGAAGCCGGAGGAGATGAATACCCACTCCCGATAATCTGGCGGGCGCACGAGTTCATCCCCGTTTGTATATTGAGACCAATCTGCGATCGGGGCCGGTTTCGAGACCACCATCGAAACCGCGCACGCCGAGATAAAAAACAGGATTGCTATTAAGATAGCGTTTTTCAATCTAACCTCCCTGAGAGGCGGCAGGATTCAGGAGTCAGGAGTTAGAAGAGCGACGTCAACGGATGCCGGCTTCCCTCTGGTTTCTGATTTCTAATATCTGACTTCTGCTTTCCATCTTCTGACTCCTGTCCCCTGCTCTACTGACTGACCGTGCACAGGATACTATGGAATTCGTCCAGAGTCACTTTTTCCGGGTGCAGCGCGAGTGCCGCCTTCCCGTGGACTTCTCGGGAGCCCTGGACGCCCAAAACGGCCATGAGGTGAGGCTGGCCATTCACATAGGCAAAGAGTGGCAGGCGCATTACGAATTGATCGGAGACCTCACTTTGCTTGAGCCAGTACTCCAGAATTGTCTTGCCGCCCTCTCCGTCCGCAAGGTTGTAATGGAAATCGTAATGGGGCACATCCCTGCCGTACACCCACTCATTGAAAAACCAATCCATGGGTTGGCTGGAATGCTTCTCCACAATCTTGCGAAAATCCTCCGTGGATGCGTTTTTGGAGGCGTAGGTAGTCGTGAAATCCTTCATCGTGTCAATGAAACGCTGGTCGGGCTCCCGGAGTTGTGGGTCCTCCAAAAGCGCTCGCAGCATTTCCAGTACATAGGCGCCCTTGTCGTAGACCAGGACGCGGTAGAGGTTCCCTTCTGAATAAGACGGGAGTTGCAGCCCGAGCCACAACGGACCAACGTCCACGGGCCTATGCCCGGCACGATCCTTATCGAGCAGCCATTTTCGTTTCAGGTCCCAAAAGCTCCGCACCTGTCCTGGTTCAACCTTACGCACATAGAGACTGGCCGAGAATTCCGCCAAATCTTCCGATAGCCACTCGTCGTGATAGGTTTTCCAACCCACCGTATGTCCCCACCACTGGTGGGCCATCTCGTGTACGGCGACTATATTGTAGAACTCGCGCGCCTCCGCGGTGTCTTCCAGCCGCAACTGGTGACGGGTCGTCGCGTCCAGCAGCGAGTCGTAGGGCAAGAAAATCAGGGTCGGCCAACTCTGCCCATAACCACGGATGGGCTGTTCGGTTACGGAGATACTCTTGGAGGGCAAGGCGCCGTAATAGTACTCGAAGAGCTTCAAGGCCTGAAAGCTGACCCCCGCTGCATACTGGGTATTGGCGGCGGTGTTGAAACCGCCCGTTGTGATTCCGAGTTGCATCGCCGTGTCAGGGTGCGCGGGACCGCCCGCAAGGTCTGCCAGGTCGAGCGCCGCCTGGACTCCCTTCAATTCATCGGGAATCTCCTTGCCGCCGTAGGCCGTGACGGTGAGTTGCGGGTCGGAATGGCTTTTTTCCACAAAGTCGCCATAGTTGAAGCCCACGACGCTGTAAGGAACTTCCGTCTCCCAGTCGCTTTCAAGACCGTCACCATGCTTCTCCGACTTGATCAGCCGCCCCGTGGCAACGAACTTGTACTTCTTGGGAGATCGGAAATGCAAGGTGAACATTGTGCGGTCGTCGAAAGCCCCGAAGCCGGGGAACCACGATTCGCGGGAAGTAACATAGTAAAGCCCCGATCCCTGCTGAAATATGATGCGGCTATCGTGCGTCGAATCCTCGGCGTAATCGATTTTCAATGTGTAGGACTTATCCGCAGCGGGAGCCTCGCCCAGAATCACCCAGGGGTCGTTGTCCAGGTTACGGGCCTCTTGAATGAAGGAGACCTTCCGTCCGTTGCCGTCAGCGATGGCGCTGATGCGAAGCACGCCACGCAGCTTCAAGGGCAGCAGGCGAGGTGTGCCTCCCGGCACTTCGTACTCCAGGAGCGCTGAAGCCGAGAGGCGGTTGTTGTTGGCTATTTCGGCATCGATCCTTTCGGTCCGGCAATGAGCAAGGAGCTTCCGATGCTCGGGACGTGTCGTGGTCCGATACTCGTCGCCCACATGGAAACCTGACCACCACTCCGAGCAGCTATTCAGGTTGTAGTGGATTAATTGCACTTCCTCGTCGTTGCCCGCCTCGGGGAAAAACAGGGGATCACGGTTCCAACTGATGTCGTAGAGCAAGGAGCCTGCATGCTCAGCCTTGAATTCCGCCAGAAAGAAGCCACGGCTGGAAGGGTCCGAGAGGTCAGCCAGAATGCGCGCCGCCAGGTTGCACATGGTGAGATTATCGAGCCGCCGGTTTTCCCACCAATCGTTGAATCTCTCGGAGTATTTGCGCTGGGTGGCCGCGAGAATCTTGCCCGCCTCGGCGGCGTCTGCTCCGCCCTTGACGCGCACCAACTGCTGGAGCTGGCTCCAGGAGTCGTCCGTGAAGAAAAAAACGGCGTCCTTGAAATCATCGTCCAGCTCGGGCGTCTTGGTGAACCGCGCCAACTGGTGCTGCTCGGTCTCGGTAGGAGGCTTCAGCTCAATGCGGCCGCGGCCTTCGAAGACCGCCGCCACCACGCGCCCGGCGACCGGCTGCGCAAAAGTCACTCTTCCTTCAATGAACGTGAAAATTGCGGCGTCGCGCTTCCAGACCGCGTTTTCCGCCACCGCGCCTTGATTGCTCCCTTGTAACGAGCGCAGTTGTTGATAGATTCGGAGGAGTTCGTCCGGGGAAGCCGTGGCGAGGTCTTCGGCCGGAAGGCTGACCGCAAGCTGGAGGGAGAAGAACAGCAGACAGATTCGTAGGATCATGACGAACCTCGACGACGCAGTTTCGAAAATCGGCGCGAAGCGCAAATCAATACTCCGCCGGACGCCGAGTGTCGAGAAGATTATCCTCCTCAGGAACGCAATACAAGCTGCATCTTGGAAAGCAGTAGTTTGGGGCGAATCCCGTGAGTGCGGCAGCTTCCTGCCGCTCAGTCCCACTCGACGGGGCAGAGGGTTCAGCCTTACAAAATGTGACACAATAAGACTCCAAGGACGTTTCTTGTTGGCATCTCAGGAGGTGGCGGGTGACCTTGGGTGAAGCGATGATTTCCGCATGGCAACAGGCATTGGGCGAGAGGCGCGACGAGGTTGAACTGGAAGGCAAGACCTATCGAGTGGCCGTCTTGAGGTCGAAAGGACTGCGCGTGGTGGATTTTGAGTTCGGCCCGCACGCGATCGTGGGCATCGAACAGAACCCCAAGACGGCATCACGCTGGGCGGAGTTGGCTCGTCAGGGTAATCGGATCATGCAGTTCAGGTGCAGTGGGCGCTACGTGGCAAACGTATGCGAAGGAAAACTGCTGCCCTACCCCGCTTGGAAGGCACTGGAACTGCCGGAATGACGAAAAACGGTGAGTGCGCGGCTCAAGGCTGAGGGCCGGCGCCGGGATTGGGAGTTGAAGGCAGAGGTGCGCCGCCCGGATTGGCTGGTGGCGCCTGAGACCCGGCGGGCGGGTGGGCTGTTGAGGGCTGGGCCCACCGCCCGGGTTGGAGTTCGAAGGAGGAACGCCGGTATCAGGCTTCAAAGTGATAGTCACCGGATTCTTCAAAGTAAAGCTAAGCTTGGTTTCGGATGGGATCCTGACTTGATCGCCGTGAGTGCGAGCTTCCACTGCGGCTCCTGTGCCCGCACCCGCGACGGAGCCGACCGCGGCGCCCCGCCCTCGCCCGGCAATCGCGCCGATCAGGGCGCCGAGTACCGCTCCTCCTCCTACGGCCTCAGCAGTGCGTGTGTTGCGGGAAGCCCCCGCTTGATCGTAGTAATCGGTTTCCAGAGGATAGGTCTGCTCTCCGGCCGTCACGCTGACTAACTCAACCTTGAGTTCGGAGCGGCCGCTCACGCGTCCCGCGCTGGTAGCCTGCACCAACCGAACGCGCGCATCGGAGTGGCGCGGCAGCACGACGCGATTGTTCACCACAACGGGCACGTCGAGAGTAGCCGCGAACTCGTCGCCGGTCCTGCTTCGCCTCGAGTCGATGCTTTCATTCATGCGAACGGAGAAGAAGGAGCCGGCGGGAATGGCGATCTGGTCGGGTGGCTTGACGACGGGAGGAGTGGGCACAGCCGGTGACGGTGGGGGTACAACTGGTGCCGGAGGCGCTGCCTGCGCCGCCATTTCTGGCGGATGATCGGCTGGTGTTTCCGGCACAGAAGCTTGCTCGGCGGCCGCTTCGTTGTTGCTTGAGCTGCGAGCCTGACGCTGAGTCCGGAAGGGTCGCCATCGCCCCGTTTGAGTCTCGGTTTTGGCCGGCGGCTTCGGCGTTGCCGGTTTGACACTTTGCGTGGGCTGGGTCACCCCAGACTGCTCCGCCATGGACACCGGGGATACCACGAGTTGATTGACGACGCTCTTGACGCCGTCCGCACGACCGGCAACGCGCTCTGCCGCGGCTTTCTCCAAATCCGTGTTGACCGTCCCGGTAAGCGTAACCGTGCCTTTATCGGAAGCCACATGGATATCGCGCATTTTCAAAACCGAGTCGTCAAAAAGCTTCGCTTGGATCTGGGTTGTGACGGCTTTATCGTCCGGCGAAGAGCCCAGCTTTAGGATGTTGCACCCGGCAATGAGAACTGAGCCCGCCATTAGGACAATGCCCACCATTAATCGCGGCCTCGAGACTTCTGCCCTTGGCATCGGTGTCCTCCCAAGCATCTGTTATAGCGCGTCAATATGCTAGGATTCAACTCCCCACATTTTGGATGCACGAGCTGCAGCAGGGCAGCGAAATCCGCATGCGGGCAGTCTGGGCATGCTAGAATTACACAGTCGGATGGTTGAAAGTATCGAATTGAGTGTCGTGATTCCCGTTTATAACGAAGCGGAGAATATCCGGCCGCTCGTGGAGCGCGTAGTGCGGGCTCTACGCGACGTTGCCGGCCCGGTCGAGGTGCTGTTCGTGGACGACGGAAGCACCGACCGGACCCTGGCGCTGCTCCAAGAAGCCCAGGAGAAGTACGCAGGCATCCGAATCGCGCACTTTCGCCACAACCTCGGCCAAACCGCTGCGATGGCTGCGGGCTTTCAACTGGCGCGAGGGAAGGCGGTGGTGACGATCGACGGAGACCTGCAGAACGATCCTGCGGAAATACCGCGTCTGGCTGCAATGCTCGGCGAATGGGACGTCGTCTGTGGCATTCGCGTTCGCCGCCAGGATGCGCTCTGGAAGCGCATCTCCTCACGCATCGCGAACGGTTTTCGAAACTGGACGACGGGTGACGACATCGTTGATACGGGATGCACGCTGAAGGCCTACCGCCGTGAATGTTTGGAGCGGCTGGAGCTTTATCAGGGCATGCACCGGTTTTTGCCCACCCTTCTTAAGATGCGCGGCTTCCGAATCACGCAAGTGCCCGTGAGTCACCATCCGCGGCTGGGTGGGAGAACCAAGTACGGGACGTGGGGCAGGCTTAAGAAGGGTCTGGCTGACGTCTGGGCAGTGCGCTGGATGAAAAAGAACTGGATTGACTATCGGAGTGTCCTCGAGGTTGTGGAGCCCGGTGTCGTGCCGGGCGGGGTGGCGAATCTCGCTCTGCCTCGGCGCGGACCGTCTCAGAAATAGGCAGGATTCCCCGCGGAGTTAGCTTTGCTCAACAGAACTAGGGAGGTTCTTCGCTCCGCTCAGAATGACCACTAACGGGCTCGGAATGACAGGACCGCGGGAAGTTCCCGGAGAAAAATGGCGGCTGGCTTTGCCTCTTCTCTTGCTTCCGGTGCTGGCGGGAGCTCTGTTTCTTCGCCGGCCTGGGAAGCTTGCCTTTGCTGGAGCCGGACGAGGGGCGGAACGCTGAAGTGGCGCGGGAGATGCTTGCCTCCGGCGACTGGATCGTTCCGCATTACGACGGCTTGGCCTACCTAGATAAGCCAGCGGTTTTCTTTTGCATGGTCGCGCTTTCGTTGAAGGTTGGGGGACTGCATGAATGGGCGGCGCGAACGCCCTCCGCTGTGATGGGGTTGTGCCTGCTGATTCTTGCCTGGATCCTCACGCGCAGGATGTTCGACAGTCCCGCAGCATTGCGCGCCGTGGTCGTCATTGCCACTGCGCCGCTGGTCATCGTCTTTTCCCGATTAGTCATTTTCGATATGACGCTCGCCTTCCTCATCACCCTCGCCATGGTGTGCTTCTGGTTCGCGGAGGCAACAGAGTTTCAGCATCCCGGTCCGGACATTTTCATGTTTGTCGCCATGGGGTTGGCGGCCATCACCAAGGGTCCGATCGGTTTCCTGCTTCCGCTGCTTTCGATCACTGTTTATGAGGCGTTGCGTGGTGAGTGGCGGAAATTGAAACGCCTGCGTTGGGGCCTCGGATTCGGAGTGTTTCTCGCTACCGTGCTGCCGTGGTTTATCTTCGTTTCTATTCGGCATCCGGATTTCCCTCGTTACGCGCTTCTGGAGGAGAGCCTCGCCAGGTTTTCTGGCGGGCTGGCGCATCGCCAGGGTGGACTCCTGTACTATGTTCCGGTCTACCTGGCGGGGTTTTTTCCGTGGAGCATCTTTCTGCTTTGGGCGGGATGGAGTCGGCATAAGCGCTGGAGGGAACTTCGTGTCCGGTCGTTCTCAGCGACCTTGTATCTTCTCACGTGGTCGGTGGTGACTTTTGCCTTGTTTTCGATTTCACGCTCACAGTTGCCAGGCTATTTCCTTCCAGCCATTGTGCCTTTGGGCATTTTGATGGCAAAGGTCTGGGACGATGCTGGAGAGCCGGGGCTGACGCGGGCCCCGGATTGGCTGACCGCAGGTTTCGCCACGCTGCTGGGAGCAGGACTTATTGTTGCTGCTTGCTCACAGTTGACGATGTTTAGCTCCGGCCGTTCCCATCTGGTGAGCAAGCTCCATCCGGATATCTTCGCCATGTTAAGGCCCTCGGTCCTCTGCACGGGAGTGATTTTGGGGGCCCTGGCTGTCGTGGGCAGGAACGTGGCAGCCCGGGCGCGCGGAAGATGGCTTTCGGTCGCCACTCTGGCGCTTCTGGCGCTGGCCACGCCTGCGCTTCTGGCGCGCTGGATTGGGCCAATGAAGGCTTATGCGGACGTCAATTCCAGCCGTCGTTTGGCGAGCACAATTCTCTCCAGCCCGGAGAAGGACCTTCCGATTTACGGGTATTACTATTTCCGTACCAGCCTGCCATTTTATCTTCGCCGGCCTGTGCGACTGGTGACTACGGACGCGAACGAGTTGACCAGCAACTACCTGGCGTGGCGAGTGGCCAAGATTCGGCGCGGGTTATTACCGGAGGCATTTCCAGGCGCCCTGTCGCGCACCTTCCAGGATCTCGATCCCATCCCGGTTGACCAACGACGCTTGCTGGATATCGCCCAGTTCGTAGGCTTGATCCGTTCTTCGCCGCAGCCTCGGCTGGTTTTAGTTCGCAACACGCATGTCAGCCTGTTGGCCAACGACGTGGACCGCGTCGAGCCGTTGTGGATGGGCTGGGAGTTCTCGGTGTGGAAAATCCCAGGAGGGCAGTGACGAGTGACAAATGACGAGTGACGAGCGGGAAAAGCCAGTAGCGCGAGGGTGCATTTTAGGTTCGCAGTTCGTGCGCGCATGCAGGGAGAAACCGCAGACATGGAAGGCCAAACCTGGTCGGCCTGCTCGTCACTTGTCACTCGTCACTGATTTAACATGTGCGGCATTTGCGGTCTCCTGAATCTGAAACTCGAGCCTGTGGCTGGTCGCGATCGAATCGACCAGATGTCGGCTTGCCTCGAGCATCGCGGCCCCGACAGCCATGGCAAGTTCGAGCTGCCTCACGTGGCTCTGGCCATCCGGCGACTCAGCATCATTGACCTCCAAACCGGAGACCAACCGCTCTCGAACGAAACCGGCGATGTCACCCTCGTCTTTAACGGCGAAATCTACAACTTCCGGGAAATCCGCCGACGCCTGGAACCCGGGCACGCATTCAAAACCCACTCGGACGGGGAAGTGATCGTTCATCTTTACGAAGAGCTGGGGCCGGATTTCGTCGGCGAGCTGAACGGGATGTTTGCCCTGGCTCTCTGGGACGAGCGCCGGAAGCAGCTTACGCTGGCACGCGACCGGGCGGGCGAAAAGCCACTTTTTTATTGGCATGGGGGCAGCACCCTGGTTTTTGCTTCGGAAATCAAATCGCTGCTTGCCTATCCCGCGATTGGCCGCGAAATCGACCGCACGGCCCTGGCCCAATATTTCCTGCACGGCTACTTCCCCTCGCCCCGCAGCGTTTTTGCTGAGATCCGGAAACTGCCGGCAGCCCATCGCATGGTGATCCGGGACGGCAAGGTGCAAATCGACGCGTATTGGCGGCTTCAGGACCATCTTCTGCCGCCGGGCAAGCCCAGGGTCACAGCCAGGCAGGAAGAGCATCTCGTCGACGAACTCTCCCAAAACCTACACGAGGCGTGCGTTTCGAGGCTGGTCAGCGACGTCCCCCTGGGCGTGTTCCTGAGCGGCGGAATCGATTCCTCCACTCTCGTGGCGATGATGAGCCAGTTGACGCCCGGGAACGTCAACAGCTTCTCGGTCGCGTTCGAAGAGAAGTCATTTAACGAGGAGCCTTATGCTAATTATGTGGCCCGGCATTTTCATACCCAGCACCACGTGACTACGGCTGACGAGCCAAGCCTGCGGGAGGCCCTGAAGACTCTCGCCAACCACCTCGACGAGCCCCTGGCCGACCCGGCGGTCCTCCCAACCTACCTGTTGTCGCGCTTTGCTCGCCAGCACATCAAAGTGGCTTTGAGCGGCGAGGGCAGCGACGAGCTTTTCGGCGGCTACCCGACCTACATCGGAGCCTGGCTGGCAGGCCATTATCTGCGCCTCCCGCGTTTCCTCCGCCATCAGTTCGTCGCGCGGCTCAAACGATTCCTACCGTTGTCCACGGGTGCGGTGCCGCTGGGCTGGTATCTCTTGCAGTTCTTCAATTACGTGGAGATGGCGCCCGCGGAACGGCACGCGATCTGGTTCGGAATAACGAGCCCGGAGGCGCTGGATCGACTTTTTGCCGCAGACTGGGGCGGTCCGGAGTCCCCCAGCCGGGAAGCCTTGGCGCCGCTTGAGTGCATATTGGACGGAGCGACTTTCGAATGTGACTTGGCGGAAATGCCTTACCTCGATTTCCGGCTCTATCTCGAAGATAATCTGCTGGTGAAGGTCGACCGTGCCAGCATGGCCTGCTCTCTCGAAATGCGGACCCCGTTCCTCGATCACCGCCTGATTGAATTCGCGGCCGGCCTGCCGGCGGAGCTGAAAGTTCGCGGGTTCGAGCTTAAGTACCTTCTTAAGAAAGCAGCCGTGAAGTGGTTGCCGCGCAAAATCGTTTACCGCCAGAAACGCGGATTCTCCGTGCCCATCAGCCGATGGATGCGGAGAGAATTGCGTCCCTGGCTGGATGAAGCGCTGGGAGAAGAGAGGTTGAAGCGGCAGGGGCTGTTCAACGTCCCCTACGTCCGCCGGCTGCTCGAAGAACACTGGGGCGAGCGGGCGGACCACCGGAAATTGCTGTGGGCGTTTTTCTGTTTCCAGCTTTGGTATGACAGGTGGGGCGGCTAGCGCCGCATTTCTCGCGCCCTTGCGAATATTGTAAAGTCAGCCCTCTCCCTTGGGGCTGATCATGTCCCACACTTTTTGCTGGACACCGGGGGTCCTCATGCTCTAAGCTGCCCGCATGAAGGTTTGCGGGCAAGAATTCGGTCCGCAGCTTGTGCAGCGCATTCAGCAGACCGTTGACGACGAACCTGGCATCTCGCGTCGGACCCTGTCGCGGCGGGTTTGCGAATGGTTGAACTGGCGCACTGCCTCGGGTGAACTCAAGCAGGTCAGTTGCCGCGTGGCGCTGGGGAAGCTGCAGCGTCGTGGGGCCCTTGATCTGCCCGCGGTTGCCCCGGCCGTGGTTTCTCCACCCCGGCGAGTTGCGGCCCAGCCCGCGCCGCAGCAGGTCTTGCCCACCGAAGCCTCGCTCCAGGCCTTGCAGCCGGTGCGCTTGCTGCGCATTGAGCAGGCGGATTGTTCGGCCTCGCGGCTCTGGAACCAGATGATGGAGCGCTATCATTACTTGGGAGCCGGACCTCTCTGTGGGGCGCAGATGCGCTATGGCGTGCGCAGCGGCCAGGGCGATTGGTTGGGTGGGCTGGCCTTCAGTGCCGCAGCCTGGCAACTGGCGGCGCGGGATGAGTGGATCGGCTGGAGTGACCCAGTGCGCCGTGAACATCTGCAGGAGGTGATTGCCAACAGCCGTTTTCTGATTCTGCCCCACTGGCGCGTGCCCAACTTGGCTTCGCAGGTGCTCGGCTTGGCACTGCAGCAAGTCGCCAAGGACTGGCAAGAGCGCTACGGCTATAGGCCCCTGCTGGTGGAAACCTTTGTGGACGCGGAGCGTTTTAGGGGCACCTGCTATCGGGCGGCCAACTGGCTGGAGGTGGGCCAGACGACGGGGCGAGGGCGTCAGGACCGCGAGCACACCGGCGGCCGAGCGGTGAAGCGGATTTTCCTGTATGCTTTGCACTCGCAGGCCCGCCAGCGCTTGGGCGGACACCCACCCGCTCCGCCCCCTCCTCCGGCCGACTGGGCGGAGGAAGAGTTCGGCGGAGCGCGATTGGGAGATGAGCGGCGGCGCGAACGGTTGTTGGTCCTGGCGCGCGATTTTTACGCGCGGCCTCAGGCCAACCTGCCGCAGGCCTGTCAGACTCGCGCCCGAACCAAAGCCGCCTATCGTTTCTTTGAGCATCCGGACACCGGCATGGACGCTTTGTTGCAACCCCATTATGAAGCGACCCGGCAGCGCGTGGCGGCTGAGCGGTTGGTGTTTGCCGTGCAGGACACGACGTTCCTGAACTACAGCGCCCATCCGGCGACCGACGACCTGGGCCCCATTGGCTCGAATAAGGAAGGTACGGTGGGATTGGTGCTGCACTCGACGCTGGCTTTCAATGCGGCGGGCACACCCTTGGGGTTGCTGGATGTGCAGTGCTGGGCGCGGGACCGGGCGCAGTTTGGCAAACGGTCTCGACGCAAGACTCTGCCGATTGAAGAGAAAGAAAGCAATAAATGGCTGAAGAGTCTGCGGCAGGTGGCGGAGGTGCAGCGGCGCACGCGCTGCACGCGGCTGGTCAGTGTGGGGGATCGGGAAGCCGATATTTACGAACTGTTCCATGGGGCTCTCGCAGAGGAGAACGGTCCCTGGCTGTTGGTGCGAGCCGAACGCGACCGGCTGGGCGAGGACGGCCAAGAACATTTGTGGCCGGGGATGGCGCAGCACGCGCTGGCGGGCATTCAGGAAGTCCGGATACCGCGGCGGGGTGCCCAAGCGGCACGGGTGGCGCGGCTCGAAGTGCGCTTTGCGCAGGTCACCTTGCGACCGCCCCATGGCAAAGAAAAGCTGGGCGAGCTGACGCTTTGGGCGGTGCTGGCAGAGGAAGTGGAAGCGCCCCGGGGAATCAAAGAACCGTTGCTCTGGATGCTGCTGACCACCTGCCCGGTGGACAGTTTTGCAGCCGCTTGCGAAAAGCTGCGTTGGTACACCTTGCGCTGGGGGATTGAAGTTTATCATCGCACGCTGAAAAGTGGCTGCCGCATCGAGCAGCGGCAACTCGGCACGGCCGAGCGCATTGAAGCCTGCTTGGCAATTGATCTGGTGGTGGCGTGGCGCATTTTTCATCTGACCAAGCTGGGCCGGGAAGTCCCTGATGTTCCTTGCTCCGCCTACTTCGAGGAAGCCGAATGGAAAGCGCTGGCCGCCTACATCAACCAGGATCCGAGGCCACCCGAGCAACCTCCAAACTTGCGGGAAGCGATGCGCATGGTGGCGACGCTGGGCGGCTTCCTGGGACGCAAGAGCGACGGCGAACCCGGCACCCAAACGCTCTGGCTCGGATTGCAATATCTCGAGCCACTCACCGCAATGTGGAAACTCCTCGCTCATACTGCGCACTCACCCCCGGTGTCCAGCCGAAGATATGGGTAATGATCAGCCCTTGGGGAGAGGGTGTCCCGCGCCGGCGCTTTCACCAGCCGGAGCGGGACGGGCGAGGGGGCACTTGTTTGGCCCATTTCCACCGCCATAGCTTTCCCGCTGTCACGCGCGAATCCTTTCGTCTTCTCGCGCAGTAAGAAAGGGAGGGCGCTCCGTTCGTACAGAGCGCTCCCCCATTCAGACAATGCCACACCTATTTGCAACCCACCAACGCTGACTGCGTCGGGAAGAGCTGAAACGAAGGGCCTCTGAAATCTGTGCTGTCGTACGTGTAGCTGGCGCTCATCGTGTAACATGTGCCAGAACCCGTCGTCTTGGCACTCAGCATGATCCAAACGTATGACGAAGTAATGCCCGTAAACGACATGTGGGCGCGCACGGGACATGTGCTGTCATTATTGATTGCACTAATCAGGGCGGTTCCCAAAGATAATGCGGTGCTGCCCTGACCGTAATACGCTGTTTCTTTCTTCCCGTTGACTGTCAGGCTGACGCTCCCCTGGTCATAGATAATCTGTCCTGGGTGAATGGTCTTCGACTGTTCAGTACCTGTCAGATACCCATCGCCGGTTCCCGGGCAGGCCTGCGACGCCGCGTAGACCGAGTTGTACGCGTTGACGCGGCCCCCAGTGATGGTCTTTCCTGTCAGCGCGGAGGTCTTGACGACGTTGTTCAGGATGTTGGGCGCCAGCCACTGGGTGTCCCCGAGGCACTTGGAGAGGGACAGCCCCCCCGTGCCCGCAACATAGGGAGACGCTGCCGATGTGCCGCTGAAATACGAAATCCCCGCCAAGGTTGTGGTTTCAATAATCTCCCCTGGTGCCCCAAGGTGCACGCTGGTTGACCCGTAATTCGAACTGTAGGAATCCGGAGGGTTGTTCACCTTGCTTGCCAGGAGGTCGCGGTTGTCGAATCCGGCGACGGAGACGACGTTCCCCACGTTGTAGCTCGCGGGGTAAAAGGGCGTGGTGTTGTTGTTTGATCCGCTGTCGCCGGCAGCGGCTACGAACAGCATGTCCGCCTCGTACACGTTGCCGATCTCGGTATACAGCGCTTGTTGGTACGGCGCGCCACCGTAACTGTTGTTAAGGACCCGGATGTTGGCCTCACCGCTTCTGCCGCCGAAATAGCACTTAACCCCTTCCATGTACTGGAGGGCGTTGATGATGTTGGCGTTGGTGCATTGCCCCTGTGAATTGCATGCCTTGGCGGCGATGATCGTGGTCGTCCAATTGACGCCTGCCACACCCAGGTTGTTGTTGCCCACCGCCCCAATTACTCCGGAGACCTCCGTGCCGTGGCCGTTGTCGTCCGTCGGATCGCAGGAATTAGTGAGCGTGTTCCAACCGTGTGAGCCGGCGGGGCACGTGTACTCGCTCGTGCCCTGCTCGAAAGCGTATCCCTGAGGCGCCGACCATACGTTCGCAGTGAGGTCGGAATGTGTGTAGTCAATGCCGGTGTCCACGACGCCCACGAGGACGCTTGCGGACCCGGTCGATATATTCCACGCCGAGGTGGCGCCGATGTCGGCGCCGGGTGTTCCGACTATGCCCCCGATACTCTGTCCGGTATTCTGCGAGCCCCATTGAAAGGGGAAATATGGGTCGTTCGGTACAGCGGCCACATGTTGGACCCAGTTCGGTTCCACATAGGCGACGCTACTTGCCCCGGTGAGCATACTCATCAGCGTCGGCACGTCGTAGGAGACAGAGTGAAAGAGCATCCAGCCGGCGCTGCCGACTGTCTGCACGGAGTCGATGTCGGCGGTGAATTCCGCCTGCTGGATGTCGGCCGAAATCTTAGCCTGCCCCTGAGCGTCGTCGGTTACTGCTTGTTCGAACTTGATCAGGACCTCATCTGCCACCGCATCGTATCCCTGGTAGGTCTGGATGGTTATTGTCTGCGCGGAGGTCATTACCGTGCCGATCATAAGAGAAGTGATAAACAGTCCGAGTGAACTTACCAGTCTGTTTCTGATGGCGGGACCTCCTTAGGTCGAACTGGATCGATATTCTTCTGAACAACTACCTTTGGGTGAACCCCAATCCGTCGATAACTTTCGCTGGATTGTAGAGTGGCGCCGCAGTAGCCCGCAATAATGGGCTTGGGCAGAGAGCGGGAGATAACTGTTCGAGCAGGCATTTGTCACCCATCAGGTGCAAAATTCCGGTATGATCCCCGCATGCGCAAAGAGCCCAAACGTTCTCCTACCGAATCGCCGTTGTTGTTCGAGGTTGACCCCGAACCCCTGCCGGAGATGCTCACGGCCTTCGGGGGAATACCGCTGGTGGTGCAAGCTTTCCGCTCGCTGGGTCTGCCCCAGAGCGTGCGGGAGCAGGTGCGAGTGAAAGAGCGACAGCGCGGATACGATGAAGCGACCTTCGTCGAGAGCTTTGTAGTTCTGAACGCTGCGGGGGGCGAATGCGTGGACGATTTCGAGCGTCTGCGGCAAGACCCGGGTTTGGCGGAGATGATCGGACACGAACTGCCTTCGCCCAGCGCGGCGCTGCAATTTCTGTATGCGTTTCATGAGGAGGCGAAGATCGCGGAGGCACAGCAGCGACGCCTGCCGGGTGAGATCGCCTATATTCCGGACGAGACGGCATCGCTGAGCGGATTGGGGCTGGTCAACCGGGATCTGGTGCAGCGTTTTGGGGAGCGTCGTCCGGAGCAGCGCATCGCCACCGTGGATCAGGACGCCACGATCATCGAGAGCCGCAAGCGGGAAGCGAAGCCCACCTATGAGGGCGAGCGCGGATATCAACCGATGCTGGCGGTGTGGGCGGAGACGGGTCTGGTGCTGGCGGACCAGTTTCGAGACGGCAATGTACCGGCGCAGATGGAGCCGCTGGAAGTCGGGCAGCGGGCTTTTGCCGCCCTGCCCCGGACGGTGAGCGAGTATTACTTCCGGGGCGATGCGGCGTGTCACGAAAGTGGGCTGGTGAATTGGCTGCGGGATGAGCAACGCTGCGGCGGACCGCACGGGCGGATCGGCTTTGCCATCAGTGCCCGCATGACGGAGCCTTTGCGTGAGGCGATTCAGGGGGTGGCGGAAGCCGAGTGGCAGCCCTACGGCAAGCCCCATGCGGAAGAGATGCCGCGAGTGCGCGGAGGTGCCGTTTGTGCCGGGTGAGAAAAGCGAGAAGAAGGACACGCAACCTCTCCGCTATGTCGCCATCCGGATTCGCAAGAAGCAGGGGGAACTGTTCGAGGATGGCAGCCGGGTGCGCCATTTCGCGGTGTTGTCGAACCTTTGGGAGTGGAAGGCGCCGCGGCTGATCGAGTGGCATCGGGAAAAAGCGGGGACGGTGGAAATGCTGCACGATGTCCTCAAGAATGACCTGGGGGCGGGGGTGCTGCCCTCGAAATATTTCGGAGCCAATGCGGCTTGGCTGCGCTTGGTGGTGATTGCCCATAACGTGCTGACGGCTCTGAAGTGGATCGCCCTGCGGCCGGAGCTTTTGACGGCGCGCCCCAAGCGCCTGCGTTTCCTGATCTTCAACCTGCCGGGACGGTTGGTGCGTCATGCTCGGCGACTACTGCTACGGCTGGCCAGCGTAGGGGAAGGGATTGCCGCCTACCGGGAGGGGCTGCAGTTGTTGGCGGTAGGGGGGTGAGCGCGGCTGCGGCAAAATGGCGCAGTTATCGAAGGATTTGCAAGCCACTTTTTCCAAGCGTCGTCCTAGTGTGTTGTTCTCGCGCGACGCCAAACTCAGAAGGAGCATTTGCTCGCGCCTAATATGGCAGGCATCCCGCTGAAACCGGGCTGAGACGCTTCACTGGCAGCGAGGGCTCCCATTAATTAAGGGAAAGCCCACAAAGTGAACCACTCTGCACGCTTATCAACGGATTGGGGGTGAACGTTACCTCTTTACTTTTCTCTTTGTCAAGCCTAAAATTTGGGCGTGCTGGTGAAGGCTTGGGCGGCGTCTGCGGGGAGGTGCACGGTGAGCAGAAGGTTTGGTCTTTTCGTCCTTGCGGCACTCGTAGAATTCGGCTGCGGAGGAGCCGCGAGCAATAACCCGCCCTGCTTCGAATGTCCACCTGATACGTCGTGCCTCCACCGGGACGCGATCTTCGTAGCTAATACCGGATCAAGCAGTGTCTCTGCGTTTCAGTTGGCCGGTCCCATCACCGGACCGGCGGCGGGCGCTGTGTGCGGATCTCCGTTCTCAGTCAGCGCACCACCGACCGCGCTGGGTGGCGGGGGATTGATCTTCGCCTGGCTGCTCGTTCTGAGCCAGGCGCAGAAGACGGTCTCCGTTTATTCCGTAGACTTGGTAACGAGCGTTCTCGCCGGGCCCCTCTGCACGATCAATTCGCCCTACACGCCAGTAGCCGTGACGGGGACGGGGGGATTTGCCTACGTCGCAAACGCGGAGGGGAGCGTCTCTACCTATGGGTTTTCCGCGAACGGAACCGTGGCAACCGAAATCTCAGGCTCACCGTTTCCAGCAGGGTCCGGGCCAGTGGCCATCGCCGCCAGCGGCGAGCCGCCGCTGCAGTATGTTGCCAACTCGCAGTCTAACACCGTTTCCGGCTACATCGCGGACGCAAGCACCGGCGTGCTCACACCACTAGCGGGCTCGCCCTACCCGGCGGGTCAGGGGCCGGCGTCGATTGTTCTAGCCCCTGCACCGGGCCCGAACTCCCTCGGCGCGCGGCTGGTGCTAGTCGCCAACAGGCTTTCAAACAATGTCTCCGTTTTCTCAGTCGCCGGCGACGGAAGCCTCAGTCCTGTGCCCGGATCTCCGTTCCCGGTGGGCGGCTCACCCTCTTCCGTGGCCATTGCGACCAATATCATGCCACTGAAGTTCGCTTATGTAACCATCCCTGCATTGAGCCAAATCGCAGGTTTCAGCATTGACGGGGCCACCGGAACGCTGACCCCCTTGGCGGGTTTTCCATTTGCAGTGGGGGTTGAACCGTCATCAGCGGTTGCCGCGGCCGAGGGACAGTTCCTCTATGTCATTAATAGCGGGGCCAACAGTATGTCGGTCTACTCAATCGACCAGAACACCGGCGCGCTTACGCCCGTGTCCGGCTCGCCATTCCCGGTCGGGCAGTCACCCACCGCTGTCGTATACTTCCAGGTGCCGCAATAGCTAGGGATGGCGGCTTAGCCGAGGCTGTGGCTTCGGCCCCAATGTTCCATCTCCCTTTGTGCTACTCTTCCTACGGGAGAGCGGCATGATTCTACCTCGGGGGGCGTTTCGACCCAAGGAGTGGTCCGTTATTCAGAAGTACTCGACGCCCCGCCAAGTCCAGGCGTTTCTTCGCGACCTGCCTTATAACTGGGAGAAGGGTGGAGAGACGCTGCGGACCTTCCGCGGCGTGGTGGGGCATTGGAGCGCTCACTGTCTGGAGGGCGCCCTTTCGGCGGCGACCATTCTCGAGCAGCACGGCTACCCGCCCTTGCTCCTCGATCTCGAGTCCCAAGACAAGTTAGACCACGTTCTCTTCCTATTCCGGCGGCGGGGACTGTGGGGAACGGTGGCGCGCTCCCGCGACGCCGGCCTGCACGGGCGCAAGCCGGTCTTCCGCACCGTCCGCCAAGTGGTGATGAGTTACGTTGATCCTTACGTGGACGGGTCGGGCCGAATCACCGGCTACGGAGTCGGCGACCTGCGGACCTTGGTGAAATGCGACTGGCGGCTCTCAGAGAAAAACGTTTGGGAAGTGGAACTCGCCCTCATCAAGATGCCTCACAAAAAGCTGAGAACCTCCGACCGCAGATACGCCTCAATCTTGAAGCAGTTTCGTGCCTACAAAGCGAAACACCCCGAGGGGCCAGTGACGTTTTACTCCGATAAGCACCTATGGCTGTGAAGGTAGAAAGCAAAAAGGCAGAAAGCAGAAGGACTGCCCTCATGATTATCGGGGTCTTGAATCCCGCGTTTGAATCCCGGCGGCGTCCAGGGCGACCGCCACTGCCCGGTCCTCCCCGTGGCCGCGCTGGCGCAACCCGGTTGTTTAGGCCGGCGGCTTGTGCGGGTGTGACGGAAGGGCTGACGACCTTGGAAATCGGCCCTGCGCCGCCCACAAGGCATTTTTTCCGCAATCGCTGTCGATTTTTCTTGACACGTTTTAAACCCCTGATTTACTTTGCGAAAGGACGCTGAATCTTGGGAGTTTTGAGTGATGCAGCGTCTGGATCCTCGGTAGGCGAGGCGTCCGCGCGACACACAAGCCACTGCCCAGGAGCATCGAAAGAGGCTCGTCAGCAGGGTAGAACAGGCACTCCCGGATTAAGGGTTTGTCTAAGGTGGCTGATCCCGCGAGGCGGGACCTGACGGCGCGCGGTGCTGAAACTCGGGCGAGTGAGGACAACCAGTTCGACAGAGGCTGCAGGTTCGGGCCTTGCGGTCAGCCCTCGGCATTAGCCCCTTCTCCGTCTTCCGGGGAGGGGGTACTATTCCTCCCTGGATTCACGTCTCACCTCCGGAAAGGTTTATGCGAAACAGAATTGACAAGCCTTGGAACGAAGCCTCGCGCTGTAGGTCGTGTTAGAAACGGCTCTGAGTGGGTGACCCTCTTCAGCGTCCTTCCCGATCGCGCCTCCCACAGCCGTTGCCCTTCGGTTCCTGATAACAACCAGCGTACGTCGCAGCGTGCCGCAAGGCCGGAGCCGCGCGGGGCTTTGGCCCGCAGGGCGGGCCTGTCATTCTGAGCGAAGCGAAGAATCTGCATGGGGTTCGTCCCGGGACCGGAACTGCAGATGCTTCGCTGCGCTCAGCATGACAGGGATCGCGGCGGGCCCAGGGCGGCCAGAACGGCCGCCCCTACGACGCCGCTACGGCGGTGGTGCAAAAGGAGAAGTGGAATGGAAAAGGAGTACACTGCGCCGACCGTGACTGAGGGCGCAAGCACACCCCTCCCGGTCGTGGACGGCAAGTCGCCGATCCGCCGCGGGGACGCGTCCATGAACCTTCTTTCCAAGGCTTATTACCGGTACAAAAAGCTCGTGAAGGTGATCCGGCTGTTCCTCATGATCGCCGGCCCTGGCATCATCGTCATGGTCGCTGACAACGACGCCGGGGGCATCACAACTTATACCGCGACGGGGGCAAAATTCGGCTTCCATTTGATCTGGTTCCTTATCCTGCTGGGGCCGGTTGCCTACTCCGTGCAGGAAATGACGGTACGACTCGGTGCGGTGACCAAGCGGGGCCATGCGGAGGCGATCTTTCATGCTTTCGGGTCTTTCTGGGGATGGTTTTCGCTTTTGGATCTTGTCCTCTTGAATTGGCTGACAATGATCACGGAGTTCATCGGCATGACAGCGGCACTCAGCATCTTCGGAGTGCCGCGAATCGTGACCGTGCTCTTGGCGGCGACTTTGATGGGGACGATGGTGATTCAGGGGCGATACTGGACGTGGGAAAAGGCGGCGATGGTGTTTTGCGTGCTCAATCTCATTTACATACCTGCCGCGTTCATGATCCACCCGCCCATAAAGCAGGTTTTGCAAGGTTGCCTGATCCCGCAGCTTCCGCCGGGAGGGTTCACGAACGAACTGTTCTTCTTCCTGATGGCGAATATCGGGACCACGATTGCGCCCTGGATGATCTTCTTCCAACAAAGCGCCGTCGTGGACAAGAGCCTTCAGGAGAAAGATATCACGGGCGGCAAAGTGGACACGGGGATTGGCGCCTTTTTCACGGTCGTCGTTGCCGCCTTCTGTGTGATCCTCACCGGCACGCTTCTGCCCGGTCAGAATATTTACGATGCCGCTTCGGCGGCCGCCAAATTCATGGGCATTAGCAAGCAACTGGGCACGTTCCTGGCCATTGGGCTGTTCGACGCAGGGTTTCTGGGCGCGATCTGCATCTCTCTCGCCAGCTCATGGGCTTTCGGCGAAGTGTTCGGTTGGGCGCATTCGCTTAACAACAAGGTGAAGGAGGCGCCGTGGTTTTATGCCTACTACTTCTTCGGCATCCTGCTGGCAGGCACGGTGGTTCTGATTCCTCACGCGCCCCTGGTTCTGATCACGCTGTTTGTGCAAGTGATCGCGGTGACGCTGCTGCCTGCGGCCCTGGTTTTTCTGATCCTGCTCCTGAATAACGAAGAGACAATGGGACAGTTCAAGAATACACTGTTCCAAAATATCGCCAACATCACGATTGTGACGCTGATCGTCTTGGTTTCGACCTTGTACGGCATCAGCGCGCTGTTTCCGAATATCTTGAAATGAAAAGGTTGCGAGTGTAGGGGGACGGCCTGCCGTCCCCGGGCGGCCACAAGGGCCGCCCCTTCGGCGCAGGGGGGCGAGGCTGAACATGATTCTCGAATTCTTCAAAAACACCATGAGCACGGTAAAGGGCATCAACCAGAAGTACGCCAAGCCGCAGATCAAAATGACGCCGATGGTGAAGGTTTCGCTCTTGGCGCTCCGGCTCTATCTGATATTTCTGGTGGGAATCCTAGTCTACAGGTTTATCACTTTGCTGCGTTGAGTGGAGGCGGCGAATGAGCGACACGAGAACGGCCCGGAACGGCGTCGAGCAGCGGTATTTCCTTACCGAACTCATCGGCGCGCGCGCTTACCACCAGGGGAAGAAGATCGGAAAGCTCACCGACGTCATCGTCGTGGACCAGGGCAAGCTGGCGGAGGTTACGCACTTTCAGATCAGCCGGCCTTTCGGCGATCCGGCGTTGCTCGTGCCGCAGCAACAGGCCCGATCGCTTGGCCCTCGAGAGATCACGATCGACATCGGTCGTCCTCAGAACTATGTGCGCGGGCTGGCGGCCGGAGAAATTCCACTGAGGGACTACCTGTTGGACAAGAAAGTGTTGGACATCGAGGGGCGGGAAGTGGAAGTTGTCTACGATATTCGGCTGGCGGTCAGAGGCGACAGAGTTTATGTCAGCGATGTCGACATCAGCCGTTACGGCCTGCTTCGGCAACTTGGACTGAAGGCCTTGGCCAACCGCTTATCGAGACGCAGCGGCGACGCCGATACGAACCTCATTCCCTGGTCTTACGTCCAGCCGTTGCCGCCCCAAATCGGCGCGTTGAGAGGGGATCTTCAGCTTAGCATCCTGAAGGAACGCTTGGCGGAGATTCATCCCGTGGACTTGGCCGATATCCTGGAAGAACTCGACAGCTCCCAGAGGGCTACCATCTTGGAGGGTTTGGACACAGAACAGGCTTCCGATACACTCGAGGAGATTGAGCCGGCTGTGCAACGCGACATCGTCCGCTCGCTGCGGAAGGATCGGGTGGCCGAACTGATCAGAGAAATGACACCCGGCCAGGCAGCCGATATTCTTTCGATTCTCCCTTCTGACGATAAGAAAGCCATCCTGAAACTGCTCGATCCGGCTCAAGTCAGTAAGATTGAAGAGATCCTGGAGGAGCAGGATCTCAAGATCATTAACTTCGCTTCCACTCGCTTCTTCAAATTCCCTCCCGACATCACCGTCGAGGAGGCCCAGTTGAAGTGCCGCCAGATGGCCAAACGAATCGACGTGGTGATGTACCTTTACATCGTGGACGCCAACGATACACTCTTGGGCGTGGCGGACATGAAGACGCTATTCATGGCCGGGGATCGTGAACTCCTGAGGGACCTGATGGTTGAAAACGTCATTATCCTTACTCCCGCGAGCACCATGAAGGAGGCACTGGATTTGTTCACCCGGTACGGTTTCAGGGCTTTGCCGGTCGTCGGCGTGAACAACGTCATCCTGGGGGCTGTACCGGCACGTGATGTGATCAACGTAAAGCAGCGCGTGCTGGAGTAGACACGCCTATAGACGTTTCACCTGAGACACAGAGAAACAGGTTTTTTGTTTCTCCAGAGCGTGAGCCGGCTCACTTTTCCAATGCCGAAACTAACAGGGACGCTTTGCGCGCCAGCATGAGGGCGCGCTGCAGGTCGGCTTCATTTAGAGCCTGAGTGGATTGGGCAACGAAGGCCTTGGCGTCTTCGAGGGTCTTGCGATCCACGGCAGAGAGATCGGCTGCGCTGAGTTTGGCGATTCGCTTCTGCACGTCATCCTGCAAGCCCTGGATTTCACGACGCTGCGTCAATTGATCCGATGAACTCTCTTGCGGCGCGAGCGAGGGCACCGGGGGCGAGGGCTCCTCGTCCGTTCCCGGAGCGCTTTCGGGGGTGGAGGACGTTTGTTCCCGGTGCTGCACGCGGTGGCGCTGCGGCGCCGCCTCCTTGGGGGCGGGAGTCTCCGGAGGCGGAGTAATCACCGCCGGTTCCGGCGGCGGCGGTTCTTCAATCACGATCACCGGCGGGTTTTCGGGGCCTGGAGCTTGCATTGCCGCAGGCGGCGGCGAAGCGACGTAGACGATCCGCGGGGAGGTTTGCCGCTTCGGGCAACCTCCGATCAAGAGCGCCAGACTGCACCACCAGAGTGGGATGGCCCTCGGTTTCATGCCATTAGAGATTTTATCATTTTCTCGCTTCCCGACCTATGGCATTTGAGCTTCATCTTCCGTGTCGACCAAGGAGTAGAGTGTAGCGAGGGAAGGAGAGCGCGCTGCAATAAAGTGCAGACTGAAGTCCTGAAGAAAGACCTGGCCCGGCATTCCGACGGCGCTCAAGAGCGCAATCAACAGCCCAGCCAGCAAAAGCAACGCGAGAATGACCAGGCCGATCGTGGGCAGACTCCACACCCAATTCAAACCAACCAGATGCAGCGCCAGGACGATGATCGCTGCCACAATGATCGAGCCGGAAAACAGACCTACAAGCAAGGGGACAAGGAAGAGCAGAACGCCAACACTGACGCCAACCGAAAGCAGAAACCGCAGCAGGATATAAACCGCGAACGAGGCTGGGTCAGCGCGCATCTTTTGCCACAGCAACTTCCACGCCGACGGCAGCGGCAATCGGTCGGCGTACATCAAGGGAACCACCAAATCGTCAGTGAGCATAATCAGGAGGGCTACAGCCAGACCGACGAGGACGATCAAGGCGAGGATCAAAGCCAGCGACGCCGTGGCGAACAGCCTGCCGGGGCCGGATGCGGAAGCCGCTTGGAGACCAGGAAAAGCGAGGATGACCATAAGAGCGAAAGCAGCAACGAGCCCCGCCAATGTTGACGCCAGCCAGCGGAAATACGACTCTCCGAGGGGGCGAAGGGCGGTCCAGGCACGGCCTAGAGACACTTCCCGCTTGACCAGTGAATCCACCAGGATGAATCGAAAAAGCGACCGCAGATACAGTACGCTGATCCCCAGCGCAAGAGCCCCCACGACGACCAGGAATATAAGAGAAGGGTGCTGCTCGACGAATTGACGCGTACGGCTCAGCAGGCTGGGCAGTCGCAGATCGCCAGGCAGAGCGCCCAGGCTCCACTGGAATGCCGCCGTGGGAGTTCCCCCTCCCAAAAAAAGGCAAAGCAGGCATAGCTTGGCCCACCTCCATACATCAAATGGACGGAACAAAAGCCGAAGAGTATCTTCGAGGGCAAACAGGATGGCGCCCGTGGCGGAAATCGGCGCAGGGGGGCTCTGGCCCAATGATGGGGCACTCGAGAGAGGCGTTGGCGGTGAGGGTTGCGCGTCCATTTAGGTCTAAAGTGCTTCGGGGATTGCCCTGGTCACGACACGGGAACGAATACCCGAAACGTCGTGCCCTGGTGTAGTTCGCTCGTGAACTCGATGAAGCCGTTATGGAGTTGAAGAATTCTGAAGGCCATAGCGAGTCCGATGCCCGTGCCGCCGGGCTTAGTGGTAAAGAAGAGCGAGAAGATTTTCTGACGGGCATCCTGCGGAATACCCTCGCCCTCATCGGAAACTTCGAGGTTAAGATAGCGGCCGTCGACTTGCGGTTTGACCTTGAGTTCTCCTCCTGAGGGCATGGCTTGGCAGCCGTTTAGAACCAAGTTCAGGAGCGCTTGTTTCATAAGGTCCCGGTCGATGCTGACCGTGGGAAGTGCTCCCGGGTGCTCGAAGACCAGTCGGACGTTGTTTTTCTTGGCCAGAGGCTCGGCCAGCAGAAAGACGTCGCGCACCAGTTTTTCCACATCGGAGGGTGTGGGGTGGAGCTCGACAGGGCGGGTGAAATCAAGAAAGGTCTTCACCACTCGATCGAGCCGCTGGATCTCGTTCGAGAGTATTGCCAGGTGCGGGCCCACCTTATCACCCTGATCGGTCAGCTTGGATTTCAGGAGTTCGAGCTGGAGGACCATGGCGTTGAGCGGATTTTTCACCTCGTGCGCGACTCCGGAAGTGAGCCGGCCGATGGCCGCCAGCTTCGTCGTGACGTCAATCTGATCCTCGATCTGAGCGCGCGAGCTGGCGTCCCGCAAGGTAACCAGGCATCCCATCGGTTCGCCCTGTTCGACGATGAAACGAACGTTCACCGCCAGGCGCTCCGGCGGCTCGCCTCCCAGATCTAAAGTTCGCCAGGGCGTCGACTGGCGTGCAGCGAAGGCCTGCCGCAAGAGCTCATGAAGGGGATTCTCGGCGGTGAACACCTCTTGCGCCTTGCGATGCAGTATGGTCTCCGCCCGGCAACCGAGCAGGCGCGCGGCGGCGGGAGTGGCCAGGACCAGGCGATCCTGCCGCTCAAAAAGCAGCAGACCGTCGCTCAGCTTGGAAAAGAGCTGATCGAGATTCTCCTTCAATTCGACAAAAGCCGCCTTCTCGCCGCGCATCTGTTCGCCCAAGAGGTTCAGTTTTGAGGAGAGCACGCCCCACTCGTCGCTGCGCTTAAGACGTACCGGTTCGGAATACTGGCCGTGCGCCAGCAGGTCGAGGCTTCTGGAAATGGTTTCCAGGGGACGCAAAAGTATATACGAGAGCAGAACGGACGAAAGCGTGGTCAGAATGATGACGGCAATTGCAAGGGTGAGGGCTTCGCGCAACTCCGGCGTGATCTCGTTCCTGACGAAGAGCGTCCCGACTCCGACCCGCACGTCGCAGAACGGCTGATTCGCAATTTCCAGGTGCAACACGACTTCATACACCGTGGAGGGGCCATAAATGACGCGGAGCTGCTTCAGCAATCCGGCGCGAAGCAGGTCGTCGAAGCGCGGAGTTTGGGCCAACACCTGGCCGATCTCAGTGGGATCGTTGTGCACCAGGGCTCGCCTCTGGGTATCCGTAATGGCGGCATAATAAACCGAAGGCGAATAGCCGACGGCAGATTCCAGCAGCGAACTCAATCCCGCGTTCTTCGCGAACTGATCCTTCATCACGCTGCGCAGAGTCTGAACATCGGACGGGTTCGAGCCCCGCGGCATGCGCGCCTGCGACAAGACCGTGCTGGCCTGATGATAGATCTCGCTGGCCACATATTCGCCCCCGCTTTCCACCTCCGCGAGAGCCTGTCGCGTCAGATGCGAGAGGTAAAGCGTCGAGATGCCCAGCACCATGAAAAGGACGAGCAGGGTGTTGAGGGCGGTAAGCTTAATCTTCAGACTGAGCCCCATATTCCTTCAGCTTGTTATGGAGAGTTTTCAGGCTGATGCCGAGCAGCTCGGCAGCCCGCGTTTTGTTGTTCTGCGTGGAGTCAAGGGTTTCGAAAATAAGGCGGCGCTCGGCCTCGGCAACCGTCATTCCGGGACGGAGCCGGAGTTGGTCTCCGGTTTCGGTAAGCTCGGCCCGGCCGAAGCCGCGGGGGAGATGGTGAACGGTCAAGTGATCGCCGCCACAAGTCACGAGCATGCGCTCGAGGACGTTGCGCAACTCGCGCACGTTTCCGGGCCAGTTGTAGCGGTGGAAAGCCTGAAGCACTTCGCTGTCCACGCCCATCACAGCACGGTCGTGCTTCCGGTTCAGGTCGTCAAGTAAGGCTGTCGTCAGCTCCTCCAGATCCTCCAGGTGGGAGCGCAAGGGGGGCAGAACGATATTGACCACATTGAGGCGGAAGTAAAGGTCGCTTCGCAACTGACCCTTGGCGACCGCTTCCTCCGGCACTTTATTGGTCGCTGCAAGCACCCGCACATCGACGGAGAATTCCGACTTGCTGCCCAAGCGGCGCACCCTGGAGTCTTCCAGGACCCGCAGCAGTTTGGCCTGGGTGCCGGAAGGCATTTCGCCGATCTCGTCCAGCAGCAGGGTTCCGCCATCAGCCAATTCAAAGCAACCCACACGGCGCTCGAGGGCCCCGGTGAAGGCTCCCTTTTCGTGGCCGAAAACTTCGCTTTCCATCAGCGTCTCCGGGATGGCGGCGCAATTCACGGCCACGAACGGCTGGGCCCGGCGGGGGCTCAGGTCGTGGATTGTTCGGGCCACCAGTTCCTTTCCGGTGCCGCTCTCGCCGGTGATCAACACCGAAGCGCGCGAAGGCGCCACCTGGGAGATCAGTGTCGTCACTTCCTGAATCTTCTTGGATCGCCCCACGATGTTGCCCAGAAAGCCCAGGTCGCGCAGCCTGCGGTGCGCGGCCTCGAGCTGCCGCTCGCTCTCCTGCCGTTCCAGACAATTGCGCAGCTCCACTTCCAGGCGCTTGGGGTCCACCGGCTTTTCGAGAAAATTGAAGGCCCCCAGCTTCGTAGCCTCTACCGCTTCCTCGATGGTTCCCTGGCCGGTCAACATGACGAACTTCAAACCCGGGTGGACTTCATGGACCTGCCTCAGTAATTCCATGCCTGTCACGCGCGGCATGCGAAGATCTGAGATCACGACCGCAGGGTTGAAGGAAGAGATCTTCTCGAGGGCTTCTGAGCCATCTTCGGCGGTCTCGGTTTCGTAGCCCCACAGAGAGAGTAAATCGGCGAGCCCTTGGCGTTCGTGGGTGTCGTCTTCGACGATCAAGATCTTGGCATTCTTGGCCACAGTATCAGGGTTTCCCTTCAGCACTATAATACAACGTATTCCTCCTCACCCATTTTGGCAATAGCCAGCCATCTGGTGAGGCGAAGGGCCGCCCCGCGTGCGTTCTCCCTTTTGACTAATCGGCTTCCCGTGGGTATATTAGCGCGTGGCTCTCGTAGTTAGAGGAACAGATGGGAATTCCGAGGATTGAAGTGCGCGGTGGCTTCGCTGAATATCGGGGCGACTACGCGGGGATGTGCGGCGCTTCGGCGCGCATGCAGACGGTTTACCACGCCATCGCCAAGGTCGCCCAGACTCGGGATCCCGTCCTGATCCTCGGAGAAAGCGGCACCGGAAAAGAACTGGTGGCGCGCGCCATTCATGCCCAAGGCCCCCGGCCGGAACGGCCTTTTGTGCCGATCGACTGCGGCGCGCTGACGCACACCCTTATTGAGAGCGAAATGTTCGGCCATGTGCGCGGAGCATTTACCGGCGCGACTCAGGGCCGGCAAGGTCTGCTCGCTGCGGCGGGCGACGGGACGGTGTTCTTGGACGAGATCGTGGAACTCCCTGTGGAGCTTCAGCCGAAACTCCTGCGCGTCCTCCAAGAGCATGAAATCAAGCCCCTGGGCAGTAATCAGCGGATCCCCGTGAAGGCCCGAATCATCGCCGCCACCAACCAGGACCTCGCGGCTGCCATCAACAGCGGAACCTTCCGGAAAGAACTCTACTTCCGGCTTAACGTGGTTTCCATCAAGTTGCCGCCGCTGCGCGAGAGGCGCGAGGATATCTCGGGTTTGGTTCGGTTCTTTCTTGCCAAACACCGAGCGAGCGAGGCCGGCATCACCGACGTATCCGAAGAAGTCATGGCGCGTTTGGTGAACTACGATTGGCCGGGGAACGTCCGGGAACTGGAGAATTGCATCCAACGCGCCCTGGCGCTGGGAAGCGCCCCACAAATCCGAGTGGTTGATCTGCCCTCGAGCCTGCTCTATTTCGTGGGCCAGCCGGCGCGCGACCCTGTGGCAGTGGCTACGCTTCGTGAGCTCGAGCAGCGCCAGATCCTTCAGGCCCTCGAGGCAACTAAAGGCGACCGGCAGCGCGCCGCGAAACTACTGGGCATTGGGAAGACAACGATCTACAGGAAGATTAAAGAATACGGATTAGAGGATGCGGTGGATTCAACGTCTGCTGGCTGAAGCCCGGCGACCGGTCATCCGGGCGTCGTTGCCAGGCTTCTCCGGTTGACCATTATCATGGCCACGCTAGCCTTGGATGCGACTTGCACGGTGGACCCCGAACCCTCGGGCATCGCCGTATATTCGCGCAAGCTCATCGAAGCCCTCGCCGGACTCGAGACTCCTCACCGGTTTTTGCTCTGCTATCGCCTGTCACGGTTCGGCCGGCGTCGGGAATTCGTGCATCCTGCGACCCGGGCCGGTTCTGCGGAGCCGCAATTCTCGGTGAGGTTTTATCAAGAACCGTTAACTTTCTGGTTGCCCTGGCAAGCAGACCTATTTCATAGTTTGGCACAGCGCCCTCCCGCGTTTCGATTTAAGCGGGAGATTGTCACCGTCTTCGACATCTTCCCCATCACCGGCCATGACTATTCCACTGCCGAGTTTCAACGCAAATTCTCAGCTTTGCTCCGTGAGGCCGTGGCTCGCGCCGCTTGCGTTATCACCGCGTCACGCTACACGGCCGGGCAATTGCTCGCGTACACCTCGCTTCCACAGAACAGGCTGCGAGTTATCCCCTTGGGCGTCGATCTTCCTTCGTTGAGCTTATCCGCTCACGAACAGATGCGGGCCCGGGCCAGGATCGTGGGGGAAGGAAAGCAGCTTATTCTGAGCGTTGGCGTCATCCAGACACGCAAAAACACGCTGAACGCCCTGCGGGCTCTCGAAACTTTGCCGGAGGAGTATCGGCTGATCCTGGCGGGTGGGGACGGTCACGGCAGCGAAATCGTGCACGATTACATACACCGCCGGGGGCTTGGCTCCCGCGTGCAAGTGCGCGGCTATGTGACCCCGGAGGACCTGCGGGTTCTCTATCAGTCAGCCAGCGTGATGCTTTTCCCTTCTTTGGAAGAAGGCTTTGGTCTGCCGGTTTTGGAAGCCATGGCGAACGGCTTGCCTGTCGTGGCCTCCCAGGCGGCTTCGCTTCCCGAAGTGGGGGGAGATGCGGCCCTTTATGTTGATCCCCACGATCCGCGCGACATTGCGGAAAAAGTCCGCTACGCCGTCGAGGATGCCGAGTTAAGAGAGAAGATGATTCAGCGGGGACTCGCACGGGCTCAGGAATTCTCCTGGCAGCGAGTGGCAGAGGCGACGCTTCAGGTCTACAACGAGGTGCTTGCGGAATAGTCGATTGACGATGGTCGATTGACGAATGTCGATTGACGATTCGAGAATGGCCGCCCTCTCCCGTGGGGCTGATCATTACCCATATCTTCGGCTGGACACCGGGGGTGAGTGCGCAGTATGAGCGAGGAGTTTCCACATTGCGGTGAGTGGCTCGAGATATTGCAATCCGAGCCAGAGCGTTTGGGTGCCGGGTTCGCCGTCGCTCTTGCGTCCCAGGAAGCCGCCCAGCGTCGCCACCATGCGCATCGCTTCCCGCAAGTTTGGAGGTTGCTCGGGTGGCCTCGGATCCTGGTTGATGTAGGCGGCCAGCGCTTTCCATTCGGCTTCCTCGAAGTAGGCGGAGCAAGGAACATCAGGGACTTCCCGGCCCAGCTTGGTCAGATGAAAAATGCGCCACGCCACCACCAGATCAATTGCCAAGCAGGCTTCAATGCGCTCGGCCGTGCCGAGTTGCCGCTGCTCGATGCGGCAGCCACTTTTCAGCGTGCGATGATAAACTTCAATCCCCCAGCGCAAGGTGTACCAACGCAGCTTTTCGCAAGCGGCTGCAAAACTGTCCACCGGGCAGGTGGTCAGCAGCATCCAGAGCAACGGTTCTTTGATTCCCCGGGGCGCTTCCACTTCCTCTGCCAGCACCGCCCAAAGCGTCAGCTCGCCCAGCTTTTCTTTGCCATGGGGCGGTCGCAAGGTGACCTGCGCAAAGCGCACTTCGAGCCGCGCCACCCGTGCCGCTTGGGCACCCCGCCGCGGTATCCGGACTTCCTGAATGCCCGCCAGCGCGTGCTGCGCCATCCCCGGCCACAAATGTTCTTGGCCGTCCTCGCCCAGCCGGTCGCGTTCGGCTCGCACCAACAGCCAGGGACCGTTCTCCTCTGCGAGAGCCCCATGGAACAGTTCGTAAATATCGGCTTCCCGATCCCCCACACTGACCAGCCGCGTGCAGCGCGTGCGCCGCTGCACCTCCGCCACCTGCCGCAGACTCTTCAGCCATTTATTGCTTTCTTTCTCTTCAATCGGCAGAGTCTTGCGTCGAGACCGTTTGCCAAACTGCGCCCGGTCCCGCGCCCAGCACTGCACATCCAGCAACCCCAAGGGTGTGCCCGCCGCATTGAAAGCCAGCGTCGAGTGCAGCACCAATCCCACCGTACCTTCCTTATTCGAGCCAATGGGGCCCAGGTCGTCGGTCGCCGGATGGGCGCTGTAGTTCAGGAACGTCGTGTCCTGCACGGCAAACACCAACCGCTCAGCCGCCACGCGCTGCCGGGTCGCTTCATAATGGGGTTGCAACAAAGCGTCCATGCCGGTGTCCGGATGCTCAAAGAAACGATAGGCGGCTTTGGTTCGGGCGCGAGTCTGACAGGCCTGCGGCAGGTTGGCCTGAGGCCGCGCGTAAAAATCGCGCGCCAGGACCAACAACCGTTCGCGCCGCCGCTCATCTCCCAATCGCGCTCCGCCGAACTCTTCCTCCGCCCAGTCGGCCGGAGGAGGGGGCGGAGCGGGTGGGTGTCCGCCCAAGCGCTGGCGGGCCTGCGAGTGCAAAGCATACAGGAAAATCCGCTTCACCGCTCGGCCGCCGGTGTGCTCGCGGTCCTGACGCCCTCGCCCCGTCGTCTGGCCCACCTCCAGCCAGTTGGCCGCCCGATAGCAGGTGCCCCTAAAACGCTCCGCGTCCACAAAGGTTTCCACCAGCAGAGGCCTATAGCCGTAGCGCTCTTGCCAGTCCTTGGCGACTTGCTGCAGTGCCAAGCCGAGCACCTGCGAAGCCAAGTTGGGCACGCGCCAGTGGGGCAGAATCAGAAAACGGCTGTTGGCAATCACCTCCTGCAGATGTTCACGGCGCACTGGGTCACTCCAGCCGATCCACTCATCCCGCGCCGCCAGTTGCCAGGCTGCGGCACTGAAGGCCAGCCCACCCAACCAATCGCCCTGGCCGCTGCGCACGCCATAGCGCATCTGCGCCCCACAGAGAGGTCCGGCTCCCAAGTAATGATAGCGCTCCATCATCTGGTTCCAGAGCCGCGAGGCCGAACAATCCGCCTGCTCAATGCGCAGCAAGCGCACCGGCTGCAAGGCCTGGAGCGAGGCTTCGGTGGGCAAGACCTGCTGCGGCGCGGGCTGGGCCGCAACTCGCCGGGGTGGAGAAACCACGGCCGGGGCAACCGCGGGCAGATCAAGGGCCCCACGACGCTGCAGCTTCCCCAGCGCCACGCGGCAACTGACCTGCTTGAGTTCACCCGAGGCAGTGCGCCAGTTCAACCATTCGCAAACCCGCCGCGACAGGGTCCGACGCGAGATGCCAGGTTCGTCGTCAACGGTCTGCTGAATGCGCTGCACAAGCTGCGGACCGAATTCTTGCCCGCAAACCTTCATGCGGGCAGCTTAAGACATGAGGACCGGGTGTCCAGCAAAAAGTGTGGGACATGA
>CAVROP010000062.1:0-30697 GCA_963722675.1 uncultured Acidobacteriota bacterium
TCTGTTTGCGTCCCTTTATAACGGAGCGCCGCCTGCTGCCCGTGCGATGGCACTTGCCGCACAGGGCCGGAACATTGCGGGAAAAGGTCGGCGAGTGGGAATTGTTCCTGCCAGGACTCCATGCGTGCCGTGACAGTCCGCACAGGCGGGCCCATCCGGGCTGCCTTTGGCCAACAACTGTCCATGAATACTCTGCTGAAACTGTTCGACGGCATTAGCGTGGCAAACCGAGCAATCGACCTTGACGGTTATCGTGGCGCAAGGCCGGACCAGGGACGGGTCACCACTGGTATGGCATTGCACGCAAGCGGTCGCGCATGCCGCGAGCCGGAGAGTTCATGCTCGTTGACAAACAGGGAGCGCATACGCCCGCCACTGGCGGTTTTCAGTTCCGGGTTGCCATGGCAGCGCTGGCAGTCGAGGTCCGCCATCCCCTGCGCGTAAAAGACTTGCCGGATCTTGTGAGGCTCGTGGCAGTCCACGCAGGCGGGGATCAGGTGCGGCTGTTTCTCCCACAACTCGCCGCGGATGACTTTGCGGTGCACCGTCTCAATCAGCGCATGGCACTTCATGCAGGTCCGGGCGATGTTCTGTTTGGAGATCGAAGACCGGGGATCGGTGTGGGGCAAAACGAAGTGCGCCGTATGGCAACTGGTGCAAACCGCCGTGACGATCAGGCCCCGGCGCAACAAGCCCTCGCCGTGGATGCTTTCGGTATAGTTTTCCAGGATCTTGTCCTGAGGGATGTTGTGAGTAAGCTGGACGGCGGTGCCTTCATGGTGACAGCGGCCGCATAAGAAGGGGATCTGGGTGATCGTGGTGGGAGATCGGGGATCGGAAGGCCGCAGGATGTTGTGAGTTCCGTGACAATCCGTGCAACGAGGGGCCAGCGGGTCTCCGCGCTTCGCCGCCTTTCCGTGCAAGCTTTCCGCATACTGCTTTGTTTCATCGGCATGGCACGTGCCGCAGTCAACCGGCTGGAGCTTTTCAGGGTGGGGAAATTCTTTCTTGCCCTCCAGATCAGCGTGGCAGTTCGTGCACTCAAGTGCGGCGTGCGGGGAGGCCCGCAGGGCAGCCGCGTTGAAGGGGGGAGGCATCCCCGGCTGTCGCTTGCCTATGCGGGGTCCGGTTTCGTGGCAAGCCAGGCATGGCTCGCTTCCCGGCAAGGGCTTGGGTTGCTGGGCACGTAGGGGCAAAGCAAGGAGGAGAGGACCGAGGCCGGCGGTACCGAAAATGACAAAAAGACGCTTTAAAGCTCCCAATGTCATACCATTTGTCCGGGCCTCTGCCAAATTGTGGTCGAATTTCGCAGCACCTCTGGAGTTCTGCAATTCCGTTGCCAGCCAAATCCCCACCCCCGTTCACGTATTGGTGTCGTTTGTGTGATATAGGCGCCAAATTGATCCGCCTCAGGGCTTCTCACCACACGGAAATTTCCCCGCAACGGGGGTACAATACAATCATCCCGGAGAGGGGAGGTCTCTCCGATGCCGGATGGCAGAGTTCGTTCTGGAGATGGTGGCGTGCCCGGGCGTCTTCGCAGGGTTGCCGTCGTTTGCGGGCTGCTTCTCTTCGTCCTGTCGTCCGCTTCTGCCGTTGCAGGGTGGCAGAATTCTCAGCACCCTGACTCACAGGATTTTCAGGTCACGGTTCTAGACGAGAACGGCCTGCCGGTTCCTTCAGCCCGCCTGACGCTCACCGATCGCTCGAATTCCTTCTTCCAAAAGGCCGAAACTGATTACGCGGGCCGCTATCAATTCTCAGCCCTGGCGACGGGGGTCTATTCCCTGCGCGTGGAAAAAGACGGTTTCTTCGTGTTCAACTCCAACGATGTTCGGGTGGCCGAGGGGAGCAACCTCGAGGTCACCCTGAATCACACCCGGGAGTACACGGAGTCGGTCAAGGTGGTGTACTCCCCCCCGGCCATCGATCCCCAAAAGACCTCGGTCAGCGCCTCCCTGTCCAACCAGGACATCATCAATCTCCCTTTTATGGTCGGCCGCGATATCCGCTACGCGCTGCCTTTGCTGCCCGGCGTTCTTCAGGACGCCGACGGGCAGCTTCATGTCTCCGGGGCGAGCACGTACCAGATCGCTGATCAGCTCGACGGGTTTAATGTTTCCGATCCCGCCACGGGGCTCTTCAACGTGCGCACAAGTATAGATAGCCTTCAGTCAGCGCAAGTTGAGACCGGCCGTTACTCCGCCGAGTACGGGAAGGGCTCCGGAGGCGTGGTGAGCCTTAGAACGCTCATGGGAGACGACCATCTTCGCTTCTTCGCCACGGACTTTATTCCCGCAATTCAACAATTGGGAGGATTCCACTTCAAGACCTGGACGCCCCGCGTGACTTTCTCCGGCCCCATCAAGAAAAACAAGGCTTGGTTCATGAATGCCGCGGACGGCGAGTACGACTTGAACCTCATCAGGGACCTTCCGCCCGGCGCGAACCGCGGCACGGCGTGGCGTGTCAGCAACCTCTCGAAGGCCCAGGTGAATCTGACATCTTCTAATATCCTCACCGCCAGCCTCCTGGTGAACGACTATCGCTCCGACCATCTGGGGCTCTCAGCGTTTACGCCCTTGCCCACCACTCTTGACCGGAGGGACGCCGCCCAGCTATTGATGCTCAAGGATCAGCAGCTTTTCCCGGGCGGGACGCTTCTCGAGGTGGGAGGGGCGCTCGGCGAGTATCACGACTCACTCCTTCCCCTGGGATCGAGTCCCTACGTCGATCGTGCCGGCCAATTTAGCGGCAACTACTTTGAAGCCAGCAACGGACGCGCCCGCCGCGCCCAAGCCATCGCTAACATCTTCCTTCCACCCAGAGCCTGGCACGGCCGCCACGAGTTCAAGGTTGGGCTGGACCTTAACCGCATCGCGGACCGGCAGTCTTACCGGCGGGGGCGGATCGAAATCCAACGCCCGAATGGCACACTCTCCCAGGAGGTTACCTTCCAGGGCGGCGTACCGTTCACTCAGAACAACTTCGAGTCCAGCGGCTATGCGCAGGACCGTTGGTCGCCCTCCAGCCGCTTGCTGATCGAGCCGGGAATACGCTTTGACTGGGACGATGTGGTCAGGGATTTCCTAGTTTCCCCGCGCCTCGCCTCGACCTATCTCCTGAGCCGGAGTGGCGACACCAAACTTTCCGGCGGAGTGGGCGTCTATGGCGACGCCGCGAATCTCGATCTACTGACCCGCTCCCTGGATGGTCAACGCACGGAGCTTTTCTATGGGCTGACAGGCCAGACGCTCGTCCAGCCACCCGTGGTGGCCACGTTCATCGTCGATCAGCGGATGCTCAAGTTTCCTCGCTTCACCAACTGGAGCCTGGGCGTTGAAAGGAAGATGCCGCGTGCCATCTACCTTCAACTTCAGTTCCTCGACAAACGGGGGCGCGACGGCTGGGCCTTTGTTAACCAAGGGGGCGCGTTCGGCGGCAACTACCAGTTGGAAAGTCTAGAGCGGGACCACTACGATTCGGTGGAGATTTCCGCGCGCCACACTTTTCGGGGCGGCCACATGCTTTTCGCTTCCTACACGCGCTCCAAGGCCGACTCCAACGCCGTGCTGGATTTCAGCATTGACAACGTGCTTTTCAGCCCGCAAGCCGGCGGCCCACTTCCCTGGGACACGCCCAACCGATTTCTCTCCTCGGGCTATATGCCCTTGCCCGGTAAGTTCACTCTTGCCTATTCGCTCGACTATCGCGATGGATTTCCCATCAGCTTGGTGGACGAGAACCAGCAACTGGTGGGCGCGCCTGGCTCCATGCGATTCCCACGGTACTTTTCCCTGGACCTGCATTTCGAGCGGCGCATCCAGCTCTTCGGATTCATGTGGGCGTTGCGCGCCGGATGCAACGACATCACGAATCGCCCGAACCCGTCCGGGGTGAACAACAACGTGGATTCTCCGGAGTTCCTCACCTACGGCGGCATCCAGGGCCGCGCCTTGACCGCCAGGGTCCGCCTCCTGGGGCGAAAGTAATGCGGTCGCCTTGCTGCGACCGGATTCACCCTCCGCACGCGTTGAGAGAATTTCCCGGCTGAAAGAAGGCGTGAAAGAACCAAAGCAGCTCATCCGTCGGTTGACGGACTAAGGCGCAAAGAAGCGCATAGCAGAGGTCCTGGCTGTTCTTTGCGAACTTTGCGTACTTTGCGACTTGGCGTGAAACCGGGCTGTCGGTCCCTAGGTTGATTCGCCGGTGCCAACGTTCAGGCAGGTCCACCCGCCTTTTTCGCATTTTCCGCTTGACAAGCCCACCAGCCTGTGATAGCCTATAGTTGTTGTCTATATGCGGGTATTTTGTCCTACGGGGGTGCTGGGGTGCGTGGACGGGAAGGAAAAGGCAGGACGGTCCTGGTAAGCTCGGGGAAGAGGGGATTGGAAAAACAAAAAAATAGTACGATCGAAGCCAGTATGTTATTGAAAACGCAGCATGGCGAATACGAATTGTCGGAACGAAGCTAAGAAGTACTTGAAAACAAAGGGATTATTCGAGAATTCAGGCCGCGAAGCCAGTAAGTATCTGAAAATAAATGAGATGGCTGTCATGAAGGATGCCAAACTGATTAGTTCTTGCGCACCAAACACGTACATCCGACCCCAAATCGAGCGAAAATGCCGCGTTTCACGCAAAACGAAGCAAGGTCGTAACGATGACAATTGGCCGGCTAGGCACGCTCGGGATGTACATCGATGCTGCCCTGAAGGTCAGCGCTACCGGTCCTGATCTGCCGGGAAGCGCTGCCGCTCTGCCCAGTCCCTTTCGGTGGCGATTCGTCATCCGCGCACAGAGGGGCCCTTGACGCTCTTTTCCTTTGTAAGCTAACGTCTAGCAAAGGGACAGTTTGCGAGTGCGCCAGGGCAAGGCGTAGCGCTGACCTTCAGGCCAGCACTTGGCGTTACCCTTGGATACCGTCTGCGGTCGGAAGACAAATCTCATGGAACTCTTCGAGCTCACCAAGGCGCTCATCAACATCGAATCTGTGACCGGCCACGAGCGCGCCTGCGCAGAGTACTTGGGGGGTACCTCGCCGGGCGAAACTTCGAAGTTGTACTCCAGCCGGTCTCGCGGGATCGCTCCAATGTATTCGCGAGAGTTGGAAAGCCGGACGTGGTCTTGAGTACGCACATCGACACTGTTCCTCCGTTCATTCCCGCCCGCGAGGACGCGGAGCTGATTTACGGGCGGGGAGCATGCGACGCCAAGGGCATCCTCGCCGCACAGATTGCGGCGGCGGAACGCCTGTTGAGCGAGAACGTGACGGACTTCGCCCTGCTCTTCCTGGTTGGGGAGGAAACCACCAGCGACGGCGCGCGCGAAGCGAACCTGCACCCCCCGGGCTCGCGCTACATGATTAACGGCGAGCCGACCGAGAATAAACTGGTGCTGGGTTCGAAAGGCAACCTGCGACTGGAAATTCGAGCTCATGGCAGGATGGCGCACTCGGCTTATCCGCAGCTCGGCGAATCGGCAATCGAGAAGCTGGTCGACGTGCTGGTTGACTTGCGCAAGGTTCCGATGCCCCGGGATCCGTTGTTGGGCGCAGCCACGCTGAACGTTGGCGTGATCTCCGGCGGCCGGGCGCCCAACGTTGTCCCGGACCACGCCTCGGCCCAGATCGTGATTCGCACCGTAGGCAAGCTCGGACGAGATACGCCGCCACATCACGGAAGTGGTGGGCGGGCGGTGTGAGTGCGATTTCATTCGAGATACTCCTCCCCTGCACATGGAGAAACTGGACGGGTATGAGACCGACGTTGTGGCCTTCACCACCGATCTGCCAGCGTTAAGCCGCTGGGGCCGGCCCGTGTTGCTGGGGCCGGGGTCGATCAGTGTGGCGCACACGGAGCGTGAATGCGTGGCCAAAGCTGACTTGGTGAAGGCCGTGGAGCTGTATTGCAGGCTGGTCAGGGAGCTGAAGAAGACAGTCGAAAGTCGAGAGTCGAAAGTCGAGAGTTAGCCCCTACGGCGGTTCGCTTTCAACTTTCGACTCTTGACTCTCGACTGGCTGGGGGACAGAAAGGCAATTGGTAATTTTACTATGAACAAAATCGAGGTTGGCATTCTGGGCGCCACCGGCATGGTGGGGCAGCGCTTCGTGAGCTTGCTCGAGCACCATCCCTGGTTTGAAGTCCGATGGCTTGCGGCCTCGGATCGGTCTGCCGGAAAAACTTATGGAGAGGCCTGCAACTGGCGGGTGCGTGACCCGATGCCCAAGGCCGCCCGGGAACTTACCGTGCACGAGTGCAAGCCGGACCACGCGCCGCAACTGCTCTTCTCTTCGCTGGATTCCAAGGTGGCCGGCGAGGTCGAACGGGAATTTGCGCAGGCTGGCCACGTGGTGGTCTCGAATTCCAGCAACCACCGCATGGAGCCGGACGTACCGTTGTTGATTCCGGAAGTCAACCCGGACCATTTGGCCCTGGTACGAATCCAGCGGAAGCGGCGCGGATGGAAGGGGATGATCGTCACCAACCCCAACTGCACCACCGTCGGCCTGGCAATGTCGTTGGCGCCGCTCGAGAAGCAATTCGGGGTCGAGAAGGTGATGATGACCAGCATGCAGGCGGTTTCCGGGGCGGGTTACCCAGGCATTCCTACGCTGGATATTCTCGGCAACGTCATCCCTTTCATCTCGGGCGAAGAGGAAAAGGTGGAACGCGAGACCCAAAAGCTGCTGGGGAAATTCCTCGATGAGTCGGTCAAGCCCGGAGACTTCGTCGGTGAGCGCCCACTGCAACCGCGTGCCGGTCGAGGACGGCCACACCGAGTCGATCTCGGTTTCCTTGAAGACTAAGGCTTCCATCGAGGATCTGATTGAGGCGTGGCGGAAATATCGCTCCCTTCCCCAGGAGCGAAATCTGCCGTTTGCCCCCAAGCATCCGATCATCGTTCGAGAGGAGCGCGACCGCCCTCAGCCCAAGTTCGACCTGGCGGCCGAGCACGGGATGGCCACGGTCGTGGGTCGCGTGCGTCCCTGCCCGGTGCTTCAGTTCAAGTACATCGGCGCTAAGTCATAACACCATACGCGGCGCGGCGGGTGCGGCTCTGCTCAACGCGGAGTTGATGAAGTCGGAAGGCTACCTGGACTAGGTGCCAGGGGCCGGATTATTTGGGATTTGTGATTGGTGATTTGCGATTGACCGTGAATAACACCCCCAAACTCGCCCTCCTCGGCTACGGCAAAATGGGCAAAGCTATCGCCGCGCTAGCACCGCAGCGCGGTTTCGAAGTGCGCTTGGTGATGGATATCGATATCAACGCGCAAGGACAGGGGATTACACCTGAGAACTTCGCAGGGGTGGACGTGTGCATCGACTTCACCACTCCTGATGCGGCGGTCGAGAATATTCGCCGCGTGGCGGCATTGGGTGTGAATCTGGTGGTCGGCACAACCGGTTGGCATGACCGGCTGGAGGAGGTGCGGAAGATCATCGACAACGCGGGTATGGGTATGGTTTACGCGCCGAACTTTTCGATCGGAGTCAACCTGTTTTACCGCCTGGCCCGCGCCGCAACGGAGATCTTTGCGCCCTTCGCGATGTACGATCCTTACGTGGTTGAAACTCATCACAAGTTCAAGAAAGACGCGCCCTCCGGGACGGCGCTCGAAGTCAAACGCCAAATTCAACCTGCGCTTGGAAAACGCGAGGTGCCCGTCACCAGCGTGCGCGCGGGTTACATTCCCGGCACCCACGAGTTGGGCTTCGACTCCGAAGCCGATACAATTGTGCTTCGGCATACGGCGCGCGGCCGCCAGGGGTTTGCGGAAGGCGCCCTGCTCGCGGCGCGCTGGGTGGTGGGAAAGAAGGGTTTGTTCAGTTTCCCAGAGGTCCTGGAATCACCTCGGTGAGGGCGAGGCAAGGGGCCGGTACTCTCAGAAAGGATTTGGTCATGAAAACCTTCTCGGCATACGTGGAATGGGATCCCGAGTCGAAGCTCTACGTTGGAATTATCCCCGGCATTCCGGGGGCGCATACTCAAGCGGCAAGCCTGGATGAATTGCGCATTAACCTCAAAGAGGTTCTCGAATTGTGCCTGGAGGAGCTTTCATGAGCTTGGACATTCGTGGTTGCGGCACAGCGCTCGTCACGCCATTCAGGAAAGACGGCACCCTGGACCTCGATGCCCTGCGGCGTTTAGTGCAGTTCCAGCTTCGCGCCGGCATCGACTTCCTGGTCCCCTGCGGCACCACGGGGGAAACTCCCACGCTTGAGCACGCCGAATACCTGGCTGTGGTGCGTACAGTCGTGCAGGAGGCGGGGGGTAAGATTCCCGTAATTGCAGGGGTAGGTGGCAATAACACGCGCAAGTTGATCGATCTTGCGGCTGAGGTGAGCGGGTTGGGCATCCAGGGAATTCTCTCTGTCGCCCCTTATTATAACAAGCCGACCCAGGAAGGCCTTTACCAGCACTTTCGGGCCATCGCGGAGTCCACCGACCTGCCGATGATTCTCTACAACGTCCCGGGGCGCACCTCATCGAACCTCGAGCCGGCCACCGTAGCGCGCCTTTCGAAGATCGCAAACATCATCGCCATCAAGGAAGCGTCGGGCAGCATCGTGCAGCAGATGGAAGTCCTGGCCGCCGTCCCGCCGACCTTCCGCGTGCTTTCCGGCGACGACGCGTTCACCTTCCCGCTCATGGCGCTGGGTGGGGTGGGCATCATCTCCGTAGTCTCGAACGAAATCCCGGCTGAGATGACCAGGCTGGCGCACCTGCTGCTGGAAGGGAATATCGAGGCGGCCCGCCAACTCCACTTCAATCTCTTGCCGCTCATGCAGGTGAACTTCATCGAGACGAACCCCATCCCCGTCAAGGCTGCGCTCGCCATGATGGGCATGATCGAGGAAGTCTACCGCCTGCCCATGGTCCCCATGAAAGCCGAAAACCGCACCAAGCTTGAGAAGGTCCTGGCCGCGCAGGGACTACTGAAATCGCAAAAGGCCTAACCACGACGAGGTGCGGTATGGTACCCTAACCGCCCGCATGTTGCAGGGGAGGCCCGTGTGGCCGCCCGAGGGCAACCACAAGGGTTGCCCCTACAAGGAGAGGAACTGATGGCTGACTTTTCGCGTCGCGCGCTGATCAAGATGGCAGGTGCGGGCCTTCCCGCCGCCGCGCTGGTGGGGCGCTCGCAGGGATTCTCCGAAACGAAGGGATCTGGCGGGAAGGAGGATGAAATGCAAGGCGACCCAGGCCACTCGCCCTACCCTCGTGATCCGGTGACCTTCTATGTGCATCGCTTGGGCACGGACCACGCCGAGGGCATCGCCGCCATCGACATGAACGGCGACGGCCGCCTGGACCTCACCAGCGGAGCTTACTGGTACGAGAACCCGGGCCCTGCCGGAGGCGAATGGAAACGGCACAAGTTCCGGCAAATCGCGCCCGAGCTGCGTTCCGGGGCTGCGGCTGCGGAGAACAAGGCCTTCTGGGACGAATTCGTGGCCGACAACGGCGAGTTCGCGGTGGACGTCAATCACGACGGCGCCATCGACCTGGTAACTTCCTCGTGGCAGAACGACGGCATCTGGTGGTTCGAGAACCCCAAGAAGCTGGGCGAGATGTGGAAACCCCACTTCATCTGCCACTCGAAGGAAACCGAGGGATTCGCCTTCGATGATCTGGACGGCGACGGCCACCCGGAACTGCTTGCCGCCCACTACGGTCGCCAGGGCATGCTTTGGATCAACTTCGCCGGACCGGAACCGGCCGTGCACAATATTGGCGGCCATGATGAGGACGGCCACGGCTGCGGCGTCGCGGACATCGACGGGGATGGCAAGCCGGACGTGATCTCGATTCACGGCTGGTTTCAGAACATTGATGCCGCCCACGACAAGTGGCTGTGGCATCCCGAGTGGAACTTGGGGGACTGCGGGTTTCCGATACTCGGGTTTGATGTCAACAATGATGGAAAGATGGACCTGATCTATGGGCATGGCCACAGCTACGGCCTCTATTGGCTGGAGCAGACCACACAGAACGGCAAACGCGCCTGGAACCCCCACTTGATTGACGACTCGTTCTCGCAGATCCACGTCTTGGCCCTGGCCGACCTGGACGGCGACGGCGAACTGGAACTCCTCGCCGGCAAGCGTTACCGTGGGCACAACGGCCACGACCCCGGTTCCTATGAGCCTTTGGCCATCTACTATTACAAGATCGATCGCCGCAATGCCTCCTTCACGCGCTACACCGCCAGCTACAACGGCACGGCAGGCGCAGGGACGCAGTTCGTCGTAGCCGATATCGATGGCGACGGGGACCTCAACGTCCTGGTGGCCGGCAAGACCGGTGTTCATTGGCTCGAGAACTTGAAAGTGAATAAGCGCTCACGCGAGGCAAGGGAGAAAGAGTTGCTCCTCAACACGGACTGGCCTTTCCCGGACGAGAATCAGTAATCGAGAGCGTGCGCTGACCCCCCGGGTTTTTAAAACGTCGAACTCAGAACCACTACGGACCGAGAGGCGGAGTGCCAGGAAAGGACAATATGTCTATGGGGCTCCCTGTCCCTTGCGTTTTCTCCCCAGTTCGATAACAATTGACAGCCAAACCACGGAATTGAAGCAGAGGAACTGTCGTGCAGCTCATCCCACGTGATGGGAAATTCTACGACCTTTTCAACGAGCAGGCCAAGAACATCTACCAAGCGGCTCAAGTATTGGTCATCCTTTTCCGGGACTTTGAGGAGGTTGAAAAGCGAGTTGCGGAGATCAAGGTCGCCGAGCACAAGGGCGATCAGATCACGCGTTCCGTAATGACCAAGCTGAACCAAACCTTCATCACTCCCTTCGACCGGGAGGATATCCATGCTCTCAGTTCGGCGCTTGACGACGTGATGGATCTGGTGGATGCGGCGGCGAGCCGGCTCATCACCTACAAGGTGAAATTCGTAACACCCGGAGCTTTGCAACTGGCCGATGTCATCCTCCGCGGAGCGGAGATACTGGTCAAGGCCATTTCAGAGCTGAAAAGGCCTCAGAGTATTCTGAAATACTGCGAGCAGCTCAACCAGATCGAAGAAGAGAGCGACCGGATCAAAGGCGAATGCATCGCCAGGTTATTCGAGGACTCGACGCTGCCGATCGAGATCATCAAGTGGAAAGAGATCTACGAAGTACTGGAAGCTGCTACAGATAAGTGCGAGGACGTTTCGGACGTTCTGGCGGCGGTCGCTCTGAAAAGCGCTTAGTTCTCTCGAAGCCTTAGCCGCAGCCCTTAAGACGATTCCACACGCAAGGAATTATGTTCTGGTTTGCCGTCGGACTCACCTTAGTTGCCCTGACCTTCGATTTCCTGAACGGCTTCCACGACGCCGCCAACTCTATAGCCACCGTCGTCTCGACCCGCGTGTTGTCTCCGCGGATTGCGGTGATCTGGGCAGCCTTCTTCAACTTCGTCGCCGCCTTTACCTTTGGCACTGCCGTGGCCAGGACCATGGGCCGTGGCATGATCCGTCTGGAATTCGTGAACCTGTACGTCATTCTCGCCGGTCTCATCGGGGCGATAGTTTGGGATATCCTCACCTGGTACTACGGCCTGCCCATTAGCTCCTCCCACGCGCTCATTGGCGGCTACGCGGGCGCCGCGGTAGCCAAGGCGGGCTGGAAAGTCATCATCCTGAGCGGCTGGACGAAGACTGTCCTGTTCATCGGCCTCTCTCCAATCGTCGGTTTGGTTCTGGGCGGCGCGCTGATGATTGCGGTGTACTGGCTGTTCCGCAACTTCTCGCCGGTGCGAGTCGATCGCCATTTCCGCAAGCTACAACTCCTTTCGGCCGCTGCGTACAGCTTTGGCCACGGTACGAACGACGCTCAAAAGACCATGGGGATTATTGCCGGAGTGCTCTTCACGGCCGGAATTCTTGACCATTTCTACATCCCCTTCTGGATTGTCCTGATGGCCCACACCGCCATCGGGCTGGGAACCTTGGCTGGCGGGTGGCGGATCGTCCGGACGATGGGCATGAGGATTACACGCCTAAAGCCGGTCGGAGGGTTCTGCGCCGAGACCGCAGCCGCCATCAGCCTGTTGGGAGCGGCGTCGGCGGGCATTCCGGTGTCCACCACGCACACCATCGCGGGCGCCATCATGGGTGTGGGCAGCGTCCAGCGCTTGACCGCCGTGCACTGGGGCGTGGCTAGGAAAATCATCTGGGCTTGGGTATTGACTATCCCCGCCTCTGCCCTCGTCTCCGCAACGTGCTTCCTGGTGCTGCACTACTTCATCCCCGCGGCTTAGCCTTGAATGTTCGTTAGTCGCTTGCAGTGATACAATCAGATCACAATCGGTAGCTAGCGGGGAACGAACCTACATTTCGGCTGCGAGCGTGGGAAAGGAGAAGAGGATGGACTGTCGCCGCCTTTTAGGGCCGGCGGATGGTTTTGGAGATGACGCGCCGGCTGGCGGAGTTCGGGCCCGAAGTTGTCCAGCAGTTTGACCAGAGACCGGGACCGTTTGCCTGCTACGCCGCGAACCACGGCCACCCGCGCGCTGGTGAACGGGTACATCGTGAATTACACTTTGCGTGGCAAGGGCCAGATCGCGTACGACTGGGACCAGGCTTGACGACCACAAGACCGAGCGCAATATGGAACTGCCCAGCGCGGTCGATGTTCAGATGACCCCGCGGTCGCTCTGCCTGATCGAGCTGAAATGACGGGTTGTTGGGGTCGGCATTGGAACTCGTGGCGAACGGTGTCTTTACCTGTTGTGCTATACTTGCTTCGTCACCGGGCTGAGCTCTCTCCATGAAAAACTGTCCTGCTTGCAATAATACGTATCCCGCGGATTTCACCCTTTGTCCGCGTGACGGGACGAAGCTCGTTGCGGTAAACGCCTGGGCCGAGGGCGCGGTGATTCGTGGAAAGTATCGCATCCTTGCCAAGCTGGGCGAAGGCAGCATGGGGGCGGTTTACAAAGCGCAGCACCTGGTGTTCGATGAGCTTCGAGCCCTCAAGGTGCTCAGCTCGGGCCTTGCGGGCGACGACCGTTACGTCACGCAATTTCAGCAGGAAGCTATCATCACTCGCAAGCTGGACCACCCGAACGCCGTGCGGGTCGAAGACCTCGACCAGTCAGAAGACGGCTTGCCTTTCATCGTCATGGAATTCATTGAAGGCGTGACCCTGGGTCGCCTCATGCGAGATAATGGCCCGCTGCCAGTTTCCCGCGTTTGTTCTATCGTAAAGCAGGTCGCCTCCGCCCTTGCGGCAGCCCATGATCTGGGGATCACCCACCGCGACATAAAACCGGACAACATCGTACTGGTCCAGACCAAGTCAGGGGAGCAGGCCAAAGTTCTCGATTTTGGCATTGCAAAGCTCAAAGACGCGCAATCCTCAGCCAGCCCCAGTTCTTCCCTGGCCCAGAGGGGACTCATTATCGGAACGCCCCGATACATATCGCCGGAACAGGCCAGGGGGACACCGGGCAATGAGTTCGACGGCCGTTCAGACCTCTACTCGCTCGGAGTCGTCATGTACGAGATGCTTACCGGGCGTCCGCCGTTCGTGGCCGACTCACTCGCGAATCTCCTGGTGGCGCAGCTGAGTAAGCCGCCGGAGCCGGTTCAGCAAGCTGGAGCCGGATTGCGAATTCCTGATGCCATCGCCGGCGTGGTGATGCGATGCCTGGAAAAGAATCCCAACCAGCGTCCGCCCAGCGCCCACGCACTCATTGAAGAGATCGAGCAAGCCGAGAAGATGATCGCCGAGGCGCCAACGCCGGTGCCGAGGCTCCCCGTTTCAGGAGGCCCCCTAGTCGAGCCCCCCCCGGTGCGTCCCGTGCAGTTCGCGACCGAGGCTAGCGAGGAAGAGAGTACCCGCTTCGTGCAATCGCTGCCAAAAACCGTCTTGTCGGCGGATGTCTTACGGCCGCAAGTCTTGGCGGCACAGCCTCCCATGGCTGGACCTGCCATCGACGGCACCCAGGTTATCGAGCCGGTCGGCGGGCTTCTGCCGCGGGTCCACTTGTCGTTCAGGTCGAGCGCGGATCGTTTCCTGGTGGGTCGCAGCGTCTCGGTGCGGAGGGTTCCGTTTCTGATCGGGCGGTCAGCGCAAGACGACCTCTCGATCGGCTCGGACGCGGCCCTCTCACGGGAACACGCAGTGATCGATTGGGACGGAAAGGAGTTCACCATCTGCGACGCCGGGAGCAGGAACGGGACTTACCTGAACGGCATGCGCCTTCGTCCCGAGCGGCCGGAATCGCTGCCCTTTGGAGCCGTGATCCGGCTCAGCGTGTTGACCGTATTGACCTTTGTCTCTGAAGACGTCTCTGAACTGCCCGACCTGACAGACCAGATCATCGGCGACCGGTTCCGGCTCACGCGTTTGATCCGCGCCAGCGTCAAGGGCGCGATCTACGAGGCCAGCGACATCCGTCTGCCTCACAAGGTGGCCGTGAAGCTGCTCTCGCCCAGTCTCACGAGGTATCCCGGCTATCTCAAGAAATTCGACCGGGAAGCCGAGGCCGCCGCGGCGCTCCGTCATCCCCATATTTGCAGGGTGCTCGACCACGGGCAGACTTCCCTGCGGCTGCCGGGCGGCGAGACGGCCCTGGCGAATTACCTGTGTATGGAACTCATGGACGGCGGCAGCCTGGCGGGTCGCCTGGCCGCAGAAGGCCACATCCCCGTCGAGCAAGTGGCGAACTGGCTCGATGCGCTGAGCGATGCTCTTCAGTATGTGCACGCCCACGGGGTATTCCACAGCGGGCTCAAGCCCACCTCGATCGTCTTTGACAGCGAGGGCGTGCCATATCTTACAGATTTTGGATTGGCCAGCACCCCCGAAGGAAGAGAAGAGGGACCGCTGCTCGGTGCCCCCGATTTCGTTGCGCCCGAGCAGTGGGAGGGGTCCGGGGCGACTGCTGCGAGCGACCAATACGCATTGGGCGCGCTCACCTATTTTATGTTATCTGGGAGCCGCCCGTACGAAGGCCAGGACGACCCGGACAACCGCCAGAAGAACTTCGCCCGAGGGCCCGTACCGGCTCATGAACAAGCCGCGCGCAACGGAGTGGGCGGCCTGCCCCCGGCCCTCTCGGATGCGCTCAACCGATCACTGCGGGTCAAACCCGAAGATCGCTTTCCTTCCGTGCGCGACTTTTACCTGGTGTTTCGGCAGGCGCTTTCCAGCACATTTGTGGCTCGCCGCGAGACGCCCCATGTTTTCGTCAGCTACCGGCGCGATCTGAGCGCCGGCTGGGCCGTGCTCTTCGCCAGGGAACTCAAAGAAAAGCACAACATCTTCGCCTTTGTTGACACGCAGCGCGCCGACAATGCTATTCGCGTTCCTGCCAAAGTCCAAGCTGCGATCGAAGACTGCGATATTTTCGTGTGCCTGCTGGCCAAAACCACGCTCCGCTCCGCCTGGGTTAAGGAAGAAATCCGCCTGGCTTGCGAATTCGGCAAGCCCATGGTGCCGGTGTTTCAGGAGAGTTTCCTCCACCCTTCACCCGGCGAGCAGGTCGCCCCGCATGTCCTGGAGTTGCTCAACTTCGAGGGTGTCTACCTGCTCGACCGGCGAAATATCCACATCGACTATTCGATTGCGGAACTGGCCAGGATCGTCAAAGGGCCTTACCGCGATGCCCATGCCAACGGCAGCACTTCCCAGCAGCCGTAGCCTGTGATGTCAGGCTAAATCTTCTTCGCCTTCCACCGTCCGCGCCGGAACAGCAGAACCATGGCCACCGCAATGGCGGATTCGGAAACGGTGATGGCCCAAAAGACGCCGTGAGAGCGCATGCCGAGTGGGAGGGCAAGCGCGTAGGCGAGGGGAATTTCGAAACCCAGGAAACCAAATGCATTGATGATCGTCGGCGTAAGAGTGTCTCCCGCGCCGTTAAAGGCTTGCATCATGACCATCTCATAGGCGTAGCCGATGTTGCCGATGCTCACGATGCGCAGGCAAGCGGCAGCCAGCGAGACTATGGCCGGATCGTGGGTAAACAAGCCCACAACCGGACCCGGGAACAAAACGAAGAACACGCCCACGCCGCCCATGACCAGCATGTTATAGAAGCCGGTCTTCCACACGGATTGCTCGGCGCGCTCGGGCTGCCCGGCGCCGAGACTTTGGCCAACCAGCGTAGCGGCCGCCCCGCTCAATCCCCAGGCGGGCAGGATAAAGAAAATGATAATCCGGATGCTGATGGTATACGCGGCCAGGGCGGAACTGCCGAACACGCTCACAATGCGCATCAGGCTGATCCAGGCGATATGCGGAATCAGCATCTGCGCGATTCCGGTCACGGAGACCCTGATCAGCCTCGCCATGATTTGCAGGTTGAGCCGAACCTGCCGCGCCAGAATCCGGATGTGCTCCCCGCCGCGCGAGAGCCGGTAGAATTGATAGACCACTCCAATCGTGCGCCCGCTGAGCGTAGCCACGGCGGCGCCGGTCACGCCCAGGCGCGGAAACGGTCCGAGGCCGAAGATCAGGCAGGGGTCGATCAGCAAGTTGATGGAATTCGAGAGCCAGAGCACGCGCATAGCGATGGCAGCGTCGCCCGCGCCGCGAAACACCGCGTTGTTCAGCATTAACAACACCACGACGCAGCATCCGCCCAGAGTGATGCGGGCGTAGCGCGTGCCCACCGCAACGACGGCCGGCGACGCGCCCATCAGGCGCAGCAAGCGGGGCGCGAAAAAGAAGCCGGAAGCGCCCATCACCAGACTGGCCGCCAGCCCCAGAGCGATGGCCTGCACGCCCGCCACCGCCGCTCCCTCGCGATCTTTCTCGCCGATGCGCCGCGCCACCATGGCCGTGGCCGACAGGCCCAGCCCCATGCCGGTGGCATAGATGATCGTGAGCATCGCCTCGACCAGTCCCACGGTGGCAATCGAGTCCGCTCCCAGGCGGGCCACCCAGAAGACGTCCACGATGGCGAAGAGCGATTCCATCAACATCTCGAGGACCATGGGCACCGCGAGAAGAAAAATCGCCTGCGTCAGGCTGCCCGTGGTGTAGTCCTGGTGCGAGCCACGCAAAGCTTCGCGCAGAGAGGCCCAAAACGAAGACGAGTCGCTAATGGTGACGGCGGTTGCCATAAATAAGACTTTAGTAGAATTGGTTTCGGATTTCGACCCGGACCGGGGTCATGCGGATTCAGAACGACGCGAGTTCGGAACTACCGAGGTACGGTTCTCATAATGTTCATATCGTACGGCAAGAAGGCGCTTGCAGGCAAGTGGAATGTCAGGGGGGTAGTGTCCCGATTTAGCGCTACGCCGAAACTAGTGCTTCGTTGAATTAGTGAGCGAACTTATTCGTCGGAAGTGGAAGGGCGGGGCTTCAGCCCCGGCGTCAATGTGGCGAGGTCATGGCGGGGCTTTAGCCCCTGAAGTGGCTTGGCTTCAGGGCCTAAAGGCCTTTCCAACCCTACGACCATGGACGGCGGGGCTAAAGCCCCGCCCTTCCGCGGGCCACTTGAAATTGCGCTCATTAAACCAAGTACCAGGACACTCCCGTCTCTGAATCCCAGGTCACGACACCGCAGGTACCTCCTGGCTCAGCGCGCGAGGCGTCTTCCAATTCCGGATCGTAGTTAAGACCGGGACGGAGCCAGCGCTCCACCTGACGGAGGTCCATGCCTTTGCGGCGGTGGTAGTCCTCCACCTGGTCGCGGTCGATCTTGCCGACGGCAAAATACTGCGCCTCGGGGTGGGCAAAATACCAACCGCACACCGATGCGGCCGGCGACATGGCGAAGTTCTCGGTGAGCCGGATGCCGGTGTTCTTCTCCGCCTGCAAGAGGTCGAACAGCTCGCGCTTCTCGGAATGGTCTGGGCAGGCTGGATAGCCGGGCGCGGGTCGAATGCCGCGGTAGCGCTCTCGGATCAGGTCTTCAGGCGTCAGGTTTTCATCCCTGCCATAACCCCAATAATTACGAACCTTTTTGTGCATTAACTCAGCTAGTGCCTCCGCCAGCCGGTCGGCAAGAGCTTTGGCCATGATGGAATTGTAGTCGTCGTGGTCCCGGTGGAAACGCTCGAGGAGCGGGTCGAGATTCATGCCCGCAGTCACGGCGAAAGCGCCCAGATAATCTTCAAGGCCGGTTGACTTGGGCGCGATGAAATCCGCCAGCGCCCAATTGTAATGGCCCGGCGCCTTCTCCATCTGCTGCCGCAAAGTGTGGAAAGTCGTGAGGAGCCCGGAGCGAGACGCGTCACGATACACCTCGATGTCGTCTCCCACGCTGTTGGCCGGGAAGAAGCCAACGACGGCGTTGGCGGTGAGGGATTTCTCCTTCACGATGCGCGCCAGCAGTTTTTGCGCATCGCACAACAATTCGCGGGCCTTGCCGCCCACCGTTGCATCTTCCAGGATCTTCGGATAAGTTCCGCGCAGCTCCCAGGCTTGGAAGAGCGGCGTCCAGTCGATGTACGGAACAATCTCCTCTAAGGGCACGGCGGGAAAAGCGCGAATCCCCGTGAACTCGGGACGCGGAATGTCCGTCCGGCTCCAGTCGAGGGGCGGCTTGCGCCGGCGGGCCACATCGAGCCTCAACAGTTTCTGCGCGGCGGGCTTGTGCGCGGCGCGGAGCTTTTCCTGCTGGCGGCGGTTTTCTTCCTCGAAAGCCGGGCGCGAAGCGGGATTCTTGAGTTGACTCACCACCCCGACGGCTCGCGACGCGTCCAGGACGTGAACGACCGGCTGGCGGAAATGAGGCGCAATCTTCACCGCCGTATGGACGCGGCTGGTGGTGGCGCCGCCGATGAGGAGGGGAATGGTAAATCCCTCGCGTTCCATTTCCTTGGCCACGTGGACCATTTCATCCAGCGAAGGAGTGATGAGCCCGCTCAGGCCGATCATGTCCGCCTCGGTCGCCCGCGCGGTTTCGAGAATCTTCTCGCACGGAACCATCACGCCCAGATCGATCACCTCATAGTTGTTACAGCCCAGAACCACGCCTACGATGTTCTTGCCGATGTCGTGCACGTCGCCCTTCACGGTGGCCGTCACGATCTTGCCTTCGGTTCGAACCTTACCGCCCGCTTCCTTCTCCGATTCCATGAAGGGCAGCAGATAGGCGACGGCCTTCTTCATGACGCGGGCGCTCTTGACGACCTGGGGCAGAAACATCTTGCCGGAGCCGAACAGGTCGCCCACCGCGCTCATGCCGGCCATCAGCGGGCCCTCGATCACGGCGAGCGGCCTACCGAGTTTTTCCCGAGCCTCCTCAGTGTCCGCCTCGATGTGATCGGCGACGCCTTTCACCAGCGCGTGCAGCAGGCGTTCCTCGACCGTGCCCTGGCGCCAAGCGTCTTCCTGCACCTCCGCAGGGCCGCGCTGCTTCACGGATTCCGAGAACGCCAGCAGCCTCTCCGTGGCGTCGGGGCGGCGATTCAGCAGGACGTCCTCCACCAGTTCGAGCAGGTCGCGCGGCAGTTCCTCGTACACGGCCAATTGCCCGGCGTTCACAATCGCCATGTCCAGTCCCGCCCTTATGGCGTGGTACAGGAAGGCTGAGTGCATGGCCTCGCGGATGACGTTGCTGCCGCGAAACGAGAACGAGATATTGCTGATGCCTCCGCTGACCTTGCATCCGGGAAGCGCCGCCTTGATCTGGCGGGCGCTTTCGATGAAGCTCACCGCGTAGTCGCGGTGCTCCTCGATTCCCGTCGCCACGGTGAGGACGTTTGGGTCAAATATGATGTCGCAGGGATCCACGCCCACTTCTTCCGTGAGAATCGCGGTAACTGCGCGCGCAGATTTCCACGCGCCGCTCCGTCGAGACCGCCTGGCCCGTCTCGTCGAAGGCCATCACCACCATGGCGGCGCCGTAGCGCTTGATCAAGCGGGCGCGTTGCTTGAAAACCTCCTCGCCCTCTTTGAGGCTGATGGAATTGACGATACCTTTTCCCTGGATGCACTTCAGCCCCGCCTCGATGACGCTCCACTTGGAGCTGTCGATCATGATGGGGACGCGGGCGATATCAGGCTCGGAGGCGACGTAATTCAGGAAGGTGGTCATGGCCTGTTCCGAGTCCAGCATGGCCTCGTCCAGGTTGACGTCGATGATCTGCGCGCCGCCTTCCACCTGCTGCTTGGCGACGCTCAAGGCCTCCTCGAATTGGCCGCCCAGGATCAGCTTGGCGAATTTGGGTGAGCCGGTCACGTTCGTGCGTTCGCCGATGTTGACGAAACCGGTCTCGGGGCGGATCACCAGCGGTTCGAGGCCGCTGAACTGGGTATGTCGCTCCGTAGGGGCGGTTCGCGAACCGCCCCTACAGCGGCGAGGCGGAAATCCCTGAACCGCCTCGCGGATGGCGCGAATGTGCGCGGGCGTTGACCCGCAGCAGCCGCCCACGATGTTCACCCAGCCATTTGTGGCAAACTCGCGCAAGTCCGCCGACATCGTCTCGGGAGTTTCGTCGAATCCCCCGAAGGCGTTGGGGAGGCCGGCGTTCGGATAACAGCTCGTGAAGATGGGCGCGATCCTGGAGAGTTCTTCGATGTGCGCGCGCATCTGCTTTGCGCCCAGCGCGCAGTTGATCCCCACGCTCAGCAACGGCGCCTGCGAAACCGAAATCCAGAAGGCTTCGACCGTCTGGCCGGTGAGCGTGCGCCCGCTCAGGTCCACGATGGTCACGGAAGCCATCAGCGGCAGGCGCTTGCCCGTATCTTCGAAATACTGCTGGGCGGCAAAGAGCGCGGCTTTGCCGTTGAGGGTGTCGAAGATGGTTTCCACCAGAAGCAAGTCAACGCCGCCCTCCGCGAGACCCCGGATCTGCTCGTAGTAGGCGTCTCTTAACTGATCGAAGGTTACGGCGCGCGCCGCGGGGCTGGTAATGTCCTGCGATGCGGAGGCCGTGCGGCTGGTGGGGCCGATGGAACCCGCCACCCAGCAGGAGCGCTCGGGATTCTGGCTCGTGAACCGGGCCACGGCTCGGCGCGCTGCTTGCGCTCCGGCCTTGTTGAGGTCGTAGACGTGATCTTGGAGGCGATATTCTGCCATTGAGATCGCGTTGGCGTTAAAGGTGTTGGTCTCAATGATGTCCGCACCGGCCTCGAGGTATTGGCGGTGGATGTCCTCAATGATCGCCGGCTGGGTGACGTTCAGGACGTCGTTGCAGAGGTGCAGGTCCCGCTGGTGGCTCGAGAACTCCTTGCCACGGTAGTCGGCTTCCCTCAGGTTATGGGCCTGGATCATCGTGCCCATGGCGCCGTCAATGATGACAATGCGTCGTTTTAGCGTCTCAACCAGCAAATTCGCGTTGGGCATGGCATCTTTCATCTTATTTCAAGTTCGTTTTCAATCAAAAACCAGTTCGTTTGCACTCAAAACCAGTTCGTTTTGTGCAGTCGAAAACCGCTACGTCCTTTGTTTGCACTAGATCGCCGAGTTCGTTTCCTCGAAAAAACATCTTTTCCTCTACCGAATGCCGCTTCTCGCATACCCGACAAACCCGGTTTCACGCCAAGGCGCCAAGGACGCAAAGGTCGCAAAGCCCGAGCGAGCCTCCACCCCCCTCCTCATCCGCAAATTGTGCTGTTTTTGCTCCTTTCCGGCACTTATTTGTGCTAATTTGCGCGCAAAACGCGCATAATTTGTAGCATTCAAAAAAGTGATGTGCTTTGTTTTCAGCCACTTCTTAGCTTCGTTCCCACTATTTTGCATTTTCCCAGTTCCCTGCTTTCCCCACACGCCGGGACCCTATCGCCTTCTCTTGCCCGTCAGCGCGTTCCAGCGCTCGCCTGCGACAATGTGTCCAGAACAAGACCATCTTAATAGGCTATCACAGGTCCGTGAGGTTGTCAAGCGGAAAATGCAACGGTAAACGCAACACCCGCCATTAATCCCGCGGGTGCTCTGCCAGGAGGCGGGCAATTGAGTTCCCTCTTCTTATGATTTCATCCTGCTGGTACAATCGCTGGGTGTCCATTCGTGCACGCGCGAGGGAATGAGTGCCGGCGGGCGAAGCGCAATCGTGACGAGGAGCGTGCTGTGAGCGATCAACCGGAAGACTTTGCCGCGATGTTCGAGGCTTCGGTCCAGGCCAAGCGCCTCGATCAAGGCGAACTCGTTGAGGGCAGGATCGTCGCCATCGGCCCGGAGGTGGCGTTAGTCGACGTTGGCCGCAAGGGAGAGGCGGTAATGGATATCGCCGAACTGAAGAACGCCGACGGCGAGTTCGAGGTGGCGCTGGGCGATCGCGTTCAGGCGATGGTGGTATCAACGTCAGGCGGACTGACGGTCTCCCGCAAGCTGGCTGGAGCGGCCGCGAGCGATCGGCAACTCGAAAACGCCTTTCAAAGCGGCCTGCCGGTGGAAGGGAAAGTCGAACGGGCGGTAAAGGGCGGCTACGAGGTGCGCATCGGCCGGCGCCGCGCGTTCTGTCCGGTTTCCCAGATCGACCTCCGCGGTGCGGACACGTCGGCGCACGAAGGGCATGTCTACCAATTCCGGATCATCGAGTACAAGGAAGGCGGGTCGGACCTCGTCGTCGCCCGGCGCCCGCTCCTCGAGGACGAGCAGCGGGCGAACGCCGCCAAGGTCCGCGACAAGATCGTCCCCGGTGCCGTCATGACCGGCCGTGTCACCTCCGTCCGCGAGTTCGGCGCGTTCGTCGATCTCGGCGCAGGTGTCCAGGGGCTGCTCCACGTGTCCGAGATGGCGTGGTCCCGCGTGTCGGACCCTGCGGAGATCGTCAAAGCGGGCGAGGAGATCACGGTCAAGGTCCTGCGCGTGGACGAGGAGAAGCAGAAGATATCGCTCGGGTTAAAGCAGCTCTCTGCCGACCCCTGGTCGAGAGTGCCCGAGACGTACGAAGTAGGCCAACGGCTGCCAGGCCGCATCACGCGCGTCGCGCAGTTCGGCGCGTTCGTGGAGCTCGAGCCGGGCATCGAAGCGCTGGCCCATGCATCCACGTTCGAGCCCACCGGACGATCGGGAGGCTGGTCGGGTCAGGTAGCTCCAGGGATGACGGGCACATTCGAGATTCTCGCCATCGACCCCGAGCAGAAACGGATCGGCGTGGCGCTCGTTCAGGAAGGCTGGGGGCGGGCCGAGGGGGCTACGGGAGCCCGGCCTGGCATCGTTCCGGGCGCGCGCCTGAAGGGAAAGGTCGAGCGACACGAGAAATTCGGCGTGTTCGTCTTCCTGGCCCCCGGGCGTACCGGTGTCATCCCAATGAGCGAAACCGGCATCGCGAAGGAAGGCGATCTCCAGCGAGTCTTTCCGGTCGGCGCGGACGTCGAGGTCATCGTGTTGGAAGTCGATCCCTCAGGCCGGCGCATTCGCCTGAGCGCGAAGGCAGTTGTGGAAGCGCGCGAGGCCGAGGAAGTGCGCGAGTGGGCGGAGCGCAATGCTCCTCCCGCCGAGGGCTTAGGGATACTCGCCGACAAGCTGCGCTCGGCGCTCAAGTCAGAAGAGAAGTGACAGTCTCACTGTCCCGCCTCTTGGTGCTGCCACGCATGCGCCTTGACCAAGGAGTAGCCATCATGATTCTTGATTTATTCAAACGAATTTCGGCTCGCCGAATTCTGTGGACGGCTGTTGCGGCCAGCTTGGGTTTCGTGCCGGTATGCATCGGCACTCATTTCCAGGTTCAGGCGCAGACGGCTCCGCAGGCGGCCACCGTGCATGTGGACGTGACGCCGGGACACATCCTGAATACGATCTATCCCGACACGGCCACTGGGGCGTGGATGGACGACTTGTCGAAGACGCAGGTGGATAATCTCAGCAAGCCCGAGACGATTCAAGGGATCAAGAATCTGGGTTGGGGATCGATCACCATGCGCAACAACAGTGAGTTGCGCCTGTCGGCATGGCACTGGAACGAAAACGGCGCCTGGAGCGACCCGGCCACGAAGAGCGGATACTACGCCGGCAGCGCTGAACTGGGCGAGCCGATCCATTACGGATATTCCTACTCGCTGCCCCATCGCGAATTCATGACCAGCGGAGACACCCCTCTGGTGGCAGGTTTCCAAAGCTATTGGAAGAGCAACCCCTATCTCACCAGCCGCTTCACCGGCGAAAGCGACGCCCTGCACCCGCAATGGGTGGTGGCCGATATGGGCATTGCACGCGCCGTCAATGCGGTCCACATCCAGTGGGTCGATCCCTACGCGGTCACTTATGTGGTCCAATACTGGATTGGTGACGACAACGCGCTCGATTGGGACATGGGTCCGAATGGGGAATGGAAGGCTTTCCCATTGGGCACGGTCGAGAACGGCGCCGGCGGGGACGTGCACCTGAAACTCTCCGCTAAGCCGATTACCGCCCGATTCGTCCGCGTTTTGATGTCGAAATCCTCAGGAACCTGCGATACGCATGGCGCGCAGGACATGCGCAACTGCGTGGGTTATGCGCTCCAGACGCTGTCCGTTGGGACGATGGATGCGAGCTGCGCCTACTCGATCGCCTACCCGGCGGATGGAGTCGAACCGAAACCTTCCGTGCCGGGCCAGCGTCACTCGCATCCCGCCGGCCAGCCCTTTGCGTTCCCCAACTCGGCGGCCGATACCGCAGGGAACTTCTGCGCTTCTTCCGTCGACCCGTGGCATCAGGCCGATAATCTCGTCACCGGCGGCCGCGACGAATACAACGGCATGGACAATTTCTTTACCAGCGGATTGACCATGGGGCATCCGGCGCTGGTCGCTTGCGCAGCGATTTATGACACGCCGGAGGATTGCGCCAACGAGGTTGCATACATCCACAAGCGCGGTTATCCGGTGGCGGGAATTGAGATCGGCGAGGAGTGCGACGGCAAGCACACCATGCCGGAAGACTACGGGGCCATCTACTGCCAATGGGCGACGGCCATTCACAAACTCGTTCCAGGCGCTAAGCTGGGCGGCCCTGTTTTCGAAGGCGTCAACAAGGACATCACCCTTTGGGCCGACGACCAGGGCCGCATCTCGTGGATGGGTCGCTTTATCGACTACCTGAAGGCCCACGGCCATCTTCAGGATCTCGCCTTCATGTCTTTCGAACACTACCCTCTCATGCAGAACGGCTCCGGGCCACCCGACGAGTGGGACACGCTTTACATGGAACCGGGAATCATGAAGCACGTCCTCCAGATGTGGCGCGAGGACGGCGTTCCCAAAGACGTGCCGCTGATTATCTCCGAAAGCGGCATCACCGCCGGCCACAGCTCACGGGGTTACCTGGGCGTGACGGGCCGAGCTATATGGGAATGCGACGCGTTCGGCACGTTCTTCGAACAGGGGGGCAGGGCGTTCTACCGGCCGGCCATTAACGATGGCGCCACCGGCGGGGGCTTCCTTGGCGCCGGAAGAGAGCCTAACGGCGGCGGGGCCTACGGCACACCCGAATACACTCCCTTCACCTCCGCGCACATGATCAATTTTGAGTGGCTCGAGCACGGCGGAGGCGCGAACCAGATCTTCCCTGCCTCGGCTGACCTTATGGACGCCGCCGGACGCAAGGTGATCACTTCCTACGCAGTGCATCGCCCGGACGGAACTTGGTCGTTCATGCTGATCAACCATGACCTCAATGCGGCTCACGAGATTCATCTCGTCATCGACGAGGCCAAACACGCGCACCATTCATTCGCGGGGTCAGTCGCCCTGGTGCAGTACTGCAACACTCCCAGCGAAAACAAGAACACCACCATGGCTCCCAGCCCCGACGGCATGTATACCCTGCCCATCGGGTCGATCACGGTAATTCGCGGAAAGCTGCGGTAAAGTCAGTCGTTCCCCTCCTTAGTTTTTTTGGAGGCATATTGCACCAAGCCGTCGGTAATTCTGTTGCTCACGTTGCCCATGTTGCAGTTCGTGGCCTTGATATCGATGCTGCTCCCAGCGCAGCGGGAAGGTCCGGCTCTCAGGGTGCGCCAGCTGTACGATCTTGGTGCATAGAAACAACTTGGAGAAACCATGGATTCAGAAACTCTGATACGCTGTTGGGATGTCGAACTGATCCGGCCTGCATGCCGGCCGGGAGCGGAAATCTGGGATGCCAAGGCCCGCCTGGATGTGGACATATGTGAATTGCTCCCCTATCTGAACGCGGTGCTGCCGGGCGCGGAGTTCTACCCCGCCAGCGCAGTACTCTTGTGGAAGAATGAGGGTCGCAAGTACGCTTTCAGGCCGCGCGAGATCGGCTGTGCCCCGGTTAAGAATGGCGAGGAGGCTGCCAGCGTGATCGCCGATGCCGTCCAGAAGGTCAACGATACGTGGTGCCGCCGGCGGAATCTCGATCCAGACTTCACCGCCGCGAAAGACCCCCCTAGCTTGCTAGAGGTCTACAAGGCACTGCCGAAGACCAACTGCGGGGAATGCGGCCGTGCCACCTGCATGCTGTTTGCAAAGGACTTGAGGGAAGGGGGAGCGGCACCAGCCGATTGCCCTCCGCTTGGCGAGCCAGGACGGCAGTTGGAGTTGCAGCGGCTCATCGCATTGTTGGCCTGAGGGGAAAGGGGAGGAGCCGTTCTCAGCGAGGAATCTCGGCGGTTTTTCGTGAGTTTTTGAACGGAAAGTTACCGGCGCGCGCCGCGCATCCGGGCGACGTGGCGGGGGCGCGGCTGGCAGCGCGGACAGAAATGGCTGCTGCGGCCGGCAATCACCAGGCGCCGGATCGGTCGGCCACAGCGGCGGCAGGGTTCACCGGTGCGCTGGTAAACGCGCAGGCGCGGCTCGTAGTTGCCGGGGCGGCCCTCGATGTCAACGTAGTCGCGGAAACTGGTGCCCTGGAGCTTCACCGCATGGTCTAGTACTTTTCTGACGGCCTTGAAGAGCCGGCGAGCCTTGGAAGCAGAAACCCTGCCCGGCTGCGCCAGGGGGTGGATTCCGGCCACAAATAGCGCCTCATCCGCATAGATGTTGCCGAGGCCTGCGAGCAACTGCTGGTTCATCAGCCAGCTTTTGATGGCGCCGTGCCGTCCGCGCATGGCGCTCAGGAACTGTTCCTCCGTTGCTTCCTGCGCGTCCGGGCCGAGGCGGTCGAACACGGATTCCAGTTCCTCACGCGTGCAGGAACGCAATCGACCAAAGCGGCGCACGTCGCGAAAGCGCAGCTCAGCGTGCTCACCGACGGCGAGCAGCACGTGGGTGTGCGGCGCGAGAGGAGTATTGCGCGCGGCGACGGTGAACTGCCCGGTCATGCCGAGCCGCACGAGAAGATAACGCGGCGGCGTGTTCTCGGCCTCGAGCTCGAGAGCCAGCGCCTTGCCCTTGCGCCGCATCGAAACGATAGTCCGTCCCTCGACCTCAGCGACGAACCGCTCCGGCGACCCCGCAATAACGCCCGGATGGCGGACCTCGACGGCAAGGATGCGGCGCCCCAAGGCATGCTGCTTCAGACCTTGCAGAACCGTTTCGACTTCGGGAAGTTCAGGCACAGGGAATTCTAAATTATAAATGGTGAATAGTGAATTGCGAATAGTGAATTGCGGCGCCTAAAAGGCGATCTCGCATTCGCAGGAGTTCAGTCCTTAAGCTGTCGGGGTCGCGCGGCCCGCGAATAGCTGACTGCTGACAACGCGAGAAGCAGGCTTTCGGTGAGTAGTTGCCGGACCACCCTGCGGCGGCCTGCGCCCAGGGCGGCGCGCACCGCCATTTCGTGTGTCCGGTTGGCGGTCCGGGCAAGGAGCAGATTGGCGGATTACACAGCTACTCTGATATCACCCGCCTCGACTTGCACGGGGTAGGTAGCGATTCTGAGGGAACTGTCACCGATGTTCTGGCCGGTTCGAACGTTGTACTCCCACTGATGCCAAGGGCAAACAACCACCTCGCCCATGAGTTCACCTTCGCCAAGCGGTCCGCCTTGGTGCAAGCAGGTGTTGTCCGTGGCGTAGATCGTGCCGCCCACGTTGAAAAGCGCAATCGTCTTCCCGGCCACTTCGACGGCCTTGGCCGATCCGGGAGATAGCTCATTGAGGTTCGCAACTTTGATGAACTCGGCCATGCGCACTCCTCGTTCCCCGCTCGGGATTCCGCCTAACCAATTTGGACCATTTCCGGCGTTCCGGGCTTGCCGATGCGGACGGATTTCTTGAACTCTTCCAGCATGCTCTCTTCCAGGCGGACCTCGGTGGGGCGCTTGCCCAGGCTCATGCTGTCGATCTTCTCTTGGAGCTTCAGCAGAGCATAGAAGAGGTTTTCGGGACGCGGGGGGCAGCCCACCACGTAAACGTCCACGGGCACGATCTTGTCAACGCCCTGAAGCACCGCATAGGTATTGAACGGGCCGCCCACGCTCGAACAGGCGCCCATGGAGATGCACCACTTCGGGGCCGGCATCTGCTCCCAGATTCGCTTGATGGCGGGCGCCATCTTCAGGGTCACCGTGCCGGACACAATCATGAGGTCGGATTGGCGCGGGCTGGGACGAAACACTTCCGCTCCGAAGCGCGCCATGTCGAAGCGCGAAGTGGTGGAAGCGATCATCTCAATGGCGCAGCACGCCAAACCAAAGGTGAGCGGCCAAAGGGAAGACTTGCGCGCCCAGTTGAAAATCTGGTCCACCGTGGTGACGATGAAGTTCTGTTCAAAGCGATTTTCAATCCAGCCCATACTTCAGCCTCGATCCTCGCGCGGAATTATCTGGCATTCGGTCGCCCAACTCTCATTATACCGCTAAAGGCAACTGGACGACGTGAAGTCCATAACCCCGTGCCGCCGCGCACTGCCTTGCGTCCGCTGAGACGAACAAATCGGCGGCCCACTCGGCTGCTGATGCTACCTGTAGGGAGTCTGAGGAGCGCAACGGCCAGCGTTCAAGGAGACTCGACGGCCCGCGCCATTACCTTCTCCGTCACATCGGTAACACTACAGTCTTCGATATCCGCCCAAAGCGCCCGCTTGGCGCTCAAATATTGCGATGGCGAAAGCCTACCTTCCCGGCGGTGCCTGCAAAATGCCGAAACCACCTCCGCCAAGCAGATCACAGAAACACCCAACGAGGCTGCCGACGACAAAATCTCCTCGAGGTGATTGCTGCCCGGTTCCTAGAGATACCTCTCAGCAAAGGCCGACGAGTCAGGAAGACGTTCAAGGCTTTGACCGCCTCTCCCGAGTATGGCCTTGCTAGGGAAGCCCCGGGCACAACTAGTCGTAGGCCCGGGCGCTTCCAAGCGGGCGTTGGTTGGCGCGACCCAGGCGGGACTAGATTGGCAATCACTTTGCCGTGGCGCAGGATGCAAATCTTCTCGCCCTTCTCCACCAGGTCGAAAATCCCCGAAGCATTCCGTCGAAATTCACTGAAGGTAATTGTTCTCACGCGCAGGTCCTCCAGGAAACAATTGTACATGATTGCACAATAAGGTGCGACGGCGGGTTCACTCCGTTGCGGGCTTCAGTTTGCGGACGGCAGCGGCTCCGGCGGCATCCCCGGCAGCCTCGAGGGCCTGGGCCTCGGCGCCATAGGCTTGCCAATAAGCCGGTTCAACCTCGCGCGCCGCGCGAAACTGCTCCGCCGCCTCCCTGTACCTGCCGAGCTTCATCCAGCAGGTCCCAAGATAGAAACGCGCGGTCGTGTCCTGCGGGTTCACCTGCACCGAACGACGAAATACTCTGCGGCTTTCGCATATTCAGCGCGGGGGAAGTAGACCGCGCCCAGGATATCGTAAGCAAGGCTGTGATAAGGCAGAACTCGAGCGGCCTTTTGATAATACTTCAGCGCCTCGTCGTGGCGGCCTTGGAGGTCGGCGACTTGGCCCAAGCCAATAAGAGCGTCATAGGTGACTGTATTCAGTGGGTAAAAACCGGCCAGGTTCAAGCGCAGCGCCGCCTCAAACTCTTTCCTGGCGCCTTCCAGGTCATGCCCGAGATACTGCAAATCGAGACCGTGGTGAATGCGAACCAAGCCCGCGTTGGGGGCGACACGAAGGGAATAGCCGAAAAGGGTTTCGTTGCTGCGCCAGTTTGGAATTGCCCGGACGTCTTGAATACACCAGAAGCAAAGGATAAGGCCGAGGGCAGACAGAACCACAGGGGCCCGGCGGGCCTGCGGCAGGCGTTGCGGGAGCCAATCCAGGCCGAAGTACGCGAGGGCCAAGCAGAGGCCCACCGACGGCAGATAAGAAAAGCGCTCCGCCAGCAACGGAAAGCTGAGCTGGCGAACGTCCAGACAGGGCAACAGGGTTACCGCCGACCACACCAGGAGAAAGCCAAGAACCGGCTGGCGCTTTCGCAGCGCGCCTGCCGCCAGCAGAGCCAGCAGGGCCAGCCACGGCCACACCGAGCGCAAGCTCGATCCAGGCTCGAAGGTATGAAAAACGTTAAGGTGGAAAGGCCAAAGAAGAGCCGGGCATGCTGGCCCAACAACCCCGCCGCGGCCGCCACGATGTTGAGCGAGATCTTCCACAAATGACCTACCCGGGAGAAGTGTCCCAGCACCGCAACGCGCACCAACGAGTACGCCAGCACCGCGCCCGCGTACACGCTCCAGCAAGCGACTCGCCGGCGCCAGGCCTCAGCAGTTTCGGCGAAGAAGTACCAGTAGACAATCACGAGCAGCGGAAAACTAAGAGCGGCTTCCTTGAAAAGCGCCGGAAAATAGGCAAGTGCGGCAAGAGCGTGGCCAGCCAAGCGCCGGCTTCCTGACCTTTCGGCGCGCAAGAAAAGCCGGAATCCCAACAGGTAAAAAAAACCACAACCCATCTCCGGAACCGAGGCGATCCAAGCCACAGCTTCCACGTGAGGGGGTGGAAGCCAGAGCAGTGAACCGGCAAACGCCG